>NZ_JAXIWG010000002.1:0-770970 GCF_034652275.1 Yoonia sp. 72 | reverse complement strand
ACGATATCCTTGCGCGGCACGTAGCCGACACCGCCCAGCGTTTGCGGCACGCGGCTGTCGATGGAATTGTCGCGGTTGTCACCCATGAAAAAGAAATGTCCCGCAGGCACCGTGAACACGCCGGTGTTGTCGGTCGCGCGTGTGCCGATGTTCAGGATCGCGTGGCTGGTGCCATTGGGCAGCGTTTCGGTCTGGCGCGGCTTGAGACATTCCGCCCCCATGCCGACAGGGTCGTTGGCGCACATCGGGCGGCCACCCATCGGCCCTTGGGGTTCCATGATCTCGGTGAAGATGCCACCGTCTTCCAGACCGACAGCCTCGTCATTGATATGCAACACGCCGTCGATCATCTGGATCCGGTCGCCCGGTTCGCCGATCAACCGTTTGACCCATAATTGGCCGTTTACAGGATGAGAGAAAACTAAAACATCCCCTCGAGATATTTCCTCACGAACAGGAACAACGTTGATGACATCGCCAACCACTAGAGTTGGCTTCATCGAGCCTGCTGGGATCGAATAAGGGCTGAGTATAAGCCGCCAAACGACGAGTAGCACAACTAATGATGCAATGAACCACTTCATCTTCTACTCGATCGCTTTGAAGAAGCGGTCGCTGCGCCATGTCCAGAAGGCCAGCATCGACCGGCCCGCAGACGAGAACAGCACACGGTCGGCACGGCCTACGATATCCTTGCGCGGCACGTAGCCGACACCGCCCAGCGTTTGCGGCACGCGGCTGTCGATGGAATTGTCGCGGTTGTCACCCATGAAGAAGAAATGATCCGCAGGCACGGTGAACACACCGGTGTTGTCGGTCGCGCGCGTGCCGATGTTCAGGATCGCGTGGCTGGTGCCATTCGGCAGCGTTTCGGTCTGGCGCGGCTTGAGACATTCCGCCCCCATTCCAACAGGGTCGTTGGCGCACATCGGGCGGCCACCCATCGGACCTTGGGGTTCCATGATCTCGGTAAAGGTGCCCGCATCAGCCAGCCCGACTGGGGTGTCGTTGATATGCAGCACGCCGTCGATCATCTGGATGCGGTCACCGGGGGCACCGATCAGGCGCTTGATGAAATCCAGCCCCGTCACAGGGTGGCGGAACACGACGACATCGCCGACCTCGGGGTCAGAGCCGAACAGGCGGTCGTTGCTATCCTCGAACCAGCCGCAGAAATCATCCGCACCGACATCCAGCCCGACGGCAGGCACACGGATCGACGGGCAGGACGCATAGGAATAGCCATAAGCCATCTTGTTGACGAACAGGAAATCCCCGATCAGCAACGTGTCTTTCATCGACCCCGACGGAATCCAGAACGGTTGAAAGAACAGGGTACGGAACACGCCCGCAATGATCAGCGCCCAAAAGATCGTCTTGATCGTCTCTTTCACGCTGCTGACAAAGCCCGTTTTTTCGGCCATTTTCCGTTCCTTTTAAGGTTTGACGCTACATGATCGCGCAAGGGGGTGGAGTCAAGCGATGGGCCGCGCCTCGATCACCACAAAGGCTTGTGCCCAAGGGTGATCGTCGGTCAGCGTCACATGGATGATCGCCTCGTGCCCCGGTGGCGTCATCTGGTCCAGCCTTTCGCGCGCCCAACCGGTCACGGCCATGACGGGCTGGCCGGTGTGCAGGTTGGACACGGCCATGTCCTTCCACGCAATCCCCATGCGCAGACCGGTGCCCAGCGCCTTGGAACAGGCCTCTTTCGCGGCCCAGCGCTTGGCATAGGTGCCGGGTGTGTCGTGGCGCGCTTCGGCCTTGGCCTGTTCGACGGGCGTAAAGACACGGTTGCGGAACCGGTCACCGAACCGGTCGAGCGTGGCCGCGATGCGGTCGATATTCGCAAGGTCGGTGCCGATGCCAAGGATCATCCCGCAGCCCCCGGCGCATAGATATGGGCGACACGGTCCTCGTCCAGCCCGCCCAGCCAGTCGAAGGCCCCGTCGCAGGCGGCATGGAAATCGCGGATCGTCAGTTTCGGAAACCGGAAAAAGGCCGCATCCGCATTGGCCTGTTGCGCGGCAAAGATCACGCGGTCGATCCCCGCCCAGCGCATCGCGCTCAGGCACATCTCGCACGGTTGGCAGGACGCGATCAGCGTGGCACCGTGCAGGTCACGCCGGCCCAGCGTACGGGCGGCAGCGGCGATGGCCACGACTTCGGCATGGCGGCTGATATCGTCCGTCTCGCCCACCTCGTTGCGTGCGGTGGCGACCACCTTGCCATCCAGCACCACAGCGGCGGTAAAGACGATATCCTTGCCCTGATCATGCAGGCGGCAAGCGTGGTCGGTCACATCGCGCATGGCGGCGCGTTCGGCGGTGGTCGGTGTCAGCAACGCCGCGCTCATGCGCGCGCGGCATCCATCAGGCGGCGCATTTCGGCAATCGCGGGGCCAAGCCCGCGAAAGATGGATTCGCCGATCAGGAAATGCCCGATGTTGAGTTCCGCCACCTGCGGCAAGGCGGCGATGGGCGTGACGCAATCATAGGTCAGCCCGTGGCCCACATGCACCTCCAGCCCCAGATCGGTGGCAAAGGCGGTCATATCGGTGATCTTGCGCAATTCATCGTCGCGCATCTGCCAGTCGCCTTCCGCCCAAGCATCGGCATAGGCGCCCGAATGCAGTTCGATCACCGGCGCACCGATGCGGTGGGCAGCCCTGATCTGCGCTTCGTCGGCGGCGATGAACAGCGACACGCGGGACCCGGCATCGCGCAAAGGCGCGATATAGGCGGCCAATGCATTGTCATTTCCCGCCACATCCAGCCCGCCCTCGGTCGTGCGTTCCTCGCGCTTTTCGGGGACAAGGCAAACAGCATGCGGTTTGTGGCGCAAGGCGATCGCCTGCATTTCGGTCGTCGCCGCCATCTCGAAGTTCAGCGGGATACGCAGCGCCGCCATCAGGCGTTCGATATCGGTGTCGATGATGTGGCGGCGATCCTCGCGCAGATGCGCAGTGATCCCGTCTGCCCCCGCATCCTGTGCCAGCAGTGCCGCGCGCACCGGATCAGGCACGTCCCCGCCGCGCGCGTTGCGCACTGTCGCCACATGGTCGATATTCACACCGAGCCGCAGATTGGTCATGGTCGTCCCTTTCAGGCGAGAGAGGTCATTTCTTCAACTGGTCGAGCTTGGCCTGCAACACCTTGCGGCGCCGTTTCTGATAGGCCGCGATAATTGGCACGAACAGATAGTAGCTGAGCCACGCAAAGAACAAGCCCGGCGCGATGCCGCCGATCAGGTAGGGTACGAAAACCTCGTGATAAAAGGCAATCAGACCGGTCCAGTCGGCGGTGGCGACCGTGAACATAGCCACGAAATTGTAGATGATGTCCGAAAATGCATTACTGAACTGGCAGCCAAGCGTGCAGTAATCGGCGGTGACACTGTTATCCAGCCCGAACAGCGCTGCATTGAACGGACGCCCCAGCAGCCAATAACCTGTCCCCAAAGACGCGATCCCGATGGGAATATAGGTCAGCGGATTGCCCGCAAACGTGCCCAGCAGCGCGGCAAGGATATTGCCGCGCGCAATCCGCGCAAGCAGGATCGCGATGACGAAATGCAGCCCGTAGAACGGTGTGAACGCGGCAAACACACCCACCGCGATCCCGCGAGAGATTTTTTCGGGCGTGTCAGGCAAGCGCCGCAGCCGGTGTTTTACATACCCAAAGGCCCGCGCCCAGCCGCCGCGCGGATAGACAAAGTCCAGCACGATCTTCCAGATCGGCCGCCTATCCCTGCGCTTGAATACCAAAACACGACTTCCCTTCTGGCCTGTCAGCCACGCATAGACCCCGCCAGCCCCGGATCGCGGTGCCGCACAATGGAGGACACGTTGCTTTCCGCTTCGAGCGCCGTCATCACGCGGTGCAGATGTTCTGCATCCCGCAGATCGACATCGATCAGCAGGCGGAAATAGTCGGGCTTGCGGTCGATGAACTTGAGGTCAGAGATATTGGCGTTCTGTTCGCCGATCAATGTGCAAATGCGCCCCAGCACGCCGGTGTCGTTTGCGATTGTCGCGTCAAAGGTCACGGTATTGACGGCGGCATGCGTGCCTTCCTGCCAATGCAGGTCGATCCAGCGTTCGGGCTGTTCTTCGTAATCGACCAGCGCGGCACAGTCGATGGCATGGATCGTAACGCCCTGCCCGCGGAAGGTGATGCCCAGAATACGCTCTCCGGGGACCGGCTGACAGCAGGCCCCGCGTTTATAGACCTGATCGGGGCTGAGGCCCACGACCGCGCGTCCCTGATCGACCTCGTCGCCGTTTGTCAAGGACAGTTCGGGATAGATCGCCCGCACGACCTCGCTGCCGGTCACCTCGGCACTGCCCAGACGGGCGAGCAATTCGTCGACACTGTCGATAGCCAGCGCCTTGGCAGCGGTGCGCAGCGCCTTTTCGGTGGATTTCTTGCGCACGTTCTCGAAAGCCACGCGCGCCAGTTCGCGGCCCAGCCGGACATAGCGTTCGCGGTCTTCTTCGCGCAAGGATCGCCGGATCGCGGTTTTCGCGCGGCCCGTCACGGCGATATCGATCCATGTTGCCTGCGGGGTCTGGCCTTCGGCAGTGATAATCTCGACCGACTGCCCGTTCTTGAGCCGCGTCCAAAGCGGCACGCGCAGCCCGTCCACCTTGGCCCCCACACAGGCCGACCCGATCCGCGTATGGATTGCATAGGCAAAATCGATGGGCGTCGCCCCGCGCGGCAGTTTGATGACCTCGCCCTTGGGGGTGAAACAGAACACCTGATCCTGATACATCTCGAGCTTGACGGCTTCGAGGAATTCTTCGTGGTTCTGGTCGTCGTCCAGCCGGTCGGTCAGGGACGCGATCCAGCGCACAGGGTCCACGGCAAAGCGGTTTTCGACGCGTTCACCGTTCTTGTAGGACCAATGCGCCGCAACGCCCGTTTCAGCGACCTCGTGCATTTCGCGGGTGCGGATCTGCACCTCGACCCGCTTGCCGTCGCGGCCCGATACGGTGGTATGGATCGACCGGTAGCCGTTGGATTTCGGCTGGCTGATGTAATCTTTGAACCGCCCCGGCACGGCGCGCCAGCGCTGGTGGATCGTGCCAAGCACGCGGTAACAATCGCCTTCGGTCGCGACGATGATGCGGAACCCGTAGATGTCGGACAGGCGGCTGAACCCCTGATCCTTTTCCTGCATCTTGCGCCAGATGGAATAGGGCTTCTTGGCGCGGCCCGCGACATCGGCAAGGATATTGGCCTTTTCCAGTTCCACCCGCATATCGGCGGTGATTTTCTGGACCACATCGCCGGTTTCACGCTGCAGCGTGATGAACCGGCGGATGATGGAATTGCGCGCCTCGGGGTTCAGCACGCGGAAGGACAGATCCTCCAGCTCCTCGCGCATCCACTGCATGCCCATACGACCGGCAAGGGGGGCGAAAATCTCCATCGTCTCGCGGGCCTTTTGGGCCTGCTTTTCGGGGCGCATGGATTTGATCGTGCGCATGTTGTGCAAACGGTCGGCCAGCTTCACCAGCGTCACGCGCAAATCGCGGCTGGTCGCCATGAACAGCTTGCGAAAGTTTTCCGCCTGCTTGGTCTGGGTCGAGGTCAGTTGCAGGTTCGTCAGCTTGGTGACGCCATCGACAAGTTCCGCAATCTCGCGGCCGAATCGGGCCTCGACCATCGCAAAGGACGCCTTGGTATCCTCGATCGTGTCGTGCAGCAGGGCGGTGACCAGCGTCGCGTCATCCATCTGCTGCAAGGCAAGGATATGGGCGACCGCGACGGGATGGGTGAAATAAGGCTCGCCGGAATGGCGGAACTGGCCTTCGTGCATGTCGGCACCAAAGGCAAAGGCATCGCGCAGCAAGGCCTGATTTGTTTTCGGGTTATAGGCGCGAACCAGAGAGATCAGACTATCGGGATTCGTCATCTGGTTCCGCGCCCATTATTGGCAGGCTGAACAGCCCGCCCTAGCGCTGGCCTTGCGCTTCCATCAGCGCACGCAGCAGTTTTTCCTCGGACATGTCATCCTCGACCGGACGGTCGGCCTCGGCGCCCATCAGCAAGGACATGCTGTCCTCTTCGGGTTCGTCGATCTCGATCTGGGTCTGGTTGGCTTCGATCATGCGTTCGCGCAGGTCATCGGCCTGCTGGGTTTCTTCCGCGATTTCGCGCAGCGAAACGACAGGGTTCTTGTCGTTGTCGCGCGACACGGTGATCGGCGAACCGGCGGCGATTTCGCGGGCACGGTGCGCGGCAAGCATGACAAGCTCGAAACGGTTTGGGACTTTATCAACGCAATCTTCGACGGTAACGCGGGCCATGACAGATCTCCGGACAGGAAGCTTCGGAAGCTGCATCCCTAGAGCGTTCAAAAGGGATTGACAAGGGCCAGCGGGCGCGGGTTGCCCGTATTTTCAGGCTTGCGCGGTTGGACCGGGCAACCGGACGACACTGGCGCGGTCGGCCGCGGGAACCTGGCCAAGCATTTCCACCACGCTTAGCCCAAGACACGGATGGCGCCAGTCCGGGGCCACATCGGCCAGCGGGACCAGCACAAAGCTGCGGTCCTGCACGCGCGGGTGCGGTAGGATCAGACGGTCGGGCGCAATTGTTGCCTGCGCATGGGGCGGCAGGTGGCGCCAATGGTCATGTGTTGCGGCATCGGGCAACACCAGATCGCCCTGCGCGATCAGATCAAGGTCAAGGCTGCGCTGTCCCCAGCGCGTCGTGCGGATGCGCCCGGCCTCGGCCTCGATGGTATGCAGGGCGGCCAGAACGGCAGCGGCATCTAGGACAGAGTCAAACGCCATCGCCGCATTGACGAAATCAGGGCCCGCCCCCACAGGGTAGGCAGGGGTCGCATAGAACGGGCTGACACGCACCACACCGTGGGCCAGCGCGCTGACGCGACCGACGGCCCAAGCCACATTTGCCGCGGCGTCACCCTGAACTGATGCGTCGTTGCTGCCAAGGGCAATAAGCGTCATCTGGCCGATCATACCGCAAAGCGCCTCTTGTCTCACGGGAACCACCCTATAATATGGGCGTTTACTTGATCAACCTTCCACTCACATCACATCGGTGATCAAGGGAATCACTCGAAAGGGCTTTCATGTTTTACCGGGACGAGCGTCTCGCGCTCTTCATTGATGGATCGAACCTTTACGCAGCGGCCAAGTCGCTGGGGTTCGACATCGACTACAAGCTGCTGCGTCAGGAATTCATGCGCCGCGGCAAGCTTCTGCGCGCATTCTATTACACCGCACTGCTGGAAAATGACGAATATTCGCCGATCCGCCCGCTGGTCGACTGGCTGCATTACAACGGCTATTCGATGGTGACCAAACCGGCCAAGGAATTCACCGACAGCATGGGGCGACGCAAGGTCAAGGGCAACATGGACATCGAACTGGCCGTGGATGCGATGGAATTGGCCCCGCACCTTGACCATGCCGTGATCTTTTCCGGCGACGGTGATTTCCGCCCGTTGATTGAGGCGTTGCAGCGCAAGGGGGTGCGTGTGTCGGTCGTGTCCACGATCCGCAGCCAGCCACCGATGATCGCGGATGAACTGCGCCGTCAGGCCGATAACTTCATTGAACTGGATGAATTGCGCGAGGTCATCGGCAGACCCGCCCGCGAACCACGCCCCGACATTGCCGATACGGACAGCGCCAGCGATTAGGCGCGGCGTTCCAATCCGTCAAGCAGCACATCGGCAGCAGCAAGTGCGCGGTCCAAAGCCGCGCGTTGCGCTGCCGGTTCATCGCCGGCCGCCGCCACCCAAAGCGCCGCATCGACCAACGCCCCGTTGATCATGCGCGCCAAAGCCTCGGGGTCGGTCGCGCGGATGCGGCCCGACGCCATCAGCGCCGCAAGCGACTCGCGGATTTCCACGATGGCGGAAATCTCGTCGAGATCACGCAACTTCTGCCCGAGCACCGATGGCGCGTCACGAAAGCAGATCCGCTGGATTTCGGGATCTAACGCCTGTTCAAGCCACAGTCTGCAACAGGACCTGAAACCGACCCAGGGGTCGGCATGGCGTTTTTCCTCTTCGTCAAGCCGGACCGATATCTCTGCGTCGATCTGGTGCACGACCGCTTCCAGCAACCCCTCTTTGCCACCGAAATGGTGATAAAGCGCGCCCCGCGTCACACCGGCGTCGGCGCAGATCGCGTCCATCGCGCTTGCCGCATAGCCGTCAGCGGCAAAGGCGCGGCGGGCCGCCGCCAGCAACTGCGCCGTCGTCTGTTCGCGCATTTCGCCACGGCTGCGGCGCGGGGACGGGTCACCCATTGACATACACCTCGTATGTTTCTATCTCGTTCACATACACAGCGTATGTCTTTCTGAACGGTCTTTCAACATGTCGACGATCACCCGCCCCGCCCAAGCCACCGCAAGGGCCGAAGTCGCGCCGCTGCTGCGGCTTGTCCTGCCGATTGTGGCGGGTCTTGCGGCGTCGACGCTGATTGGCGTGGTGGACACGATCATGATCGCACCGCTTGGCACCATCTCGCTTGCTGCTGCGTCGCTGACGACGGCGGCGATCATCATCTTCTATTCCGCGATCTACGGCTTTGTCTCTGCCGTGGGGATCGAAGCCGCGCACCGGCACGGCGGCGCGCAGGCGGATGCCGTGGCTGCAGCCTTGCGCGCGGGCCTTGGGCTGGCGGTGGGCGCGGGTCTTGTGGGGGCCGTGGTGATGGTCCTGATCCTGTTTGTCCTGCCGCTGATCGGGCAACCCGCCGAAGTCCTCGCGGTCATCACACCCTATTGGCTGGCGATGTCGGCGCTCTTGGTGCCGGTCGCCCTGCTGATGGTGATCGGTCAGGTCCTGAACGCGATGGACCGGCCGTGGACGGCTGCGGGTTTCGCTTTTCTGGCGGTTATTTTGAACATTCCGCTGAATTATGTCCTGATCTGGGGGATCGGTGACTGGCAAGGGCTGGGGCTGATCGGCGCGGGACTGGCCAGCCTGATCGCAGAAGCGCTGGCCCTGCTGGTCGCGATCGGCTGGCTGGCGCGCAAAGGTTTGCTGCGCGCGCGCCCCAATGCGGCGCTGCGCAAAAGGCTGGCCTGGGGCGGCCTGCCGCTGGCCATCGGTTACACCGGCGAAGGAGCGGCCTTTGCCATGGTCGGGCTGATGCTGGGCATCTTCGGGGCGACAGCCCTCGCCGCCAACCAGATCGTGCAGGCGGTGGGCGGCGTTCTTTATATGCTGCCCTTGGGCATGGCGGCGGCTGTGGCGATCCGCATCGGACAGGCCAGCGGGTCGGGTGACCCTGCGCGGCTGCGCCCCATCGCGGTGGCCGCCATCGGGATCGTCACGATCTGGATGGTCGCTGTCACGATTGCGCTGATCCTGCTGGGGGGCCGGATTGCAGCCGCCTTGTCCGACGACAGCAGCGTCGTTGTCCTTGCCACGGCGATGTTCATCATCGTGGCGCTGATCCAAGTCGTGGACGGGGTGCAAGCAACCGCGCTTGGCGCGCTGCGCGGGATCATGGATTTCGTCTGGCCGACGCGGTTCACCCTTGTCAGCTACTGGCTGTTCGCCTTGCCGCTGGCGGCGGCACTGGGGTTCTGGGCAGAGCTTGGGCCACTTGGCGTCTGGGCCGGTTACGGGATCGGCATCGGCTTTGTTGCCGCAATCCTGCCAGTGCGGTTCTGGCGGCTGACCGCTGCGGCAAATCGCTGATTGCGAACGGCAAGGGCTGGACCCGCGCGGCGTCAGGCTTTACCTCTGGCACAAGCAGGAGAATGCGATGACCAAACCGCCCCTAACGCTTTATCTGGCAGCGCCGCGCGGCTTTTGCGCCGGTGTGGACCGCGCGATCAAGATCGTCGAAATGGCGATCCAGAAATGGGGCGCGCCGGTCTATGTGCGCCACGAGATCGTGCACAACAAATTCGTCGTCGATGCCCTGCGCGACCAAGGCGCGGTCTTTGTCGAAGAACTGGATGAATGTCCTGACGACCGCCCTGTGATCTTTTCTGCCCACGGCGTGCCTAAGGCGGTGCCTGCGGCGGCTGCCAAGCGCGAGATGATCTATGTCGATGCCACCTGCCCGCTGGTCAGCAAGGTGCATATCGAAGCACAGCGCCATGCCGACAACGGCTTGCAGATGATCATGATCGGCCACGAAGGCCACCCCGAAACCATCGGCACGATGGGGCAACTGCCCGAGGGCGAGGTGCTGCTGGTCGAAACCGTCGCTGATGTGGCGACCGTACAGGTCCGCGACCCCGCGCGCCTTGCCTTCGTGACGCAGACCACGCTGTCGGTCGATGACACCGCCGATATCGTCGCCGCTTTGCAGGCCCGTTTCCCTGCGATCATCGGCCCGCACAAAGAAGACATCTGCTACGCCACCACCAACCGGCAGGAAGCGGTCAAGGCGATGGCCCCCAAATGCGACGCCATGCTGGTCGTGGGCGCGCCCAATTCGTCCAACTCCCGCCGTTTGGTCGAGGTCGGCGCGCGTGCGGGTTGCAGCTATTCGCAACTGGTGCAGCGCGCGGCCGATATCGACTGGCGCGCGCTGGATGGTATCCGGTCGATGGGCATCACGGCCGGCGCATCCGCCCCCGAAGTGTTGATTAATGAAGTGATCGACGCCTTCCGCGACCGCTATGACGTGACGGTGGAAATGGTGGAAACCGCCAAGGAAAACGTCGAATTCAAAGTGCCGCGCGTGTTGCGGGAACCGGCATAATCTGATGCAGGCCATCCCCCGCTCCGCCTTGTTGCTTGGCCTTGCCGGGCTGATCCCGTTTTTCTGGGGCGCACTGACCGTGCTGCGCCCCGAGCTTGGGCAATGGGGCATCACCAATATCGGGCCGCGTTTCGTAGGCCCCTATGTGCAGCTGTTCTATGGCGCGGTGATCCTGTCGTTCATGTCGGGTGTGCTGTGGGGCTTCGCCACCAAGGCGACGGGCCGCGTAGCCACCGCCAGTTACATCCTGTCGGTCATCCCCGCGCTTTGGGCGTTTTTCATGACGGGCGGCGGCCCGACTGGGGCGGCGGTGAACCTGATTGTCGGTTTCCTCGGGCTTTTGCTGCTGGACTGGCATTTCTGGCAGATGGGTCTTGCGCCGAAATGGTGGATGCACCTGCGCGGCCTGCTGACCGCGCTGGTCGTTCTGTCGTTCCTGCCGCTGGTGCTGTGATGGCAGAGCTTTACGCCTATACGGACGGTGCCTGTTCGGGCAATCCCGGCCCCGGCGGCTGGGGCGCGCTGCTGGTCGCGCGCGACGGCGATACGGTCGTCAAGGAACGCCCGCTGAAAGGTGGCGAGGCCTTGACCACCAACAACCGCATGGAACTGCTGGCCGCGATTTCGGCGCTGGAGGCGCTGGCACGCGCGTCCGAAATCACGATTGTGACCGACAGCGCCTATGTCAAAGACGGGATAACCAAGTGGATCCACGGCTGGAAACGCAACGGCTGGACCAAGAAAGGCGGGCTCAAGAACGTCGACCTGTGGCAACGGCTTGACGCCGCCGCCGCACGTCACAAGGTCCGCTGGGAATGGGTCAAAGGGCATGCAGGCCACCCCGAAAACGAACGCGCTGACGAACTGGCACGTGCGGGCATGGCCCCGTTCAAGCCATGACCCTGCTGATGGTCCTTGATTACGCGGCGGTCTTTGTCTTTGCGCTGACAGGGGCACTGGTCGCCAGCCGCGCGCAGCTGGATATCGTGGGATTTGTGTTCATCGCCAGCCTGACGGCAGTGGGCGGCGGGACGATCCGCGATGTGATCCTGAACCGCGACACCGTCTTCTGGGTGGCCGACCCCACCTATATCGGCGTTGCGGCCATCGCGGCCTTTGGCGTGTTCTGGACAGCGCATCTGCTGGAAAGCCGCTATCGCACGATCCTGTGGCTCGATGCCTGCGCGCTGGCCTTTGCCGTGCCCGCAGGTGTGGCCGTGGCGCTGGCACTGGACCAGCCTTTCGGGATTGTCGTGATCATGGGGATCATCACCGGCTGCATGGGCGGGCTGATGCGCGACGTTGTCTGCAACGAAGTGCCGCTGGTCCTGAAACAGGGCGAGCTTTACGTCACCTGCGCGCTGGCAGGCGGGATAGCGGCGCTGCTGGCGCTGGCGCTTGGCCTTGCGACACCGCTGGCCTTGCTGGTCTGTGCGGGCGTGACATTTGCCTTGCGCGCAGGAAGTCTGGCCTTTGGCTGGAAACTGGCGGTCTACAAAGCCTATCCGCCGCGCCAGTAACCGCCGGAGCGGCAGGTAAAATTTTTCGTCGAAAAATTTTGTGCCTCAGCCGACCTTCAACACGATCTTGCCAATATGCGCGCTGCTTTCCATCCGCGCATGGGCAGCGGCGGCATCGGCCAAGGCAAATTCCTGATCCATGACAGGGCGCACACGGCCCGCAGCAATGAGCGGCCAGACATGCTGGCGCAAGTCTTGCGCAATCCGCGCCTTGGCAAGGTCGGATTGCGGGCGCAGCGTCGATCCGGTGATCGTCAAACGGCGGGTCATCATCTGGACAAGGTTCAATTCCACTTTCGGCCCTTGCAGAAATGCAATCTGGACCAGCCGCCCGTCATCGGCCAAAGCCGCGATATTGCGCTGGATATACGGGCCGCCGACCATGTCGAGGATCAGATCGGCGCCGCCCACCTCTTTCATTTTTTCAACAAAGTCGGCGTCGCGGTAGTTGAACGCGGCCTCTGCGCCCAGTGCCACGCAAGCCGCGCATTTATCATCCGATCCGGCGGTGGTGAACACCCGCGCGCCAAAGACATGCGCCAGCTGGATCGCCGTTGTGCCGATGCCGGAACTGCCGCCATGGACCAGAAACCGCTCGCCCGCCTGCAAACCACCGCGCATAAAGACATTGGACCAGACGGTGAAAAACGTCTCGGGCAGACAGGCTGCCTGCGCCAATGTCAGACCAGCGGGCACCGGCAGGCAATGCGCGGCGGGGGTTGCAACATAGCCCGCATAGCCGCCACCGGGCAGCAGGGCGCAGACGCGGTCACCGATCTTCCAATCGGTCACACCCGCGCCAACAGCCGCGATTTCGCCCGCAGCCTCCAACCCCGGCAGGTCGCTCGCACCGGCAGGCGGGTTGTAAAGCCCCGCGCGCTGCAAGGCATCGGGGCGGTTCACACCCGCATAGGCGACCTTGAAGACGACCTGATCGTGGGCCGGTTCCGGCATGGGCCGTTCCGTCAGGGCCAGCACCTCTGGCCCGCCCGCCTGCGTAATCTCGATGGCCTGCATCATGTCGGGTCGCGCCAGACGCCCGGCAGGTCAGGGTCCACGTCGCGGCGGGGTGCCTTGATGCCCGCCATCAGTTTGCCCAGCGGGACGGTCAGCGGTTTCAGAAGGGCATTGTCGCGCACCTGCGCCTTGACCTTTTCAAACTGCATCACGTCGTCGATCCGCCGGTCGATGAAGGCATCCGTCGCCTGCCCGCCCAGCGAATCGTCACCCAGCCAGTAGAGCACGACCGAGGCATAGACACCCGACAGGGTCAGCCGCTTGGTATACCAGTTCGCATCGTCAGAGGTATCGCCAAGGGCCGTCCAGATCTGGTCCGCCGTGCCCCAGATCAGCCGCGCACCATCGGCAGCCATGTGCGGCAAGGCAAACAGGGCTGTGCCACGGCGCACCGCCTCTTTGTCGGGGATCGCACGGATGCGCAGGCGGATGGCATGGGCGACCTTGTCGCGAAACCGCATGCCCGTCAGGTCAGCCGCATGCAGCGCGGCCACCATCGCCTGATCGCCCTGTTCATGAAACGCGATGGCCAGATCAATCGCACCACGCGGGCAGAGCGTACGGGCCAATGCGGGATCAACGCCACTGTCGGCGATGGCCGCGTCAAAGGCGACAGGCGCCCAGCCGTCAAAGGCCACATGCGGCACAATGGCATCCAGCAACTGCTGCTTGACGGGGTCGAGGGGTGTCTGCGTCATCGTCTGGCCTCCTGTTCGCGGGCATACTGGACAAACTAGTCCATCTTTGCTAGACGGCCAACTCCTGCAATTTTGCAAATCCAACTTAGAGAGGTGGTGAAAACCACATGCAGGTAAGTGTTCGTGATAACAACGTCGATCAGGCGTTGCGTGCTCTGAAGAAAAAGCTTCAGCGTGAAGGCGTTTTTCGTGAAATGAAGCTCAAGCAGCATTTCGAGAAGCCGTCGATCCGCAAAGCCCGTGAAAAGGCCGAAGCGATCCGCCGTCAGCGCAAGCTGGCCCGGAAGAAACTGCAACGCGAAGGCATGCTGTAAAGCATCCCCGATCGTTGAAACGATTGACCCCCGATTGCGCAAGCAGCGGGGGTTTTTTGTTTTGGGGGGCCAATATCACCAGCCTAGAAACTGGATGCCGCTGACAAGAAGAAACACGCCAAAAGCGACCATCGTTGCCCCGAATAGCCAGACGTTCCAGAAGACCGGATATTTGACCCATGGCGCATGCGGATTGACGCAAACCTGCAGGCGCGTCATCTCTTCGCTGCCCCACATCGCGCGAACTGCATGGGAATAAGTCTGATTGCCTATCCTGTAAGTGTATCTTGCACTTTTTTCACCGTCCCAGGTGCCGCGATACGGGCCGACACGCGCCACAACCTTTGGCCATGAAAGATACGCGATCACCCGCGGCACCAAGACTCCGATACCCAGCAAAAGAAACAAGGCCGCGGCAAAATCGGTCGGTGTCAAAATCGAGATCAGGTCAGGTTTTGCCAGCGGCACCGCAAACAGCAGCGCAAGCCCGTAAAGGAGGTACTCTAAGATCTTGAGCCCGTATTTCGTAATCATGCGTCACTGTCCGGTTTTAGCCAAAGACCGCCCCATACGACATCTCATGACGTCTTTTTGCAACGAAAATGTAACCGCGTTGGCAAAGTGATCTGCCACAAGTTCGCGCCACTGGTTGCCGAAGACTCAGCTTCTCAACTGGCGAATGCCTAGTGCTGTTCCGGCACCAGAATCTCGCGCTTGCCGACGTGGTTAGCCGCGCTGACGACGCCTTCCTCTTCCATCTGCTCGACCAGACGCGCTGCCTTGTTATAGCCGATGGCCAGTTTGCGCTGGATGTAGCTGGTGGAACATTTGCGGTCCTTGATGACGATGGCGACCGCCGTGTCATAAAGCGCGTTTTCCAGATCGGACCCGTCGCCCAGACCCAGCACCAGATCAATGCTGCTTTCCTGATCATCGGACGGCCCCTCGACCACACCGGACATATAGGCGGGTGGACCGAAGCCCTTGAGGTGGTTCACGATCTCCTCGACCTCTTCATCGCTGACAAAGGGACCGTGGACGCGCATGATCTTGGACCCGCCCGCCATGTAAAGCATGTCCCCCATACCGAGCAGTTGTTCGGCGCCCATTTCACCCAGGATCGTGCGGCTGTCGATTTTCGACGTCACCTGAAACGAGATGCGTGTGGGAAAGTTCGCCTTGATCGTGCCAGTGATGACATCGACCGACGGGCGTTGTGTGGCCATGATCAGGTGGATACCGGACGCCCGCGCCATCTGTGCAAGTCGCTGGATGCAGGCCTCGATTTCCTTGCCCGCCACCATCATCAGATCGGCCATCTCGTCCACGATGACGACGATATAGGGCAGGACTTCGGGCTGGAATTCCTCGGTCTCGAAGATCGGATCGCCGGTTTCGTCGTCAAAGCCTGTCTGCACGGTGCGGCTGAACATCTCGCCTTTGCCCAGCGCTTCCTTCACGCGGCCATTGAAGCCGTCGATATTGCGCACGCCCATCTTGGACATCTTGCGATAGCGTTCTTCCATCTCGCCCACGACCCATTTGAGCGCGACAACCGCCTTTTTCGGATCGGTCACAACGGGGGACAGCAGATGCGGAATGCCGTCATAGACGCTGAGTTCCAGCATCTTGGGGTCGATCATGATCATCCGGCATTCCTGCGGCGTCAGCTTGTAGAGCAGCGACAGGATCATCGTGTTGATGGCCACGGATTTCCCCGACCCCGTGGTCCCCGCGATCAGCAGGTGAGGCATCTTTGCAAGGTTTGCGATGATCGGTTCGCCGCCGATATCCTTGCCCAGCGCCAGCGGCAGTTTCTGGTTGCCGTCGCCGAAATCGCGGTGCGACAGGATCTCGCGCAGCACGACCTTTTCACGGTTCTCATTGGGCAGTTCGATCCCAATGACCGACCGGCCGGGCACGGTGGACACACGCGCCGACAGCGCCGACATCGACCGCGCAATGTCATCAGCCAGACCGATCACGCGGCTGGCCTTGAGGCCCGGTGCGGGTTCAAGCTCGTACATGGTCACGACAGGGCCAGGGCGCACGGCGACGATGTCACCCTTCACGCCGTAATCATCCAGCACGCTTTCCAGCATGCGGGCGTTTTCGCTAAGCGCTTCGTCGCTCAGATGGTGGCGCGTGATCTCGATCGGATTGGTCAAAAGCGACAGCGGCGGGCGTTCGTAATCGGCATAGGGATCGTCGAATTTCAGCGCGGGCTGCGCCTCGGCCACGGCCTGCCGCGATGGTTGCACCGGGCGTTTGGGCGGGTGCTGCACGACGGCGCGGGGTTCCATCACAGGTGGCGCAGGCGGGATCGTCACCTGCGGGATCGGCCTGTGCGGTGTCGCCATATAGGGCGCGTCGCCCTCGTCCTCGTCATCCTCGACCAAAGTCTCTTCCTGCTGCGGCTCTGGTGTGACCAGCGGCGGATAGGGCGTATAGACCAGCGGTTTCGGGCCGCGCCCTGCGGTCAGCGACGGCTCGATCCGCACACCCGTCGGCGAGGGTGGCGCGGCACGGCTACGGATGGCATCAGCGATGCGTGCGCTGACACGGGCGGTGTCCGGCGCGGTATCGGTATCGGTCAGGCGCGGTTCGCGCGTGACAAGCTCTGGCTCCGGCATGGGATCGTTGCGGCGCAACAGGCCGGACAGGAAACCGCCAGTCGCGGTCGCAGGCTCTGGCGCGACATGGCGCACAGGAGCGGCGAGCGGTGGCGGTGCCGCAGGGATATGGCGGGCGGTGACAGGGGGTTCGTCATCCTCCATCACGGGGCGCGCGCGCAGAACAGCGGCAGCACGCAGGCGGCTTTCGAAATCGGGCGCGACGACAGGCTGCGGCCTGCGGACGGGTTCATCGGACACATAGGGGTCATCGAACATCTTGGGCTGCGCGCGCCGGGCCTGCACGGCGGCACTGGCCGCCTGCGCGCCTTGGGCCGACAGGGCAGCACCCTTGCCGATCATACGCATCAGGAAATCATAGATTAGCACGGTCCCCAGCATGACGAACCGCAATCCCTTGCGCAGTTCGGGACGGGTGAACCCCAGAAGGAAGGTCAGCAACGCCACCATCAGGACGGCTGCCAAGAATGACAAGAGCTTGACCCCGAACACGGTGCCGAACGGCAGGACCGTCAGCAGCACGCCCAGCACGGTATCGCCGAACAAACCGCCCATGCCAAAATTGGCAGGCCAGTCTTGCGACGGCGCCAGTGTGGCCGCATAGACCGATGCCACGACGACACCGACAGGGGCGAACATCGCACGCCCGATCACCCGTTCCTGCCCGTAGTGGAACACGAAGCGCGCGCCCGCCGCGATCAGCGTCGCGGCAATGATCCACGACCCCAAGCCGATCACCATCATCAGGGGCGCTGCAATCGACGCACCGAAATGCCCCAGCCAGTTCTGCACCGGCGCGTCGGTCGCGGAAATCCAGCTTGGATCGTCCGGCGAATAGGTCCCGATCACGACAGAGAACAAGGCACCCGTCACGATCAGCGCAAGACCCACCAGCTCGCGGCTGCGTTTTTCCAACGCGGCCTGCGTGGTGCTGTCGAAAAGCGGGTCGCGCTGACGGGACTGGTAAGATGCCATCTGGTATCTCCTATGTGTACAGACAGTCGCGGATCAGTGTCAGACCGCGCTGCATTTCTTGTGTCGGGGCCACCAGAGCGACCCTGATATAGCCGTGGCCGGGGTTCTCGCCCGCGACATCGCGGCTCAGATACGCCCCCGGCAGAACCCGCACGCCGGTTTGCTGCCAAAGCGTGACCGCCGCCGCCTCGCCATCAGGCACCGGCAGCCAGAGGAAGAACCCCGCCTGCGGCGACTGGTAACCGGACACATGGCCAAGGATCTCGTCGGCGATCTCGTATTTGCGGTGATATAGCGCGCGGTTTTCCACCACATGCGCTTCATCCGCCCAGACCGCCGCCGCGACCGATTGCAACGGGCCAGCCAAAGGAGCGCCCGCAAAGGCGCGCAACTGGCGCAACCGTGCGACGGATTTCGCGCCACCCGCTGCAAACCCGCAGCGCAAGCCGGGCAGGTTCGACCGCTTCGACAGGGATTGGAAAATCAGCACGCGGTCTGGGTCAGCACCCATCGCTGCCGCCACTTCCAACGCACCGGGCGGCGGCCCATCGCGGTAGATCTCGGAATAGCATTCGTCGGCGAAGATCATGAAATCATGCTTTTCCGCCAGCCCGATCAGATCGCGCCAGTAGGTTTCAGACGCCACAGCGCCCTGCGGGTTGGCAGGCGAGCAGATATAGGCAATCGCCGTGCGGTCCAGCGTTTCGGCAGGCAGGCTTGCGAAATCTGGCAGATGGCCGGTTGCGGATGTCGCGGCGACATAGACAGGCTCCGCCCCGACCGACATCGCGGCGACGCCATAGACCGGATAAAACGGATTGGGCATCAGCACCACGGGCCGCTTTCCGTTCTTGATCTCGGGGCACAGCGCCATCGCAGCGTTGTAAAGCCCCTCGCGCGTACCGTTCAGCGCGATGATGCGGTCGGTCGGCACATCCAGCCCATAACGGCGCTGCAGGAACCCCGCCATCGCCTCCAGCAGATCGGTCTGACCTTCGTTGCTTGGATAGCTGTTGAACCCGCCGAGATGCTGTTCCAGCAACGGCCCGACAAAGGCCGGAAAGGCATGGCGCGGCTCGCCGATCGTCATGTTGATGACGTCGGTAGCTTGGGTGGGCACGTCCAAAAGCGCACGCAGGCGTGGCCAAGTCGCAACCGGAAGGTCCGAAAACCGCGCGGGAAAATCCATAACTGCCTCAATTCGCGGGATCATTTCGCCCCGCTTTGACATCAAACTAACGTAGCAAAGGCGCTTGTGTCCAGAACTAGCCTTGCAGGAACCGGAATTTGTGGCTTTTCAGACGGCTTCTGCCCATCGTTCGAGCCCAAATATCCCCGCCGGAGGCCAGAATCTTTTATCCCAACACCCGCGATGCCGCTGCTGCCAGCCGCAGCAGGCGCGCCTCGGTTCCGGTCTGCCCGTTGAACATGATCCCGCAGGACGGCACACCCGTGGGCAGGGTGATGGAACAGACATCCAGCAGGTTCGCTACGCGCGTATTGCGCAGGGCGAGCAGGTTTTCAGATTTGTAATAGGCATCGTCCGTCAGCAACCGTTGAGCATCGGGCGGCAAAAGCGGCGCGGTGGGCATGATCACCGCGTCGAACGCTGCGGTCTCGGCGGCATATTCCTTGCGGATCCGGCGCAACAAGTTCCAGCCTGCCACGAAATCGGGGCCGGATACGGTTTTGCCGCCGCGCACACGTTCCAGGATCTGGGGAAACATCTTTTCAGGATGCGCCTCGACCAGATCACGCCACCAGCCATAGCTTTCGGCGGCATAAAGGTTGCCCGCGACATTGAACGCATCGAAAAGCTGCGAAAAATAGCGGTGTTCGATCTGCGCACCCGCCGCCTGCAATTTTGCCACGCTGGCCTCGAACGCCACGCGGGGCGCGTCGCGCACATCCTCGGGTACGATGGTATCGAGCACCATCAACCGCATGCCCGTCAGGTCGGCGCCACCCAGATCGACGGGCCGCGACCCTTCCAGCACGGCCAGCAAAAGTGCCGCATCCTCGACCGAGCGGCAGAGCGGGCCAACCGTGTCGAAGGTCAGGCAGAGCGGCACGACACCTTCCAGCGACAGCCGCCCATGGCTGGTTTTCAGCCCCACAAGGTCGTTCCACGCCGCCGGGATCCGCACCGACCCGCCGGTATCCGTGCCGATTCCCGCCGCTGCCAAGCCGAACGCGACGGACGCCGCCGCCCCCGATGACGACCCGCCTGCCACGGCATTTGCGTCATTCACACAAGGCGGCGTGGCGGTGATCGGGTTCAGGCCCAGCCCGGAAAAGGCGATTTCGGACATATGGGTCTTGCCAAGACAGACCAGCCCCGCCGCCGTGGCGGTTTCCAGCACTTTCGCATCGCGTTCCGGCACACGGCCTGCCATCAGGGCGGTGCCTGCCTCGGTCGCGATACCAGCGCTATCGAAGAGGTCTTTCCACGACACTGGCACACCGTCCAAAGGTCCACGCCGGAAACCCGATGCCGCGCGTTCGCTTGCCGCCTTCGCCTCGGCGCGCGCGCGGTCATGCGTGACGCGCGCATAGATCCGGTCGCGGTATTCATGCGCGTCGATGGCGGCAAGGTAGACCTCGGTCAGCGCCACGGGGTCAATCGCCCCCGCCGCAATCCCGCGCCCCAAATCCGCAGCCGTCATCCAGCGCCAGTCCTGCATGTGTCATTCTCCTGTTTGGCGCGACCGTAGCGGCGCCAAGGCGCATGGACAATCCCGCGCAAGCGCCCATATTGCGGCTTATGAAAACAGATATCCTTATCGTGGGCGGCGGGCTGAACGGCCCGGCCTTGGCATTGGCGGCAGCACAGGCAGGGTTCACCGTGACGGTGATCGACAGCCAGACCCTGCCAGTCCACAAAGACCCCGCCTTTGACGGGCGCAGCTATGCGCTGGCACTGACCTCTGCACGGCTGCTCCGCGGCATCGGCATCTGGCCCGAGATCGCCGCCCATGCGCAGCCAATGCTGGAAATCAAGGTCACCGACGGGCGCGCGGGCGAAGGCCCCAGCCCGTGGATGATGCATTTCGACCATGCCGAGATCGAGGAAGGCCCGATGGGCTATCTGGTCGAGGACCGGCACCTGCGCCGCGCTTTCCTTGATGCGATGGCGGCGGACGACCGGATCACCCATCTGGCGGGTCAAACTGTTGTGGCGCAATCGGTCACAGCGGGTGGCGTGCAGGTCACGCTGGCCAGTGGCGAGGTGCTGGACGCACAGCTGCTGGTCGGATCGGACGGGCGCAAATCCGGCACCGCCGAACGCGCGGGTATCAAGCGCACCGGCTGGGATTACGGTCAGACCGCCGTCGTCTGCGCCGTCGCCCATGACAAGCCGCATGGCGGGATCGCGCATCAGTTCTTCATGCCCGCAGGTCCGCTTGCGATCCTGCCGCTGACGGAAAACCGGTCCTCCATCGTCTGGAGCGAGCGGCGCGCCCGCGCGCAGGAGCTGGTCGCGATGGACGACGAGACGTTCCTCGCGGCGCTGAAACCCGCGTTCGGCAGCTTCCTTGGCAATATCCACCTGACCGGCGCGCGCTTCAGCTATCCGCTGAACCTGACGCTGGCCAATAGCCTGATTGCCGACCGCGTGGCGCTGGTGGGCGACGCGGCCCACGGTATCCACCCGATTGCGGGCCAAGGGCTGAACGCCGGTCTGCGCGATGTCGCAGCGCTTGCCGATGTGCTGGCAACCGCCCGCAGCCGGGGCGAGGATATCGGCAGCGCCCAGACCTTGCAGCGCTATCAGGAATGGCGGCGGTTCGACACGGCGACGCTGGCGCTGGCGACCGACACGTTTAACCGGTTATTTTCCAACGATAACCCCCTGATCCGCGCCGCCCGCGATATCGGCATGGGACTGGTCAACAGCGCCCCCCGCCTGCGCCGCGGCTTCATGCGGCAGGCGGCGGGGCTGAACGGCGATTTGCCACGGTTGATGCAGGGATAGGTCTCTGGCTACGCCATGTCCGGTTTCGCCCTGACTGCGATGCACCGGGTCTGGCGACAGGCGCGCGATGATGATCGCGGCGTCACCCCCGCCAGATCGCCTCGTAATGATCCATGATCTCGCCCAACCGCTCTGGCCCGAAGCTCGGGTCGTGGCCGCCGTGGACCAGTATGATGTCCAGCGCGCGCAGTTTGGCGAAAGTGTCGAGATAATCCGGCACCGACATGCCGGGCCCGTCATAGATCAGCGGTCCGTCATAGATCGCGTCGCCTGCAAACAGGACACCCGTCGCGCGTTCATATAATCCGATGCCGCCCGGCGAATGGCCGGGCAGGTGGATGATCTCGTACAGGTGGTCGCCCAGATCGACGGTGTCGCCTTCTTCCAGCAAACCCGTCGCAGGCGCGCCGCGCAAGACATATGACCGCGGATCATAGCCCGCATAGGGCAGCGCGTCGATCAGCACCTCGTCCAAGGGCGGATAGCCTGCATCAAGGAAGGTCTGGATCAGCCGCGCGGGCATGTCGTCCCGGTAAAGCGATTTGAGGCCGGAGGGCGCTGCCATCTCGTCCGCTTCTGTGGGATGCACCAGACGGGTGTCGAATTCATGCACCCCGCCGATATGGTCGATATGGGTGTGGGAGGACACGCAGATGATGTCCTTTTCCGGATCGGCGCGGAGCGTGTCAAGGAACGGGCGCAACGGCACGATCCCCATGCCGGTATCAAGGATCATGTCGCGGTCGCGGCCCTGCACCAGAAACATATTGGCCTGTTCCAGCACATGGACATGGCGTTCGAGGATCAGGGTCACATCGGGGCCGACCTGTTTGGCGGTGAACCAGTTATCGGCGACGGGAAGCTGCATGTCAGCGGACTTTCATCAAGGGGCGGGATTCAGTGCCGCCGGTAAACAGCGGCGCATGCCAGACAAAACTGTCATTGGCACGGGCCAGAACGGGTTTGCCCATGGCAAAAGGGTCGGTGGCCAGTTCGGCAATACCATGTGTGCCGTCCCACGTGCCAAGCGCGTAGAAGCTGGTGAATGTATCCCGCACGGTCCGGTTCATTGGCGCGGGTCCGATGCCCAGCAGAAAACGGTCCTTGCTTTCCACCAGCACGCCGGTCATGTCGCCCCACGCGATGCGATGCCCGCGCATCGGGGCGGTGGATTGGGCCAGCCACGCCTCGCGATAGTCGGCATGCACGCCATCCTCGATCAGGACGTCACCGTCGAACCACATCGCGCCCACATCGGGGCGGGCCAAAGCGCCTTGCCAGTTGATCGCGCGGTGCCATGTGCATTGGCCATCCGTGACGGTGATTTCGCCCGCGAAACCCTCGACCCGCAGCAGGGATTGCAGCGTGGCTGCGTCCAGATCGGCAAGGCAGCCCCCTTGCAGCGCAGGCAGATCGGCAGGCACCCGCAGATCGGCGAACAAGGCCCCCGCCTGCAACCAATGCACGCGGGTTGTTGTATCCTCGAAATCCGGCGCCCTGATCCAGTCGCGCCGCCAGTGGCCTTGCAGATCGGCGGTCGTTATCACGCAGCGGCCACCTGCAACCGGCCCAGTTCAGCGGTGATCTGGTCGGCGGTCACGACAGCGCCCGTCTGCAGATATTCCATCGCTTTTAGCGACGCCTCATGCGCATCCGTCGATGACCCGCCGACGCAATCGCCGACGACGCGGCAATAGTAATCGCCCTGATGCCCGTCCGCGAAAGTGTAATGCACGCAGACATCCGTCAGCCCGCCGATCAGGATCAGCGTCTGCGCCTTCAGCCCTTTCAGCAGAATTTCCAGCTCGGTCCCGTAAAACGCGGAATAGCGGCGTTTGTGGATGAAGTAGTCACCGGGCTGGCGGCCCATTTCCTCGAACGCGACGGGGGTGCCGGGTTCGCCGTCCATGCAATGCACATCCTCGGTCCCGTCCAGTTCGCGGCCATAATCCACCATGTCGCGGCGGTGGATTTCCTGAATGAACACAACCGGAATACCTGCGTCATGGGCGGCATCCACGACGCGGCGCGCGCGTTCCATATTGGCGCGGTAGCCGGGCATGACGGGGATGCCCGCCTTGTAATCCATAAAAGCGGATTTCTGGATATCGACGACGATCAGCACAGGCTGGCCGACAAGCATGGGTTGGCGTGGCATTGTGAAACCTCCTTTAATTGCGGGATTGATCCGCGCCCATCAGACGCGGCAGATCGCCCCAACGGGCGACGGCGGAAAAGACAGCGATAGAGACAGTGATGAAGAGTACGGCCGCCACCGCCATCGTGGGGGTGTAGCCGTTGCGCAGCGAGTTGAAGATTTGCAGCGTCACGGTCGCATAGGCCGAGGCCGAGACGAAGAACATCACGATGAATTCGTTGAAGCTGAGCACCAGCGCAAAAAAGAACCCCGAGATCGAATAGGGCAAGGTCTGCGGCAGGATCACGGTGCGGAATGTCACCACCTCGGTCGCGCCCATGGTGGCGGCGGCGTCCAGATGCGCGCGGTCGATGGACTGCAACCCAATCGAGATGGTCACCAACGGCAGCGCCAGAAACAGCGTTGCATGGCTGACGATGCCCACCCAGATCGCCCCCAGACTGCCGACGAAGGCCCACATGAACCCCAGCCCCACACCAAAGACGATGGGCGGCAGCGCGAAAGGTAGCGACCCCAGCCCCGCCAGCACCTTGGACGCCTTGCTGCCCTTGGCCCAGAGCAGATAGGCCAGCGGCCATGCGAGCAACACCGCCAGTGTTGCCGACCCGAAAGCCACGATCAGCGAATTGCGCAAGGCGCGCACCCAGATGGTTTCGGTGATGAAGAATTCGACGAAGCGCGCAAAATTGGGGTCCTCGGGCGGGAACAGCATAGTGCGTCCGCCGTTCAACGACGCCCCCGCCACCACGATGATCGGCAAGGCCAGCACCAGCCCCGACAGCGCCATGAAGATATGGCCGAATGTGCGGCGCATCAGCGGGCCTCCGATCGTTTGGTCAGGAATTGCGCCAGCACCAGAAACAGCGCCGCCGTGACCAGCAGGACCACCGCCTGCGCCGCCCCAAAGGGCGCGTCCAGCGTCGCGCCCCGCACGCTTTCATAAACGGCGACGGCGGTCGTCTGCTTGGCAGGTTCGGCGAAAACGACGACGGTGACATAGCTGCCCAGCAGAAAGACGAACAACAAGAGCGTCGACCCGATCAGCGGCAGTTTCACCGTGGGCAGGATCACCGATGTCATCACTTTTGTCGGCCCTGCGCCCATGGTGCGCGCGGCCTCGGTCAGGCTGGGGTCAAGGCGCGACAGGGCGGGATAAAGCAGGATCACCGCATAGGGCCAGACCAGATAGGACATGGTCAGGATCGTCGCGAATTCGGATGTCTTGAATTTCACATTGCGCGGATTGGCGAGGCCCCATTCGCGCAGCACCTCGAACCAGCCCGTGCGTTTCAGCCAGTCGGTAGCACCCGACACCTCGAACAGCATCGGCAGGCCGGAACGGTTGGACAAAAGCACATCCCAGCCCATGACGATGAACACTTCGGACAGCGACAAGCTGGCAAGGATGAACACCAGCCAACAGCTTTGCGCGCGCCGTGACTGGCGGGTCAGCAGATAGGTGAACGGAAACGCCGTGGCGACCGCGAGCACAGATGCGATGACGGCATAGTAAAGCGCGTAATAGAGCCGTTGCAGATGCAGGAACGTCACCTCGTCGGGCCACAGGGCGCCCACGAAAAACCGCTGGTAATTGGCAAGGGTGAAATCCCATTCCCAGCCAGCACCTTCGATCTTTTGACCAAAGGAAATGACGATCACCAGAATGAAGGGCGTGACAGCCAGAAACAGGATCAGCGCGCCCAGCGCCCATGTCCCCCACGGCCTGCGCATCTGCGGCACCGGAGCGGTCATCTCCGCCTTGGTGCTGTCCACGGCGGTCATGCGGCGACCTGATCCGCGATGCGCGGAAAGACGTGGATCGCCTCTGCAGGCAGGGCGACGGCGACGGTATCACCGATGCGCAAAGGCTGGCCGCTGTCGCTGTCGGTCACGATCATCGGACCAATGGGCGTGTCCAGATGGATGTCGCGCACCGGACCCACGTCGCGCACGAATGTCACCTTGGCAGGCAGACGGTTCGCCGCACCTGCCAGCGCCGCCTTTTCAGGGCGGATCGCAATGCGCACGGGTGATCCGTCGATGAAATTCGCACGCGGCGAGATCTGCAGCAGATGCGTCCCCAGCCGGACATTGCCGCCCTCGGTGACGCCGTCAAAGAAATTCGCCTTGCCGATGAAATCCGCGACAAAGGCGTTTTCGGGCTGGTGATAGATCGCCTGTGGCGTGCCCACCTGTTCGACGCGGCCTTGTGACATGACGACGATCTGGTCGGCCATCGTCATCGCCTCGTGCTGGTCATGGGTGACGACGATTGTGGTGATGCCCAGACGCTGCTGCAATTGGCGCAACTCTACCTGCATATCCTCGCGCAGTTTGGCATCCAGCGCGGACATCGGCTCGTCCAGCAGGAACACATCGGGTTCCTGCGCCAAGGCCCGCGCGATGGCGACGCGCTGGCGCTGGCCGCCCGACAATTCCCCGATCCGGCGGTCGGCAAAGGCGGACAATTGCACAAGGTCCAGCAATTCACGCGCGCGTGCCGCTGCCTGCCCGCGCGGTGTGCCCGCGATGGTCAGCGCATAGCTGACATTGTCGCTGACGTTCAGATGCGGGAACAGCGCGAAAGACTGGAACACCATCCCGAATTTGCGTTTATGCGCAGGCAGGCGCGTGATGTCTTGCCCGCGCAAGGAAATCGACCCGGCCGATGGGTCCTCCAGCCCCGCGATCATCCGCAAGAGCGTGGTCTTGCCGCAGCCCGACGGCCCCAGAAGGGCCGTCAAAGCGCCATCGGCGAAATCAAGGCTGACGTTATCGACCGCCCTGACATCGCCATAGGCCTTGCGGATGTATTTCAGGCTGAGGCCGGCCATGGCCGTCACGCCCCCGCAAGCATGCGGTCCCACGATTCCTTGATGAAGGTTTCCTTGTCGAGGTAAGCCTCGTAAGCGGGCCGGATCACGGGGCTGCCGGACACCGAAGCAAACTCCTCGGCCGTCAGGTCCGTGATGGATGCGTCCACCAGCGGAGCCGTGCCGATCATCCGCGACATCAGCGCCTGTGTGGACGGCTGCGAGGTGAAGTTGATGAATTCCGCCGCTTCCGCGCCCTTGTCGGACAGCGACGACAGACACCACGATCCGTAATCCTGCGGATTGCCCTCTTTCGGGAAAATCGACTGGATCGGGAAACCGTCGGCGGCCATCAGCTGCGCCACATCGTGATAATACTGCCCGCCAATGACATCGCCGTTCTTCATCGACTGTTCCATCTGGCTTTCGGCGGTCCACCACAGCGCCACATTGGGCTTCAGCTCGGCGGCCTTTTCGATCAAGGCGACGATGCCGTCCTCGGTGGCAAAAGTGGCCTCGCCTTCAAAGAAGGTCGCGGCGATGATGTCGAGAAGTTGCGAATTATAGTTCTTGGACAGGCCGAGGCTGGCCTCATAAAGCGAGCTGTCCCAGAAATCGGCCCAGCTTGCAGGCGCGCTGACCTCGTTGGGGTTGATGACCATGGCGCTGAACCACGACAGTGCACCCACACCGATCGGGCCTGTGCCATCCTCGAAAATGAAATAGCCATCCAGATTAGACGCATCCGGGATTGCCGCCATGTCGAGAGGCGAGATCAACCCGCCCAAACGGCTGGCTTTAATCATCGTGTCGCGCGCATAAAGCGACAGATCCGTCGGCACCGTGCCTGCGGCGGTCGCCTGCTGCATCGTGACCAGCCAGTCGGTGGAATTGGGCTGCGTGACGCTTTCGACCTCGATCCCTGTCGCGGCGGTGAAGGCGGGGAACACATGTTCCTTGAAGCTGTTTTCGAAATAGCCGCCGTAGGATGCGACCTTGAGACTGCGGGTCTGCGCAATCAGCGGCGTGCCAATGACGCTGCTGGCCAGCGCAAGGCCGCCCGCGCTGGCACCGGATTTCAGCAGACTGCGACGGTTCATGGTGTAACGAGACATTGGCTTTCCCCTGATAATATGACTGATCTAATGACGCCGGGCGCAACAAGCCGCCCCATGCCACCCAGCAGGCCAAAGCCGTGACGATCCTGTCAATGCCGCGTAGCAGCAAAGCCATGCCGCACCTGCATTAGCGCGAAATGCAGGCAGTCTTGACCAAAGGTTAACAAAAAACAGGCATGCCGCCTAAGGCTGGGTCGCAGAGGCGCAGCGCTCTTGCCCGGTGCAGGCAGGATACAGAACGGTAGGGACAACCGTTTTCAAAGGGAGTCGTTTCAATGTCCGATACCGACCAGCACGCCTTGACCATCGCCGAAGCCAACCTGCCCGTGATCGACCTTGGCGGTCTGACCTCGGGCGATCCCGCGCAAAAGGCCGCGGTCGCCCGCGCGCTCGGGGATGCCGCGCGCACATCCGGGTTCTTTTATATCCGCAACCACGGGATCGATCAGGCGCTGATCGACGCGGCCTTTGCCGCATCCAAACAGTTCCACGACCTGCCGCGCCGCGAAAAGATGAAATACTGGTCGGGTTTCACCACCCACCATCGCGGCTATGTCCCGCTGGAGGAAAACGGCGCGAGCTTTCCCAAGCAGATCAATTTCAACGAAGCCTGGGACATGTCGTTCGAAGCCCCTGCCGACCATCCCGATTACCTGGCGGGCTGGCGGATGACGGGGCCGAATATCTGGCCCGCCCTGCCCGGCTGGAAAGACACGGTCAGCACCTATTATAACGAGATCTTCGCCCTTGGCCTGCGCCTGCTGGATGCGCTGGCGCTGGAGCTTGGCGTCGATCCGGCAGAGTTGTTGCAGCACATCACCTGCCCTACGTCGCAGCTGCGCCTGCTGCGCTATGTCCCCAACGACATGCCCGCCAACAAGGATGTGGTCGGGATCGCGTCGCATTCGGATTTCGAATGTTTCACGATCCTGATGCAGGGCGGCCCCGGTCTGCAGGTGATGAATGCCGACGACGACTGGATCGAGGCACCACCCCTGCCCGGCTGTTTTGTCGTCAACATCGGCGATATCTTCGAGACATGGTCCGGCGGCCAGTTCAAATCCACCCAGCACCGCGTCAACAATATCGGGCGCGAACGCTATTCGATGCCTTTGTTCTTCGGGCTGGATTATCACAGCATCGTCGAACCGCTGGCGCAATTCCGCACGCCGGAAACCATTGCGAAATATCCGCCTATCAAGGCGGGCGAACATCTGATGCGGATGACGGTCAATGCCTTCCGCTATATGGCCGATGCACGCGCCAAGGGAGAATTCAGCACCGATTACGAAGTCCCCGACGAAAACCCCTTCAAACGCGAGGCACGGGTGCTGGTCGCCGAATGACCCCGCATCCCGATTTTGCGGGGCTGGATGTGCCCGAGGTGCTGCCGCTTGGCCCCTATGTCCTGACCATGCTGACAGGGGCCGATGTGGACGAGGATTTCACCGCCGTCATGGCATCGGCCGCCGTGCTGCGCGGGTTCTTTGCACCCGGTTGGCCCGATGATCTGACATATGCCTATGACCTGACCGACCTGCATTGGCACCACCGCGAATTCACGGCGCGGCGGTCCTTTGCATGGATCATCCGCGACGGCGCGGGGGCCTATCTGGGCTGCGCCTATCTGTTCCCCGACGTCGCAACCACTGGGCGGGGCGAGGCCGTGTTCTGGTTCACCGACACGCCGGACCGCCTGTCCCATATCGCGGCCTTCGGCCCGCTCTACCTCGACTGGTGGGCGGGGCGACTGCCGCAAGGGTATGATCTGCGGCTGTCGCATAATGCCCATCTGGGGCGCTAGAACTTTCAGGCCTCCGGTGGGGATATTTGGGCTCGAACGATGTCAGAGGCTCGCGATATAGGCGCGCCAGCCGCCGAAGTGGGTGATGTCCTTGGCTGTGGTGAGGGCATGAGGTTCGCAGAGGAAACCTGACACGGCACTGCCATCGGCCAGCGTCAGTTTCCCGATGCCCAAAGGGGCGGGAATCGCGGTGACGAAACGGCCAAAGGCAGCATCCGGCAGCGCCCAGATTTCCACCTTGATCGCGGCCCCGTCCGCCGCGCGCACCAGCCCCGGTTTCGCTGGCACAGTGCCGTCGAGCGCGTAGAGCCTGTAGGCGGGTTCTGTCGTCGTCTCGCGCAGCAAGCGCCCGCCCGCGTCGGTCAGTTGGTGATTGAGCGGCATCCCCGTCAGATGCGCACCGACGACGGCGATGGGGATCATGCCTTTGGGTATGGCGGTTGAGTCGAGCGGCGGGATCGCTGCGGCCGTGTCGCGGCCCATGCCGCAGGCGGCGGATTGGTGAAGGGCGGCGGCGAAAGGTGCAAGGCCGTCATCGCTGAAGGCGGGGCCGATCAGGGTAACGCCACCGGGCAAACCATGCGCCGTGATCCCCGCAGGCACGGCGATGGCGGCATAGCCAAGAAGGTTCGCGAAATTGGTGTAGCGCCCGAAATGGCTGTTCTTGGTGACCGGATCAGCCAGCATGTCGGCGACCGTGTAGGTGGTGGGTGATGTGGGCAGCAGAAGAAGATCGACCGCCTCCCAGACAGGGGCGACCTGCGCGCGCAGCTCTTCCAGCCGGTAGCGTCCGTTGAACGCATCGACCGCGCTGTAGCGGCCCGCGGCGCCGATGATCGCGCCCACGGTCGGGTCAAAATCGGCAGCATTGGTGGCGTAGAAATCTTCGACCGCCGCGAGCCGTTCTGCGACCCAAGGGCCGTCATAGAGCAGCGCCGCCGCTTCGCGGAAAGGGGCATAGTCGAAGGGCACGATGGTGGCGCCCAACGCCTCGGCCCGTGCGATGGCGGCGTCGTAGAGCGCCTCGAAACTGGCATTGCCGTAGAATTCACGCTCGGACCCCGCCAGCACGCCGATGCGCGGCTTGGGCCGGATGCCGAAAGGTTGCGCTGCGCGGGTGAAACCGTCACCCGGATCGACGCCCTCCATCACCGCGCGCACGGCGATGCCGTCGGCAACGCACCCGGCAAAGACCGTGACCACATCGACGCTGCGGCAGGCGGGCACGACGCCGGTGTTGGGCACCAGCCCCGGTGTCGGCTTGATCCCCACAAGGTTGTTGAACGCCGCAGGCACACGGCCTGATCCGGCGGTATCGGTGCCCAGCCCGAAGCTCGCAAGGCCAGAGGCCACCGCGACCGCCGACCCCGACGACGACCCGCCAGAGACGTAATCCGCGTTGAACACCGACCGTGGCGCACCAAAGGGCGAGCGGGTGCCGTTCAGACCTGTCGCGAATTGGTCAAGGTTGGTCTTGCCCACCAGCAAGGCCCCCGCCGCCCGCAGCCGCGCGATCACGGTGGCATCAGCCTTGGGGTCATAGGCATAGGCCGGGCAGCCCGCCGTGGTCGGCAGGCCCGCCACGTCGATATTGTCCTTGGCCACGTAAGGAATACCCCACAGCGGCAGATCGCGCGGGCCTGCCATCAGATCGCGCGCGGCGGCGCGCAGGGCGTCATCGGCCACCGGCAGAATAAAGATTGCGGGGTCGGAGGCCGCATGGCGGCGCGTGATGATCTCCTCCGCCAGATCAAGCGGGGTCGCGCCATTGGCATAGGCCGCGCGGACAGCCTCTATCGTCAGGATTTCGGGGAACATCAGTCAGTCTCCAGTATTGCTATCACTTGGCCTGCGCGCAGGGTCTTTCCCGGTGCGGCGACGCATGCGCGCAGGATGCCCGCCGCAGGGGCCAGCACGCGGATTTCCATTTTCATCGATTCCACAATCGCCACCGTATCACCTGCCGCCACATGGTCGCCGATGGCAGCGGTGTATTTCCACAGATTGCCGGGGATGCTGCTTTCCACACCCACATGACCCGCCGCGATGTCGGAGGTTGCGGGTTCCGGCCCGCCATCCTCGCTGACGAAACTGTCCAGCCCAAGGGCTTTCCAGCGGGCGCGTTCCGCCTCGAACGCGGCCTGCTGGCGGGTCTTGAAGGCGGTGATGCTGCCTGCCTCGGCTTGTTGCGCAGCCTTGTGGTCGGCCCAGCGAAAGGTCGTTTCCTCGATTTTCACGTCATAGCCACCGTGGGGGAAGGCCGCGCGCGCCTCGGTCAACTCCTCATGCGAGACGGGGAAGAACCGGATCTGGTCGAAGAAGCGCAAGAGCCACGGCTGGTCGGCAAAGGCCGCCGTGCGCCGCCACGTGTTCCAGATCTGGATCGTGCGCCCGAACAGCTGATACCCCCCCGGCCCTTCCATCCCGTAGATACACATATAGGCTCCGCCAATGCCCACGGCGTTTTCGGGGGTCCAAGTGCGGGCGGGGTTGTATTTCGTGGTCACCAAGCGGTGGCGCGGATCAATCGGCGTGGCGACGGGGGCGCCGAGATAGACATCGCCCAGACCCAGCACCAGATAGCTCGCGTCATGGACGATTTTATGGACAGCCTCCTCATCCGGCAGGCCGTTGATCCGGCGGATGAAGTCGATATTCGACGGACACCACGGCGCATCAGGGCGCACGAGGTCCTGGTAGCGGGTCATGGCCAGCACGGCGTCGGGGTCGTTCCATGACAGCGGCAGGTGCACGATGCGCGATGGCACGGTCACCTCCTCGGCGGCGGGCAAGTTGCGTTCGATCTCGGCCAAGGCGTCCAGCAGCTTGCCGCGCTTCAGCTTGGTGCTGTCATAGTGGATTTGCAGCGACCGGATGCCGGGGGTCACGTCGATCAGTGGCAGGCCTGCGTCCTGCACTGCCTGCATCAGCAGATGCACGCGCAGGCGCAGTTCGATATCAAGCGTCATGTCGCCATATTCGACCAGCAGGTTGTCATCGCCCTGACGGCGGTAGACCACGGGCACGGGTCCGTCAGGATCACCCCCCAGAACGGGCGATCCGGCACCAATGACCGCAGGACCAGCGACAGGGTCGACAGCGCGGGCGGCGGGGACGAACCGCACCCGATCACCGGGGCGCAGCTGGCCCATCTTCCACAGATCGTCGTTTGCAATCACGGCAGGACAGACGAAACCGCCAAGGCTCGGCCCGTCGGGGCCAAGGATGATCGGCATGTCGCCGGTGAAGTCGATTGCGCCCACGGCATAGGCATTGTCATGCAGGTTGGACGGGTGCAACCCTGCCTCGCCCCCGTCGGCGCGCGCCCATTTCGGCGCGGGTCCGGTCAGACGCACGCCGGTGCGGTCGGAGTTGAAATGCACCTCATAGGCGGTGGCAAACAGGGTGGCGATATCGCCGTCCTGAAAGAAGTCAGGCGCGCCATGCGGGCCGTAGATCACCGCGATTTCCCAGTCCTGCGTCAGATCGGCGGGTTCAAACGGTTGCGGATCGCCAACAGGCGCATGGGCCAGCGCCAGCACATCGCCAGTGCGCAGGGTGCCGGTGGCATGGCCGCCGAACTGCCCCAGCGCGAAACAGGCGCGCGAGCCCAGAACCTGCGGTGCGGCAAACCCACCCGCAACAGCGAGATAGGCGCGCTGGCCTGCGCCGGTGATGGCACCAATCGCCAGCACGCTGCCTGCAGGGACGTCAACGACCGGACCGACCGGCACACCATCCAGCGTCATCGCCATCTGCGCGCCCGCCAAAGCCACGCGCGCGGCACTGGCAAAGCGCAGGGTCGGGCCGTTGACAGTCAGTTCCAGTGCGGCGGTGTCGGGATGGTTGCCCAGCGCGCGGTTGGCATTGCGAAAGCTGCGCGCATCCATTGGTCCCGAGGGCGGGACACCCACATGCCACAGGCCCAGACGGCCGGGCAGTTCCTGCAGGCTGGATTGTGCGCCGGGGGCCAGCACCTCGATCACCTGCGGATCAAAGGCAAAGCTGTTCAGCGCCGTTGTGGTCACCTGACCCGAGGCGAGGAGGTCCGACCCCGCAATCGCACGCAGATAGCGCAGGTTGGTTTCCACCCCGCCGATCCGCGTCGCATCCAGCGCCTGTTGCAGCGCGGTGATCGCGGCATCGCGGGTGTCGCCATGCACGATGATCTTGGCCAGCATCGGGTCATAGAAGGGGGTCACATCGCTGCCCGCCTCGATCCAGCTGTCGATCCGGGCATTGGCGGGGAATGTGACCTCGGTCAGCCGCCCCGCCGCAGGGCGGAAATTGGCATGGGGGATTTCGGCGTAAAGGCGGGCTTCGATCGCGGCCCCTTGCGGGCTGGGTGCGGTCGTGGGCAGCAGCAATTCGCCCGCCGCCTGCCGCACCATCCATTCCACCAGATCGATGCCGCAGACAGCCTCGGTCACCGGATGTTCGACCTGCAGGCGGGTGTTCACCTCGAGGAAAAAGAAATCCTGCCGCACGGGGTCATAGATGAATTCGACTGTTCCGGCAGAGGCGTAGGACACAGAGGCACACAGATCGACCGCCGCCTTGTGCAGCGCGCGGCGCACCGCGTCGGACAGACCGGGGGCGGGTGTTTCCTCGATCACCTTCTGGTTGCGGCGTTGCAGCGAACAATCACGTTCGCCCAAGGCCAGCACGTGACCTTTGCCGTCGCCGAAAACCTGCACCTCGACATGGCGGGCCTGTGCCACGAAGCGTTCCAGAAACACCCGCGCATCGCCGAAACTGGCGGTCGCGGTGCGCTGCACGGCGGCGAAAGCATCGCGCAGGGCGGTCTCGTCCGCGCAAAGCTGCATGCCGATCCCGCCGCCACCAGCGGTGCTTTTCAGCATGACGGGATAGCCGATTTCGCGTGCTGCCAGCACGGCGGCATCGACATCGGCCAACAGATCGGTGCCGGGCAACAGCGGCACGCCCGCCTTGCGCGCCAGATCGCGGGCGGTGTGTTTGGCACCGAAATCGCGTAGATGCGCAGGATCCGGGCCGATAAAGGTGATCCCTTCCGCCGCCAGCCGTTCGGCAAAGCCCACGTTTTCAGACAAAAACCCGTAACCCGGATGCACGGCCTGCGCGCCGGTTTGCCGGCAGGCAGCAATCACGGCATCCACATCGAGATAGCTTTGCGCGACAGGCGCAGGCCCCAGACGCACCGCCTCATCCGCCAGACGCACATGGCGCGCGAAACGGTCGGCGTCGGACCAGACGGCGACGCTGGCAATCCCCATCCGCCGCAATGTCGCGATAACACGCACGGCGATTTCGCCGCGATTGGCGACCAGAACTTTGTCAAACATGGCTCAATCCCTGATGATGACGCGGCAGGGCGTCGGATCGAACCCGTTGCAGGGGTTGTTGATCTGCGGGCAGTTGGAAATCACGCAGAGCACATCCATTTCCGCCACCAGTTCCAGATGGTCGCCGGGGGCAGAGATGCCATCATCCACCGTCATCGCGCCATTGGGGCTGATCGGCACGTTCATAAAGAAATTAAGGTTCGGGACGATATCGCGCTTGGTCATGCCATGCCGGGCCAGCTCGAGGATGAAATTCTCGCGGCAGGCGTGCTGGAACCGCGTGTTGTGGCCGAACCGCACCGTGTTGCTTTCGCACGAACAACATCCGGCAGAGGTATCGTGCCGTCCCGCGCTATCAGCGGTCACCCGCAGCATCACGCGGCCAAGGTTGGACATGATCGCCGTGCCGGTGGTCACATAGGCCGCCCCTTGTGCGCGCAATGTGTCTTGGCTGGAATACCGCTCGGCATGGTCAATCGCGTTGTAGAACAGCGTGTCGATCGCCTGCTGGCCATAGGTATCCTCGATCCGCAGGGTCTGGCCTTTGCGGATGATGCCGGACCAAGGGGCGCGGGCGGGGATGTTGTGGACCGTTTCCATCAGATCGCTCCCTGGAGGCGGGCGTTGTTTTCAAAGCCGCGCCGCGCCTCGGCTGTCGCGGTGCGGCACAGATCGTCGGCGGCAATGGGCCGTGCGGGCAGGCAGATCACCGACAGATCGGGCGGCACTTCGCTGGCATCGGGGTCAAGCGGATGGCGGCAGTTCGACAGGGCGATACACAGGTCCATTTCCGCGCGCAGATCGACCCAGTCGCCCGCCGCCAGCATCGCGGGTCGCCATGTGAACCGCCCTTCGGCATCGACACGGACGGGGGCGAACAGGTTCAGCACAGCGGGAATATCGCGCTGGTCCAGCCCCAGCTTGGCGGCCGCCAGCAACATGTTGTCGCGTGTGTTGCGGCGCGCATCGCCGGTGTAATCCGCCACGGTTTCGGGGGTGGACCCGCCTGTCAGCACGTCATGCGCGCCGCTGCTATCCTCGACCAAGGACAGCATCACGCGGCCCATGTCCGAGAAGATGACGCGGCCTTTGGTCAGGTCGGTGGTCCATTGCAGCTTGACCGTATCAGGCAGGCACAGCCGTTCGGTCGTATCGGGCAAGGCCCAAGCGGCCAGCGAGACAGTCGACGCCCCACCGGGAACAAGGCGCAGAACCTCGCCCGCTTTGAGATGCAGCGTTGTGTACCACCCCCCCGGCACGGTTTCCGTCAGGCGGGTTTCGCCCGCCTCCGGCGCGGGGCGACGGCTGGGTTGGGGCAGGGTTTTCGCCTCCATCCCCTCGCGCTGGAAATCGAGGTAGCGCTGGCGGTCAGCGGCGATCTGGTCGGGGGTGCGGTGGATATGCATTTAATGCCTTTCAATGCTGTCGGGTCGTCCCGCGATCAGTGTGTCCAGCGCGGGGTCGTCCCGCAGCGCCGGATTGTCGTAAATCGTGCCACCGCCCGCCACACGCGGCGGCCAGATGGCGATGTCCTTGCCGATCTGCGCGCCGTAGCGGGCGATCTCTTCGGGCCGTGTGCGGGTGCGTTCGAGTGCGATGATCCGCGTGCCAAGGGTGAACGCCTCGCGCAGATCATGCGTGACCATCACCACCGTCATCGGCAGGGCGTGCCACAGCCGCTGCATCAGTGCATGGATATCGGCGCGGATGCCCGGGTCGAGCGCGCCGAAAGGTTCATCCAGCAACAGCACACGCGGCTGCATCATCAGCGCCTGCGCCAGCGCAAGGCGTTGTTGCATCCCGCCTGACAGTTGGGCGGGATACTTGCCCTCTGCCCCTGCCAGCCCGACATCGGCGATCATGGCGCGCGCGCGGTTTTGCAAGTCGCGCTTGCGCGCGCCGGTCAGTCGGCCCCAAACGCGCGATTCTGCCATCTCCGGCCCCAGCATAACATTGCCCAGCACGGTCAGATGCGGGAAGACCGAATAGCGTTGATAGACGACGCCCCTGTCCGGCCCAGGTTCATGCGGCAGCGGTTCACCGTCCAGCAGGATCGTGCCACGCGTGGGTTGTTCCTGCCCCAGCAGCAGCCGTAGCAAGGTGGTCTTGCCACAACCAGACGCGCCGACAAGGGCCACAAAAGACCGCGGCGCGATCTCGAGGCTGATATTCTCCAGCACGATCTGGTCGCCGTATTCCTTCCACAGGTTGGTGATGGTCAGGGCGGTCATTTGCCGCCCTCCATCTCGGACCACGGGAACAGCCAGCGGCGCAGACGGTCCAGCCCGTAATCGGCCATCGCCGCCAGAAAGGTGATCCATGCGACATAGGGAAAGATGATGTCCATCGACAGATAGCGGCGGACAAGGAAGATGCGGTAGCCAAGGCCAGAGTCAGATGAAATCGCCTCTGCCGCGATCAGGAACAGGAAGGCCGCCCCCAGTTGCAGCCGCAGGCTGACGATCAGGCGCGGCAAGACTTGCGGCAGCACCACGCGCCAGACGACCAGCCAGCTGCTGGCGGACAGGGTTTCGGCCTTGACGATCTGTTCGCGCGGCAAGTCCAGCACGCGCTGCGCCATGTCGCGGATCATCAGGGGGGCGACACCGATCACGATTAGCGCGATCTTGGAAATCTCGCCCAGCCCCAGCATGATGAACAGCACAGGCAGCAAGGCCAAAGGCGGCACCATCGCGACGAACCCCACAAACGGCCCCAGCAGCGCGCGCATTGCGGGAAAGATGCCAATGGCGATGCCAAGCACCAGCGCCAGCGCCGTGGAAATCCCCAGACCCGCGCCCAGCCGTTGCAGGCTCGCCCACGTATCCGTCCAGAGAAGGTAATCCCCTGTGCGCCGGTCGGGGGTAAAGGCCATCAGATCAATCGCCGTCGCCATACTCGACAGGGCCGGCAGAAGTTTATCCGCCGGATTATCGGCCAGCCGCGCCGCCGACCCTGCCAGATAGGCGATGACCAGCAGCGCGAAAGGCGCAAGCTTCAGCGCCAAAAGCGCCGGCGGCGACAGCCGTTGATTGATGAGGCGCATGGCGGCGGACCTGCTTACAGCGCGCCGTCAGCAGCCATCTGCATATAGTCGGTCGTAAAGCGGAGCTTGATATTGTCCGCATCGCCCAGCACCACGCCGCCCGGCAGTGCGATACCCACGGCATCATCGGATATCGCGGTCGGCGTCAGCAGCCCTTTGTCGAACAGGAAGGCACGCACAAGGTTCATCGTATCCGCCAGATCGGGGGACGCGGTAAAGGCCACCGCCTCTGCCGGATCGGCAAACAGCTGTGTCGCGGCCATCTGCGCCTCGAACCCCGCCTGATCGGTGCCCGATGCCGCCCCCATCGCTGCGCGCGCCTCGGCGCCTTCCGGCGTGTCAGAGGTCATCAGGGTAACGGTTTCATACCAGATGCCCGCCAAAGCCTTGCCGAAATCGGGGTTCGCGTCCAGCACATCGGTATTGGCGACCATCAGGTCGATGATCTCGCCGGGGATCATGGCGCTGTCAAAGACCTTGACCGCATCGGGCAAGGCCGCGATTTCAGCAACCATGGGGTTCCACGTCACCAGCGCGGTCACATCCGCGGTCTGGAACGCGCCGACCATATCGGGATCGGCGGTGTTGATGACGTTCACATCCCTTTCGGACAGGCCCACGGAATCAAGCGCCCGCGCCAGCAGGTAATGCGAGACCGAGAATTCCACCAGATTGACCGGCCGCCCCACGATATCCGCGATGCTTTCGCCGCCCTTGAGGAAGACGGCATCATTGCCGGCCGAAAAATCGCCAACGATCACGGCAGTTGTATCGACGCCACCGGCCGCAGGGATCGACAGGGCATCCATGTTCGTGACGGTCACCGCGTCATAGGCACCGGCGGTATACTGGTTGATCGATTCCACATAATCGTTGAACTGGGTCACGTTGATCGTGATGCCGTATTTGTCGGCCCAGCGGTCCACGATGCCGGTATCCTCGGCATAGCCCCACGGCATCCAGCCGACATAGATCGACCAGGCGACGTTGAATTCGGTCTTTTCCTGTGCGGCGACAGGGGCCGCGAAAATGCTGGCTCCGATGATGGCAAGCAAAGGCAGCGTTCTGGTTTTCAATGATGACGTCATGACAATCCCTTTCGGTATGAACGGATTGGTCGCACGACATCGACGCCAATCCCTTGGCTGTTCGAGGTCTCCCGGGCTTTTATCCCGCCGTGTGCCTGAAGGATCTGTCTGCCCGTCAGGTGCGGCTCTTGGTCCAAGCGCATGTCGCCATGCCGGAACCCTAGCCGCCTTACTCTGTTGAGAGCTTCGGCCAATTGACCCGCGCACAACAACAGCGCCACAGGCCAGCAAGGGTTCGCCTGCATCAGTATGCCTAAAGTTTGCGCAGCACCTATCCCGTCGCCAGTGATTTAAGCGGATTTGGGTCGATGCAGGGCGTCGGATCACAACCCACAGGGTTCTCGCTCCAGCGGAATGAAAGATCAGTGGCAGGTCAGCCGAAGCGGCCACTCAGGATCGCTGCCGCCTGTCTCTGCCCCCGCATCGACTCAGATTTACTCAACCGCCGTGAATATCCCGCTGAATCCTGCGCATCATGGCCGAAACGATTAGCCTGTGTGCCGGGGCGACAGGGATCATGTATAGTCTTCCGAACACATTATGCACCTTGACAGATGAAGTGATGGTCAACCGCTGGCCATGGGTGGTGATGCACGTCACGACATCCAAATGCCGGTCACGTTCGCTCAGTGTCAGGATCTCGGGCTCGACCCGTTCGACCAAGAAGAAATCCAGCCGATCGCCCTGCCTCGGCTCTTGATCAAGACGCCCGGAAAACCCTCCAATCCGCCTTACCCCGAAGTGCGCGGATATCGCATCGCGGATACGAAAGGCCAGTGACACCCCAGGCAGTTGGTGACGCATCGCGAGGTTCCAGGCCTCCAGTGCCGTTATGGGCTTCGTCAGATCGATGCCGCGGGCATCGTAGAAATCCAGGTCCTCGCGCGGGGCGACCAGATCGGCCTGCATCATAGCACCCTTTCGCGGCTTTCGTCGAACCGGGTCAGCGCTGGGATGATCAGAAAGATCATCCATTGCGGCATGTCGATTACAGTGCCAAGCCGCCTGAGGCCGTAAAGCAGAAACATCGCCGGACAGCCGACCTGAACCCCAGACAGGACGAACTTGAACGCAAGACCACGCCGCTGTGCCAGAACCCACAAGCCATAGGTCAACACGATCAGCACCACGGATACGGCATGCCACAAAACCGCAGCAAAGGCAGCAAGCTCTGGGACGTGCAAGGCCGTTTGCAAGGGCAGATCGGCACCGCGTGCAAAAACATCAATCAGAACGGTGGGGCCCATCAGGTCGGCGGCAAGGCGGGTCCAGAGCATCGTGGCCTCCATACGGTTTCGTATGGATAAGTCACCTGCATTGACCAAGTCAATACGGCATCGTATGGTTTTGGCTATGACAGAGAAACCTCGTTCCCGTCTGAGCGCCGAAGACTGGCTGATGGCAGGCTTTCGTGCGCTAGCAGACCACGGCCCAAGCGCCCTACGCGCTGAAGCCCTGGCGCGCAACCTCGGCACGACCAAGGGATCGTTCTACTGGCATTTCAAGGATTTGCCTGACTACTTGAGTAAACTCATTGCGCTTTGGGAAACCCGCGCCTTCACCGACATTCTATCCTCACTTGATCCCGATCTGCCCCCCCGTGGGCGGTTGGAACAATTGTGTCTGCTGGCAGCGGGCTGCCGGGATCCGTCTTATGGCGGCATCGCGCTGGAACCTGCCTTGCGCGCCTGGGCGCTGTCGGCAGCGGACGTCGCCGATGCCCTGCGCCGGATGGATGCACGAAGGCTGGATGCACTGGCCGATCTATGCGCGAAAGCTGGCATCACTGATCCGGCCGCCCCCCGCGCCCTTTATGCGCTGGCGGTCGGAATCGAGGCTCTGAACGATGACGAGGGGATCGAGGCCATGCGCCTTGTCTTGCGGGGGCTTTGACGATCAAATGTCCACGCTGTCGGTGGCGTGTTGCATCCGCAGTTCTGGATGTCAGACTGTGGCCCGCCTGGGGCTCATTGCGGCTTGCGGCCGTCCAGTATCCCGCCAGACCCTTCGAGGTTGATCTTCAACACACTCGGCCCGTTCCTTCCTGACCTTCAACACCTCGTCAGGCGGACGTCTGGTATGCGGGACCAAATGGGCTTTCGCCGCACTACGCACCAGGGTCCGTTATGGCTGTCCATACGTTTCTGACAGTTTCATTACCCGAGCCGACTAAGTCCTGTTGCGCTTCTGACGGACTCGTCCCGTGCCGCGTCCGGAACGCTCGGCGGAATGCTTCGACGCTGCCGAACCCGACCGCTTTTGCAACTTCCCCTACGGTCATTCGTGTATTCGACAACAGGTCCCGTGCCCGATCGGCTCGCATCTCTGTGAGCCATGCAAGCGGCGTCCGCCCCGTCGCGGCTGTGAACCGTCGCGCGAAGGTACGGCGGCTGAAGCCTGCGACTTCCGCCATGCGGACAATAGGCTACGACTCGTCGGGGCGCACACGCATTCGGTCCAAGAGCGGCGCGATGCGTCCGCCACAGAAGTGGGGAACGGGAATTTCGAGAACCTACGGCTGGGCACCATCGCGATGCGCGGGCAGAACGAGGCGGCGCGCCACGATATTGCGGGTCTGCTTTCGCTTGCGATGGGGTCCAAACGCAGAAAAGGCCTGACCGGTAAGGATCAAGCCGTTGAAAGCATTAACGAATTAGTGTTGGTTGCGGGAGAACGCAACCGTCGTAACCTACCCAGATTGATTTGTGCAGTTTAGCTTTGGGGTATTTTAGTGCAACTCGTGGGCGCTGACCCATGCAATTGGGATGAGGCTACCTCCAGTGCTTCATCCCATTCTGCATGGCTGTCACAGAAAGCAGCGCAAGACACCCGTGAAGTATGACAAGCGCCGCTACAAACGACGCAGCCGCATCGAGATAATGTTCGGCAGACTGAAGGACTGGCGACGTGTCGCAACCAGATACGACCGGTGCCCCAAGGCCTTCTTCTCAGCCATCGCTCTCCCCGCAACTGTCATCTATTGGCTATGAGTCCTGACCCTAGGAGGTTTCCGAAAGCGACACATGGTGCTTTCATGTCTGTGCTACGTGGTTCAAACAACGAAATTTTTGACTATTTGATGCAAACGGAATTTCCTTTTCAAGGAAGCCCATAAAAACCTCGATGCTACGATCAATTCCATCAAGTCAGAAAGCCCGTTGTGATCTTCTCGATCCAAGAATCAATGGCCGCGTCGTCAATCCGGAACGGGTTGCGTTATACGTCTCGCCAGATGGGATTGGTCCAGGCGCGGTCGCCTGCTTTGTCGATGATCGTCAGCCGCAGCCACGGTGATCCTGCCAACTGGCCGTAAGGCAAGGTGATCTGTGTCATGCTGTGACCATGCTTGACGGTTGTGCGCGTCCCCTGCCCCTGCAAAATTGCGGTAACGGCAGCGGTGCAGTGAACCTCGACCTGATTTTCACCCCAGATCACGTTGTACAGTTCTGGTCCGGTTGAGGAATAGAAGGCGCCGTCCTTCAACGCGGCCAACAGCGCATCAGGCGTGTTTTCGGCAGCGCGGACCATGACCCAGCCACCGAAATGGTCCGGTTCGCTAAAGTGTGCATCGTCCGTGGCGCAAAGCGTGACGCGCTGTCCGGCATTCAGCAGATGTTCAAGCACATAGACACCCGACCCGCGGTCGCAGCCTGTCACGCAGCCATGGTTATAAATCTCGACCGCGTGGGCGGCCTTGATTGTTGCGGCATCATCGACCGACAATTGCGACCATTCGGGATGGGCGATAGCCACGAATGCACCGGCATCGCGGGCGCGCTGGGCGATTTCGGCACCGGTTTCCTGACCCGCACGGGCTGTGAAATCGGGCGCATCGGGTGGCGTGAAGTCGGCGGGCAGGCCGACAGCAAGTATATGCCAGATCTCGCCATTTTGCATTGCACCGCTGTGTAATTCGGCACCTAGAATCGTGGTAAAACGATCATTGCGGAACGGCAGCGTGTCGGTGATCGGGTAACCAAAAAATCCGACGAAATGGTCGGTCAGGGCGATGAAATCATAGCCTTCGGCCTGATAGCGGCGGCAGACTTCTTCGGGTGACACAACGCCGTCGGAATTGGTAGAATGGGTGTGCAGGTTGCCGCGCCAGAACTGGCCGGGCAGATCGAAAATGTTCATCATGGTTTATACCTGCTGGCTGATTGTTTCGCGCAAGGTGGCCCCGCCACCGTCAAGAATGATGAAATCACGCGCGGCAACGCTGATTTCAACCTGTGTCCCGACGGGTGGTGGCGGTGTGTCGGGACGGTTGAAGGTATCAAGCGTCAACGCGGTATCTCCTACCATCGTGGACAGCCGGATGATTGAACCCATGAATTGCACCTGTGCAATGCGGCCTTTCAAGATAGTCTCGCGGCCCTCGGCGCGACCAAGGCGCGCTGCTTCTGGCCGCAGGGCTAGGCGGATGGTGCCCCCTTTCGGGAAGGTCAGTTGCTGGGACAGGCGCAATTGCGCACCGTCGATGGCGACGATACCGTTGGCAGGGTCGATGACTTCGGCGTCGAAACCGGTGTGGCTGCCGACGAAACCTGCCACGAAAGGCGTCGCAGGGCGGTTGTAGATGTCAAAGGGTGTCCCGATCTGTTCGGCGATGCCGCCATTCATCACAACGACGCGGTCGGACATTGACAGCGCTTCTTCTTGATCATGGGTAACGAAAATCGTGGTGATGCCCAGCTGCTGCTGGATCTGGCGGATTTCTTGCCGCAAAGATACGCGGATTTTCGCATCAAGGGCCGACAACGGTTCGTCCAGCAACAGCACACGCGGTTTGGGGGCCAGCGCACGCGCCAAAGCGACCCGCTGCTGTTGCCCGCCCGACAGCTGGAACGGATAACGCGCACCCAGATCGGGCAGACCGATCAGGCGCAACATTTCTGTGACACGGTCTGCGGCCTCTGCCCGTCCCATGCCTGCGATTTTCAACCCGAAGCCCACGTTTTGTGCCACGGTCAGGTTGGGAAACAGCGCATAGGCCTGAAACACCATGCCGATATTGCGCTGGTTCGGGCGCAGGTTGGTGACATCGCGCCCGTCGATCTGGACCGATCCGGTGGATGGTTCTTCAAACCCTGCCACAATCCGCAGCACGGTGGTTTTGCCACAGCCGGATGGCCCCAAAAGTGAGATAAATTCGCCCTTTTCAACCGACAGGTTGAAATCCTTGACCACCCGCGTCGAGCCAAAGGATTTTTCAAGGTGGTTGATTTGCAGATAGGGCATTAGCGTTTTGCTCTTGTGTGGGGGAACAGACGACCGGCAAGCTGGATCAGCCCCATGCAGCCCCAGGTGATAGTAAAGGCGATTACGGCCAATGCCGCAGGTTCATAGGCGCGGTTGCCACCGGTCCAGACCATGTACGGACCGAATGCAGGGCGGTCCAGCAATGCGGCAAAGACATATTCACCCAGCACGATCGAAAACGTCAGGAACGCACCCGACAGCAGCGCCGTGAACACATTTGGCAACATGATGCGAAAGATGATCGTGAACCAACTGGCGCCAAGGATTTGTGCGGCTTCGGTCAGGGTCTGTACATCCAGCGTCCTCAAGCCGTTGTCGATAGCGCGATACATATACGGCAGCGCAAGAGTGGCGTAGCCAAAGGCGAGCAGGATATTGGTGCCTGTCGCCGACCCGGTCATTGGCAGAAAAGATGATGTGTTGAACATCCGCAGGTAACCAAAGGCGATAACGATCACCGGAATAACAAGTGGCAGCAGCGTGATAAATTCGATCACCGGCCGCATCTTGGGCAGCCGGATGCGCACCCAGATCGCGGCAGGCAGCACAAGAGCAAGGCCCAGAATGATCGTTACCAGCGACATGATCAACGAGTAGCTGAATGTCGCCTGAAACTGCGGATCGCCCAGCACGCTGGTATAGGCGTCAAAACTATAGGCATCACGGCGTTTGCGCAGCGAAAATTCGATCATGCCGATCAGGGGCAGCGCGAAATACAGCACGCCAAAGGTAAACATGATCCACGAAAACACAGACCCGACGCGGCGGCGAGCCTTTGGTGTGGCCGTGACAGTGGCCGTGTTCAACGCGGCCTGATCGGTCATTTCTGCCACTTTTCTGCCCGTGTTCGCAGTATAATATAGATGGCATTTGCAACGGCTGTGATGACGATCATGCCAAAGGCAATGGCATAGCCAAGGTTCGGATCTTGCAGCACATCACCGCGGATCTGCGCGAACAATTGCACTGTGATCAGGCTTTGCGATGAGCCGGTCAACGCCTGTGCCGTCGCGATGGCACCAAAGGAATTGGCAAACAGCAGCGCAAAAGTCCCGAGCAGGGACGGCAACAGCACCGGAATGGCGACCATGCGCCAATATTGCAGGCTGGTCGCACCCAAGCTTTGCGCGGCTTCGTCCCATTCACGGCGCAATCCTTCCAGCGCCGGGGTGATGATCAGGATCATCAGCGACATCTGGAAATACAAATATACGAACACCAGCCCCCAAAAGCTGATCAGGTTGAAACCAGCGGCGTAAATGTTGATCCCGAACCATTCGCGCAGCAGCACCGTGACCAGCCCCAGCCGCCCAAGTGTGGCAATAAACGCAAAGGCCAGCGGCACGCCCGCGAAATTGGCCGCGACGCCGGAAAACGTGACCATTGGCGCGCGCAGCCATTTTGGTAGGCCACCGTGAATGATCGCAGCGGCAACCAGGAAGCCCAGTAGCGCACCAAGCGCCGCCGAGAAAAAGCTGACACGGATCGATAGCCAGAAACTATTGGTCAAGCGCGGTTCAAACAGCTTTGCCATCGTGTCCAGCGTGAACGTGCCATCGGGGCCACGAAACGCGCCCAACACGATGTTCATTGTCGGTAGCAGCAAAAATATAGCGGCAAATGCGAGAAATGGGACAACGCCGACCCAGTTGGCGGCGGTCCGTGAAATATATGCGCCGCGTGAACTGGGCATGTAAAATCCCTTGGCAGTTCAACAGAAAACCGCGCCCCGGACGCAGGGTCCGGGGCGCGCGACAACCGGGTGCTTATTGCACCACAGCGCCAACCACGACATCCCACTGGGATGTTACAACGTCACGGTTTTCGCCTTGCTGTTCGACAGTCGGGAATACGGCACGGCCATAGGGTTCCTGATCGGGCAAACGGTCCAGCAATGCCTGCGGGATTGTGCCTGCTGCGTTCATCGGCACCTGACGGGCGACCGAACAATAACCTTCCAGATACCCCAGTTGGCCAACGTCGGAGAACAGGTGTTCCATCCACAGTTTTGCGGCATTCGGATGCGGCGCATGGGCGGAAATTGCCTGCACATAAACGCCGGCTAATGATGCGCCCGACGGAATGATCACTTCGACAGGCGGATTGCCGGCCAAGCTGTCACGCCATGCCAGCAGGTTGTAATCCCATGCGGCCACAATCGGTGTCTGGCCTTGGGCGATGGTGCCCGACCCGCCGGTCACTGGCACAAAGTTGCCGGCTGCGTTCAGTTCGGCAAAAAATTCCAGACCTTTCTCAGCGGAATCGGTGCCCGGCTCGCCGCCGCGGGCCATGCCAGCTGACAAGACCGCCAGAATCGCTTGGTTCGATGCGCGCGGATCACCGGTCAGGGCAACGGAATTGGCATACTCAGGCTTTAGCAGGTCTTCCCAGTCGGTGGGCATCGTGTCGATCAGATCGGTGTTCACGCCCAGCGCCATAACGCCGTAATATGCACCGTACCACATGCCTTCGGGGTCTTTGATCGCATCGGGAATTTCGTCCCAGGTGGATACTTTATAAGGCTGGATCAGACCCTCGGCGGCGGCTGCGGGGCCAAAGGACAGGCCGACATCAAGAACGTCAGGTGCTTGTGGGCCGGTGTTGCCGATATTGGCGCGCACAGCTTCCAATTCGTCGGCAGAGCTGGCGTCGGGGTTCAATTCGTTTACTTCAAGGAACGGATACTTTTCTTTGAAGGATGCGATGATCCCGCCGTAATTGCACCAGTCATGGGGCAAAGCGATCGTGGTCAGCATCCCTTCGGCGCGGGCGCCTTCGATAATTTCTTCCATCGATTGGGCAGAGGCAAAGCTTGCGGTAAGAATAGCCGCAACGCTGACCGAACCGGTCAGCACTGACATGAACTTCATCGAAGTCTCCGTTGCTAAAATGATTGCCGTTGTCTTGGACAGCACGCTGACGTCGGTAATCCTGCAATGCAACAGATTTGTGATGGTCGAGTTCGGCGTATCCTTTTGAACAGCAGAATGTCTTCGTAAAACCGTTCCATAGGTTCCATGGGTTCGCGGATAAGACAAAACGGCTTAAGGGATAATACCAGTGACTAGGGTCAGGACCCATTGAATTTACGGTCAGGACTCATAGCCAATAGATGACAGTTGCGGCGAGAGCGATGGCTGAAAAGAAGGTCGTCGGACAGCGGTCGTATCTGGTTACGACACGTCGCCAGTCCTTCAGTCTGCCGAACATTATCTCGAAGCGGCTGCGTCGTTTGTAGCGGCGCTTGTCATACTTCACGGGTGTCTTGCGCTGCTTTCGGCCAGGGATGCAGGCGCGTATCCCTTTGTCTTGCAACGCTTCTCTGAACCAATCAGCGTCATAACCCCGATCCCCGAGCAACCAGTCCGCATCCGGCAGGCTGCTGAGCAGTGCCCGCGCCCCGATGTAATCGCTGACTTGTCCAGCAGAGACAAAGAAGTTGATCGGACGGCCCTTACTGTCGCAGATGGCACGTAGCTTGGTATTCATCCCGCCTTTGGTGCGACCAATCAGGCGGCCACGCCCCATTTTTTCGCGCCCAAACTGGACGCTGTGCGATGTGCCTTCAGGTAAGTGGCGTCGATCATCACTGTCTTCTTTTCGCGGTGTTGAGCGGCCAGGCCAGCCATCATCTGTGCAAAAATGCCCTTGTCGCCCCAACGCTTCCAACGATTGTAAAGCGTCTTATGCGGACCATACTCTTTGGGCGCATCGCGCCAACGTAAGCCATTGCGATTGATAAAGATAATCCCGCTTGGGACACGCCGATCATCAACGCGATGCTTGCCATGGGACTTCGGGAAGTAAGGCTCCAAGCGCGCAATCTGCGCCTCGGTCAGCCAAAAGAGATCAGACATGCCACTACTCCATTTTCGGAGCCGTGAACCACGCAACAAACCTGAGATCAATGGGCCCTGACCCTAAGCCAAACTTCGCACCATTGTTAACCAAAAATGAATAATTTTTGTCGCAAATGAGGCAGAAAGTGACGGGAATGCTTTGTGCAACTGTAGAGTGTGTTAAGGTCTTCGATAAGCTACAGGGAACAATGGTGCATAGATCATGACCAAGATACGTGATGACATCTTGCCAAGCGACAATGCAGTTGCGCCTGGCAGGTGTATCGCTGCGCTCGCGGATGCTGTCGCTGAATACGCGCTGAGCTACGGCGTGACCGACAAGGCAAAGGCGGCTCTCGAGCTTGCTGCCCGTTTGCAAACAGATTCTGTTTTTGTTCAGACCTCCTGCGATAACGTGAGTGTTGACACCCGAGCCGTATCCTAGCGCGGCAGAAGGTCATATCCCGCGTAACTAAAGAAGCTTGCTCTCCGGCGGTCTTTTTTGGACCGCCAAGAGAGTGCTCCTAGTACCTTCATCTAGAAAGTACCACATGCTTTTTAAGTAATTTGATAAGTTTATCTGCTCAACGTTATGCATAAACTTTTTTACTTAAGGAGTAGTTACTAAATCTGAAGACAGCGTATTTTACTAGATTGTTGGCGAAATTTAAAATTGGGTGTGCTTGAATTTGGAAAGTGTCGAATTTTGAAAACATGCTTATCAAGCGCCGAATGCACACTCGCAGTATAGTAGTGAGATGGCCTAATCTTGGCATTTTAAAATTTAACCTAGGTTCCGATCTTTGCAGACAATTTCATTACGCTGGCAGATACCCTGCCAACCGCGCCCATCAGCGTTGATGAATGTGTCATAGATCATCAATATTCTGAAAATTTAGATATTTTCTACTGTAAGAAACGGCGCCAATACCAGATGAGCCAGATTTTAGTAAAAATCTCATCAAAGATATTTGGAATTTAAGTAAAACTTGAAGCGAGCAAATCAGAAACCCTTCTTTAGGTTAACGATTTTGAGAAACCGCTGCTGCTACAACAGGGCTGCAACTATTTGAGCTTAAGACTATCCGACCTGCAAAAAGTGACCGACCAACGTCGTTCAGTTCGGGATTGTCCCGGCATTTTGATGACTAGCAATGCAGTGGGATACGCTTTCAGCTACAGGAGGAAGTCTCGTGAGCTTTGCACCGCCAACACCAGATAGGACCATCAGAGACGACTTCACGACGGCACGAATCACTGGTGGCGGGGGCAACGATCATCTGATTCACCATCGGCACTTCACCGTCAGCGGACATGCCAATACTGGACTTATTGGGCTTGGCGGAGACGACATTCTGGAAGCGTCGGTTCCAAATAGTGGGCAAATCCATATGTTTGGTGCCACCGGCGACGACTGGATGATCCTTGATGTAACCAAGAATGCAGGCGCCGTCGGGACGCAGGGCCATCATGCATATGGCGGGCATGGTCGTGACACGTTTCAATTCAACAACATCGATCGAAACCTTTCACCAATCATCGGAAGACTGGACGACTTTGACCCGACATCCGACCGCATTATCATTGAAGATACGGTGATCGACGTCAGTGACTTGCCAGGAAGCATTCTATTGGCGAGCGGAGCGACAATCAGCGTACGTGTCATCGAAATAGATCATCCCGAATTTAGAGCAGAAAACCTTGGTGCCCAGTATTTTCTCGCGATCGGCGATCGAATTTTCTACGCCTTGGACGGCGCCCGCGATTTGGTTAACGGAACGTCGGGTCTGACGGGCGAAGAACGCCACTTTCTGAAGGCGGATGCACTCACTGAGCTGCAGTCGGCGCCAACCGTCCAATATGAAAACCCTATGAATTTCGTCCCACGCGAGTTCTACCAAGATCGTGAGGATGAGTTAACTCTCAACTGGAATCCACCCGGACCAGTGGTCCATGCGGTCACTGGAAACAAAAGTGCCGCCCACATTTTTGGCTCCAAGAATAATCCCCATAACATGGACTCATCTGGAGCCCAAATAATGTACGGAAGCGATGGCGATGACGTCATTGACGGCAACTCGGGCAACGACACAATTTATGGCGGCCTTGGTAACGACCTGATCGCGGGTGGGATTGATAACGACCTACTGTTTGGTGGAGCCGGGGACGACACCATATGGGGAGGTGACGGAAACGACATCATCTACGGTGGATCGGGACACGATCATCTCGAAGGAAATCGGGGCAATGACCTAATCATCGACGGACTTGGAAACAACGTGATGCATGGGGGCCGCGGACACGACCGTTTGTTTGCGTTTTCTGGGATCAACACCATGCACGGCGATGCGGAAAGCGATCTATTGGTCGGGGGCTTTCAGAGTGATGTCCTTAATGGAGGTGCCGGAAATGACGTGCTCCGTGGTGATGCGAGCGGCTTTTTTGGCGGATCAGACACGTTGATCGGCGGTGCAGGCAACGACTTCCTGATGGGTGGCGTAGGTGCAGATACGTTTGTTTTCAAACCTAACGAAGGCAACAACATTATTGCAGCATTCGACTTGAATGCGGTTGAATTTGGCCCCGCTGGTTATCGCGCCAGCGCGACAGGAGCCGACTTTGAACCTGGTATCGACAAAGTTTTGCTTTCCAGCTTTGCGGGTATCAGTGCGGAAAACGTCTTTTCTTTCTTGAGACAAGGTAGTGATGGTGTCGTCTTTTACGCCGAACGGACAAGCATAACCTTTTATGATCTCACGCTTGGCAGCATGTCTGTCGATGACTTTGTATTTGCATAGCAGGGGTAGGGAAATGAATAAAACTTCAGTCCTTGTTTTATTGAATAGCTTGGCGTTCATGCTGACCGCATGCGTGGGAGGCGCTACCGATCCTGTCAATCCCGAAGTTCCTTACCCCTATTCCGAGGCTTACAGCAACGGCGATACCCAAGACAAACTGAGCGGTGTCGCGGTCCGTTCCAACGGGTCCAACGGTGAATTACAGATCGTCACAATGTCCGGCACCAAAGATCGCAGCAGTCGGGCCACGCTTGTGTCGGACGGCATCTACGATCTCGTTGACCAAGACGGCTTTGATAGCGCGGCTAGGATCACCGATGGACTATCCTCGATTTCGTTGCGTATGAGTCATGCTAACTACACCGCCGTGCGCAACTTCAATCAAACCTATGCGGTAGATGGTGTGACATTCGACAGTACCGGCGTTCTTGGTATCGTCACGCGGCCGACGGACATCCCAACCGAAGGCTTGGCTACGTACCGTGGCGAAGCAGAGGTCATCATCGTGACGGCATACGTGGGAGTTTCCTTACAAGGTCAAAGCAAGATCGTTGCCAGCTTTGCCGATTTTGGCAACGTCAACGTGACGATGAACAGCTTTGCAGCAATCGATATGATGACTGGAACGAGAACCTCCGCACCAGTTGACACTATTACGATCAGCAACATGGTCATTTCTAACAACCGCTTTTCAGGCGGCACTGTCGCAACAAGCCAAAACGGTACGTCCGTTTTTTTGACCGGCGCCAACACAACTACCGTCTCCGAAGGCGTATTCTTTGGCTTTGATCCGGCCCTTTCAGGACCAGATGAAGTTGGCGGCATGATCTTAATGCAAGGCGACAGTGGGATTGTGATGGGAAGCTTCCTGGCCGATTGAAGTGAGTAGGCGTAATGGACCTGTCACGTTTTTGTGCCGCCCCAAGTGCTCTTTTAAGCCACCTTCCGTTCGAAAGCGACCGGGCTTTTCCAGCCCAGTGCTGAGTGCCGTCGACGCGGATTGTAGAAACCATTGATGTATTCGAAGATCGCCATCTCAGCTTGCCGCCTGGTTTCCCATGACCGCCGCCAGATCAGCTCGGCCTTGATGGTTTTGAAGAACGTCTCGACGGCCGCATTGTCATAGCAGTTACCCTTGCCGCTCATCGAGACCCGAAAGCCATGCTGGCGCAGGATCTTCTGATAATCATGCGAACAGTATTGGCTGCCGCGATCACTGTGGAAGATGCAGCCATTGGGCGGCGATCTGAAGGCAATGGCCATCTTCAAGGCCCGGATCGCCAGGTCGCGCTTCATGCAGTTGCTGACAGCCCAACCAATGACACGCCGGGAATGCAGATCGAGGATCACCGCCAGATACAGCCAACCCTCACGGGTCCAGATATAGCTGATGTCGCCAGCCCATTTCTGGTTCGGCTGATCTGCTTTGAAGTCGCGATCCAGCAGGTTCGGGGCGATGTTGAACGTATGATCGCTGTCTGTGGTCGCCTTGAACTTGCGTGTTCTTTCAACGGTAATCCCGTTTTCGCGCATCAGGCGACCGACGCGCCGGTGCCCGACATCGACACCGACCTCCTTCAGTTCTTCGGTCATTCGTGGGCGGCCGTAGCTGCCCAAGCTCAGATGCGACTGTTCCTTGATGTGGGCCAGCACAACCATATCCGTGCGCTGTCTGCGGCTGGCGGGACGGTTCCGGAAAGCCCGCAAGCCACGCGGGCTGACATTTACTACCTGACAAAGTCGATCAATCGGGAAGGTCCCGCGCTGTTCTTCAACAAACCGAAACCTCATGGCTTTTGGCTCGCGAAGAACTGGGTGGCTTTTTTTAGGATATCCCTCTCCTCCTTGAGAATACGGTTCTCGCGCCGAAGCCGTTCATTCTCCCGCGCAAGCTCGCGATCCTCGGACGACACTACATCCGTGTCGCGGTGAGCCGTCACCCATTTGTTCAGGGTCGAAAGCCCAACACCAAGATCGTCGGCAACCTGACGCCTTGTTAGCCCGCTGGTTAATGCAATTCGCACCGCGTCTTTGCGAAATTCATCCGTTCTTCCTGTGCCCATAGTTCGTCTCCTTTGCTGCACATTATGCTATCAAAGGAGCGGCACCAAACCGCGACAGGTCCAATCCCTGGTGACCCGATCTCCGGCTCATCAGATCGCAATATTCGCGTTGGCGATGAGGAGTTCCATCTCGATGCCGCTCATGTCAGCGAGCAACAACACATGTTGATACTGTGACCGCGAAAGTTCCAGATAGCCCGTAAAGCACATTGCCTCGGGCAAAATCGCCGCATCAAGCATCGGGATCGACGCGCCGCTTGCTCGATACAGTTCCAAAGTCTTCTCGTCCGCTTTCAGCTTCACCTTGGGTAACATGTAGCTTTGCATAAGCCGGGCTCCAACAGCTATCAGCTTGAATGCATCGGCCTGTTTTGCATGTTCGCTCGCCTCAAGATAAGCCACCGGACTAACAGGGAGGACGCTAGCCTCTATGTGGGCCTGACGTCTTTCGCCGGATTGTTTGTGCCGCCGGGTGGACTCTTGGCATAGATCAAGTGCTACGGATCCAGCGATTACTCCTTCACAGTCGGTAACGACCGCCGACACCGTTTTCAGTCTCGCGGTTGCGCCATTATCGAACGAGAACTTAGATTTAGTCTGGCGTTTAGCTTGAAAGTAAATCAATGCTCCCTCCACTTTTCGTGGCTGCAAACCATACGGAGTACGTGAAAATCGATGGTAGCGTAGAAGCTTTTCGAAATTTCATTTTGATCTCCCAGAAGTCGTCAGTTTTCATGCAGACGACAGGCGTTGCTGGGTGTCTGCTTACAGTTCGCCTTCAACTGTGCAGACTGTTCGGCTGCAGCAACGGCCATGAAGAGCAAACCACTTGCTCTGGTATCGCCGATGCGAACCAGAGCGTAGGCTGTTTCCTCCATCTTTTTCAGCAACTCAGGTAGTCGGGCAAGGGCGAAAGCATCAAGAATTTCGACACTTGACGACCGTTCCGCTTGGCAATGTAGGCAAGAATCATCCATCGTCGGCACCCTTTTCAACATTACCTCAAAACGTACCGATATCGCGGTTAATTTAGGGTGAACAAAATAGTTTAGCTGTCCTCCGTTTTTCCATCCTGATCGATACATGCCCAAGCTTGGGCTCTCTCGCGTCGGCACCTTCGACGAACTAGATGGTGCGTTCAGTATTCGATCATTGGGGTCGGGACTCATCGCCAATAGGTAACGATTGTCGCGAGCGCGATGGCGGAGAGAAAGACCGTTGGGCAGCGATCATACCGTGTTGCGACCCGTCGCCAGTCTTTCAGTCTGCCGAACATGATCTCGATGCGGTTGCGGCTTTTACAGCGACGCTTGTCATATTTCACGCTCACCTTGCGCTGTTTTCGACCGGGGACGCAGGCGCCTATGCCCTTGTCTTTCAGCCCTTCTCTGAACCAGTCTGCATCGTAACCGCGATCTCCAAGCAACCACTCGACCTTTGGCAGGCCTTTGAGCAATGCCCTTGCGCCGATGTAGTCGCTGACCTGACCGGCAATGACGAAGAGATCAAGCGGGCGGCCTTTGCTGTCGCAGATGGCATGCAGCTTGGTGTTCATGCCACCTTTGGTGTGCCCAATCAGTCAAACTCGGAGTCTCGCTCACGCTGACCAAATCGGGGGGGGGGGGGGTACCGCCAGTCTGTCACCCGTTGACTTCGAAACCAGACAGCAGAAACTGAACGAAGCAGGTGTCTAGGAAACTAGGGGCACCTCAGTTTCCCTGGGCAGCCTCGGTCAGGATCATCTTGTCCAGCGTCAGATCCGACACGGCACGCCGAAGCCGCGCGTTCTCGGTCTCCAGCGCCTTCAGCCGTTTGAGCTGATCTCGACTCATGCCACCATATTCCTTGCGCCACCGATAGTAGGTCTGCTGCGTCACTCCAATCTGTCGAACAGCATCTGCAATCGACTTGCCTTGGCCTTGCAGCACTTCAACCTGCCGCAGCTTCAGCACGATCTCTTCGGGTTTGTCTCTCTTTCCAGCCATCTCTGGTCCTCCTGAAATGGGATAAAACTATCCCAGCTGGTGGACCACTTCAGTGGGGGCATTCCACGAGAACGGCGTTCTTCTTCATCCGGATGGCGTAGAAATAGCCTGTCTCTTCCAGTCGCTCATAGATCGCCGGAATCGCATAGGCGGCATCCGCGCGGAAGAAGCGGCCCCCAATGTCGCGGTCAGCGTAGCGGGCGATGACAGGATCAAGGACGTCCGGCCAGCCGTCGGCGCGGTGAACGTTAACATTGCGCAGGGCGCAGCGTTGCAGCATGCCGAACTGGTTGAACAGGAAATTCGGGTGATAGCAGGTGCAGTCGAAGTGCCCGTTCCAGGCAGCACCTTCCTGATCGCCATGCGTCGGGCTGACCGAGCTGTCCATGTCCAGCACGATATACTTCAGCCCGTTGCGGTCATGGAAGCGGTCGATCCATTGCCCGTTCAGGTCGGCCAGCGCCTCCCGGTTCGCAGGCGAGGCAAGCGTCTCCGTCTCAAACCGCCCCATCTGGGAAGCCGAGGCGGCCTGTGCATCGACAGCCCTGCCGCCGACAACTTGGCGCATGACCGGATCGCGGGCGAGACGGTCGGCGTGGTTGACATCCTCGTATCCGGCCAGCCGCCCGTAAACCGATTGCCGGAACAGCCCGTCGAGCCGATGGACCGTGTTCTTGCCCCGGCGGTTGTCGCACAGCGCTGCTGAAGCCAGATCGGACAGCCCGAGCGCGTCATCCAGCTCGCGCATCACCAGCAGGCCACCGTCGGAACTGAGCTGCGTGCCACGAAATTCCAGCCGCACACCAGGGTCGAAATCCACCCGATCTGCCCGCTGCAAGCCCACACCCTCTGGGTGATCCATGAAACCCGTCCCTCGCAGCCATCAACACCATGATTTATATAGAAAATACCATGGTCAGGACAGCGAAATCAGAGATTTACTTGGGGAATATGGGGAGAAAAAACAGTTTCACCGAGGCGCAAATAATCGGGATGATCATGGAGTAGGAGGCGGGCAGGCCGAAAGCAGAGGTATGCCACCAAGAAATCAGAACCCTTGCGCCGCGCACAAACCATGCCGAGCGTGGAATCTGGAAGCGTGTCTTCCAACAGTTATCCACAAAAAAACGCCTGTCGGCCGCAGTATCCACAGTAATCGACTGCAACTGGGATGATTTTTTCAGAAGCAATACCAAGAGTCACCTTGAAAGTAGCTGGCGGACCCTCCGCCTTGCAAAGGTGAAATGAAAATGACCAGAACAATTCTTCAAATGTGCTATGATTTCCAGATTATCGAAGGTTTGTCGCTTGATGAAGAACTTGTCATGGCAATGGCATTTGCGCTCGGTGTCGATGTGATCTTCACGCCCGAAGATCCTTCATCTGAACAAGGCTACGATCCAGTAAACAAAAAGGTGCGCCTTTATCAGGTCAAGGGGTCGGATTTGAAAATGGCCATCGGATATGATGCCGACAATCGTCATGCCTGCGGTCGGCTCGTGACACCATTCTACATCGAACACACCCAGAAAATTCATGCAGCCCATGTCGATGGAGAGTATTTCGATATGATGAACGTCGAGGCCCGCTTTGGTGAATTGCTTGGCGTATTCATTATGCTGAACGGGGATGACCCTTATGACAATCAATAGTTCATCCTGAACAACGATTTCAGGTAGCGACTTGAAGTCCCTAATGGGGCGCAGCACCGCGCGCGATACTAAACCGCTCCGGTAAAGCCTTATGCATCCTGCCGTGGGAGGGGCACTGATGCACAAGACATCGTCCAAGGTGGCTTGTCAAACACCCCTCGGGCAATGCTAAACTGTTGGCTACGTCCACCCATACGCCATCGACGTGACAGATTGACGATCACCTTCAAGACTCCGCCCAGTGATCTGATCTTGCCGCATTCCCCCATCACGCGGGCGTATCTGGCCGCGGCGGATTACATTGCAGAGCATGGCGAAATCGGCCTCACCAAATCGGGTGCATGGAACCGTCGGTTCATCGAGTGGGCGGTTGCACAGATCGCATTTCCTGGCTGGACCGAAGAGAAACTCTACAGTGTCAACAAGGTGCTGAACGAATACGATGTAGCGCCCTTGGAATATCTGCATGCGCTGATGGATGGCCTGAAATGGGGTCGGAAATACAAAGGGACCTACCGGCTGAGCAAGACTGGGAAAGCGCTGGCGGTATCTGCAGACAAGGCATTCTCGGAAGTTGTTCCTGCCTTTCTGTTCCGGTTCGATCACGCCGAAGGTATGCAATCCGAAGCGCCCATGGGCGGTTGGGATCTCTTCCTCAACATCCTCAACCACGAGATTGGCGACGGGATCACGGCACCAGATTACGCAAAAATCCTCTATGGCGAAATCGCCCCCGGTTGGGGCGGCCCGGCACGTGGACTGTCGCTCGCTGTCTTGCGTCCGCTGTGTTGGGCAGGACTGTTGCGATACGATGGTGGCTTTGGATTGGACGAGCGTGTCTATCACAAGACACCACTGTGGGACGCCGCGCTGGTTCTTGATCCGATTTCGTTTGGCGATAACGTGATCCCGTTGCGACGTTGACGGCGGACGCAGGCGACGAGACGTCCTGACCTTTTCTGGTGCTCGATCCAGTTTGGTATCCGCTAAGGGCAGTCATGCCACGATACAGCGTCATCTCAGCTCGGCCAGACAATCCCGCACAGATCGCCGTTCGCAAGCAGGGCGGCGAGAAACGTATTGTCGACATCAGCGGCATTGGTTGATGCGCCCGATCAGGATTTCAACGAGCCTGACACCCCAGCGGCCACAACGCGGCAAGGTAGCGCGTCAATCTATCTGGGTGATGATGGCATCGTTAGGGCGGTCTTACCGCCAGCATACCCTGCTAGAATGCGAAAATCTAAATACGAGGGAGAACCAAATCCCACAAGCGCGGAACCAATCGCCGCCTCAGATGCTTTGGCGGCAACCAAACTGGCATGTTTGGCAAAGGGCCAACATCGAGGGTCATTATGCAAAACGATTTATGTGGATAAACAGTCAGTCTGTTTTGTTTTGTCTCGAAATGCGCATAATAGGGGAGTCGGTCAATAATTCTTCAAGGAAAACCGACATGACACAGAAACCTCTCAAAATCACTGCCAAGGGGCTGGAAGGCCTTCGCGCCGAACTGGCAGCACTGCCGCCAAAGCCCAAAGCCGACTACTCCGCCCGCGAAATGGTGGCCGAGATAGAGGTGATCATTCGTAATGCTTTGGCGCTGGGATACGATCTGCAAGACATCGCTGAAATGGTCGGTCAACATGGCGGACAGATCAACCCGAGCACGCTTTCGACATATCTGCGGGAACTTGCGACAAAGTCTCAGGGGACGACAACCAAGCGCAAGACCAAGGCAGGCCCGCTGGATGCCACATCAACCGCCACGCTGGTTTCCAAGGTCAAGCCAAAATCCAAGCAGACCGGACTGGGATCAACTCACGCAGAAACAAACCGCGATCACCAGCAAGCAGTAGCAGAACTCGACGAGCTTCTTGATCAGATGTCGTCCACATCAGCATCTTGAGATGACATCTGATGGTACGCTCTGGAGATGGAAAAAGGCGCTCAAACAAGCGGAGGCGGAACGCCATGATCAATCTGCGCGTTACAGCTGACGAAAAGGCGAAGTTCGAAGCAAAAGCGAAGCGCAAGGGGTATAGAACCCTCGCGGCCTACCAGCGTGACCGGTTGCAAAACGATGACGGGCCAAGCCTTCGGCAGCGCCGTGTCATCGTTGGAGAATTGGGTCAGATCGCGGCAAGCATTCTGGCGCTGCCACACACCCTAGAAGGCGCGGAGATTCATCGTCATCGCACAGAACAGTTGCGCATCAGCATGAAGATCGCCGACCTGCAGCACGCGCTTATCAAGGATCAGCGCGATGCTGGCGAAGAAGATCGCTAATCGCGTATCAGCGACCAAAGCGGCGCACCGCTTTGGTCCACGCATTACCTATGTGTGCGCCAAAGCCCGAGCGATTGAGACGGCAAACCTTGCGGGCGAGTGGCAGGACGCAGCATGCCAGATGGACTTTACCGCGGGTCTGCGCCCCTATCTGCGCTCTGCGGTATTACATCTTGCGGTGTCGTGGTCGGAGTTTGAAAATCCCAGCGACGCGGAAATGATCGACAGTATGCGCCGCGTCATTGCCGAACTTGGCGGGAGTGAGCACCAATATGTTATCGGTGTTCACGCTAATCGTTCAACGCTGCATGCGCATGGAATCCTCAATTGCGTGCATCCCATCACAGGTGACGCGCTATCGCTCAGCCATGATTATGCGCGGATGGAAAAGGCCTGTCGCCGCATTGAGTTCGAGATGGGATGGCCGCAGGATTGTGGGCGGTTTGACTGCGCGATCATCAATGGCGATGTGCATCTTTTGCCCAAGCCAGCCAAACATTGGGATCAGAAAATCGAGGATCGTAATAAGGGTATTCGTCGCGACGGGCGCGCAGAGCGGGGATACGAAAGACGCACGGGTTTGCCAGCCTTGCGCGACGCCATTTCAACCAGTGTCATGGATCAGATCCGCAATCGCCTTAACCGGTCAAAGGATTGGCAAGATGTTCATTCCACGCTCGCCGATCATGGCCTTCGCTATGTTCTTCACAGTGGCGGTGCAAGGATCATGCGCATGACGCGAAAATGGGCGATGGCAGCCAGTCATCTTGGAACGGCATACGGCCTTGGGCCAATGCAATCGCGTCTGGGGGCATATGTCGCCGCACAGCAACAAAACGGCCCCTTGGCGCAGAACATCAAGGCCAGCGGTATTGGCAGCCAGCTTATAGGCGCGTCGAAAATTATCGAGGCACAGCGGCTCGAACATCGTCGCCTGCGTGAAGAGCCGCAGCTTGTAAGACGACAGATCGACGCATATCAGACAAGGACGGCGCAAAACATTCATGGCCAGCTCTCAGGCCGGCGGACGGTCGTCGCACAAGCGATCCGTCATATTATGCGGCAAAACTTTCGCGCACAGATCAAGACATGGGATTCCGACACCCGCGCAATTCGCCAAAGCAGATTTGACGCCACAGTTGAACTGGAAAAGCTGGTGCCAGATGTCATGCATCTGCGGCGATACCGCCATCTTTTGCGCAAAATATTCTCGGATGCAGCAGCAGAGGAAACCGCGCCCGCCAATGTAGAACATACGCATCTGCGGCAAAAATGGGCACTGGCCCCCTACCAAAGCCCGACTGAAGTTCCAGAGCAGCTCAGTGAAATTCTGAAACGTTTTCCCGATGATCTCCGCGCTGATCAACATGGAAATCTAATGCTGGCAAAGCGCAATCAACGCGAAAGTATCGTAGGCTATGACGTTATCGAACAGATGGCCTTTACTGTGTTGAAATCTACCTGTGGTCACGATGACGGCATTGGGCTTCTTGGCCCACGCGACGCTGAGACCATGATCATCGTTTCAGACGCAAAGGCGGCAGTGCTGCAGGCCGCGCACGAGGAAAAGCCACAGCCATTGATCATCGCCGTCCAGAATAGTCTGAGTCCCCACATGGCGCATCATCTAAAGGCGCTAACGAAAGGTCGACGTTGTTTCATCGCACTTGATGAGGCAGCCGAGGCGAAGGATTTCCGCTCACGCATTGCCGAACTGCTGCCCCACGCACGATATTGCCAGCAACCGCTGGACGAACCTCTGTGGCTGGATGACGAAACCAAACGACATGTCACCTGCGAAGATGGCCTTGATGAGTCTGATACCGCAGATGGCGCGCATGTCATCCCCACTCACGACACCTGATCTTGCTGCAATCCAAAACTGCAAGCAACGACGGCATTGTCCGGACCCAGCGTGAACACAGATTAACTGTACTCAGGCGATGGGAAAGCGGGGGCCTTTTGCCACCCGCCCTGCCCCGCCGATATCACAAATCGAGATCAGACGGTGCATCATCGCCCGTTCCGGCAATGGCCGCGTTGATCTGTTTGACCGCCTCGATGCGGTCCGTGTCGCGGAGCAGGTAATCAACGATGGTGAACTTGATCAGCGTGTGGGAGGCCATTTGCCGGAATGCGACTTCGTAGGTGACTGAGCATCCTGTCTTGACCGTCGCGGGATCAACGATGATGAATTGCGCCTGACCGCCGCAATTCTCCGGGATCGTGTCAATAGACCCTGGCGCGATCTGCACCCCGTCAAGATCATGCACCCAGATCGCGCGGTCAAAGCTCAGCTCGCGGTCGATCAGCGTGGGTTCTCCGAACTGGTCAATGACCTGCTTGCGCAACGCGTCCAGACTAGGAGCTTCCGGCAGCGGGATCCCAAGGCTGCGCGAGATCGAGATTGCGACATTGCCGGTGGCGTTCGTCGACAGGACACCTTGCATGAATTCATATTCGGTCTCGTTCTGATAGAGGAACGGATTGTCGTAGCCATGGGTCTGGAAGCCGTAGGTGACGTTCAACCCGATCCGCGTGCCACCGCTGGTGACGGTCATGACGCCTTCTTGCGCATAAAGCGGAATACCCCGCTCTGAGGTCACGGCTTCGATCTCCTCGTAAGTCGCGCCGGGCGCGAGGCCGAGGATGCGATAGGGGTGGTCGGTGACAATCCCGGCCGGCGCGATGGCAAGCTCGAGGTCGAGCGACATGGCTGGCGTGGATACAACGGCGACCAGGACGGCGAGCGGAAGGCGGACTTGTTTGAACGGCATTTTTTGAAAAGCAAAACGTGATGTCATGGGCGTTGTCCTTTTTGGGAAATAGGTTTGGGGATCTGGGGAGTGAATGGTTTGCGCACGCCCCGATCGGAGGCGGCTCACTCGCGTGCTACGTTCTGGTGAGCAGATGAAAGATCGCGACTGCGCGGTCCTGTTTGAGGTTACGCGCCAGCGTCACGACCTTGGCACCATAACGCATCCGCACACGGAACCGCCGCTTGGCGGCCGACCGCGAAATCGCGATGTTACCTGCCAGCGCAGCAGAGCTCGCCGCATTCGCCATCAGGCTGGTGGCCGCCAATGACGCCCCCGCAATGCCGGTGCCGCCGATGATCAAACCGGGCTGTGCTGCAACCGAAACATCCTTGTCCATCGGATTGTCGATCAGGAATTCCGAGACCCGCTCCAGATCGTATTCCTGACCGTCCTTGATGATGGCCGTCTTTGTCAGCGTGAGGCTTTGCTGCTGAAACGACAGATAGAGAACGAAAACCGCAACCAAAAACAGGGCGAAAAACACGAACCACAACGGCGGGATCAGCAGTGGCAGAACAACCAGAAAAACCAGCGGAAAGACGACATAGGCCGCCCATGACACGCCATCGCCGCGCCATGAGACAATCTGTCGGTCACCATCTTGCTGCACATCATAACCCTGGTCGAAACGCGCTTTTGTATTCATGCCTCACCTCTTTGACAAAATGATATCCGTCCCGCGGATGCGCGTCGAAATGGGCCAGAGCGCCCGATGAATTTGATTGCGGCTGGTAACGTCAGCCGTGCCGTGAAAATCGCTCCCTAGCGTTCGTCAGTCGCGCAGAGACGCGTCACTGCATTCACCCAGCAGGCACCATCGCGGGTCAGCGCCCCTAGCGGCGTATGCGCATGCGATACACCCGCAATCTCGTTCCAATAGGCCGTTCCCGCATCCGCACCCTCGACATAAAGGAAGGCGAAGTAGCGTTCATCGGCACTTGTGATCTGGAAGCTGCCGGAACCGTCATCCAAGGACCGGAAATCACACGGACCATCGATGTAGGCTTGGCCGCCGACCACCAGCTGGCAATCTGCCGGACGCGCCTGCACCGGGGCTGCAAAAAGGGCAGCCAACCCGATGGCGGATATGCATGTTGAGAAATGTCTTTTCATTCCCATCCCCTTCCAGCCGACCACAAGGCTACCACGCCGCATTTGCCACGTTGCGCTTCGGTCAGCTAAGCCTGTCACCAAGACCATTTGTAGAGTATACTCCGTAGCTGTATACCCTACAACCCGCAAAGTTCTGTCGAATGAACATTCGAGAGATTTTCGCAAAAAACCTGCGCGCGGCACGACGACGGAAAGGCCTGTCACAAGAAGAGCTTGCCCATCGCGCAGATCTCGACCGCACCTACATCAGCTCGTTGGAACGCAACGTCTACAACCCGACCATCGATGTCGTCGCTCGTTTAGCCGATGCTCTGGAGATCGAGGCGGCGTCGCTTTTGCAGAAATCAGAATAAGCTGGGTGATGTGATCGAACGAGGTTGTGGAGGCGCAGCGCGTGACAACTAGGGCTGGGAGCGGACGATGGCGGTGGCGGTGGCGGCAAGATCGACTGGAAACGGACACTCAATAAGTTAGCGATTTTTTCTGCCTAGGCATGAGCGGCATAGTGATGCCGGGCAAGCATAGGATGAACATCGCACCCCCGCCGGGGCGGGGCGCGTATCGGGCATCGCCGCCGTGTGCGGTGACCAGACTGCGCAGCACCGCAAGCCCCAATCCGCTGCCGCCGCCAACCGTTCCGCGAGAGGCATCGGCACGCCAGAAGCGGTCAAAGGCGCGCGCGGCCTGATCGGGTGTCAGGCCTGGGCCGCGATCCAGCACCCGAAGGACCACCATCGGCCCATCGGTTTCGGTCTCGACCCGCAGACCTTGCCCGCCGGCATAGCGCCGGGCATTGTCCAAGAGCACCGCCAGCATCTGCCGCAGCCGGGCGGGGTCGGCAGGCAGAATGGCGTGGCGAAGGTCTGTTTCAATCTCATCGGATTCGGTTGCCAGCGCATCGCCAATCAGTCGGGCCAGATCCACCGTTTCTAGATGCAACTTAAACCGCCCGGCATCGGCCAGCGTCAGCAGGTTCAGATCGTCGATGATTCGGTGGAGCTGTCCGGTTTGCGTCATTAGAGCCCGCAGACCGGCCTCGTCCGTCGGAAAGATACCGTCGGTCATGCCGTTCAGCCGCCCGATCAGCACAGTCAGCGGCGTGCGCAGTTCATGCGCGATGGCGGCATTCGTTTCGCGCAACTCGCGCTCGGAACGGGCGACACCTTCGGCGGTGACGTTGAAGTTGCGCACAAAGGTGTCGATTTCGGTGATCCTGCTGGGGCGGCAGACGGCCCGTGCGTCGCTGTGCCCTTGTGCAAGGGCCGCCAGCGCATCGGCGACGGCATCGAGCGGGCGCGTCAGACGGCGGCTGTGCACCATGCCGACAAGACCACCGATCAGCGTGCCGAAGATTATGGCCCCCGGCATGACGATGCGAAACGGCCAGCTGACGTAATAGGCGTTCAAAGCATTCGACAATTCCACCCCGATCGGCTGATCGCTGTGCAGTTCCGCCCGCAAAGCGGCGGGCAGACTTGCCTCGAACAGACGGAAACTCAGCCAGTCGCCCAGCATCACGACGCTGAACATCACCCCGACGGCGACAAGAACCGACAGGCCTGCCGCGCGAAACAGATAGCCCGACAGCCCCCTCATCCGATCGGGTCCAGACGATAGCCGAAGCCGCGCAGATTGACGATGCAAACCTCGGCGCCCGCCTCTGTCAGCTTGCTTCGCAGATGCGAGATATGGCTGTCCACTGTGCGTTCGAGGGCCTCGCTGTCCTCCAGCCCGGCGTCCAGCAGTTCGGCCCGGCTGAAGGCACGGCCGGGCTGCTGCATCAGCACCAGCAGCAGGCGATATTCGCTGTCGGTCAGACCGGCGTCGCGGCCATCCGCCGTGACCCGCCGTGCCACCGGGTCCAGCAGCAGGTTGTCCAATCGCATCCCCGCCTTACCCCGGGGACGGATGCGGCGCAGCACAGCACCAACGCGCGCGACGACCTCCTTGGGGTTGAAGGGCTTGGTGACGTAATCATCGGCACCAATGCGCAGGGCTGAGAGCTTATCGACATCATCGGACAGGGCGCTGACGACGATGACAGGCAGCGTGTCATCACGCCCACGCAAGGCCGACAGCACGGCAAAGCCATCGCGCCGCGGGATGTTCAGATCCAGCAGCATCAGATCTGGCCGCAAGGTCGCCGTCAGCCGCAGCGCTTGATCGCCGTCGCGCGCAGTGGCGGTGCGATAGCCCGCAGCCTCCAGATAGCGCGACAGGATCAAGGCGATCTCGGCTTCATCCTCGATGATCAGGATCAGCGCGCTAGGGTCGTTTTGGTCCATGGCCTGCTTTCACATGCTTTGCGCCGGGGCAGGCGCAGGGGTAACAACACAGCCCGGTGTTCCGGCCGGCAAGGCGTCGTGCAAGACGATGGCGGCCAGAAAGGCGTCAGCCCGGCTGCGATCCACATCGCCTTGGGCGGATGCCACGCCATTTTCTGCTTCGGCCAGGTCCAGTGCATCGGCCAGGCCCGCTTCGTGTCGGGCGCGGGTCCTGTCAAGATCATCCTTTGCACCCCGCCACGCCATCAGCGCGGCGTCAAGCCCGGCCTGAGTACTTTGGGCAGCAGTCACCGCCTCCATGGCGGCGATCTCGGCCTGATTGCGTGCTTGCAGCCAGTCAATTTCGGCCTGCGCGACAGTCAGCCGCGCCTGATCCAGCCGGCGCCGCGACTCGCCGTTGTTCAGAATGGCCCCTTCCAGCCGGACGGCATCGGTGATCGCCAATGCATTCCTCGAAATCAGGCCAGCCAGCGTTGCAGCCGTTGCTGATAAGGACGATGTAAGCACAAGACGCGGGCGGGCGGCGGCCAAAGTCTCGGCGCGCGACGCATCCGCCGCGTGAAACCGCAGCCAGACCACGCAGACGGCAGGGATGGCCTGCGTCGCGGCCAGATCGGTGTGCGCGGGCAGGCCGGGGCGTGTGGCTGACCGCAGCGAAATCGCATCCGGAATCGTCTGCACGCCAAGTGCGCGCAGTCGTGCTTCGGCCACGGCAACGGCACCGGTTGCGCCAACGACGGCAGCACGGGCGCGGATCAGCGCCTGTTCGCGCGCGGCCAGTTCGGCACCCGTGATCTCGCCCGCATCCCGGCGCAGCCGCAACAACGCGATGGCCGTCTGTTCCGCCTCGATCACCGCAGCTGCGCGGAGAGCTTCGCTGCGCGCCATCGCCAGTGCGACCCAGCCTTGGGTCACCGCCCGTGCAAGTGTGCGCCGCGCGATCAGCAGGTCCAGCCCGCTGACCTGATGTTCCAAAGCCGCGACGCGCAAGGCGGCGTCAAACCGCCCCGCAAGATCGGATTCAAACCGCAACGCTGTTGTCACCGATGCAGTGTTGTCGTCCACCCCGACATCAGCTGAAGGTCCCAGCCCGGTCGTGGCGCGCACCTGGCCCAGTGCCAGATCTGCCGCACGAAACCGCGCCCGGGCCGAGGCCGCGTCAAGCCCCCCGGCGTCCGCGTCAGCCAGCATGCGCCGCAGGGACGGATCACCGAAATCCAGTGTCCAGGCGGGTGCCGTGTCGCGTTCCACAGGGAATTGAAAGTCAGCAGCGCGAAGGGCTGCGACCGGCTTGCCGTCCAATTCGGGGAACGCGGCGCAGGCTGAGAGCAGCAGGGATGAAATCAAAAGTTCGGCGGACAGTCTCATGGAGCAATCCTCGCGATCAACCGTTGCCCAAGCACCAGCCGTGCCAGCTGGTCTGAAGGCCCTTCCAGCAGGATCGAGATTTCCACGGTGCGGGCGGCATCGCCCCCTGCCACCTGACCGGGCTGCGCTGACGCAAGGCTTCCGAACACGGGTGCCACCCGGTTGACGGTGCCGGTCAGGCGGCTGCCGTCATCGCGTTCGCGCAGGATCTCGGCGCTTTGGCCCACCTGCACCAGACCCACGAATTGTTCATCCAACTGCGCTTTCAGCACCAGCGGCCCTTCGGGGGCCAGAAGAAACATCTCGGTCACCGTGCTGGTCGAGGTGCCATCGCCGGGCCGCGCGGTGCGGCGCAGGATAATCCCGTCTGCTGGCGCGCGCACGATATGGGCATCGAGGGCCGCCCGCTGTTCGGACAGCTTTTGTTGTGCTAGAACTACATTCTGGCCCGTGACCTCAAGTTCGATGGCGGCAATTTCTGCGTTGCGGACCGCCTCGTCGATCTGACGGCCCGGCATCGCGTCGGCGGCGCGCAAGGGGGCAAGCCTGTCCGCCTCGGCCTGTGCTGCATCGGCCCGCAGACGTGACAGGTGTTGCTGCAGGAGGCTCTGGTCAAGTTCGGTTTGTGCGATGGTCAGTTGCACCTGCGCTGCGGTATCGTTCAGGCGGGCAAGCTCTTGCCCTTTGGTGACCCGGTCGCCTTCCTGTACCATCACGGCCTCGATCAGCCCTTCGCGCTGCGCGGCCAGCCGCATCAACCCATCCGACGGTTCCACAACACCGCGCGCCACAGCGATGAAGGCGGCGCTTTGCTCTATGAACGAAAACTCCGCCCCATCTTGCGCAAATAGCGGCGGCAGCCCGGCACTGATCATCAGAAGGCTAAAAAGGCTTATCGCGCGGACCCGTGTCATCAGGTCACCTCGGTCTGGATGCGGTCGATCCTGCCGGCCCGCATGTGATAGATCCGGTCCGCCCAAGGGCTAAGCCGGTCGTCATGCGTCACGCAGATCACCGTCACCCCGTGATCGCTCGCAAGCCTGCGCAAATGCCGGCTGACCAGATCGCTGTTTTCGGTATCCAGTGCGCTGGTCGGCTCGTCGGCAAAAATGATCTCCGGTGCCTTTGCCAGCGCACAGGCAATCGCCACGCGCTGCTTTTCCCCGCCTGATAGCGCATCGGGGCGCAGGTCGGCGCGGGGGCCAAGCCCGACGTCTTCCAGCGCTGTCATTGCCCGGTCGCGCGCAGCCTTTGGTGCAATTCCCATGTAATTCAGCACCAGTTCGATCTGTTCATGCGCCCGCAGCGCGGGAAACAGGATTGATCCTTGGAACACGAACCCCATGTGCCGCAGCCGGAACGCATCCCGCGCGGGCGGTCGCAGTGACCAGAGATCCTGTCCCAAGGCATCAACCCGCCCCGCATCGGGGGCCGTCAGCCCGGCAAGGATCGCCAGCAGGGTAGATTTGCCGCAACCCGACGGCCCCTTGACGAGCGACAGCGCGCCGCGCGGTAGGGAGATATCCAGACCTTGCAGGATCTGCACGGCCTTCGCCCCCTTGCCAAAGCTTTTTGATAGGCCTGTGCCGGACAGCACATGCAAATCAATGTCGTGTTTCATCTGTTTACCTCAACAACGAAGCTGGATCGGCACGGCGCAGACGGCGCAGAGCGACCAGATTTGAAATCACCACAGTAAGAACCAGCGCCACGCTCACTGCGCCGGCCAAGGGCAGGGGCAATTCCGACGCCACACCGCGCTGATGCAGCACCCACAGCACCAGCATTGAGGCCACCGCTGTCAGCACCAATGCTGCCACGCAGACATAAAGCCCCTGTTTCGTAACGATCCACTGCACCGCGCGGAAGCTGATCCCATAGGCACGCAGGGCCGCGTATTCGCGCATGGCGCTTGCCACCGCGGCGCCCAGCGTCTGGCTGACGACCATCAGCGTGATGACCAGCGCAATCGCACTCGACGCTACGAACAGCGTCCCCGCCCCCGACCCAAGCGCCCAGGACCGGACCGTTTGCGCCGCCAGATCACCCGGCAACCAGACCCGGTATTCCGGCAGCGGGGTCACGTTCTCCAGCCGCGCGGCCACAGCCTGCGGATCGGCACCGGGGCGCAGGCGGGCCAGATAGAACGCAGGCTCGCTGCCCGCGCCTTGACCCAGATCCCGCGCAGTCAGTTCCGAGGCGATGATCTGGGTGCCGAACATCGCCTGCACGCCTTCGGCCAAGGCCACCACGCGCAGCGACTGGCCGCTGACCCGCAGCCGGTCCCCAACCGCCACCCCCAGTTTGCGTGCATCCGTGCGGTCCAGAATGATGGTGCCCGGATCGGCCAGACGCTGGCGAAGCGCGGCTGGGATCGCGCGGGCCAGCAGCATCGTGTCATCGCCCAGTTGCAAAGCGACGATGAACCCGATCTCGCCCGCATCCTCATCTTCGCCGATGGTAACGAATGGGGGGCTCATGTAGGCTTCGATCCGGACGATATCGGGATCAAGCCAAAGCCGCCCGACGGCCAGTTGGCTAAGCCCGCGGCTTTCATCCAGCGACATCGCATCTGCAGGGCCGATCCACAGATCGGCCTGGCTTAGCCGCACGGGGGCCGCGGAAAGCGAAAACGCCCCCATCGCCAGTGCCGCCTGCACCACCATCATCAACCCCGAGACGCCCACGGCGATACCCACCGGAAGATACCGCCGACAGCCGTGGAGAACCGATTTGAGCGCAAGATTGGTCATCGTGCCAGTCTGACAGCTCTGTGTGGAGAAGCGGTGGAGGTCGTGTCGGGATACGCGCAGGAGGCGGCGGTATTTGCCGACGGCACGCCGACCAGGATACCGATCCGGTCCGCCAAGATCGGCGCGAAAACGGGGATACCGACACTGCTGCGCAACGACAGGGGCTTACTGACAAACAAGCACGCATAGCCGCTTCATGATCTGCTAAGCTTATTTGCGTTTATGCAAACTGGGTTGCTTCGAGGGTGAGGACTCATAACCAATAGATGACAGTTGCGGCGAGAGCAGTGGCTGAGAAGAAGGTGTTCGGGCAGCGGTCATATGATGTAATCGCTGACCTGTCCGGCAGAGAAAAACAAGTTGATCGGGCGGCCCTTGCTGTCGCAGATGGCATGTCGCTTGATGTTCATCCCGCCCTCGTGCGGCCGCTCAGGCGGCCCCGTTGGTCATTGGGCCCCCTTTTTTCACGCCCAGACTGGATACGGGCGATGTGCCTTCAGGTAAGTGGCGTCGATCACCACTGGCTTCTTTTCTCCATGCTGAGCGACCCGGCCAGCCATCTTCTGCGCAAAAATGCCCTTGTCGCTCCATCGCTAATAAAGCGCCTTGTGCGGACCCTGCTCTTTGGGCGGATCGCGCCACCGTAAGCCATTGCAGTTTGTAAAAATAATCCCATGGGGAGTTCGGGAAATAAGGCTCCAAGCGCGCAATCTGCGCCTCGATCAGCAAGAAGAGATCAGACTTGTCACCACGCCATTTTCAGCGCCATGAAACACGCAACTGACCTGAAATCAGTGGGTTCTGACCCAAGACATAGGGGGTGCAGTGGCAAGTATGTGGCGCCTGTTCAGATCGTGATGCGCAACCGGTGTGGATGTCTTACAAGAAACTAAGATTACCGACAGATCACACCGCGCGACCTTTGCAGGGTCGATACACAGATGGCCGCCGTGGTCCGGCAGATCGGCCACGGCGGTCGTCACATCGTGCGGCTGTGCAAACAGTCTACAGCGTCACTTGTCCGCGCTTGTCGCGGCGCGGTGTTTATTTTGCGGCGTGAAACCCGATGCAGTCGCATCGCGCGGGTAACGCACCCACACGGTCCGATTTGGATGCAACCCTGCGCCGCGGACGGCAGGGACTGCCATGTGGCGTGCGCGCTGCAACAGGCGTGTGTCAGCGACCGGCAGACTGGGGTGAAAACCGCCGTTTCCCGCGACTGCATCGTTCCATGCGCGCTTGCGCGCATCCAGAATGTCGGGATTATCCAGCGGCGTGCAATTGATTTCGTTGGTGTTGAGATCGACAATGATTTCATCGCCGTTTTCAACGAAGGCGATCGGGCCGCCAAGCGCCGCTTCCGGCCCCACATGCCCGATTACAAGACCGATAGAGCCGCCGGAAAACCGCGCATCCGTCATCAAAGCAATCACGATGCCACGTTCGCGGCACAAGGTTGTGATCCGCGCCGTCGGGTCCAGCATTTCAGGCATACCGGGCGCCCCGCTGGGGCCTTCGTATCTGACGATGATCATATCCTTGTCTTCCAAGGCTTCTGGCGTCTGGTCCAACATATCCAGCAGCGCCTGCTGGCCATCGAACACACGCGCTTTTCCGCGGAACAGATTGTCCTCAAGCCCGCCTTCAACGCCGGCCAGTTTCAGGATCGCCGAAAAATCGGGCGAAAGGTTGCCACCAAGCATCCGCAGCCCGCCGGTTGGTTTGTAGGGAGCCTTCACCGGATAGATCACCTCGCCATCCGCCAGTTTCGCACCAAGGCGCGCAACCTGACCGGCCAGCGTTTCGCCGGTGCAGGTCAACACATCGCCATTCAACAGGCCCGCCTCCAGCAATTCGCGCACGATGACCTGCACACCACCGACCTGATCAATATCGACCATGGAATATTTGCCGTAAGGCCGTGCATTGGTCAGGACCGGCACAACATGTTGCGACAGGTGGTTGAACTCCTCGGGTGTCATGATGTCTTTCCAGAAATCGGCAAATCCTGCGGCACGGGCAATTTCCGGTGCATGCAACAGCGCATTGGTGGATCCGCCAATCGCCATGGCGACGATTGTGGCATTGCGCAACGAATCCCGCCCGACAATATCGCGCGGCTTGAGGTCTGTTTCGATCAACTTCGCCAACAAAGTCACCAGTTCGTCAGGGAACTGTGTCAAGCGGCGCGGGTCGTCGGATGGCGGGGCCACCATGTGCAAGGGCTGCATTCCGAGCACGCCGATGAAAGTTTGCATGGTGTTATAGGTGAACATGCCGCCACAGCTGCCAAAGCCGGGGCAGGCGTGGCAGGCGATGTGGTGGCGGTATGCGGGGTCCGGATGGCCTGCCGCCTGAAACGCGCTGACGATATCCAGCTTTTCGCCGGTTTTAGGGTCCGTGCCGGGATGGATTGGGCCATCTGACATGATGATCGACGGCAGGTTATGTTCCAGCATCGCCGCTAGTGTCCCGACGGGGGGCTTGTCACAGGCAACAACAGCGATGGTACCGGCAAGGCCCGTTGCGCTGAAATGTTCGCACAAGGCATCTTGCGTGACCTCGCGCCCGATCAGCGAATAGCGCATTTCCGGCGTGCCATTGCGCATCCCGTCCGAGGTCGCGATGGTGAATTCGGGCTGAACCAGCCGGAACCTCAACTGGTCCGGCCCCGTTCCGATCCGGGACCTGAGCGTCTGGTGGATCGCCTCGACCTTGGCCGCGACCCCGAGATAACACTGGCTGTCGCCTTTGGTGCCAACCACCCCCACCGATGGTTCATGGATCAGCGCAGGATCGGTGCCGATTTGGATAGCAAGACCGAGTGTTTGGGTAGACCGACCGGGATGCTGGTCGATCAGAACTGCTTTTGGGTTGGTCAACAAAGTTTCTTTCTGATTATTCAGCATTGGGGGTGGACCGACTGGTACAGGCCAGCCGAGAATGAAGTTTTGGGCACATAGCATATCAAGCTTTACAGATCTCCATCAACCACGCCTATCAAAACATGGCGTCATGCGATAACTTCGGACCTGCCTGGCAAATGACACTGGCAAACGTATTGGACGATAATGGCTGTAAGTTCGCGCGAATTCGGTTCATCAGCGTCGTTTTTTTCATCAACGCGTGCTGCGGTTCCGCTGTGGCCGCACCTCATTCATGGAAAGCACTTCTAAAACGTTTAACAGCTGTTCGTTTTCTTTCATATATGAACCGGCCCCACCTGCGCGGGGCCGGCGGCGCGCAGGATCAGGTCGCCTGTGGGCCGGGGAAGGGGAAATCCAGCGTCCGCGCGTTCAGGAATGCCTGTTCGTTAAAGCGCAAAAAGCGCATCGTATCGGCACGCGATGCAAGATAGCTGTCCCAGATACGCCGGGTCAGATCATCGCCAGCGTCGTAGGATTCCTGGATCACCTCGCCGGCGGCTTTGCCCAACGCCTCTAGCACCGGGCGTTCCAGACGGCGGAACTCGACCCCATGTTCGATGCGCAGCGTTTCCATCGTACGACCGGACTGAAGATCGTATTCAACCTTCATATCCTCATGTCCGGCATGGGCTGCGGCGCGGATGATCTCCTGTAGATCGGCCGGAAGTTCCTGAAACTTGGCGGTGTTCAACATCAGTTGCACCGTGCCGCCAGGTTCCTGCACACCGGGGCCATAGGACAGCTTGACCACTTGATGAAAACCCATTGGCAGGTCGTTCACCGGGCCAATAAATTCAGCTGCATCAACCGCACCTGATTGCAGGGCTGCGAAAATCTCGCCACCGGGCAACAGCACAGGCGTTGCGCCTAGTTTCTTGACCATTTCGCCGCCCAGACCGGGCATGCGGATCTTGAGCCCACGGAAATCCTCGGGTGTGTTGACCGGATTTTTGAACCAGCCGAAAGACTGGGCCGAGGTCTGACCAGCCGGCAGCGAGATAATGCCGAACTGGCTGTTGAGTTCGTCCCAAAGCTGCTGTCCGCCGCCATGCAGCAGCCAAGCTGCCTGTTCATCGGATGTCATGCCGAAGGGCACAGCAAAGAAAGCCGCGAGCATCTGGCTTTTGCCGACATGGTAAAACGATGCGTCATGGCCCATTTCGGCGGTGCCATCCATGACGGCATCCATGCAGCCAAGCGCGGGCACAAGTTCCCCCGCAGCAAACACGTTGATCTTCATCCGACCGCCCGACATCACCTCGATCCGCCGGGCAAGCCGTTCGGCACCGACACCAACGCCCGGCAGGCCTTTTGGCCATGAATGGACCATGCGCCATTCGATCGTTCCTTGCGCAATGGCCGGTGTGGCCAGTGCTGCCGCACCGACGGACGCGGTGCCCGCAAGCATCGCGTTCGTCAGAAAGTTGCGTCTTTTCATTCCATCCTCCCAGATTGGTTTAAGCTGCGGTGCGTGAATTGGGAGCACAGCGCTGACGGTACACATTGTCGAGCGATCACAGCAAAACAACCGGTCAGCCGGTTGGAAATGCTGATTCGGAGAAAACTATCCAAACTCTCTGGTGGGGGCTATTTTAGCTAAATAAACCTAGCCAGCACTCTTGAAAGCCGCTGCGTGGCAGGAATACCTCTGCCCAAACTGCACCACTATCAACGCTGCAGAAGACAGGGATTGCGCGAAAAGTTCGCCGCTGTGGGTGGCTGATCCGATCCGCAAAAGGGGGAGTGAGCCAGATGTCAATATTAGCCGCCGGGTCTGAACCCGGCTGGGTGCGCATGACAGCGCAGATCGTGCAACTGATCGATGCGATCTGCCGCTGGAGCGGGTATCTGGTTGCATTTGCAACGCTGGCGACAGTCCTTTTGTGCTTTGCGACGGTCTATCTGCGATATGCGTTGGGGACGGGCCTGATCTGGTTGCAGGAATCCTATATCTGGACGCATGTGGTCGTGATCGTGCTGGGGTCGGGTTACACGATGATGACCGGCGGGTTTGTGCGGGTTGATGTGTTTTATTCACGCTGGTCAGCCCGGCGTCAGGCACTGTCGGACATGGTAATGACGTTGCTGCTGTTGGCACCATTTCTTTACATCTTTGGATCGGGCATCTGGACTTTCTGGAGCACGTCCTTCGCCTCGGACGAAGGGTCGCTCAACCCCGGTGGCATGGGTAATCTGTGGATCCTCAAATCCGCGCTTCTGGGCTTTGTGATCCTTGTAGGCCTGCAAGGTTTGGCCTTTGTGCTGCGTGGCGTGATGGTTCTTGCCGGCTATGAACGCCACGCGCTGACCCATGGCGGCCATGGTGCCGACCTGAAGATTTGAGCCGGAGAAAGGCACATTATGGACATAGCAACTCTTGGCCAGATGATGGCGGCGGGTCTGTTTCTGCTGATCATCCTGTTTCTGATGTCGGGCTACATCGTTGCCTTTACCCTTGGGGGGTTGGCAATTCTTGTGGGCTTTGTCGGCATCGGCATCGGTGCCTTTGACCCTGCATTGTTTGCGGCGCTGCCCAACCGGTTCTGGGGGGTGATTACCAATCCGGTCTTGGTCGCGGTGCCATTATTCGTCTTCATGGGGGTCGTGCTGGAACGCTCTGGCATCGCAGAACAGCTTTTGACGACGATGGGGCAATTGTTTGGCGGCTTGCACGGCGGTCTGGCTTTGTCGGTCGTGCTTGTGGGCGCCCTGCTGGCAGCAGCGACAGGCGTGGTGGGGGCCACGGTGGTGACCATGGGCCTTCTTGCCCTGCCCGCCATGATGCGCGCGGGCTATGACCCAAAGCTTGCCACCGGTACAATCTGTGCATCGGGTACGCTGGGTCAAATCATTCCGCCGTCAACGGTGCTGATCTTTCTGGCGGACATCCTGCAAGGGGCCAATTCCGCGGCGCAACTGTCGCTTGGCAATTTCGCGCCCGATACGGTGTCGGTCGGCGATCTTTTCGCGGGGGCGATCCTGCCAAGCCTGTTACTGGTCGCGATGTTCATCATCTATATCGTTTGGAAGGCGATCACTGACCCGAAAAGCTGCCCACCCCTTGTCATGTCTCCAACGGAAAAGGCGGGGCTCGGCCTGCGGATCATCGGCGCGCTGATCCCGCCGCTTTTGCTAATCGTGTCGGTGCTGGGGTCGATTATCTCGGGAATAGCCACACCCACCGAAAGTGCCAGTGTCGGTGCAGTAGGGGCGCTGTTCCTTGCAGCAGTCAAGTTGTTTGCCGATGCTTATCTTGGGGCAGAGGGCGACCCTCGCCGAGACATCCGGCTGTTCTGGTTCTGGCTGATCGCTTTGGCGGGTCTTGCGACCACTGCATGGTTCTTTGGTGCGGTAGGCCTTTTGAACATGATGCTCGGGCTTCTGGCGTTTGCGCTTCTGATCATTCTGGTACGCGGCGACCTGCGGCGCAGCTATGCGCAAACGCTGTTCCGGTCGTCGGTATCGACGATGTCGATCACGTCGATGGTTTTCATCATCCTGCTGGGCGCAACCGCATTTGCGCTCGTGTTCACGCAGCTTGGCGGCACCGTGATGGTCCGCGGCTTTCTTGAAAGCATGCCGGGCGGACAGGCAGGTGCCTTGTTAGTAGTTTTCCTGATTATCTTTGTCCTTGGCTTCTTTCTTGATACCTTCGAGATCATCTTCATCGTGATCCCGATCACTGCACCGATCCTTTTGATGATGGGTGTCGATCCGATCTGGCTGGGCGTGATGATCGGATTGTTGCTGCAGACATCATTTTTGACTCCGCCCTTCGGCTTTTCACTGTTCTATTTACGGGGGGTAGCGCCACGTAGCATCACCACGCCGATGATTTATCGTGGGGTCTTGCCATTCATCGCAATTCAGGTAACCGCGCTGGCAGCACTGTGGATGTTCCCCGAACTGGCGACATGGCTTCCAAACGAATTGTTTCGGTCGGAAACGCCTGGCCTTGATGGCGCAGTGCCACCGTCATTCGATGCGGGTGCGGGCGAAGATGACTTTCTGTGAGAGCGGTAAAATGCGAAATCTTCCCAGTCTTAGGCAGCTTGAATACTTTGTTGCCCTTGTTGATACGGGAAGCTTCAAGGCAGCCGCCGACCATTGCGGGATCAGCCAGCCGTCTTTGTCGGTTCAGCTGACCACACTGGAAAAGCGGCTGGGCCAGCGGTTACTGGAACGAGGGCGGACAAAGGTGATCCCCACCCTTGCCGGGCGCGAGGTCTACGAGCGCGGCCGCACAATCATTGATGCAGCACAGGCGCTGGTCAACCGGTTCGATCTGCCGCGCAGCGGGCTGACAGGTGCTATCCGGTTCGGTGCATCGGTAACGTTGGGGCCTTATCTGTTGCCGCACGTGATCGCGCGCTTGCATGCGCTAAATCCCGATTTGCAGCTTTTCATCCGCGAAGCCCCGCCAGAGGCACTGGCGCTCGGTCTGGTGCGCGGGGATTTCGACATGATCCTTGTGCAACTGCCGGTCCGTGGCGACATCATGCCGATCCGGCTGTTCCGCGAGCCGTTGGAAATCGTCGTGGCGCACGACCACCCGTTTGCAACCCGCGACTGCATCAAGCGCGAAGAGTTGCGCGGCGAAACCGTGCTGGCGCTTGGTCCGGCCTTTGCGCTGCGCCAACAGGTGGCCGATCTGTGCGAAAGCTTTGGTGCAAAGATGCGGGCCGATTACGAAGGCACCAGCCTTGATGCGATCCGTCTGATGGCGGGCATGGGAATGGGCATTGCCGTTCTTCCAGCGTTATATGTGCGATCCGAAATCGGCGCCGATGACCGCGACGTTGTAGTTGTACCGCTTGAGGGGCCACGCATCCTGCGGTCGGTAGGGCTGGTGACCCGTAGCGCCAGCAGCGACGATGCCGCACGCCGCATCGCGCGGCTGATCCAGGTCGTCGCGCGCGAGGTTTTTGCAGGAACTCTCGTGCTCGAGCCACTCTGACCTAGCAGACAGGGCCCCTTGCCAAGGCTGCCAGCAGAGTGATGCCACAAAACTCACCGACCTGATCTGATAGCCGTAGCCGGTGACCTGCTGTCCTGAGAGTCCGCAGTTATGAGTTAGCTTTGTTCAGGTTTTGGTCTTCCGTTGACTGGGTAGCATATTCTCACGGTGTCACGCCAGCGAGGCTGGAATGCGGGCGGTGTCGGGATAGGTTTTCCCCAGAATTACTGCCATCGCCGCACCAACGAAAAGGCCCGCAACCAATACGTGGTCGGCCGGCATGTCATGGCGTGCGATGACAAGGCGGGTCAGCCCGGCAAGAATGGCCGGTGCGCCGACATCGCGCTGCTGGTCGCCGCGGTCAAACCAGTTCCAAAATGACTGGGCCTGAGCCGACGACGACTGCTGGAGACTGAGCATTTAGCCGATTTCAACGTGACCACCGCAGAACAGGCAAGCAACAACCCAGTTGTTGACGGCTGATGTCGATAATGCAATTTGCTTAGCCGCAGTCCGACGATCGAACTGCATCTCGCGTCTTTTCGTAATCAAAAAAGCCGCATCATGGCGCCATCGTAAGCGTTCTCAGGAGGGCACTGTCGGTTCAGCTTGACGGCTTGAAGTTCCACGGCAGCAGGTCGTCGAGGCGGCTTTGCGGATGACCGTTTGCGATCGCTGTCAGGGTGGCCTTGAGATAGGCGAAGGGTTCGACACCATTGATCTTGCAGGTTTCGATCAGCGAGGCGATGCGGCCCCAAGCGATGCCGCCTTCGTCGTGACCGGCGAAGAGGGCGTTTTTCCGATTGAGGGTGATGGGGCGGATCAGGTTTTCGACGCGGTTGTTGTCGATCTCGACGCGGCCATCGGCCAAGAAGGTCTGCAGCCCGTCCCAGTGATTGTGGATGTAATTCAGCCTTTCGCCCAACCGGGATTTGGCGGAGATCTTGCGACGTTGTGCTTGCAGCCAATCGCCGAATGCTGCGACCAGCGGGGCGCTGCGGGTCTGGCGGGCAGACAATCGCTGGCCGGGGGAGGTGCCACGGATATCGGCTTCAACGGCATAGATCTCGGCGATGCGGCGCAGGCCCTCGGCGGCGATTTCTGATCCATCGCGGTCAAAGACTTCCTTCAGCTTGCGTCGCGCGTGCGCCCAGCAATGGGCCACCCGAATGGGATCGCCGCCCTTGCGGGTAGGCTTGGTCAGCCGGTTATAGCCCTGGTATCCGTCGATCTGCAGGATGCCGTCAAAGCCTGTCAGGAATGTTTCGGCATTCTCACCGGCCCGGCCCGGGGCATAGAAGTAGACCACACCGGGTGGGTCCTCGCCGCCCCATGGCCGGTCATCGCGGGCCAGTGCCTAGAGATAACCTGTCTTGGTTTTGCCTCGCCCCGGATCCAGCACCGGGGCCGTCGTCTCGTCCATGAACAGCTTGTATCGTTTCAGGTGTTCAGCCAGCCGGTCGACGACGGGCTTGAGGTGGAACGCGGCCCTGCCGGCCCAGTCGGCTAAGACAGCGCGGTGCAGATCAAGACCCGCCCGCGCCAGGATCTGGCTCTGACGATACAATGGCAGGTGGTCGGCATATTTGCTGACCAGCACATGGGCGAGCGTCGCTTCTGTCGGCAACCCGCCCATGATCAGGTGGCTGGGCGCCGGTGCCTCGGTCACGCCGTTTGTGAAGGTCCGGCAGGCGTATTTCGGGCGCACGGTGACAATCACACGCAACTGCGCCGGCACGATGTCCAGCCGCTCCGTGCGGTCTTCACCGATCTTGTGCATGACACCGCAGCCACAGGGGCAGATCAGGCTGGCAGGTTCGATAACCTCTTCGATGCGCGGCAGCGCGGCCGGCAGATTGCCAATCATGCGCTTGGGCGCGGGCCTGGTTGCCGTTTTCTCCCCTGCCTTGGCGGCCAGATGCTCCTTCTGCACCTCGACCTCGGCCAGCGCGATGGACAGATCCTCGAAGGCCAGCTGCCGCTCATCCTCGGTCAGCTTTTCCGACCGCTTGCCATGCAGAGCATGGTTCAGCTCAGCAATCAGATGCTGCTGGCGTTGGGTAATATCCTGAAGTGCTGCGATCGTTTCCATCAAGGTCACAACCACCGCGCGCTGCGCGGCAGGGATAGTAGAAAGGTCAATGACAGGCGTCTCAATCATGACCCGAGACTACGATAAAGCCACAGTAAAAACACGCAAAAGACGGCGGCTGATTCATTCTGCCGCAGCCGGTGGGCGCGTCTCCAATGCCTTGATCTTGCGCCAGTCAAGACCGGCAAACAGGGCCTCGAACTGGGCGTGATTCAGCGCCATCACCCCGTCCTTGATCGCAGGCCAAGTGAACGTTGTATCCTCCAACCGCTTGTAGGCCATCACCAATCCGGTGCCGTCCCAATACAAAAGCTTCAGCCGATCCGCCTGGCGCGACCGGAACACAAACACCGTGCCGGTGAATGGATCCTTGCGCAGCACCAACGACACGATCGCCGCCAGACCGTCGTGACCTTTCCTGAAGTCCACAGGCTGCGTCGAGACCAGAACCCGCACGCGGTTTGACGGGAACATCATGGCCGTGCCCCAAGTGCCCGCACGATCTCAGCAATCCGGTCAGAACGCGTCTCTCCGTCCAATCGGATCGTGACTTGGCCCATGACAATCTCGATTGATGCTGCGGCCAGTGCTGCAGGCTTGACTGGCTGCCCTGCAACAGCGGGCACATGCGCCCCACCGCCGCCATCCGACATCACGACAGGCGCAAAACAGTGGCTGTCATCTTCAACCACAGGCAAAACCAACCGGCCATCGCGTGCCCACCTGCGCCATTCTGAAAGATGGTTCGCGCGAAGCCCATAACGCGCAGCAACCGCATTCACCGTCGCACCCGGCTTCAACGTCTCGGCAACGATCAGCGCCTTGACCTCGTCAGGCCAGCGACGCTGACCATTCCCCCGTATCTCTACACCATAATCCCTGAGAAACTCACCCGTAGTTGCCATCGCGAAACTCCCGCACCAATCTCCGTCAGGCGCGGCATCGCAGGTCAGACTATCGGCTGGAAGGTGGGGGCCAGACGCCGCTTACGCGCCATCTAAAATATCCTTCACTTCGTCCCGTCCGAGAGACGTGCAGCCACCACGTAAGTCGCAGCTATGGACATCGTGAACGCTGAAAATGACAAGAGAGAAAGGAAATGATCAAACGGCTAAGGATGGCACGATTTACAGGAGACAAAGCGACCTAGATGATTACGCCAGCGAAGGATCGTCCCTCAAGGTCCAGGACGAAAAACGCAAAGTCGGAATGAGCAGCAAGTGCCAAGCATCCTGTTTTTGGTCTCGCGTTGGGATTGATCCCGAATGCGTTAAACCGCGCTTGACAAATGTTGCCTAGATGCGGTGTCCGCATTCTTCAGCAGCGGCGTCATATTTTTCCGGATGGAAGAGGCTTTGCATGTCAGAGGAATTTCTGTCACTCTCGCGAGGCTAAAACCGCCGTTTGTCGGTCGGCTTTCAAATCGATCAGAGTAAGACAAGCGCTGAAAAATTTGTCGATCTAAGCCACGATCAGTTTCGTGGATCAATCAAAAAAATTGACGATTGAGAATACATTCGTTCTGATAAGGAAACATCGTGCCGTCAAGAGCCTTTCATCCTCCTAAATGGGGACACGAACAGCTTCGAGCGGCTGTCGATGCCGCCGGCGTCGCTCTATGGTCATGGGACATTGATACGAATAATTTTGCTATGGACCCACATGGCTACAAATTATGGGATGTGCCTCTAGGACAAAAACTTACATTTGAGCGCCTTTCAGAAAAAATTCACCCCGCTGACAGAGACCGCGTCAGGGAGGCATTCTCTGCTACAAAGACAGTCGATGGCGCCTATGAGATTGATTTCCGCACGCTTTTGGACGGTGAAGTGCGCTGGATATCTGCACGTGGTAATGGCGGGGATATTGGCATTGAACAACAGGCAATGACAGGAATCTTCATAGATATCACTGGAAGGAAGCAAGCCGAGGAAGGGCACGAGCTTCTGGCTGGTGAGATGAGCCACCGAGTGAAGAACCTTCTGGCGATTGCGGCTGGGCTAACAAAGATGACTTCGCGATCGTCAGACTCGACGCAAGACATGACGAAGCAGCTCACTCACCGTCTTATTGCTTTGGGCCGCGCCCACGATCTAGTGCGGCCACTGCCGGGAAATCAAGGAATGGCAGCGTTGCTCGGGGATCTCTTTACTGTCTTGCTCTCACCCTACGATGACGATGGTGCCTTCGCAGGTCGGATCAGGGTCGCCGTCCCGCGTATGGGGATAGGAGAAGCTGGAGCGACGGGGCTCGCTCTGGTCGTTCATGAACTCGCGACAAATTCGTTGAAATACGGCGCTCTGTCATCCGAGGTCGGGACGCTTGATGTGTCTGGGACGCAAGAAGGCGAAAACGTCAGCATTATTTGGAAAGAACACGGCGGCCCGGCAGTTACCGCACCTCCGAAAGGCGACGGTTATGGTAGCAAGCTAATCCGACAGACCATGGAAGCTCAGTTTGGTGGTGAAATCAGCTATGACTGGTCTTCAGACGGACTCATCGTAATTCTGGTCATTAGTGTCGCTCAACTTTCAGCATAGACGTCAAAACCATATCACGCAGGGTCCACGGCCCGGCTTCCGATGCACGGCCGGGACAGCGTGAAGCGTTATTGCCCACTGCTTATCGTTCAATTTAGTTCGGATCCAGACTGCATCCCATTTTGCAACCTTGCTTCATTCCTTTGCTGAAATCGGAATTCTTGAACGCAGACAGACCCTGGTTGGCGCAGCTGAGTAACTTCAACAGCAGGTGCCATGTATCGAAATTGCGAAGGTCTCATTTCATCATCTCGGCAATGAAGGAACCGCCGAGGCCAGGTTCAGTGGTCACATGGACGACGCAGTGGCTACTCAAACAGGGCGCTTAGCTGCGTGCCTGCTGTGCGCTTCAAATTGAGCAAAAGCGGTTGCGGAAAAACTGTGCAATGGAACAGATGCTCCGGTCACCGGTTGACGCACGCCAAAAGAAAAACCTTGGACGGCGATTACCGATAGGACAAGAGATTGCGGAACGAGAAACCAGTCCACTTTCAAAGCCCCATCTTTGGCGAACTGCGCGAGGCCGCTTTTGAAGAGGATGCCGGCACTTCTTTATCAGCCTCAATGTCAACAGTTCTAACCTCCGGGGTCTTGGCGGAACCACGCCCCACTGTCCTTGCGCGCATTCTTGTTGCACTGGCAGAGGCGAACCTACCGGTCGCTCGTTTGGCGGAGGGCCATGTGAACGCACGGCTTCTCCTTGACATGCACGCGCCAGACATCGCCCTGCCTGGCGCCACTCTCGGGGTCTGGGGGGCGAATGGCGAGACCCCGGCGCGGATTGAGGGGCGCAGACTTTCCGGCTCAAAGAGGTATGCGTCAGGACTTGGAACCGTCACCCATGCCTTGGTAACCACCTTGGATGACAAGGTCATTCGCCTCGCCCTCGTTGACGTGACCGATCCGGAACGGCACCGTCCCGAAAGTTGGGACATGCTTGGAATGCGGGCGACTGTCTCGGGTGATATCGACCTGACGGGTCTTGAGCCGATCTGGATCGGTGCGCCGGATGCCTATCATACTGAGCCGACATTTATGGGCGGTGTCTGGCGCATTGCAGCGTTGCAACTTGGAGGCACGTTGGGGCTACTCGGTGCTGCACGTGATTACCTACAAAGTCTGGGTCGTCTCGAAACAGATGCCCAGATCGCTCGGCTTGCCCCCGTTCTGGGCCGGGCCCTGGCCGCTTTCGGATTGATCGAACAGACCGCACAAATCGCACAGGGCCCCGAGGGTGCTGCTGATCCCGAACGGGCGGTAGCCTTATCTATCCAAGCACGCCTGCTGACCGAAGAGCTCGCACAGGACGCAATCGCAGCGGTTGAACGCTCCGTCGGGCTGCCGCATTTCGCGCATGGGTCGGAAACGGGCAGGATCGCGCGCGATCTGGCAACATATTGCAGACAGGCCGCGCGTGACGCGATGGAGCAAAGATCGGGTCGCACGCTTCTGACGCGTAAAGGGCCATTGTCCGAGGTGTGGCGTGGGTAGCGTGCATGACTTTGTCTGGGGCTCACCGGTTCTGGTGCTTGCGCCACATCCCGATGACGAGGTTCTGGGATGCGGCGCGTTGTTGGCCGATTGTTGGCGCGAAGGAATACCGGCGCATGTTGCCTGCCTGACTGATGGTGCCGCGTCTCACCCTCGCAGCACAGAAGACGTTGCGGCGATCCGTGCGAAGGAACTGGCTGACGCAATTACCATTTTGGGCGGCGATCCCGAGGCGAACCTGACATGCCTTGGCTATCCTGACGCGGCCCTTCATCACGTTCCATTGGACACGGTGGTTTCCCGGCTGGACGTTTTGATCGGCAAGACGGATGCCCGTATTCTGTTCGCGCCTTCGCCGCTTGATCCACATTGCGATCATGTGACGGCGGCCTTGATTGCGACAAACCTCTTATCGCGCCGCCCGCACCTGCGCCTCATCTATTACCCGATCTGGTCACGCTGGGTCGGCGCTGGAATGGCACCTGCCGTCCTCAATTGCCGGCGCACGTTTTATCCGGTTAACGCTGGTCTGAAATCTCGCGCAATTGCCGCCCATGCCAGCCAGCAAGGCAAAGTGTTTCACGACGACCCCAACGGCTTTGCGATGCCCCCCGGATTTGCCCGTTTGTTTGCCGAAAATCCCGAAATCTATGACGAACGGATCATATAACGCTATGGCCGTTCCCCGCACCCATCTTGAAGGTCTTTATTCCGGCAGCGACGATCCGTGGGATTTCCGGACCTCTCCCTATGAAGCCGCGCGCTTTGACGCGGCACTCGCCGCCTTGCCACGCGACCGATATTGCCACGCTCTCGAAATCGGCTGTGGAAACGGAGAACTGGCACGAAGGCTCGCTTTGCGATGCGATGCCTACACCGGCGTGGATGCGGTGGATACTGCCTTGGCGTCCGCACGTCAGGCTGCCCCGAGTGGGACCTTTGTCAAGGCATTCCTGCCCTGCGAACTGCCGGACGGTGTGTTTGATCTTATCGTGCTTTCCGAGATCCTCTATTTTCTGGATGAGGCAGGACTGGACGATCTGGCCAATCAACTCGACGCCAGATGGCCCGATGCCGATATTCTGGCGGTCAACTGGCTCGGTCCGTCGGGCAACGAGATCGAAGGCGATGCCGCCCTGATGCATTTTGCTACAGCAACGGTGCGCGACTGCCTGTCATGTCGTCCGAGCGACCCACGCCACCGCATCGACTTTTTTCGACCTGTCACCCGGCACGCCAGATGACACAAGCCCTGCACATCCCTGCTGGCTGGGGCAAGACAGGTTTCATCGTCGCCATCCCGGCGCGCAACGAGGCAGCACGCCTTCCTGCCGCGCTATCCGCTCTGGCAGAAGAAACGCCGGGCCTCGATGTGATCGTCATTGCCAATAACTGCACCGATGCGACAGCGACGATCGCACGCCAAGTCGGCGGACCCAGCGTAGCAGTGCTTGAAACCGGATGCTTGAACGGCGGCGTCGGCGAAGCACGGCGGATCGGCATGCATGCAGCGCTCGACGCTGCTCCGGGTGCGGAAATACTTGCAACGACTGACGCTGATTGTGTTGTGAAGTCCGGCTGGAGCCGGGTCGTCCGACAGGCCCTGAAAACAGCCGATGTGGTTTGCGGTCGTGTGGTCCCGGACCCGGAAGAGTTTGCATTGCTGCCGGCTGTCGTGCGCCGCCACGGCCAACTTGAGGACGAGGTATCTGCCCTGCAAGCCGAACTTGACGGCCTCAGATCTCCCGGATTGCATGATCCGCTGCCGCGACACGGGCAGACGCCGGGGGCCAGTCTTGCCTTCCGGAAGGAAACCTATCTTCACGCAGGCGGTTTCGAAGCCATCCCCTGCCACGAGGATCGCCGGATCGTAGAACTCATCGAAGCAACGGGCGGCCGCGTTGCGCGACCTTGGTCGCTTGCGGTGACCGCGTCCTGCCGCCTTGAGGGGCGCGCGCCGGGCGGAATGGCCGACACGATTTCTGCGCGCATGGCGGATCCAGATTGCTTGAACCGCGAAATTGCACAGCTGCACCGCAAAGCAAAGCATCTACGCAATGCCATCGCAGCCTGTCGAAGCCCGTCTCTTGCCTCAAAAGTGAGCCACCGGCGAATTGAACATGACCATCGGCGCAAATGGGGGGAACTCGATGCGTCCTAGTTGAAGGAAATCCAGTCAGTGACCGTCATCAAGGGCAGGCGGAGTTTAGCGCAGCAGCAAACGCAAAGCCGGGAACATTCAGGACGCGTCGGAGGTTCGCAATGAAAGGATATGTCATCAGGAAGAAGGACCAGATTGAAAACAAATGGCTGGCGACGCCGCGCCGCATAGGTCCAGACAGGATCACGCCCGAGATGCTAGTCGTCGGCACAGCCAAAGCTAATCGGAACTCGAGCAATATGGCTGACGTCTGCGTTGACTGGCCCGGATCGGAAGCCTCACCCGTCTGCGTAGCGCGCAGGATTGCGTGACTTCGATAAGCATGCTGCGAAACGAAGCACGCATCTGCCTAAACAGTTGGGTCTACGTCAAAGACGGGGTCAACGAGCTTGCTACCGACCTCAAAGGCTTGATGCAGGATGACAAGAACATAGGCGCGGTCATTTTCGATCGCACAGCGGACGTCGCCAACAGCGTCGTTGACCATCCGACTGAGACCGCAAGCGGCAGACCCAAAGGCAGCCCGCAGGTCTGACAATTGCGGGGGCAGGCAATGACGCCCGCTTCCTCCCAGTTCAAATGCCCCCACCCGAAGGATTCAGCCATGACCGATACGCCACGCCAACCCGACACACTTGACGCCTTGATTTCCGACAGGGGCGCAGGTGGTGAAGTCCATCAGCACGCAACAGAGGGTGCCGAACGCCTGACCACCGCGCAGGGCGTTGTCATCGCCGACAACCAGAACACGCTGCGCGCCGGTGCCTCTGGCCCCGCGCTGCTGGAAGATTTCGCCATGCGCGAAAAAATATTTCATTTCGACCATGAACGTATCCCCGAACGGGTCGTCCATGCCCGTGGCTATGGCGCGCATGGCACCTTTACCTGCACCCGCGCGCTCGGCGATGTCACCCAAGCCGCCCCCTTTGCCCAAGCCGGCAAAGAAACGGACGTCTTCGTGCGCTTTTCCACTGTCGCCGGCAGCAAAGGGTCGCCCGACCTGCCGCGTGACGTGCGTGGCTTTTCGGTGAAATTCTACACGGACCAAGGCAATTGGGATCTTGTCGGCAACAACATTCCGGTGTTCTTCATTCAGGACGCGATCAAATTTCCCGATCTGGTCCATGCCCTGAAACCTGCCCCCGATCGCGGTTTCCCGCAGGCGCAATCCGCGCATGACAATTTCTGGGACTACATCACCCTGACGCCTGAGGCGATGCATATGGTCATGTGGCAGATGTCCGACCGGACAATTCCGCGATCCTTTACCACGATGGAAGGGTTCGGCGTGCATACGTTCCGTTTCGTTACGGCGGATGGCAAATCCACTTTTGTCAAATTCCACTGGAAACCCCGGATGGGGCTGCAATCGGTCATGTGGGATGAGGCCGTCAAAAGCAACGGCGCCGACCCCGACCGGCACCGGCGGGACCTGTGGGATGCGATCGACCGTGGCGATTTTCCCGCTTGGGATCTGGGTGTGCAGATGTTCGATCAGGACTTCGCCGATAGTTTCGCCTTTGACGTGCTGGATCCGACCAAGTTGATCCCGGAAGAAGATTGCCCCGTCGAACTCATCGGCACGCTTGAGCTGAACCGCGCGGTGGACAATTTCTTTGCCGAAACCGAACAGGTGGCGTTTTGCACAGGCAACGTGATCCCCGGCATCGACTTTACCGATGATCCGCTTTTGCAAGGGCGCAATTTTTCCTACCTCGACACGCAGTTGAAACGTCTTGGCGGACCGAATTTCACCAAGTTGCCGATCAATGCGCCCAAAGGCTGCCCTGTCAGCAATTACCAGCAAGACGGACATATGCAGACCGACAACCGCAAAGGTCGCGTCAATTATGAACCCAACGGCTGGGGCGAAGGGCCGCGCGCGCATCCTCTGGAAGGTTACGTCAGCTACAAAGCGCCGGTCACCGGCGAAAAGGTGCGGCTGCGCCCGGAGAGTTTTGCCGACCATTACAGCCAGGCGCGCCAGTTCTACATCAGCCAATCACCGTCAGAGCAGGATCACATCCTTTCTGCACTGGTGTTCGAGCTGTCAAAATGCGTCGAACCGGCCATCCGTTCGCGCATGGTGTCACACCTGATCAATATCGACGAAGATCTGGCACAGGACGCCTGTGACAGATTGGGCATCGCCTCATTGCCGGCCCCGGCCCCGGCGGCGCAACTGACGCGGACAGATCTTGCGCCATCACCTGCGCTCAGCATCCAGCTGACGCCTGCAAACACCTTCAAGGGCCGGATCGTCGGTGTCTTAGTCAGCGATGGTTTCGACGGGGCCGTCTTGAAAGCGTTGGAACAGGCCGTGACAGAGGCAGGGGCCGTCCTGCGGGTTATCGGCCCGCGGATCGGGGGGGCCACCTGTAGCAAGGATGACTGGCATCCAGTCACAGACCAGATCGGCGGCGCGCCTTCCGTGTTGTTCGACGCTATTGCTGTCCTGCCCGGTCAGGACAGTCTTTCAACTTGGCCAGCAGCGATTGATTTTCTGAACGATGCATTTGTTCATTGCAAGTTCATTGCCCTTGGCGACGGTGCCGAGGAACTCAGTGAAACTTGCGGGCTGTCGGAAGACCACGGCGACGGCATCTACGGACTGTCGGATGCAGCTTCTGCCAAGGCATTTTTGGATGCCTGCCGCGCCTTGCGGTTTTGGGATAGAGAGCCTTTGTTCGTCGCATGACAAACACCTCTCCTGTCAAGTTCCCCTTCAACCGTGAAAGACCATCATGACAACTCCTTTCGCGCGTGGCATGGCCCGCGCCACAGAACTTACCCGTGCGGGTAAGCTTACCGAGGCGACCGAATTGATCCAATCGATCATGCAGGGGCAAGCGGCCTCTCAGGATGTCACAGCGGATCAGGACATGATCGAGGGCGATTTTGTCGCGCTGGACGATACTGGCACGGTCAAACCGAAAGCAGCCGAGAAAAAGGCGGAGCCGCCAGCAAAGCCAAAACCAGCGCCGCGCAAGCGGCGCGCCACCGGGCTGCGCGAAACGTTACACGGTCTGAAAACCGGCGGCCTGGCAGGACACAACATCCGACATTCCGCCGAACCTGAGCTGCCAGAAGGCGCAGAGTTTCTGACCCTTACGCATACCAGCATGCATGGCAGCCGTGACTACCGCCTATATGTCCCGGCCAAACAACCGTCAGGCACAATGCCGCTGGTCGTCATGTTGCACGGTTGCACGCAATCGCCCGAAGACTTTGCAATCGGGACAGGTATGAATGCTGTGGCCGAGGAATTCGGCTGCCTTGTTGCGTATCCAGCGCAAACCCAAGCCGCAAATGCGCAGAAATGCTGGAACTGGTTCCATCCCGAAGATCAGGGACGTGACCGGGGTGAACCCGCTTTGATCGCGGGGATTGTCAGCGATATTCTGCGCGACCGGTCGGCTGATGCCGACCGCGTCTATGTCGCCGGTCTGTCGGCCGGCGGAGCAGCGGCAGCAATTATGGGTGACGCTTATCCTGATGTCTTCGCAGGCGTCGGTGTCCATTCGGGCCTTCCTGTAGGCAGCGCCAAGGATATGGGGTCCGCCTTTACAGCAATGCGCAGCGGGGCTGCGGGCTTAAAGCGCACGGGAAGCATTCCGACCATCGTCTTTCACGGCATGGCAGACCGCACGGTTCACCCCGCTAATGGTGCCGCCGTGGCCGCGCAGGTCATCCCCGGAGGGCTCAGAAAACAGCAAAGTAAGAGCGTCCGTGGCGATGGGCGCAGCTACAAGCGGATCAGCCATAGTGATGACGCGGGGCGCAGTATGGTCGAGCATTGGGAAATTGATGGTACAGGTCACGCATGGGCGGGTGGGCAATCCGGCGGAAGCTACACCGACCCGACCGGACCCGACGCATCGCGCGAAATGCTACGGTTCTTCCTGCAGCATAAACGCGTCTTGAAAGCCACGAAAAAGCATCGTTGACACGCGATGATGCGTCAAACAAACCTAAAGTTCTTCACTCATCACGCCCGAGGCCTGATCGCCATGCATGCCACCATGACCCGTGGCTGACTGGTCCATGCTTGAACGGACCATACCACCCATTGCAGGCGCTGCGTTGCATTGATCAGGCAGGTGGAACTCCGCCCGCGCCGGCTGACATGGCTACCCTTGGCAGCGAGGAACGCCTTGGCTATCCCTCCTGAGTCCGAGAACTCGATAGGTGTTACAGCGGATAGACTCGGGATTTTTACACTTTCGCACAATGGGCTTCACGCGCCAGGCATCGAGACTAGAGCTACCCCCGACTAAGCGTGGGAAGCGCTGAAAAGGCGTCGCGGGAAGGGAGACACCACATCGGCTGAACACAGAAGTGAACCTTTTTATGGACTCAACGTTATCTTTCAGGGGTATATGAATGGCGAATAAACGAAAAGGCAGTCTGATTGGCCGCTGGTCGAGACCAAAATCGACCCAGTCCAGCGAGAAAGGGAACAAGAAGACGGAAACTCAAAGTAAAAAAGATGCGCCCCCGAGCATTCAGGGCACTTCTACTCGGGTTGTTGGGTCTGTTCCAGTCATCGGGATCGGCGCTTCGGCAGGTGGTATCGAGGCGCTCAGCTGCTTTTTCGACGCAATGCCTTCCGATAGTGGCTGCGCCTTCGTCGTCGTCCTGCATCTGGACCCAAACCGCGAAAGCGAACTGGCCCACATTCTAAGTAACCATACCTCAATGTCGGTGGTACAGGTCGAGGACGAGATGCGTCTTGCCGCCAACAGCGTCTACGTGATCGCGCCCGACTCCAATCTGAAGGTCAGTGATGGCCAGCTGCACCTGTCCAAGCCCTCGAAGCCGCGTGGCCAGCGCCACCCAGTTGACATGCTGTTCTCGTCTCTTGCCGCCGATCAGCGCGAACGGGCGATCGCCATAGTGCTCTCAGGAACGGGCAGCAACGGCACCGAGGGCTTGCGGGATATTCGGGCGGAAGGCGGCATGAGCTTGGTTCAGACGCCCAACTCCGCAAAGTTCGACGGCATGCCGCGCAGCGCGATTTCAGCGGGCATGGCAGACCATGTGCTCGATATCGACAAGATGCCCGACACCTTGTTGGCCTTCATCAGCCACCACTATGTCGCGGAGCCCGAATCCGCCGAGATCGAGGCTACCTCTGACGAGCGCGAGGCGACGCTAGGGGATCTTCTGGAGCTTTTGCGAACGCGAGGCGGACATGACTTTCGCAACTACAAGCACGCGACGCTGAGCCGACGGGTGGACCGCCGTCTTGGTCTGCGAAACGTTGCAACACTTGACGCCTACGTGGCAGAACTGCGGAACAACCCCGAAGAGGTCACGACGCTTATCCGCGACCTGATGATCAACGTCACGGGGTTCTTTCGTGACCCCGCTGCATGGAAAGTTTTGGCTGAACAGGTCATTGCGCCGATCATCGCAGAGCGTGAGACAGGCGCATCGATCCGGGTTTGGACACCGGCCTGCTCGACCGGAGAGGAAGCCTATTCCCTGGCCATCCTGCTGGCCGAACATGCAGAGGCGGCTGGAAAGCAATTCGACTTGAAGGTCTTTGCAACTGACGCACTCGAGGACAACCTGAGCAGGGCGCGCGAGGGGTTCTACCCGGCCGCAGCAATGATCGACTTCTCAGCACGACAGCTGACGCGCTTTTTCGAAGAGCAGGATGGCTTTTATCAGGTCAGCAAGGAGTTGCGCGACATGGTCGTCTTCGCGCCTCAGAACCTGTTGAGAGACCCGCCGTTCTCACGCCTCGACCTCGTGTCGTGCCGCAACTTCCTGATCTATCTGGAACCGGACGCGCAGCAGCAGGTCATCGCACTCTTTCATTTTGCGCTGAAAAAGGACGGCCACCTTTTCCTTGGCAATTCAGAAACGATCGGGCGACAAGAGGACATGTTCGAGACGGTGTCGAAGAAATGGCGCATATTCCGTCGGTTGGGGTCGACCCGGCGCGGCCTGCTATCTTATGCGCCGCAGCAGGATCAATCGACGTCACGCGCACTCGAAACGACGGCGCAACCGGCAGCAGAGCCTAACGCTTCTGCCGCCGAAATGGCGCGCGACGCGCTGCTTGCGAAGTTCGCCCCGGCATCGGTCCTAATCGACCACAAAAGCCGCGTGCTCTATTTTCATGGCACAACGCGGGACTATCTGGGAAATCCGCCCGGCAAGCCGACGCGGGACTTGCTGACGATGGTGCGCGACGGCCTGGGGGCCAATCTGGGGGCCGCCATCCGCGAAGCCGCGAAACAAGAGAAAAGCGTGACGGTCGACGCCCGCATCCGCGAAGGCAAGTCAGGCCGATCGGTCACGATGACGGTCCTTCCGCTCTCCAATAACGCGCAGAAGGGATTTCTCCTGGTAAGCTTTGCACCCACCGTTGCACAGCCCGACGCGAACGCCACGACCACATCGGGCGATCCTTCACCGGGCGAACGAGCTCTTCAAGAGGAATTGAAGGCCACCCGCGCTGAATTGCAGAACACGATCGAGTACCAGGAAACCACGAATGAGGACTTGAGGGCAGCGAACGAAGAAACGATCTCGATGAACGAGGAGCTTCAGTCAATTAACGAGGAACTGGAGACCTCGAAAGAAGAGTTGCAGTCGTTCAACGAGGAACTGAACACCGTTAACAGCCAGCTTCAGCACAAGATCGGCGAACTTGAATCGACGACCAACGACCTGAACAACTTGCTGGAAGGGTCAGATACACCGACGCTGTTTTTGGACGAAGAGCTCCGCATCCGCTGGTTCGCTCCCGCGACCCGAGATCTCTTCGACTTCATCGCGTCAGACATCGGGCGACCGATCGCGCATCTGGCCCGCAAATTCGAAGACAAGACCCTGTTGCAGGACGTGAAGACGGTTCTAGCGAAGCTGACTGCCGTCGAGGCCGAGGTGCAAAGCGATGCGGGCCGGTGGTATCTGCGCCGTGTGCTACCCTACCGCACGCAGGACAATCGCATTGAAGGTGTCGTCGTCACATTCAATGACATCACCGACCGGAAGCTCGCCACGGATACAATCAATGACGCGCGGGTCTACGCGGAAACCATCGTGCGGACAGTTCAACACCCCTTGCTCGTATTGGGTCAAAACCTGCACGTCCGATCTGCCAACAAAGCTTTTCGTGAGTTGTTCGCTATTTTTGATGAAGACCCCGTAGGACAAGTTATTTTTGAGCTTGGATCGGGCGAATGGAACAATCCACCGCTACGATCTCTTCTGGAACGCGTGCTGTCCGAGGACGAGGAAATCCACGATTTCGCCGTCGAACAGGAATTCCACCAGACCGGGCGCCGCTCAATGTTGCTGACGGCGTGTAGATTGCCGCAAGACAACAGACGCGACGACCTGATCCTGATTGCCATCGAGGACGTGACCGAGCGCAAGCGCTTCGAGGAGCACCGGGAAACTCTGGTCGGTGAACTCAACCACCGGATCAAGAACGTCATGGCGACGGTCCAAGCCATCGCGTCGCAGACGCTGCGCTGCGCCACGTCGCTTGAAGAGGCCCGCATAAATTTTGGAGCGCGCCTGGTGGCACTGGGCAAATCACATGACTTGCTGACAAACGAAAACTGGGCCGGTGCGGATTTGCGTGACGTAGTGACGGACACTGTCAAGCCACTTTCTACAGAGCGGGACCGCGTCAAAGTTGACGGCCCGCGCCTCTGGCTGCTGCCGAGTGCGGCGCTGTCGGTTTCGATGGCCTTGCACGAACTGGCCACGAACGCTGCGAAATACGGTGCGCTATCGACCGAGGAGGGGCACGTCGACATCATATGGAAGCTCTTGGGCAGCGGACAGGATCGGCGGCTCTCGTTACAATGGTCGGAAAGCGGGGGCCCACCTGTCACTCCCCCTACGCGCAAGGGCTTCGGCTCGATGTTGATCCAGAAGCTTCTAGCGGCGGAACTGGATGGAGAGGTGGAAGTTAGATACGAAGTATTCGGGGTCGTCTGCACAATCAATGCGCCTATGCCGGATGAGTACGCAAAGGAAACCGAGTGACCGAATTTTCAACCAAAAGAGTTCTTATCGTCGAGGACGAGGTTCTGCTGGCCATGGACTTGGAGGAGATGTTGACTGACATCGGGCATACCGTCGCAGGACAAGCCACCCGCGTCGGTAAGGCGATCAAACTCGCCCGAGAGATTGACCTGGATTTCGCCGTTCTTGATATCAATGTGGCCGGGACCAAGTCCTTTCCCGTCGCAGATATCCTCCGCGAACGTGGGATTCCCTTCACCTTCGCCACGGGATACGGCGTCGACGGGCTTCAGGACGGTTATCGTGATCTGCCGGTGTTGCAAAAGCCCTATACGCAGAGCGATCTGGAGCGCACTATCTCGGAGGCTTGTCGCGGCTGATCGGGAGTGCCGAAAGGCGGTGGATCAGATTGGCGCGGTCATCGGACGGCGATATCCTGCCGGGACGTTTCTGGCGTGATCCAGTCCTGTTCTACCAGATCGCGAAGCTTGTAGGCCCGGTCCAGCGCCTGCTTGCTGGCGGCATGCCAGTTACTGGCAGCGTGTGGATCGGTATCACCCACCTGTTCGGCCATCTGGAGACAAAATTCGGCCCGCTCGTTCAAAAACCGTTCCGATGCGCGCATCACCTTTTCCATCTCCTCGAACTGCGCCGTCGCCATAATCTCAGCCGTATAAGTATGCCCGATGTGGCAGTCGAATTTGATAATCGATCCGACCTTTTTCTTTTTGAGCGCTCCACCGCAATCCGGGCAGGTCACAGTCAGCGGTCTTTCAAAAGTTTGATCTTCGATGATTTCGGGCTTGTGTCCGTCCAATTGAGAAGAAGATTTTGGCATGGCAACTTCCTTTCCGTCCTTTTGATCGACAAGCTTGATGAGCAGTTGAGGGATTTCCGCAAGCGGCAGGCAATAATCCAAAGTGACGTTTTCTGCTGAACTTCTTGGCATTTCCGGGTGGGCAGCATCTTCAGGGTCCTGAACGATAGCGATACCGCCGAGTCGTTTGATGTCGCTCAGCCCCAGCGCGCCGTCGTTCAGGTTGCCGGTCAGGATGACGCCGACAGCGCCCGCGCGATAGTGTTCGGCCACGCTTCTGAAGAGGGGATCGATGGCGGGCCGCGCGCAGTTTTCCTTCGGGCCACGCGCAAGGCGCATCTTTCCATCATCGACGATCATGTGCCGGTCCGGAGGTGCGACATAGATTTGACCGGGGACGATTGCTTCGCCGTCTTCGGCATGTTTCGCGGGAAGCAGTCCGACCGCGTTTAGAAGCGCGGGTAATTCGCTGCGATGAGCACCGATATGAAGCACGATAAGAACCGGCGCGGCAAAGCTTTCCGGCAAGTCAGCAACGATTGATCGCAAGGCAGACACGCCGCCCGCTGATGCGCCGATAGCGATGATCAAAGAATGGGGCATGACGTCCTTCAGATAGGGCCTGCTTTTGAGTCAACGCTGGGGGACGAATATGGTTCACAACTTCGATAGTGTAGGTGAAGAAGCAGCGGACCAGCATATCGTCGGTAAAATTGGTCGGAGAACATCTCTGTCGCCACAAAAGAGGAATTTGAAGCTTTGAGGTGCCCCTAGTTTCCTAGACAACTGCCTCGTTCAGTTTCTGCTGTCTGGTTTCAAAGTCAACCGGTGACAGCATGCCGTTGTTCGTGTGCTTGCGCTTGGGGTTGTAGAACATCTCGATGTATTCGAAGACGTCCTGCCGTGCAGCGTCGCGTGTCGGGTATGTGCGTCGCCTTATCCGTTCCCGCTTCAAAAGCTGAAAGAAGCTTTCGGCGACAGCGTTATCGTGGCAATCCCCACGCCGGCTCATACTGGCTTGCAGGTTGTGCTGACTGAGAAACAGCTGCCACTCACGGCTGGTGAACTGCGACCCCTGATCTGAATGGATCATCACCTTCATCTTGGGTTTGCGTCACCAGACCGCTGCAAGCAAGGCCTGCAGCGCCAGGTCGGTCGTCATGCGGGGTTGCGCGGACCAGCCTACCACACGCCGTGAGAAGAGGTCGATAACGACAGACAGATTCAGCCAGCCCTCGTGGGTCTTGATGTAGGTGATGTCCGTGACCCAGACCTTGTCGGGCGCATCTACCTTGAACTGCCGATCCAGAGTGTTGAACGCGACGACCGCAGGCTTCCCGCCATATCGTCCCGGGCGGCGCTTGTAGCCAATCTGGGCCAAGATGCCCGCAAGGCTGGCCAGCCGGGCGACCCTGTTCTCAGAAACCTGCTCGCCGAGATCGCGCAGATCATCGGTCAGCTTGCGGTAGCCATAGATCTTGCCGCTCTCGCACCAAGCCTGTCGGATCAACTCTGTCTGCCGTGCATCGTCCTGCGCACTCTGGCTTAACGGTTCTTTAAGCCATGCGTAAAAGCCGCTGACGTGGACCATCAGCACGCGGCACATTGACCGAAACGAAAACTCGGATCGATGGGCCCGGATGAAACCATACTTCAACGGGACTCTCGCGCGAAGTATGTTGCGGCCTTTTTTAAAATATCGCGCTCCTCAGTGACGCGGGCCAGTTCCTTCTTCACCCGACGGAGCTCGACGGCCAGATCCGCCTCCGCCTCTCGAGCCTTGGCAGGCTTCGCAAACTGAGCCTTCCATGTGTAGAGCGACTTCGTGCTGACCCCCAGTCGCTCAGCCACTTCGCTGACCGCATACCCGCGATCAACAACCTGCGCCACAGCGTCCCTTTTGAACTCGTCCGTAAACCGTTTCTGCAAAGACATCCGTGCTTCTCCTTGGTTCCAAAATTACCAAGCAAAGCGTCTACATATCTAGGGGCACCTCAAAATCAGCTTCTCTGAGGTGTTGACCGCTAATGCCAAGAAGACAAGATCGCGCTTCGGAAAGCTTGACCTAGCCTCACAGCCAGACTTCGACGCCGATTACGTCGAGTATGAGCAACTACCGCGACACTTCACTATCGAGATGCGGGAATGCCAACCATGCGTCATCGTGGTGACCTACTGATGATCACCTTCCAAAATCCGCCTAGTGATCTGATCCTGCCGCACTCGCCCATGACGCGGGCCTTCTTGGCTTCAGCGGACTATATGACCGAGCACGGTGAAATCGGCCTCACCAAATCTGGCGCATGGAACCGTCGGTTTATCGAGTGGGCGGTTGCCCATGACTTGGGGCGCGCCGCGTGACGGGCGGCCTCCCCCACCAATGTCTGAGCATCGCTGAACGGCGGTAAATAAACGCCGGATACTTGCAAAAATCCTAAAGCCAACCCGGAACAAAGCTCCCATTTGCCGAGAATGATGGCGAAGCGATACACATAGGACGAGGCGCGAAAGGCGTTCAGCTGAACTATCAGTTTTACATCGCCGAGGATCGATCGGGTCAAAAATTGACGAACGAATATAAATAAATGCCGATAACCGGCAAAAAAACCGGAGTCGTCATAGAATAACCCCCCGGGGTTATCCCGCACGGGGATCATCCGCAAAACGAAGACGGACATGATCATCTATCCCGCAATATAGTGTTTCGAGCCAAAACAGGGGGAAATGAGAGTGCAATGGCCATCGGAAGCAAGGTCAGAGCATCAATCCACAAATCAAAGCAAATCAAACCGCCAAGAACGACCAACTTTTTCTCTCAGCGCGGACCAAACCTTGATGCCGGATCACTTCCGTGAAGCCAGGTTCTTGAGCGGAATTAAAATACATCCGACTTTTGGGTTGAGGCGGTCTGACAGGCTCGGGTGATGTGACAGATTTGTCCAATTTGCGTCATCAACGGGGAACAGGCTTGATTGACCGAGCGAGCCCGAGAAACTTTGGGATGTCGCCCATCCAAAGCTCCAAGACCATCCAAAAAAGAAAAGGAATATCCTTGTCAAAATACACGATCATTCCCGATATCCATGCCGATCCTGATCGCCTAGACAGAAGCCTGCGATCCTGCCGCATGGGCCACAAGATCGCGTTTCTGGGTGATCTGATCGACGCAGGTGCCGCGGTAAACGCCCCCGATGACGCGGCCGTTCTTGCGCAAGTGCGTCGCCTTGTTGACGACGGTCTGGCGGTGGCCGTGATGGGTAATCATGAACTCAACGCAATCCTCTTTCACCGGATTGGCCGCGACGGCAAACCACTGCGCCTCCGCGATGCCAAGAACCTCAGGCAGCACCAGAGCTTCTGTGATCGCTTCGGGGTCGGCACAGCGGCCGCCCTTGCGTGGACGCGCTGGTTCCTCGACCTGCCGCTCTGGCTCGATCTTGGCGACCTGCGTCTGGTTCATGCGTGCTGGAACCCCGCAGCAATCGCAACAATTGCAGCGCGACGACCGGACGGGTGTTTGCGGGAGGCCGATCTGGAAGAGGTTGCAGGTAAACAAACGGCCTTTGCCAGAGCGGTCCACCTGCTGCTGACCGGACCTGAAATTCCTCTGCCGCCCAGCGTCAGCTTTACCGATGCAGGTGGCCATGTCCGATCTGACGTTCGCATCGCATGGTGGCGGTCCGATGCCCCGACGTGGCGCGCAGCCGCACTCTCGGTCCCGGAACCGGCGGATTTGCCCGATGCCAAAATCGGGCCGACGGATGGTGTCGCGTTTTATGACCCTGCAGATCCGCCAGTTCTGGTTGGACATTACAAGATGACCGGCGAGCCCATGATTGAAGCGCCGCATGCCGCATGTCTGGATTACCCCCGATCCGCTTGCGTCTATCACTGGTCCGGCGAGATATCATTGAGGCAGGATAGCCTGATTAAGGTCGGGGAATGAGGTCGATGGGGACCACGCTGCTGGGCGGACGGGTTAGTCATCGCAAGCCGTCATTTGCTGTGGTTGGCAGAATTGCGGTCCCGCATATCCATCTCGGTCACACCATAAAGAAAGGCAGAGACAGGAGACGCGCGGTCGGCCGTCATGGACAGGAGCCCGACCATCGCCTTTCGGTCGCTTTCACCAAGGTCGCCGAACACCTCCTCCACGACCATCGGTATCTTTGTGTCGGGTATCCGTTCCTGAAAGATGAACTTCATCACTGGTTCGATCCGGTCCCGCTCGTGAACCTCAAGTGCCTGCGGAACTCGACGGGGCTGCACAGACTGATCAACACCGGATGCAGATGTCGCATAGGCGGCAGCAAAAACATTCCCCAGCAAGCTGGTCGTTGCCGTCTCGTAGAATGCGATCAGGCCGAGGGCGTAAAGTGTCCTGTCGATCCCGTTGAACGACAGTGGCGGAAGCTCTGCACGCAGCAACGGTTCATTCGCCAGAAGCCGGCCCATTCGGTTGTTGCCGCCGTCGAATGCCTGAAGATATGATAACCCCGCGAACAGAACGAATGACGCTTCAAACGGATCCGTCACACGTTTTGCTTTGGAGAGCAGATCGTTCAGCCCGGTCATCAGCAAGACTTGGTCAGTGGACGGACGATAGCTTGTCGCGGGGTTTTGCATCTCGGTCTGACGCAAACGGCCAAGGTCGGCATGATCCAGCAAATCCCGCATCATCAGCACGTGGCGGCGTTGGACCGTGCCAACATCCGGGAACGGGCCATCGAGATCAGCTACCAACGCCGAGATTGCGTTATGGTGGTTCCGGATCAGGGCCGTCTCATACGGGCTCATCCCGTCCATGAAGCGGTGTTCGATCAGTAATCGTGTCGAAACCCGATTGTGCCTGTTCCCCGATATACTTGAGGAGGCCCACGAAAAGTCGAGGAGGAACTTCTCCATGATTTCCGGGGCAGATGTCGTCGGTATGCTGGCCTTTCCGCCCGCCAGCGCGACAGCTTCCTGCATCCGGGCGGTCGCCGCTTCGGAAAGCCAGCGGGACTTATTGGGGACATAGCCACCAATCCGGTCCGGGTCATACAGGACAGCCCGGCGATGCTGCGGATCGGTGCTTACGCGCCGCGCCCTATCCGATAGCGAAAACCGCGCACCACGCGTCTGCCCCTCCTTGATCAGAAAACCCCGCTTGATCAACGACGACATAATCCGCGACACCGTGGCCTGACTGAGCGCATCCGGCAACCGCGCAATGAGTTCGCTCTGGCTAACACCGTGCGGAATACGCAGCATCGTTTGGATGACCGCATGCTCTTGCGGCGTGAGATTCGTGACGGAGGAAATGCGGTTCATGGTGCCTCGGATATCCTGCAAAGACGGTTAGGTTACAGAAGAAAGCAACACGTGTGAATAAATAAAGAAATGTAAATTTCTGTTGCTATAAAGGGCTAAACAACCACCGGTGACCGGATAAATACTGAATATATTCACCATTCCCTCCGGCGTTTGTTTTGGGTGTTCAGCTAATTTAAGATTATGGAAATCCTTCGGGACACGGAATTTGATTTCCTGGATCTCATGTGGACAGTCCGATTAGTCCATCCAAGTGACCAGACGCAGCGCCCCTAAAGACGTGAGTGAAGCCGTCAGGTTTTATCGAAGACAATCTCTAGGATTTTGAATGGTGACCCATGGACAGATACGGAAACCGTGGATTCTTGGCGGTCATCAGTAGTTCTGGAGAGCGTTCTTCTAAACAAATTTGCAGGGCGCAGAAAAAGGACACCAAGGGCGCAGAGCTCGCGTTCGCCGCGTCGTTCACGAACGACAGCAATGTGCAGAAAGCGCTATTTGCGAAAGTGATGTCCGTTGCTGTTACTGCCGCACGGGCCTGTTGAAGAACACGGCGAAAGATTTGCGCTCGGTGACTGACCGATGATTGGTGATCAGCTCCCAGTTACCGTCCAAACTCGGCCCTGTAGCTTCTGGGGGTCGTTCCAACGTTGCGGCTGAAGGTGCGCGCGAAATGTGCCTGGTCCGAGAACCCGGCGAGGAACCCTATCTCCGCGAGCCCGGGCCCGTCAGCATCGCAAAGGTGGGACGCCGCGACCTGCAATCGCGCCTCCGAGACGAGGCGCGAGAAGGTCACGGCCTCCCGGGCAAGCCGACGCTGTAGGGTCCGGGGAGACGTAGCCGTCTCATTGGCGAGATTCGCCAGCGTCCAGCGGCGAACCGGATCGGCGGCGAGGCGCTGGCGCAACCCGCCGACAGCATCTGCTCTTACAGCGCCATTACCGGGTCGGCGCATTGTTCTGACAGGTGCCGACATTACCATGCTACCCATGGCATCGGCCCGGCGCGGGGCGTGCCAGACTCCTTTTTCCCGCCAGACATCGCCGGTCTCGGTCGCCAGCGTCACATCGGCCGAGCCGATGATCTCCGCCAAAACGGCAAGAACGCCCATTACCAGAAGGCTCTCGCCGAAGCTTGGGGAAGGGCCGCCGTCCCGCGTGTGGTGGACCAGCCGGAACATGCCCTCTTCCATGTTGTGCGTCTCGACTGCATGGCGCCCGTGACTGAAGCGCTCTAGCCGGCGCCAGCGCTCCAGCAGGTCGCCCGTATCCCGCGCCGCGAGCAGCGCCTGGACGACCGGTTCGGGTGGCATGTGGCGCGCGGCATCGGCAATGGACAGGACCACCACTGGGCCATGCTCCGCAAGGATCGCCGCCAGCGCATCGCGTTTTCCCAGCCGCGGGACGTGCGCCCCCGCCGGTGGTGGGTCACGCAGCGCAATACCCTGCCGAGCCAGCCCCGCCGCGATCAACCGCATCATTGCGGCCGAGGCGAAATCCTGTCCCTCGTCCCGTCCGCTCATCGTTTTTGCTCCTGTCGCGGCACAGCATGACGCATCGTGGCACGTTTGTTCAGAGGCTGTCATCCCACGTCTCCGGCACGAACGGGAAAGCGTATCGGCCTGTGCCCGGTGGCGGCGCGGATCGCGTTGGCGATAGCGCCGGGCCCGGCAACGATGGCGGTCTCGCCCGCGCCCTGCGGCGCGCGGTCGCTCAGGATCAGGTCCACCGTGACCGGCGGAACTTCGGTGAAGCGCGGGATCGGGGCGTCGACAAAGGTCTCGGCCACGACATGCCCGGCTTCGGTCGGCAGATCGTCCATCAGAACCATCCCAAGGCTCCAGACAAGGTTGCCCTCACACTGCGCGCGCACCTGGTCGGGATTGATGACGAGGCCGCAGTCATGCACACACCAGAGCCCCGTGACCTGCACCCGCCCGCGACTATCGACGGCGACATTGGCGACGGCGGCGGCGTAACTCGTCTCCTTGTAGATGCCGCAGCCGATCCCGCGCCCGCGGCGGAGACCCTCCGTTGCCGCGGGCGGCTCTCCCCAAGCGGCGATCTCGCCCACCCGCGCCAGCACGGTGGCGAGGATCGGGTCCTCCACATGGGCGAGGCGGAATGCCAGAGGGTCCGCCCCGGCTGCAAGCGCCGCCTCGTCCATGACGCTTTCGATGGCCAGCGCATTGGGCCCCGCACCGAGCCCACGCCAAGGTCCCGTATGCACCGGCAGGCGGGCGACATCGTAGGCTGCCCGCGCCCGGCCCAACACATAGGGCGCTGCCATTCCCCGCGCGACGCCGCCATCACCGGCTAAAAGGTCCGTGCCGCGCTGCATCCACACCGGCAAGACGGCAGAAGTGAACATGACGTGCGAAGACACCTGCGCGTGGTCCCAGTCCGTGATGCGCCCGCCCCTCAGCCGCGCCCTGATCCGGTGCGACGACGGCGGGCGGTGAAAGCCGAGGGCGTATTCCTGCGCCCGCGTCCACTGCACCTTGACCGGGACGCCGGCTGCCCTTGCGAGTGCGGCGGCCTCGGCCTCAACCGTGCAGATCGTCTTGCCCCCAAAGGCCCCGCCGATGCGGCAGGATTGCACCGTGACACTCGGCGCGCCCAGCCCGAAGGCATCGACCAGCACGTCGCGGACGTAGAAAGCATCCTGCGTCCCGGCCCAGACCTTGAGCCCGTCCGCATCCCACTCGGCGACCGCTGCGCGCGGCTCGATCGGCCCATGGGCGGCCAGCGGCACGTCGAGCCGTAGGTCAACGTCCCAGTCCTCCTCTCGAGGGTCGCCACCCAGAACCCGGTGCGGAAGCGCCCCGTCGGCCAGCCGCGCGTCGATGTCCACGGCACGCTCTATGTCCATGAGGGGCGGGTCCCCCGCGATGTCCCAGTCCACCCCCAGCGCCTCGGCGATGACCTCAAGAGCACCCGGCCGCGACGCAACAATGCCGAGGCCTCGCGCTTTACCGATGGGCGGGCCGCAATCTTCGACAATGGCGACGAACCCCAGCACGGCTTGCGCGGCCTTCAGGTTCCAACACAGCGGCTGCGACGCAACTTCGACCGACGCCGGCGCGCGTAGCACCCGGCCAAAGAGCATCCCCGGCAACCTGACATCGGCGGCATAGAGCGGCGCGCCGGTCACGATCCCGCGCCCCTGCGCGATCTCGGGGCTGGTGCCCATCAGTCCGCCGGTCCGCATAGAGCGCAGCTCGGGCAGCGGCCGCTTCGTGACGGTGACTATGCCGGTCACTTGTCCCGCGGCGAGCGCGTCACGCAGCGCGGCGCAGGCTTGAGCGAGGGGCTCGGCGTAAAGCATGACGGACTCGCTGCCCACCGTCGCCTTGACACGCGCCATGCCGGTGGCGTGGAGAAGGACGTCCACCGCGTCCCAGTCGGCCCCGAGTTCCGAGCAAGCTACCTGCTTCAGCGCCGTCGCGATATTCTGTCCCATTTCGGCACGAGGCAGGGTGAGGGTGAACCTCCCGTCCGCATGCACGATCCAACCCAGCGCCGTCTGCGCATCGGGATTCGGGCGCGAGGGGATGACAGGAACCTGACTCCAGACCCCTGCACCCCCGCCGAGCAGCGCCACAAGACCGCCGGCCGCGGCGGCCATAAAGCTTCGCCGCCGCATCACAGGTCCTCCGCCGCGCGCAGGATGGCGGCGCGGATTCGCGGATAGGTTCCGCACCGGCAGAGATTACCGTCCATCGCGACGTCGATGTCCCCTGCCGAAGGCTCCGGGATCCGCTCCAGGAGCGCGATGGCGGACATGATCTGCCCGGCCTGGCAGTAGCCGCACTGCGGCACGGCGAGGTCGAGCCATGCCCGTTGCACAGGATGCAGCATATCCGCGCCGGCCAGACCCTCGACCGTGCGGACTGGGAGGCCTTCCACATCCCCGGCACGTATGATGCAGGCGCGCGCCGCTTCTCCATCCACGATGACGGTGCAGGCGCCGCAGATGCCCACGCCGCAGCCGAACTTCGCGCCCGTGAGGCCAAGGTGCTCTCGAAGTAGAAAGAGCAACGGCTCGTCGGCCCACTCGGGCGGAATGTCTTGGCTTTTGCTATTGAGGACGAAGGACATGAAGAACTCCCGGTCATGATCTAAGTCGGAAATTAGGGTGCGTCTGTGCCGCGGTCTTGAATGATCACGCCAATATTCCGTGCTGCACACCTGCGCAGGGCTGACCTCGGACCTCTGCCGCGGAGTCGGTAATGGCCGGAACCGAGCGGCAGCGGCCGCTTGCTGCGGGTGGGCCTAACGGCAGGATAGGACCGATCAGGTAGGTCAGACAGCACCTTCAGGAAGGGCGGATTCCGGACTTTCGTTGCGATGCGGCATGGGTCTTGAGTAGGACTCAAAGCGGACATTCTTAAACTATAACTGAAGCCCAGGATATGGCTATGTTACGCCTTAAAGTTGGGACGCCCAGCGAGGGTGGTTCTCATCCACGACAAAGGTATGCACGTGCTTCCGAGCACCCTGAAGGTGCGGATGGTCGGGTGGCAGGTTGTCATGGGTATGCTCAAGCGTTTCCGGATCTTCGCTTGGCCAAAGGCGCATGGCGGCGAGGATGCCTACACCTGCCAGCACCGTCATCACACTAAGCGCCGGAATAAGTCCGAACTGGGTCATCAGCCATCCTGACAGCGGATAGGTCAGAAGCCAGCAGGCATGGCTGAGCGCAAATTGTGCCGCGAACAGCGCGGGTCGATCCTCTGCATGGGCAGAGCGGCGCAGCAACCGCCCGGATGGCGTCAGGACGGCAGAATACCCCAGACCCACAAGCAGCCAAGCTCCAAGGAGGACCGGCCAGATCAGCCCTGCAATTGCGACTTCACTTGCCAGTGCGGCAAGCGTCACGACCATCAGCATAGCACCACCGATCATCACTCGCCGATCCGCCACGCTGTCCAGCACACGTGGCAAAAACAGTGCGGCAGCCATCGACCCCGCCCCGAAGGCGAACAGCGTCCACGCAAGAGCGGACGCATCCAGCCCGAGCGTGCCACGCACCAGCACGACGGAATTGACCAGCACCATCGCGCCCGCCGCCGCAGCCGCCATGTTCAGCGCCAGCAGCCCGCGCAGACGTGGTGTGGCAAGGTAAATGCGGATGCCGCGCGTCGTTCGGTCATAGATGCCGCGCGGAGCGGATGGTTGTGGGCTGGGCAGAATGACCGAGACAATCAGCATGGCCGAGGCGGCAAAACCTGCCACCGTGCCAAGGAACAGCGCGTTATAGCTGACCATCGCCAGCAATAGCCCCGCCAGCATCGGGCTTGCGATATTTTCAAGATCATAGGCTAACCGCGACAGTGACAGCGCGCGGGTGTATTGCGCCTCGTCCGGCAGGATGTCGGGGATCGTTGCCTGAAAGGTCGGCGTGAAGGCGGCAGAGGCGGATTGCAGCACGAAGATCAGCACGTAAACCTGCCAGATCTCCGTCACGAAGGGCAGGCACAGCGCCACGGCCGCACGCACCAGATCAAGCACCACCAGAAACGCGCGCCGGTTTACCTTGCCCGCAAAGGCAGCGGCGACAGGTGCGACACCCACATAGGCCACCATCTTGATCGCAAAGACCGTCCCCAGCACCATCGCGGCATTATCGCCCGCCAGATCAAAGGCCAGCAGGCCAAGTGCGACAGTGGCCAACCCCGTGCCCAGCAATGCCACGACCTGCGCTGCGAACAGATGACGGTAGGTCCGGTCGGCAAGGACTTGCAGCATGGGGGCGGTCCTAAAGGTAGCGCGAGACCGCTTTCAGTTCTTCACGATCCGCGGGGGATTGGTTGGCATCCAAGCAGTGGTCGATATGGTCATGGATCAGAGCGCGCTTTGCATTGGCCACGGCATTTTCGACCGCCTGCATCTGCTGTGCGATCTCGACGCAGGGTTTGCCTGCCTCGATCATCTCTATCACTGCACGCAGATGCCCATCGGCGCGTTTCAGCCGGGCAATTAAAGCGGGGTGGGTTGCATGGGGATGGGGCTTTATCATAGAACGGAAATATCCCCCCCGGGGGGATAGAACAAGATGGCATGAACAACATGCTGCGGACAGGATCGAGCAGTCAGGAATTCCCGTGCAACGGCTGAAAACCTTCGGACGAACTGTGTGGTCGGCACTTTTGTGTCTGGCGCTGGTCGTGTGGTCGATCGCACAAGCGACGGACCATGCGCCATCGGTGTTCGATGTCATTGCCGATCACCGCGCGATGATCGCGGAACACGGGCATACCCACGGATTCCATGAAGACTTGGCATGGGCTTTACATGGTCATAGCCATGATGTGGCGGATCATGACCATAGTCCGGCTGTGCTGGCGCTGGCCGCGACAACGAACGAAGTATGGGACAGCCGTGATGTCTGGCATCTGCATGCATCCTCGGCAGGACCATATCGCAGTTACATGATTGATCGACCTCCGCGTGGATGATGCGGGCCGCGTTGCGGCACGACCTTTCCATCAATCACACACTGGAGACAAATCCATGACCTCGACTTCGCGGGTCCTGCGCGCCCTGGCACCAACCCGCCCGCTTGCGCTGACCTTTATCCTGCTTGCGGCGTTCATGCTGACTGCGGCGCAAGCCTTTGCCCATAACGTCACCGCTGGTGATGCGGGCTACATTCAGGAAATCTGGGGGGTGAAGATCATTCCCTTCATCTACCTCGGTGCCAAACACATGGTCACAGGATACGACCATATCCTGTTCCTGCTGGGCGTTGTCTTCTTCCTTTACCGGATGAAGGACGTTGGCATCTATGTCAGCCTGTTCGCGATCGGCCATTCCGTCACCATGCTGTTCGGCGTGTGGTATGGCTGGGGCATCAACGCTTATATCATTGACGCGATCATCGGGTTGTCGGTGGTTTACAAGGCGCTCGACAACCTTGGCTATTACCAGAAATGGTTCGGCTTCCAGCCCAACACCAAGGTCGCAACGCTGATCTTCGGGCTGTTTCACGGCACGGGTTTGGCCACGAAAATCATTGAATACCAGATCCCGCAGGACGGTCTGTTGGCAAACCTTCTGGCCTTCAACGTCGGGGTCGAGGTGGGCCAGTTGCTTGCCCTTGCCGTGATCCTGATCGTCATGGGTTATTGGCGCCGCCACCCCAACTTCATGCGGCAGGCCACCATCGCCAACGTGGTGATGATGGGCCTTGGCATCTGGCTGACGGCCTATCAGGTCGCCGGTTACATCGCATCAACCTGAACAAAGAACGGATAGTCACATGCATAATGCACCCAAACCAAACATCGAAGAATTGCCAACCAAAGCGCAACTGTTCCGCTCCACCATCATCGCGGGCATCGGCGCTGCTGCCATCCTGGTCACCGTGGTTCTGCCTGCGGAGTATGCCATCGACCCGACTGGAGTCGGCCGTGTTCTTGGCCTGACCGAAATGGGCGAGATCAAGGTTCAGCTGGCCGAAGAAGCCGAGGCGGATCGCCTGCTGGATGAACAGCGCGCACTGGACCAATCATCCAGTCTGCTGGACAGCGTGTTCGGCCTGTTCGTCAGCGCTGCCCATGCGCAGGAAGCCTGGCAGGACGAAGTAACATTTGTTCTGGAACCCGGTGACACAGCCGAAATCAAGATGACGATGGAGGCGGGCAACACGGTCACCTACTCGTGGACCGCGACAGGCGGACGGGTCAATTTTGACCTGCATGCCCACAGTGGCGGAGAGTCTGTCGATTATGAGCGTGGTGCTGGCCAAACCGAAGGCGAGGGCATTATTGAAGCGCCCTTTGCCGGTGATCACGGCTGGTTCTGGCGCAACCGCGACAGCACGCCCATCACCATGACCATCCAAGTGCGTGGTGAATACAGCGACATTGTCGAAACCTATTGATCTAGGCGCCGCCATTTGCAGCAGCAGCGGATGGCGGCATTTCCACAAGCTGGACCATTGCGCTCATTCCGAAGGAACAGTGATCACTACCGGAACGCCTGCCTGAAGCACGATCGCGTGTCGTGCATAATGTCCGATACGACGAAAATCTGTTATTATTCCACGGCTTCCCTGACCGTCAGCTTAGGGCCGAGACCGGCGGCCAGAAGCGCATCGTCTCGAGGGGGCGGGCAGCGCTCTGCGAGGTTGCGGCATTGCTTAAGCAGCAAACTGCAATAGCGGCTCGTCGCCAAGCGAACCGTCATGCTGGGCGTCCCGCGCCGCTCAATCATGGCTCAAGGCTCACGGGCAACATGGGGATCGAGATATTCGGGATCGTAGTCAGGCTTTCAGGTGAGAGATTATTGATCACGTTGAGTATCCGGATCGCAGCGATGATCCTTACCTCACAGGTCGTCACCTCGATCCCGCTCAATATTGCCGTACGCCCGCCAAGGTTCGGTATGGGCGGCCCGGATAAATCACAGTTGCGGAGAACGCAGCGACGCAGCAACACCTCTAATTGGGCATTCGAGCAAACACCGAACGTCATCAGGATATTGAGATTTGCTTCGATAGCGACAGACTGATTAACAACGTGGTGCGATGAGCCGGTCTAATTCCCGGCAGGCTGTCCTTACGTCTTTGAACACCAGATCAATATCTGCCAGAGCACCCAGCCGGTCCACGTTAATGGTCTCTAGCGGCGCTACGCCGATGATGCAGTTAGGCAAGACGATGCGCGTGGAAACAATCAGCTGAATGAGTGCATCTAGCCGCCGCATCGTACTGAGGAAGAGCACGATGATGTGTGGACAGGTCCGTTCAATATGCGCAACAAGAGCATTATGTTCGGTTTTGGTCCTGAGATCGATTTCCCAGCCAATTTCTCGCAACATGTCAGCTGCGACAGTCGTACTAATTCCTTGATCATCGCCAGGCACTGTTGCGAAAAGTGCATTGCGGTTGCGTTGAAACGCAACAGGGCGTGTGGGACCTTCGACGCGCAACGCTCGCATCAAGGCATAGAGATGGCCAGTGCCATATGTCACGTCGATGCATGAATATTTGTCGCTCGCCCACCCGTCATCGAGGCAGACGGCGGCGCCGGTAATATAGCCAAGATAAACACCTTGTCGGGTTACACCTTCGGCCCGGCGGTCTTCGATGAAGCGTAAAGCTGGATCGGGGCTCGGCCGGATTAATGCGTCGCAAAATGCGTTGATACGATCTGGGCTGATCGTAGCTGTGTCAAACGAAGCCGCGCGAGATTTGCTATCGACAATGCGTCGTACAACTTCTTTTGCGAGGTTCTCGACTACAACAGGTGGTAAAACCTGCCGTTTTGTTTCAAAAATCGATGCCGTTTGCGTGAAAATATCCGTGTTAAACGAAACTTGCCGTTGCCCCATTGTACGCCCTCCCTCTGCTTTCACGATACCCTTGCAATGAAAACGGTCAAGGGTCGCACATGTCGCAACACCGTTTTGATCAGCACGCATACAAGCCGGTAGGCTTGCTTTTGCAGATTTCAGTGCTTTGCTTTGCCGGCACGTGGAGAGCGGCGCTATAAACCGCGTTTACCGAAATAAAGGGTCAATCCACAGCAGGGACGATCCGAGATCAGGTTGCGCATTCTCGGCAGCGCATGATCGTCGGGTTAACCTCTAACCGCTTCTGGCCAATGGAATCCCCACAGCTATGGCACCACCCAAATTCTCCAGTATCCAGTCTTTTGATTGCGGCCTCCACCGCACGGATGCGCCCGTGACGCCGACTGTCCTGTGCCGCAGCCATCGCCTGCTGCTGCATCGCATCCATGTGGCTTAGGCGTCCGACGCTTTGTTGGTCAAGTTCGACCGGCTTGCGATCGCCCACCGTCGCAGCCGAGGCCATCAGCAGATCTGCCAGTTCCTTCTGTAGGAGTGGAAGGAACTGGGCTTTCAACTGCTCTGGAGTCGGTTCTGGCACTGCCTATCGCATCAAGATAACAGGCACCTTGCAGGCGCGGATCATCGCGGTGGTGGTCGATCCGATCACCAGCGTGCGGATCCGGCTGTGGCCATAGGCACCCATGACCAACATGTCATAGCCATCCGTTTCCACCAGTTCGGACAGCGCTTTTTCCGGCTGACCGGGCAGCACGGAGGTTTCCACATCCAGCCCTGCGGCTTTCAGCACTGCCTTGGCATCATCAAGACCCTTCTTCACCTCGGCGGTTTCATTGCCGACGGTAACGACATGTATATGCAGCCCCGCGAACAGCGTGCTGCGGGCGATGTGATCGATCGCTTTCATCGCCGATGCGCCGCCGTCATAAGCGACCAGCACCTTATTGATCGGTTGCATGGCGCGGGACGCGACGAACACGGGTTTTTGTGCTACCCGTACGATCCGTTCAAGGTTCGACCCAAGGTGGCCCTTGGCGAAATCCGCCGCCTCGCCGCGTTTGCCGACGATGATAACGCGGGCGGTGGATTCCACCTCGGACACCGCTTCAATGATATCGCCCTGACGCAGTCGCGTGCTGATCTCGTTCACACCGTCCTGATCCAGAATGGCACGCGCATCTTCGAGAATTGCCCTGCCACGGCTGTTGATCAGCTTGGCACGCTGCGCATCAAGATCGGCCAGCTCTTCCAGCAGGGCAGTGCGCGCGCCCAGTTTGATCGCACCGGACCGGTCCGCCATTGCAGGCCCCTCGCGGCGGCCCAACACATGGATCAGTTCGACGGGCGATTCCGTGCGCTGCGCGATCCAAGCGGCATGGTTACAGACGCTTTCGGAATAGACAGATCCGTCGACGAAGGCGACAATCTTTTGGCTATCGAGGTTCATGGTATCTCTCCCTTAATGCGACATCAGCTTGTCCATGGCACCCGGCTTGTCATGAATGGCAAGCTTGTCCACGATGGTTTCAGTTGCTTCGTTCATGCCGATGATTTCCACCTCGGCGCCGTCGCGACGGAACTTCAGGATCACCATGTCTAGCGCCTGCACAGACGAGATATCCCAGATGTGTGCCTTGCTGACGTCGATAATCACCTTTTCGAGCGTTTCATTGAAATCGAACGCGTTCATGAAATCCTCGACCGAGCCATAGAACAACTGCCCTTCGACGACATAGGTCCGTTGGCTGCCATTCTTGGTGATCTCGCTCGTAACCTTGAACAATTGCGCGATCTTGCCGGCAAAGAAGATCCCCGACAGCAGGACGCCAACCAGCACACCTATGGCAAGGTTGTGAGTATAGACCACCGTCACCACCGTCGCGATCATCACAACCGACGATGATTGCGGATGTGTGCGCAGCGCCTTGATCGACGACCACGAGAATGTGCCGATGCTGACCATGATCATGATCGCGACCAGCGCCGCCATCGGGATCTGACTGACCAGATTGCCCAGCACAAGGATCATGAACAACAGATAGACCCCTGCAGCAAAGGACGACAGCCGCCCGCGCCCGCCGGATTTGACGTTGATGATCGACTGACCGATCATTGCACAACCTGCCATGCCACCTATGAAACCGGTCGCAGTATTGGAAATCCCCTGACCGATACATTCCTGGTTACGGTTGGATTTAGTGTCGGTCAGATCATCGACGATGTTCTGCGTCATCAGACTTTCCAACAGGCCGACGATGGCGACGGCAACCGAATAGGGCAGGATGATCATCAGCGTCTCCAGCGTTAGCGGGATCTGCGGAATCAGGAAGACCGGCAGCGTGTCAGGCAACTCTCCCATGTCACCCACCGTGCGGACATCCCAGCCGAAGATCATCACCAACCCGGTCAGTACGATGATGGTGACGAGTGGGGAAGGCACAGCCTTGGTCAGCAGCGGGAACAGGTAGATGATTGCCAGCCCGGCGGCCACAAGCGCATAGGTCAACCAGGTGACAGTTGTCGGATCAAGCTCGGGCAATTGTGCCATGAAGATTAGGATTGCCAGCGCATTCACAAACCCGGTCATGACCGATTTCGAGACATAGCGCATGACAAAGCCAAGCTCGAATACACCGGCCGCGATCTGAAGCAGACCAGCCAGCACGGTCGCAGCGAGCAGATATTCCAGCCCATGTTCACGCACCAGCGTGATCATCAATACCGCCGTTGCTGCTGTCGCCGCCGAAATCATGCCAGGCCGACCGCCGGTGAATGCGATGAGCACCGCGATCGAGAAACTGGCGTATAGCCCCACCTTCGGGTCAACACCCGCGATGATGGAAAAGGCAATCGCCTCCGGAATTAGGGCAAGGGCTACGACAAGGCCGGCGATCAAATCACCCCGGACATTGCCAAACCACTCATCTTTATAGGCGCTCATTGAAATCATGTAAAATTTTCCTGATCGACCGGGCCATGCAAGCCGCAAATCGAAATGTTCTGATGTATCAGTTCAGGTTATCCGGCGGATCAGCGGCCGGAAGAGCCATCCGGGCTTGCACCGGATCCATGCGTTTCGAAGGCCTGATACGCGGAATGTCGCCAGCTTGGCAAGCCGGAAAGCGGATTTCGCCGTCGGGCAACAGATTGGGCCACAGAATATGTCTACTTTTTAATCGACTGATTGGAAGAAGGTATCCATCTTGGTATGAGCCAACACCAGCTGGACTGCCTGAAGGTTGGTGGTTGCAACAGACGTCGACATCAATCTTCGATCGTGGATAGCCCGCTTTGTCCGCACTGCTAACCTTGGACCGCCCAATATGCTGCGCGATGCACGAACGGCAGGTTTTGTGAAGCTGCGCCGCGGCATCCGCGATCCTGATGGAGGGCAGCTTTGGGCCGAGACCGGCAGCGAGAGGGTCACCGTCTCGAGGGGCGGAAAGCGGCCCTACGACACTGCAGCTTTGCATCTGCCGCATCTTGCCAAAGCGGTCGATGGCCGTGCCGAACTAAATCTGTGGTTTTGCGCAAGGTGGAGCCTCCGAAATTATACCCACGAGTTTTGGCCCTGCGCAGGGTTTCCGGCGCCTATCCTTTCAGCATGTCTCAAAACCCCTGCGACGAGGGAAGACCCAACCTTCTAACGGCAAGGTCGAGGCAACGCTAGTTTCCGCTCTCGGCAGCAGTGCGCTCAGCTTGAAAGGCTTGCATCTCTTCGGGTCATGTCGATTTGATGAAGGTCAAAATGGCCTCAATCTCGGCATCGCTCAAGATATCGCCGAACGAAGGCATACCTGCGTCAAACGCCACCCCCAGATCATCCAGATAAGCCTGACCGCCGCGACTGGTGTAGTCGAACAGCATCGCGTCACCGTGATGCCAAGTATGGCCGGTCTCGTCGTGCGGCGGGGCCGGGAATCGGCCGTCCGAGCCCTTCTGCCGCCAGTTAACGGCCCCTTCCAGATCCGCACCATGACAGGGGCCGCGCAGTGCTGGCCGTAGAGGTCGCGCCCCAGGGCCGTTTCCTGCGCAAGTGCATCGCCACCGAAAAGAGTGACCGCGCAAACACCCAAAAGAACGACGCATCGAGGACGATTGTCGATCGTCATACTGAACACATTGGCATTATTTGCACCCTACCGAAATCTCAGTTCTGCACCCTGTGGCCGTAGTCAACCGGATGGACTGAGACCATTTCGGCTGCGACGTAGAAGACCAGCAGCACCAAGACAATCTCAACACGGATCGACAACGCTAGCCGAGCGCCCGCCCCCGCTCGTCCTTGTTCCAGAGCTGGGGTATGCCGCAGCCGGTTCAACAACGCCAGCGCCAGCGCCGCCAGCACGACCATGATCTTTCCGGCAAGCGCCCAGCCATGCCAGGCCTCAAAAATCAGGTCAAGACGCACGGTCAAATACCACGTCAACAGCACACCACTCGCAATCATCGCCGCCACCGCAACCGTCGCCGCGCGGCTCCAGTCGTGCAAAAGAGCAGCGGTTTCTGCGCCATCGGGTCGCTGCGCCACCCACATAAGGGGCAACAGCGAACCAACCCAAAAGGCCACGACCGCAAGATGCAGCACGACCAAGGCCGCAATCTCTTGCCGGGGCAGGAACAGCATAGAATGCCCCATCGCCGCGTATGATCCAAGCACAAGAACCCCGCCCACCGCCGCAACGGCAGGCCCCGCCCGCCATGGCATCACCCCGGCCCCAAGCAAGACAAGGCCCGCACTGCGCAACCAAAAGGCATCACCGATGCGCGAGCGCATCATGGCTTCCCAGACCGCGCCATCGGTTATGCTGGCCCCGGCTGTCAGCACCAACACCCGCAGTGCCAGCGCGCCAACCGACAGGGCCAACCCGGCGGCGATGGCCCCCAAAAGCGTGCGACGCAACCGCGCGGCCTCGGCAGGCCGCAACCGGTGGCCATATCCGATCATGAAAGACGCAAGACCGGCGGCACCGATGGTTGCTGCATAATAAAGCGCGCGCACCACCACGGCGACACCATCCAGAAAAGACGGATCCGGCTGCAGATATTCAAGAATCACGGTTGGCACTCTCTTGAGACGCTAAAAGGATTGGCCCCACCGACGTCATGGCCGTCGGGCGAGATGATGCGCCATTCGGCGCGAAAATCGCCGGGCTCCAGCGGCGGCAACTCGATGGTCTCCAGCGCTGCCTCACGGATTGCGCGACGGGGCAGCTCAACCTCGGCACCATCCACCCGATGCAGACGCAGCGCGGTCAACAGCACGCCTTCGTTGAACTGCAGTTCAATCTGGGCCGGCGCGCAGTCCAGCACCGCCCCGACGGCGGGAACGGAACCGCGAAGTTCGGAATGCGCGGCCGCAGGCTGGGCCGCTACAACCGTTGCCACTATTGGCACCACCCGACAGATGTGGCACAGACCGGTAGATAAGCGATGCCTCATTAACGTTCTCCATTCTGCAAAGTCTGCCAGGGGCGCAGTGGGAAGTGCGACCTTTGCCCAGATTAGATTGCACTCAATTCAGGCAGCTTGCGAATCGGACGCTCCGCAAGCGTTTCCATTTAAATGAACAGGGATTCCTGTTGCTGGAAGATCAAGGGCATGACAGCATACTCTCGGTTTCGTTACAGGCTGGTTGCCGCAGGTTGCTCCGCCCTGCTTGAATGGCCGCTTTGGCAAAGGCCTCGCAACAGCTTGAATGACCGTTAAGGGCCGTCACCGATGGACCGTAGTGGTTATTGAGGGCAACTCCTGCAGCACTGCCGCATGACAGCCTCGAGCCCGTATTGACCAATTACTGCAACGCGGCCAAGGTCTGTCTTGAACCCACATCGATCAAGCCTGAAAAGAAACTCAGCGTGATTTTATAGCAAGTTTAATGCCTTCAACGGTATTTGCAGACGATAGGAGTAACGAGTGCAGGACAATTGTGAGGCCAAGTTCGCAAAGCTAGAAAGCCTGCTTGAAATCATCTTGAGCGATCTAAAATTTGCCCCCATCCAAACGCATTGGACCAACTGGATACGAGTAGCGCTTAAGCATATAAAGCGCAGGGATCTTGCGGGCGCCCGGTTCTTCTTGTCTGCACACGGAGGTATGGGAAGCTTCAACGATTGGGCGCCGGTTAGTGCTGAAGGTTGGAAAGCCGATACAGAAGCAGTTAGTCTTGCCGGAAGTCTCTTAAGCAAAAATCTGTTCGACTCGGGAATTGACCTAATTTTCGAGCATAGAGCCACAAATAAGCACTAGCTTACAATTGTATCGACTTAATGAACGGCAGTTCCGTCCCGCTCAGCGGACCTTGGTTGTCGGAAAATGCTGCGCCCTGCAGGAATGGCCGGTCTAGTGAAGCTGCACTACAGCGCCGGTCACCTTAGCGAGCGGCCCCAATCGGCCGGGTGCGACAATGATCAGCCAGAGTTAGCCCTTTGGCGGCTCGGTCATTTCTAGCCATTGTGTCAACGCACGGCGTATCATTTCGGGACGTGTTGGCAGGTCCGACTCCACACGGCGGCGGTCGTCGATTTCTTCGATCAATGAGCGCGGTAAGCGTAGTGTGATAGCCTCGGTATCTCTTTTGGGGGGAGCCATTTTAACTTTCTTGCATTATGATGTTGACATCAGAATGGTATAGTGGCACGTTAGTCGAGCTGAGACAAGGGATTAGGGCCCCTCGTCTCACGCTCTAACTACAACGCGACCAGTTTTGAGGAGATCGCATCATGGCTATTGCTACACCTATCACCATGCCTGATCGGCATAAAGAGCTTACGCGCCGCGACATGCTTGCCGGGCTTTCGTTTTCGGGTGCGACGGTTGCGCTGCCGCACGCCGCTTTGTCGGAAGGATTTCCGGATCACGGTCTTCCCCTGATCAATGCGGTCCCGAATGACCCTGACGATAACGACGATCACCCTGTCCTCAACCTGCCTTTCGTGCGCAGCACCTCTGCGTCGGAGCGTGCTGCGGGTGCGCCGCCGCGCAGCTTCTGGACCGTTCACCCGTCCGGCGATTTTATCGCGGATTGTGCGGTGGGGACCGGATATGCGGTGGCGGCGCTGGATTACATGGTTGCGGCGAATGCGCCGGAGATCCTGTCCTGGGCGGTGTTTGACATGATGCGGCTGCCGCGGGCGCGGTCGGGCGTGGAGGTCGGTTTTCTGACGGCTTTCGGGCGTGCCGCGGTGCAGGGTCATGCGGCGGGTTTGTCCGCGCGGACCGGAGGTGCAGCATGAACATTGCAGCTTCTCACATGACCCATGGCGCCGCGCAGGTGCCGCCTGCCTTGCCGGTGCTGGACACATCATTGTCGCTGGCCTTCGCCGCCATGTTGCCGGTTCTCTCGCGCTTCATCATTGCGGAACGTGACATGGCCGACATCAGCGCAAGCTATGACCCGGCTTATGCGGCATGGCACCGGGAGGCCGAGCATGCCGGCACGGCGCTGGACCAGCGCCTGATGCAGCTGCATCGGTTGCCAATCGAGCGACTTGAGGATGCACCCCTGCGCCGGATGACCTTGCTGATCGACGCGATGCTGAACGATGATGATCCGTCACAGGCGCGGCGGACGCACCGGCAGATGCTGCTTGTGTTCTTCTTGCGGTATCAGGTGTCGGGTTTCAGTTATGTGGCCCAGCATTGCAACGGCATGCTGATCCAGGCCCGTCATCTTGTCGATGCGCTGGTGCAGCTGCCGTTGTTCGATTTCAGCGCAGAATGCGTGATCCCTGTGGATGACGAAGCCGACGCCGACACCTCTGGCGACATTCAGGTTTTCGCCTTCTAGCGGCCTGCGCTTTGGCGGCGAGTGATGCCGCCTGCTCATCCCCACGTCCCAGACCACCTGTCCCTTTTGCACCCGGTGTTGCCACCGGGGTGGGTCAGTGCGCTCTGGATTTCCATTCTCTCTCCCAACGAAGGACTTTTCCCATGAACACGATGACCAATTTCCCCAATACGCTCACCATCAACAACACAGCGCATCCCATCTTTCCGGGTGCCATCCTGCCCAAATGGCTTGCGGCGGCGCAGGCAAAAGGCTTCGATATCGTCGCCCGTATCGCTGACCGGCTGCACCTCGCGCTCAAGTGCCATGCTTGCGGCGCGGTGCAGAAGGTGCGGCTCTTCACGCTGATGTCGGCCCAGCCTCTCTGTGCTGCCTGCATCGAGACCGCATGGAAGGCGGATGCCACCGCGGCCGGGCTGACCTTCCTGCACCGGGATCCGAACAACCGGCATTACGGGTTTTACCTGTCTGCCTGCGGCCATACCGTCCGCCGTCAGTCCGAGATGATCAAGCGTATCGCCGCCGGTGTGACCGGGTTTCGCTGCGAGACCTGTCATGCCGCAACAGAGGCTGAAGAGGCTACCGACCGCGGCTGGACATTGATGTCCGCCGATCCGGAGGGTGATGCGAACTACCGTATCTACCGCCACGATGCCTGCGATCACGAACAGCGCATCGCGCGTGCCAATATGCAGTCGGGTCGGTTTGGGTGCGGCGGATGCGGTGAAGACTGGCCCGCCGGTTCCAGCTTCATCTACGCGATGTCATTCACGCTGGCCTCGGGGCGCGAGGTGGTCAAGCTCGGCTTCTCTCGCGATCCTGAGAGCCGGTTGCATTATCAGTTGAAGCGCGATGCGACGATGCCCTGCGCGATCCTGAAGGTCGTGCCGATGGAGACCGGCCACAAAGCGCTCTGCGCCGAGAAGGCAATGCATGCCCGCATCAAGGCCGATCATCCGGATGCCAGGCTCGACCCCTCCACCTGGCGCGACCAGATCCGCGTGAAGACCGAGATCTACGATGGTGCGCTGACCCCGGTCGTGCTGCGCATGCTCGATGATCTCGAAGCGGCACTGGCCGCCGCCTGATCCGCACCGCAGATGATTTTGCCTCACGGACCGCCCCTGCGCCACAGCGCGGGGGCATCGCCGCCCACGCCGTTCAAATGAAGTCTCATCCGAAGGAGCTGTGTCATGACCCAGCCAAACAAGCACACCGTCGTAAACGCAGACATTGTCTCTGCCACATCTAACTCTAACACTTCTGTCTCCAGCACATCAGCCGCCCCACCCACATGGCTGCCGCTGGCCCACGACCTGATCACCCGCCTGCGGCTGCATCACGCTGGCCAGTCCAGCAAGATCAAGGCGGCCTACAAGAAAGGCGCCTTTGACGCGGATATCGCCGAAGACCCCAGCCTCGCCGACACCTTCGCTCTATTCCACGGCGATTATGCAGACACCGAGACCGACATCTTCGAGGCCGCCCCCGTCCCGTCCCGGCAACTGCTGACCGCGATCCGGCTAGCGGCCACCTTTGGCACTGAAGCAACCCTCGCCGCGGCGCAGGACTGGCGGTCCGTGGCGATGCTGATGGATGTCGATAGCGGTGACATGGATCTGGTCACCGATGTTTTGAAGTTCTGCTTTCCCCGGCAATCGTGGTCCTTGCAAAGCCCCAACACCACCGAGGGCGTCGTGACCAAATATCATGCCCAGAAGTTCTGGAACGCTGTCGATGAGACGATGGATGGGTATGCGCCCGTTCTGGTGATCGTCCCTGCCGGCCTCGCCATGCCACAGCATCTGCGTCACGCTGGTCTGCCCGTTTACCGGCTCCCCGCAATCACGGCTGATCTGATCATCGCCCATCTGCGGGCCGGCGCGTTGGGCGACGCGCTCGGGGATGAAGCAGCCTTTCGCGCGGCACTGCCCGAAGGCGGGCTGCTGGCAGGCCTCGGCACCGCACAGGCCTGCGCCGCCCTGCGCGCGCCGGATCTGGACGGGGTGGTCCAGCGCCTTGCTGCGATGACCAAGGCTGATGAGACCCAAGGGCCGACCCTTGACGATATGACCGCTGACAGCCCGGCCGTGCTGGCCGCCCGCCGCCTGATCGCGGACCTCTCGCTCTGGAAACAGGGTAAGGTTGCCTGGTCGGACCTGTCCCGCTCGATCCTGTTTTATGGCCCGCCCGGCACGGGCAAAACCTACCTTGCACGCGCGATGGGCAATAGCGCTGGCATCGCCTGCGTCACGGGCAGCTTTGCCGAATGGCAGGCCGCAGGTCATCTCGGCGACATGCTGCGGGAGATGCGCACGACCTTCGCCGAGGCGCGCAGGCTTGCGCCTGCCATCCTGTTCATCGACGAGATCGATGCTGTCGGATCCCGCGAGAGCGGTGATCGGCACAACAGCAGTTACCGCACGCAGGTCATCAACGGCTTTCTGGGCGAGATGAACGCCATTGCGCTGGAGGAAGGCGTGGTTGTCGTGGGTGCCTGCAATCACATCGACCGGATCGACCCCGCCGTAATGCGTGCCGGCCGGTTCGACATCAAGGCCGCAGTCCCGATGCCGGATGCTCGCCAGATCCTCGGTCTGATGAGGCGGTTGCTGGAGGACGAGATCCCGGAGGCTGAGCTCGCTAGCCTGTCCCGCGCCGCCGTGGGCCACAGCCCTGCCGCGATCGACGCGGCCATTCGTGCGGCACGCTCTGACGCACGCCACACCGGCGCGCCGATCACCACAGCCAGCATCCGCGTCCACCTGTCGCTGAGCACAGACACCGATCCGCGGATCCTTTGGCGCGTGGCCCTCCACGAGGCAGGCCATGCCACCGTCGCCGCTGCCCTGAACCTCGGCCAGATCACCCGGCTGGCCATCACCCCGTATGGCGGCGAGACCCACCGTCAGCGCGCGAACAATGAATGCCTGCTGTCAGACCTTGAAGACGATATCTGCTACGACCTTGCCGGCCGCGCCGCCGAACGGCTGGCCCTCGGCGCAATCTCCGCAGGTGCCGGTGGCCCCGCACACTCCGACCTTGCGGGCGCCACCGACAAGGCCCTCAAGATCGAGACCGCCTACGGCCTCGGTCCCGACGGACCCGTCTGGGTCGACGCCCCCGCCGTCATCGTGCTGCAGAACACCAACCTGCGCGGCCGTGTCCGCAAGCGTCTGGATCAGGCCGAGAGCCGCGCGGTGCAGATTCTCAGCAAGCACCGCAGCACGCTGGAGGCCTTGGCAACGGCGCTGATGGCAGAGCGCAGCCTGAACGCCGAACAGATCGCAGAGATTGTGGAGGGGATCGGAGTGCCCGGTGGAACAACGGACAGCAAAGCCTGCACCGACAGCCACCACAATCCTAAGGATGATGCCCGGTATCCGTCAGTGCCGTGATCATCATGGCCCGTCCCAATCCAATGCGTGTTCAGCAGATCATCGGCAGGGACATCATGTTCAGTGATGCTTTTTGGCGATGTTCGCTCTCAAGGCGTCACTGCTTTGGACAGGATCATCGAAAGCCCATGCATCTCCCCCAAGTAAGCGCTCTTTTTCCACTTTCATCTTTGCTTTGGATTTTTCAGTATCTTGGTTTTTTCTTGGACGAGGATGGGAGCGGTTTTTTGGTTTTTTCTGCAGAGAAGAGCCGGGTAAATATTTTAGTGATTATTCTTGTTTTTGGTCTGTGGTCAAAATCACGTCTTTTAGGGTCTTTTTTGTTTGCAGCTTCAAGCGCGTAGCCCAGCTTTACAGGTCTCTGACAGATGATGCGTAATAATATATGTAAAACAGTTTCTTATCCCCATGATAAATTTCGTCCGTCGTTTTTTCGCTCCATGATAGGACCCCCAATGGCTTATATTGACTGCAGCACCGCCGTGGATTTTCCCGGCACAGATCAGACCAATATCGCCCGTCCCGCCCTACGCCGGATTGGCCAGGAGACCTCGGCCTATGGCGCGGGACCGGAGAAGCCATGTCCGCAAGAAAGGGGAGCCGCACGCGGCCACCCTGCCTGCGGACGTGGCCTGCCCCGACTGCAACGCGCCATCGCCATCCGCCCCACATCCCAGCCTTGTCGAGATCGTGCGACTGCTCGCGCAGCAAGCGGCTCGGGCCGACATTGCTGCGCAACGCGCCGCGACACCATCAGAGGACTAAGACCATGATCAGCAAACCACTCCGTGTCGCCACATACGCCCGGTATTCTACAGATATGCAATCTGCGGCCTCTATCGAGGATCAGCAGCGGATCTGCCACCGCCTGATTAATGATCGTGGATGGGCGGTGGCGCAGGATTACGCCGATGCGGGGATTTCAGGGGCGTCGCTGGACCGGCCGGGGTATCAGCGGCTGATGGTGGATGCCCGCCTCGGTCTCTTCGATGTCGTTGTGGCAGAAAGCCTGGACCGGATCAGCCGCGATCAGGAACATATCTCCGGTTTCTTCAAACAGATGCAGTATCGCGGAATCCAGATCGTCACCATCTCGCAGGGTGCCGTCAGCGAGATGCATATCGGTTTCAACGGCGTGATCTCCGCGATGTTTCTCAAGGATCTGGCAGCCAAGGTCCACCGCGGTCTCGAAGGCCGCGTCCTCAAGGGAAAATCCGGAGGCGGGATCAGCTACGGCTACCGCGTCAGACGGGCGTTTCACGCGGACGGGTCCGTCGTGACCGGTGAACGCGAGATCGACGTCGACCGCGATGCGATTGTGGAACGGATCTTCCGAGCCTACGCAGCCGGTCACTCATCCCGCGCTATCGCTGCCAGCCTCAATGCCGAAGGCATTCCCACCGACAGCAAAAAAGGAGCAGGGCGCTGGGGCGCCTCGACGATCTCCGGCAACTGGAAACGCGGCACGGGTATTCTGAACAACGAGCTATACATCGGCAAATTGGTCTGGAACCGGCAGGCCTTTATCAAGGATCCGGACACCCAGAAGCGCCAGGCGCGCCTGAACCCGCCGGAGACATGGATCGTCACAGATGTGCCCGACCTTCGGATCATCGACGATGCCTTGTGGGACCGGGTCAAAGCACGCCAGACGGCCATCCGCGACGACATGAACCCCGGCGGTGTGCAGGCGGGACACCGACGTCCCGAGAACGCGCGGCGGCCGAGCTACCTGTTTTCTGGGGTGGTGAAGTGTGGCTGCTGCGGATCAAGCTATATCATGATCAACAAGACCCGGTATGGCTGCTCGGCACCGCGCAACCAGGGTGACGCCATCTGCACGAACCGCGTGACGATCACCCGCGAAGCGCTTGAGGACCGTGTGCTGTCCGGCCTGCGTGACAGCCTATTGCACCCTGACCTCATCGCCACCTTCGTTGAAGAATACCGCCGCGCCTTCAACGCCGAGGCAGCCGGCGCCGATGCCGTCCGGCAAAAGGCACGCCGCGAGCTTGCCCAAATCGACAAGAAGATCAGCAGCATCATGACGGCAATGGAGGATGGCATGTATCAGCCCAGCATGAAGGAGCGGATGACGGAGCTGGAAAGCGAGAAGCTTAAGCTGGCGATGATCATCGACGAGAGCCCCGAACCGCCTGCACTGCGGCTGCACCCCAGCCTGTCGAACCTCTACCGGACCAAGATCCGCAACCTGGCGTCTGCGCTGCAAGACCCCACGCTTAAGATGGAGGCGACAGAGGCGTTGCGGGGGCTTGTTTCAGAGATCCGGATGGTGCCCGACGTGGACGCGCTGGATGGTCATTATATCGAACTTGTCGGGGAAGTGGCGGGCATCCTGGCATTGGGGAATGCGGAAACGACAAAACCCGCGCGATTTGCACGGGTCGGGTCGGTTACGATGGTTGCGGGAGTAGGATTTGAACCTACGACCTTCAGGTTATGAGCCTGACGAGCTACCGGGCTGCTCCATCCCGCGCCAGTGTTTGGCGCACCTAATTGTTGTTAGGTGCATCGTAAGAGAGATACGCTTGCTGTGTTGCAAGCATGGCGTTGTTTATTAGGTTTGGCAGTGACTTACTCTCCCACGTCTTAAGACGCAGTACCATCAGCGCTGCGGCACTTAACTGCCGAGTTCGGGATGGGATCGGGTGTTTTGCTCGCGCTATGACCACCAAACCAAAAAAACAACGCCAGCGGTGCGCCTTTTGAGGGGCACACCGTTATGTTCCAAGTCGCATACGACTGTAGTTTGTGTATGTATCCTGATTTTTCGCCAGTCTTACTATTACTGGATCAAATCAAGCCTATCGGGCAATTAGTACCAGTCAACTGAACGCATTGCTGCGCTTACATCTCTGGCCTATCGACGAGGTGGTCTACCTCGGCCCTCAGGGATACCTTGTTTTGAAGGGGGCTTCCCGCTTAGATGCCTTCAGCGGTTATCCTGTCCGATCATAGCTACCCTGCACTGCCGTTGGCACGACAACAGGTCCACCAGTGGATCGTTCACCCCGGTCCTCTCGTACTAGGGGCAACTCTTCTCAAGTATCCTACACCCACGGAAGATAGGGACCGAACTGTCTCACGACGTTCTAAACCCAGCTCACGTACCTCTTTAAACGGCGAACAGCCGTACCCTTGGGACCTGCTCCAGCCCCAGGATGAGATGAGCCGACATCGAGGTGCCAAACGGTGCCGTCGATATGGACTCTTGGGCACCATCAGCCTGTTATCCCCAGCGTACCTTTTATCCGTTGAGCGATGGCCCTTCCACTCGGGACCACCGGATCACTATGGCCGTCTTTCGACTCTGCTCGACTTGTCAGTCTCGCAGTCAGGCTGGCTTCTGCCATTGCACTCAACGAGCGATTTCCGACCGCTCTGAGCCAACCTTCGCGCGCCTCCGTTACAATTTGGGAGGCGACCGCCCCAGTCAAACTACCCACCACGCAGGGTCCCGGACCCGGATAACGGGCCGCGGTTAGACATCAAGCAAGATAAGGGTGGTATCTCAAGGGAGGCTCCACAGAGACTGGCGTCCCTGCTTCAAAGCCTACCACCTATCCTGCACATATCGTGCCTGATGCCAATGCGAAGCTATAGTAAAGGTGCATGGGGTCTTTCCGTCTAACCGCGGGTATCCTGCATCTTGACAGGAAATTCAATTTCGCTGAGTCCACATTTGAGACAGCGGGGAAGTCGTTACGCCATTCGTGCAGGTCGGAACTTACCCGACAAGGAATTTCGCTACCTTAGGACCGTTATAGTTACGGCCGCCGTTTACCTGGGCTTCAATTCGGAGCTTGCACTCCTCCTTTTAACCTTCAGGCACCGGGCAGGCGTCAGACCCTATACGTCGTCTTACGACTTCGCAGAGCCCTGTGTTTTTAGTAAACAGTCGCCACCCCCTGGTTTGTGCCCCCGCCCAAAAGTTGCCTTCTGAACGGGCCTCCTTCTCGCGAACTTACGGAGGTATTTTGCCGAGTTCCTTAAATGTGGTTCTCTCAAGCGCCTTGGTATTCTCTACCAGTCCACCTGTGTCGGTTTAGGGTACGATCTAGCGGAGGGCTATTTCCAGGAACCTCTAAACGGCCTCCCCAATCCGATAAGGGGAAACAATCTTCGAGATCCGTCACATCCTCCTGGCCCAGGAATATTAACCTGGTTCCCATCGACTACGCCTTTCGGCCTCGCCTTAGGGGTCGGCTTACCCTGCTCAGATTAGCTTTAAGCAGGAACCCTTGGACTTTCGGCGAGGGAGTCTCTCACTCCCTTTGTCGCTACTCATGTCATCATTCTCACTAGTGATCTCTCCACCGGATCCCTCACAGGCCGGCTTCACAGAAAGCTCCCTGCGTCCAATATCCCCCGAAGGGCATTAAAGACGCTTGGAACTATGTCACACTACGCTCTGCTACCATGCAATAAATTGCATCCCAGACTTCGGCTCATGGCTTGAGCCCCGTTACATCTTCGCCGCAGGACAACTTATTTAGACCAGTGAGCTGTTACGCTATCTTTAAAGGATGGCTGCTTCTAAGCCAACCTCCTGGTTGTTTTGGTCGTCCCACTTGCTTTCCCACTTAGCCATGAATTAGGGGCCTTAGTCGTAGGTTAGGGTTGTTTCCCTCTTCACAACGGACGTTAGCACCCGCTGTGTGTCTGCCGGATATTACTCCTCGGTATTCGGAGTTTGGTTAGGATCAGTAAGACGGTGAGTCCCCATTACCCATCCAGTGCTCTACCCCCGAGGGTATTCGTCCGACGCTCTACCTAAATAGATTTCGCAGAGAACCAGCTATCTCCGAGTTTGATTGGCCTTTCACCCCTAGGCACACCTCATCCCGACCTTTTTCAACAGGTGTGGGTTCGGACCTCCAGTTAGTGTTACCTAACCTTCATCCTGGACATGCCTAGATCACTCGGTTTCGGGTCTAATGCATCTAACTCAATCGCCCTATTCAGACTCGCTTTCGCTGCGCCTACACCTAACGGCTTAAGCTTGCTAGATACACTAAGTCGATGACCCATTATACAAAAGGTACGCTGTCAGGTCTCAAGGACCCTCCAACTGATTGTAGGCGTTCGGTTTCAGGTACTGTTTCACTCCCCTCGTCGGGGTGCTTTTCACCTTTCCCTCACGGTACTGGTTCGCTATCGGTCAGTAAGGAGTACTTAGCCTTCGAAGGTGGTCCTCCGATGTTCAGACAGAATTTCACGTGTTCCGCCCTACTTAATACGTCCAATCATGCTTCTTATACGGGACTGTCACCCACTCTGGTTGTGCTTTCCAACACATTCTAATCACATTCATGGCTCGGCTGGTCCCCGTTCGCTCGCCGCTACTAGGGGAGTATCTGTTGATTTCCTTTCCTCCGGGTACTTAGATGTTTCAGTTCCCCGGGTTTGCTTTTGTAAACCTATGTATTCAGTCTACAAATACCTGGTTTACCTCATTATTAATCACCCCGAAGGATAATAATAACAAAGTATCAGGTGGGTTGCCCCATTCAGAAATCCATGGATCAAAGCTTATTCTCAGCTCCCCATGGCTTATCGCAGAGTATCACGTCTTTCATCGCCTCTTACTGCCAAGGCATCCACCAAACGCCCTTTTCGCGCTTGATTTGATCCAGAAAAAGCAAGGCTTCTTCTGTGGGCCCTCCCTTTTGTATCAAAAGGGCCCTTAATCAAAATGCATACATTGCAACGCCAGCCGCTGGTTCAGCAACTGGCATCGTTCGAACAGCATTACTGCTGTTCCGGTTAGTGTACTTGACTTGGAACAAAATAGATTTTCAGGATCTCGACGGTTCCATGCGGAACCTCCATCCATCTGGCAATCCCCTCACGCGGGGCGCCTCTATTCTGATGTTGTATCTCTCTATACGATGTCAAATGACCCGAAGGCCAAGTCGTCCAGTTGGACGGCAAAACAGCCAGGGCTGCTTTACGGTCAAACTGTATGTGCCAGATAGAACCCAGCGGGTTCTCATGATTTGCTGCGCAAATCACTGCCACCCGCGCTTCTTTTGCTGCGCAAAAGAAGTGGTGGAGCGTATCGGGATCGAACCGATGACCCCCTGCTTGCAAAGCAGGTGCTCTCCCAGCTGAGCTAACGCCCCAAAATTTGGTGGGTCGAGGAGGACTTGAACCTCCGACCTCACGCTTATCAGGCGTGCGCTCTAACCACCTGAGCTACCGACCCAAGACAGACCGGTAGGTCTGGCAAAAACTGAAGAGATATGAGGACGGCCTGGCTCCAGGTCACTGCAAGGAAAAGCAGTGCCTGTTATGCCGGCTTTGTTTGCCGGCTGCTAAGTGTTTCACGATCTTGAGCGAACTCAATCTGCTAGAAACATCCTTAGAAAGGAGGTGATCCAGCCGCAGGTTCCCCTACGGCTACCTTGTTACGACTTCACCCCAGTCGCTGAGCTCACCGTGGTCCGCTGCCCCCATTGCTGGTTGGCGCACGGCCTTCGGGTAAACCCAACTCCCATGGTGTGACGGGCGGTGTGTACAAGGCCCGGGAACGTATTCACCGCGTCATGCTGTTACGCGATTACTAGCGATTCCGACTTCATGGGGTCGAGTTGCAGACCCCAATCCGAACTGAGACATCTTTTGGAGATTAACCCATTGTAGATGCCATTGTAGCACGTGTGTAGCCCAACCCGTAAGGGCCATGAGGACTTGACGTCATCCACACCTTCCTCCCGCTTATCACGGGCAGTTTCTCTAGAGTGCCCAACTGAATGCTGGCAACTAAAGATGTGGGTTGCGCTCGTTGCCGGACTTAACCGAACATCTCACGACACGAGCTGACGACAGCCACGCAGCACCTGTCACTCTGTCTCTTACGAGAAAACCTGGTCTCCCAGGCGGTCAGAGGATGTCAAGGGTTGGTAAGGTTCTGCGCGTTGCTTCGAATTAAACCACATGCTCCACCGCTTGTGCGGGCCCCCGTCAATTCCTTTGAGTTTTAATCTTGCGACCGTACTCCCCAGGCGGAATGCTTAATCCGTTAGGTGTGACACCAAAGGGCAAGCCCCCTGACGTCTGGCATTCATCGTTTACGGTGTGGACTACCAGGGTATCTAATCCTGTTTGCTCCCCACACTTTCGCACCTCAGCGTCAGTATCGAGCCAGTGAGCCGCCTTCGCCACTGGTGTTCCTCCAAATATCTACGAATTTCACCTCTACACTTGGAATTCCACTCACCTCTCTCGAACTCTAGACTGGGAGTTTACAAGGCAGTTCCAGGGTTGAGCCCTGGGATTTCACCCCATACTTTCCAATCCGCCTACGTGCGCTTTACGCCCAGTAATTCCGAACAACGCTAACCCCCTCCGTATTACCGCGGCTGCTGGCACGGAGTTAGCCGGGGTTTCTTTACCAGATACTGTCATTATCATCTCTGGCGAAAGAGCTTTACGACCCTAAGGCCTTCGTCACTCACGCGGCATGGCTAGATCAGGCTTGCGCCCATTGTCTAAGATTCCCCACTGCTGCCTCCCGTAGGAGTCTGGGCCGTGTCTCAGTCCCAGTGTTGCTGATCATCCTCTCAAACCAGCTACTGATCGTAGACTTGGTAGGCCATTACCCCACCAACTATCTAATCAGACGCGGGCTAATCCTTCACCGATAAATCTTTCCCCCGAAGGGCGTATACGGTATTACTCCCAGTTTCCCGAGGCTATTCCGTAGTGAAGGGTATATTCCCACGCGTTACTAACCCGTCCGCCGCTAGACCCGAAGGTCTCGCTCGACTTGCATGTGTTAGGCCTGCCGCCAGCGTTCGTTCTGAGCCAGGATCAAACTCTCAAGTTGAAAGCACATCGCTGCGCTATCCTTGACGTTCGAACCTCTGCACATCACCATATGGCCTTACTGAAACCATATGGCGTTTCTCTGTTTGTGTGCTTCAGTAACCAAAGTTACCAGAAGCCGCCAAACAGTGAAGCTGACACTCTATCATCGGGCCGAAACCCTAAGAGCGTTGATATACAGACGTCTGATCCATCGAACTGAACCAAACCGCCCACATATCTCTTCAGATATATCAATTTCAAACAGCGTAGAGACAAAAAGAAACAAGTGCGCCCTAAACTACCGGCGCGCCCGCCCTTCAACCTCAGAATTTCTTCTTACCGCCTCCGAACCTTCCAGACCGTTCCCGACCCGTCCAACCCGTCTAGCGCCCCGCCAGTGCATCTCTGCGCCGCCGGTGAGGGGGGTTCTACGGTTAGTGCGATCAGGCCGCAAGGGGTTTTTTCAGGAAAGATGCATTTTTTGTGACAGACCCGAATTTTAACGTGTTTTGAGGGGGTTAGGGTAACTTCCGTTCGCGGACCCTAGGGCCGTTTGCAATATTGTTAGGCGGAATGAAAACGGAACATACCAGATTTTGGGTTATCCTCAGACTTACCCACAAGAGGCCCCATCCTAACCCGACAACCATGCGCCGATTCACAGACGAGTCGCGCGGATCAGGCACCTGAATCGGGGTGAATCGGCCCTACGCTGCCTGTTTGCGCCAGACGACATGCTTATAGCGCAACGCCACCAGCCCGATACTGAGCGCCAGATAGACCAGCGGCTCGATCTGGAACCCGCGCGACAGCCACAGATAGTGCAATGCGCCAAGGATCACGGCGACATAGGACAGCTTGTGCAGCTGCCGCCATGCCCCCGCGCCCATCTTGCGGATCGACAGGTTGTTCGAAGTCACAGCCAAGGGGATCAACAGGACAAAGGCCAGCATCCCCACTGTCACATAGGGCCGCTTGACCGTTTCGGTCCAGACGCGGCCAAGGCTTTGGACATCTAGCACCGCAAAGACCAGAAAATGCGCGACCACGAAGAAGAAGGCGCAAAGCCCGATAGCACGGCGGAACTTGATCAGGTTCACGCCGGTCCATTGCCGCAGCGGTGTTACAAGTAGCCCCGCCACCAGCAGGATCAGCGCGATTTCCCCATAGGTGCGTTCCAGCACGTTGATAGGTTCTACCAGATAAGGACCCTGCTGGGTCAGCGCGCGCCAGAATTCCCACGCGGTATAGGCAGCCGCCATGATATAGAGCGGCCAAGCGGGGACCTTGCGCAAAGCGCCGTTGATCGTTGCCGAGACTGTCATGGGCTGTCCTATCCGGTCCGCAGCATCAGATGAACACCGACAGGTCCATGCCTTCGTACAAAGGTGCGACCTCGGGGTAGCCGTTGAACATCAGCGTGTCCTGCCGCGCGGCAAACAATCCGCCGCCCACGCGCCGTTCGGTTGCCTGGCTCCAGCGGGGGTGGTCCACGTTCGGGTTCACGTTGCTATAGAACCCGTATTCGCGCGGGTTGGCCACGTTCCAGCTGATCGGCGGTTCCTGATCCGTCAGCGTAATACGCACAATCGACTTGATCGACTTGAATCCGTATTTCCACGGCACAACCAACCGGATCGGCGCGCCGTTCTGGTTGGCGATGGGTTCGCCATAGATGCCGGTCGCCATGATGGTCAGGGGATGCATCGCCTCGTCGATCCGCAAACCTTCGACATAGGGGAAATCAAGCACACGGCGCTGCACACCGATCATGTTCTCGGGCTGGACCACGGTTTCAAAGGCGACATAGCGCGCGCCGGACTGCACACCGACCTTGTTGAGGATGTCCGCCAATTCAATGCCGTTCCACGGGATAACCATCGACCACGCCTCGACGCAGCGGAATCGGTAGATGCGGTCCTCGACGGTGAGACCGGCCAGCAGATCGCCCAGCGCGTAATCGCCGGGGCGGTCGACCATGCCGTCGACCTTGATCGACCATGGCGATGTCACAAGGCGGTGCGCATTCGCGGCGGGATCAGCCTTGCCGGTGCCGAATTCATAGAAGTTGTTATAGCTGCGGATTTCCTCGAGCGTGTTGGGTTCCAGCCCGGCCTGCGCATCGGCCATGCGCGGGGCAAGGCCGATCGCGCCCAGCCCAGCGGTCCCGGCAAGGATCTGGCGGCGGTTAAGATAGGCGGCTTTCGGCGTGACGTCTGCTTGGGTCAGATTGTTCTTCCAGCGATAGGCCATTGTCTTTCTCCGTTTCAGGTCGGTTACTTCTATATACGACAGAATCCCGAAATGGTTTCTCACGATGCTGCCAAGGCGTGAAATGTTCCAGTTTTGCGTGGATTTATCACGACTCTTCACAGGACAGTGATTTGAAATCGCAAACCGTCGCGGCTTAGTGCGCCGCGGTATTCCGTCAAGCGGCATGAGCGGGATTCCCCTCTGATCCAGACGCAAGGCACTGCGTAAAAAGCACGATGCCAACGAAAAGGCATTTCCAACTAAAGGAACATACCATGCTACGTAGAACTTTCCTCGCAGTCGCCACCACCACCGCCTTGTCGTCTGTCGCCTTTGCTGCCGGACATTCCAAGGACATCGTGGATACTGCCGTCGAAGCGGGCACATTCACCACGCTGGTCGCCGCTGTCGAAGCCGCAGGTCTGGTTGATACGCTGAAGGGCGAAGGCCCGTTCACCGTGTTCGCACCAACTGACGAAGCTTTCGCAGCCCTGCCAGAAGGCACTGTTGAAGGTCTGTTGGCCGATCCAGAAGCGCTGGCCGCGATCCTGACCTACCACGTTGTGGCCGGTACCGTGATGTCGACGGACCTGACTGACGGCATGACCGCAACAACCGTGAACGGCGCGGACATCACCATCGGCACCGAAGGCGGCGTGACCGTGAACGACGCAAACGTCGTGACCGCAGACATCGAAGCATCGAACGGCGTGATCCACGTCATCGACGCGGTGATCCTGCCGCCGATGTAAGACCTGTCTTCTCCTTGGACACAGGAAAGCCCCGGTCAGTGACCGGGGCTTTTTTGTTCTTGGCTTAGTGCAGCGGCAGGTTCGGCGGTGCGATCCGGCTGCTGGTGGCGACACGGTCACCGACGATCAGCCCGTCCGCCCCTGCCGTGACCTTGACCACAGCGCCATCCATGACGTCCCCGCCAAGGATCATCTCGGCCAACTGGTCCTGCAAGGCGCGCTGGATCACCCGTTTCAGCGGACGTGCGCCAAACACTGGATCATAGCCTTCATCCGCCAGCCATTGCAGCGCGGCTTCATCCAGATCGAGGGTGATGTTCCGCCCCGCCAGCCGCTTGGCCAGCAGACCCAGCTGGATCGTGACGATCCCTGTCATATCCTCACGCGCCAGACGGTCGAAGATGATCGTCTCGTCCAGCCGGTTCAGGAATTCGGGGCGGAAATGGGCGCGCACGGCGTCCATCACATCACGCTTGGCGGCACTCGAATCCACCCCGTCGGGCAACTGGCTCAGCGCCTGCGCGCCAAGGTTCGACGTCAGGATAATCAGCGTCTGTTTGAAATCGACATGCCGCCCCTGCCCGTCGGTCAGCACGCCGTCATCCAGCACCTGCAACAGCACGTTGAACACATCGGGATGCGCCTTTTCGACTTCGTCGAACAGGATCACCTGATAGGGGCGCCGGCGCACGGCCTCGGTCAGCACGCCGCCTTCGTCGTAACCGACATAGCCCGGAGGCGCGCCGATCAGCCGTGACACGGCGTGTTTTTCCATGAATTCGGACATGTCGATCCGCACCATGGCACTGTCATCGTCGAACAGATATTCGGCGACGGCCTTGGTCAGCTCGGTCTTGCCCACACCCGTTGGTCCAAGGAAGAGGAACGACCCCAAAGGCCGCTTTTCGTCGTTCAGCCCCGCACGCGCGCGGCGCACGGCATTGGCGACGGCGCGCACGGCGGATTTCTGGCCGATCACGCGCTTGCCCAGCTCGTCCTCCATGCGCAACAGCTTGTCACGCTCGCCTTCAAGCATCTTGGACATCGGGATCCCGGTCCAGCGTTCCACCACTTCGGCGATCTGTTCGGGGCGCACAGCCTCTTCAACCATCAGGTCGTCGTTGGCTTCGACCTCGGCCAGTTGCCGTTCCAGCTGCGGGATCACGCCGTAAGACAGCTCGCCCGCTTTCGCGAGATTGCCTTCGCGCTTGGCGATATCCAGATCGGCGCGCGCACGGTCCAGCCGTTCCTTGACGCCGCGGGTATCCTCAAGCTTGTCACGCTCGGTCTGCCATTTCGCGGTCATCTCGGACGCGCGGTCCTGCACATCGGCGAGTTCCTTTTCCAGCTTTTCCAGCCGGTCCTTGGACGCCTTGTCGTCTTCCTTTTTCAACGCTTCGGCCTCGATCTGCAATTGCAGGATCTGGCGGTCCAGCGCGTCGAGCTCTTCGGGCTTGCTGTCCACTTCCATACGCAGCCGACTGGCGGCCTCGTCCATCAGGTCGATGGCCTTATCCGGCAGGAAACGGTCGGTGATATAGCGGTGCGACAGCGTGGCGGCAGCAACCAAGGCGCTGTCGGAAATCCGCACACCGTGGTGCAGTTCGTATTTTTCCTTGATCCCGCGCAGGATGCTGATCGTGTCAACAACGGTCGGTTCTTCCACCATCAAGGGCTGGAACCGGCGGGCAAGGGCTGCGTCCTTTTCCACGTATTTGCGGTATTCATCCAGCGTCGTAGCACCGATGCAGTGCAATTCGCCCCGCGCCAGTGCAGGCTTGATCAGGTTGGCGGCATCCATCGCGCCATCGGCCTTACCCGCGCCGACCAGCGTGTGCATCTCGTCGATGAAGAGGATGATTTCACCGGCGGCGGATTCGATTTCTTTCAGGACAGCTTTCAGCCGCTCCTCGAATTCCCCGCGATATTTCGCACCGGCGATCAGCGCGCCCATATCCAGCGCCATCAGGCGTTTGTTGCGCAAGGATTCCGGCACATCGCGGTTGACGATACGCAGCGCCAAGCCTTCCGCGATGGCGGTTTTCCCGACACCGGGTTCCCCGATCAGCACAGGATTGTTCTTGGTCCGGCGCGACAGGACCTGCATCGCGCGGCGGATTTCCTCGTCCCGGCCAATGATCGGGTCGATCTTGCCTTGCTCGGCGGCTTCGGTCAGGTCGCGGGCGTATTTCTTCAACGCGTCAAAACTGTCCTCGGCGCTGGCGCTGTCGGCGGTGCGGCCTTTGCGCATGTCGTTAATCGCAGCGTTCAGCGCTTGCGCCGTCACGCCACCGGCATCCAACGCATCCTTGGCCTTAGATTTCACCAAGGCGAGCGCGGTCAGCAGCCGTTCCACGGGGACAAAACTGTCGCCCGCTTTCTTGGCGATGTTTTCAGCCTCGTCCACGACCTTGGCGGTCAGGTTATCAAGGTAAACCTGCGCGGCATCGCCCGTCACCTTGGGCATTTTGGCCAAGGTCGCGTTGACAGCGCCCAGCACATCGGCAGGGCGGCCACCGGCACGGGTAATGAGGTTGGCGGCAAGGCTTTCCTCGTCGTCCAGCAAGGCTTTGAGCAGGTGTTCGGGCGCCAGCCGCTGATGGCTTTCGCGCATTGCGATCGTCTGGGCGGCTTGAATGAAACCGCGCGACCGCTCGGTGAACTTGTCCAAGTTCATGGGTCTCTCCTTTATAAAGCGCCCGGTGACGGACATGCCCGGCTTTGCGGCACATGCCCAATTGGGCCTCACCCCATAAATGGGTGGGCAGGATTGATTGCGCAAGACCCGCCCAAAGGCTAGACCGCTGGAAACCACGAAAGGACCCACTATGCCCGATGACCGCCTGATCGTTGCCCTCGACGTGCCCAATGTCGTGGCCGGGCTGGACCTTGCCGCAGCCCTTGGCGATGCGGTGTCATTCTACAAGATCGGGCTGGGGATGCTAACGGGGGGCGGTCTGGCGCTGGCCAACGAGCTGAAGCAGGAACAGGGCAAACGCATCTTTCTGGACATGAAACTGTTCGACATCGGCGCCACCGTCGAGGCTGCGGTGCGCGGCATCGCCACCTTCGATCTGGATTTCCTGACCGTGCATGGCGACCCGCATGTGGTGCGCGCCGCACGGCAGGGCGCGGCGGGGTCGGATATGAAAATCCTCGCCGTAACGATCCTGACCTCGCTTGACCGCGCCGATCTGGATGCGTCCTGCATCAAGGCGGGCAATGTGGCTGATCTGGTGCAGGAACGCGCAGGGCTGGCGTTTCTGGCGGGGGCAGATGGCGTCATCGCATCCCCGCAAGAGGCCGCATTGATCCGCGCCCTGCCCGAATCCGCAGGCAAGCTGATCGTCACCCCCGGCGTGCGTCCCGAAGGGGCGGCATTGGGCGACCAGAAACGGGTGATGACCCCTGCGCGGGCGATTGCGAACGGGGCCGATCATGTCGTCGTCGGTCGCCCGATCTGGCAGGCGAATGACCCGCGCGCCGCCGCAATGGCGATCCTTCAGGAACTAGCCCGCGCCTAGCGCCCGTCGATTGCGGGTGTCGCCGCTGGCCCGCCTTCAAGATCGACGATCAACGCCTGCATTTCAGCGATTTCCAGACGCTGCGCCGCGATGATCTCCTCCGCCAGGGCGACAACCCGCGGATCATCCAGATCAGCGCGTTCACTGGTCAGGATCGCGATGGAATGATGCGGGATCATCGCCTTCATCCATGCGATCTCATCAACCGTGGCCTGACTGCGCAGCAGATACAGGGCGGCCGCAAAAGCCAGACCGCTGCCCACGAAAATGGCGATATTGGCGGTCTTGTTGCCATACATGCCCAGCATGAACGCAAGCATGATGACCGCCATGGCCGCCCCCATATAGAGCGCCATCCAAGCCCGCGTCTGGCTGAAATAGACGTGATCTATTGCATAGGTGTTCAGGTACATGAGGCCATACATCACGACCGTGAAGGTCGCGATCATGGCGGCAAAGCGAAAATATGACATCGGGATTTCCTTTCTGTCCATAAGACAGAAAGCAACGCGCGCCGTAATCGTTCCGCTCTGGAGGTGCGGCTCAGTCGTTGATGTCGGTTTCCCAGACCTTGACCTGCCCTTTACGCAGACTGAAAAAACGGCGCATCCCAAGATAGGACAACAGCGACAGGACCGCAAAAACCGCCAGCGTCAGGGCAAGGCCCGCGGCATTGACCCCGAACAGGATCAGCAGACCCATCAGCCCCGCACCGATGGCGAAACCCAGAAAGATGTAGCCGGGGATCAGGACTTCGAGCGTGGCAAGGATCAATGCCCCCGACATCCAGACCCACCATTCCGTCCAAAGCAGCATCTCAGCGCCCTTTCAGCATCTTGAAGGCATCGGCAAAGGCATCCAGCGCATTGGCGGGCAGCACGACGGTCTGGTTGCCTTGGCCCGCACCCATCTTGGAAATCGCCTCGACCTGTTTCAGCGCGACCTGATATTGCGCGGCTTCCAGCCCGTTTTCGGCAATCGCACCGGCCACGACCTGCGTTGCATAGGCTTCGGCATCAGCGAGCACGCGGCGCGCCTTGGCTTCCTGTTCGGCGGCGTAAAGATCGGCGTCGGCCTGCAATTCCACAGCACGCTTCTTGCCCTCGGCCTCGGTCACCTGCGCACGGCGGGCGCGTTCGGCGTTCAACTGCTGCAACATGGCCGCACGGGTCGCCTGATCGAGATTAACGTCAAGGATTTCGGCGCGCGTCACCTCGATTCCCCAGTCATCGACCTGCTGGGACACCTGTTCGCGCACAGCCTCGATCAACCGGCTGCGGTTGGCCTGCACCTGATCAAGCTCCATGCGCCCGATCTCGGACCGCACGATCCCCGCCACGGTCGTGGCAATCGCGGCATCGACATCGCGGATGCGGTAGACGGTCTTTTCAGGTTCGATGATCCGGTAGAACACCGATGTTTCGACCTGCACCAGCACGTTGTCGGACGTGATCGCATCCTGTGTCATGGGGGGCAATTGCCGCTCGAGAATCGAGACCTGATGGCGCACACGGTCCAGAAACGGCACGATGAAGTTGATGCCCGGGCCAAGCACGGATTGCAGACGGCCAAGGCGTTCCACCACGAACTTTTCCGACTGCGGCACGATCCGCACACCGGCCATGATGCAGACGATGATAAAAACCGCCAGCACCAGATAAAGAACGTTCCGGCCAAAAAACTCGGCCAGAACTTGATCAATCGGCATTTCCATGTCCCTCACGTTTTCTTGAGCGACAGTTAGGCACAGTTCAGGCCGATTTCAATTCAAACTGCGCCATGCTGTTGCTTTTGAACCGCGCTGCGACAGTTGCGCCGATGGCGTCGGCAGTCGCGGGGCTCAGCGTCCAGCCCAGATGGCCGTGGCCCGTGTTGTAGAACACGCGGTCGTTGCGGCCCGGCCCCACGCGCGGCATCATATTGGGCATCATCGGACGCAGGCCGGCCCAAGGCACGCAATTCTCGGTCGAGACATCGGGGAAATGGGTTTCGCACCACTGGATCAGCGGGCGCACGCGGCGTTCCAGAATATCGCGGTTCTCGCCGTTGAATTCCGCCGTGCCCGCCACCCGCAGGCGGGTCAGGCCCAGCCGCGAGGTGACGATCTTGGCCTTGTCATCCAAAAGTGACGTGGTGGGTGCCGCCGCCTGACTGGCCGCATCGTTCAGATTGACGGTGATCGAATAGCCTTTCACCGGATAGACATTGACGCGGTCGCCCAGCATGGCCGCGAATTTGCGGCTGGCGACACCGGCGGAAATGACGATCCCGTCAAAGCGGGTCTCATCCCCGCTTTCGACATAGACACCATCGGGGCGCACATGCAGGTCCGTCACCGGCGCGCCAAGGCGGAAGGTGACACCCTGTTTTTGCAGCCAGTCGGCCAGACCGACGGTGAATTTATGAATATCTCCGGTGCTGTCGCTTTCAGTCCAGAATCCCCCGATGATATCGCCCCGCAGCGTGGGTTCGCGCGCCATCACCTCGTCCACTGTCAGCTCGCGGCGGTCCAGTCCACCTTCGCGCAAAAGGCCATTGACCATGCGGGCATGGCGCAGATCATGTTCGGTCTTGTAGAAATGCAGGATACCCGCCGGGCTGAAATCGAAATCCACACCGGATTTGTCCGCCATTTCCGCCAGACCCGCGCGCGCGGCGACAGCAAGCCTCGCGGTCTTGACGGTGTTGGACTTGTAGTTCGGGATATTGCCCAGAAATTCCATCATCCAGCTGACCTTGTGCCAGCCAGGACGCGGATTCACGAACAGGGGCGCATCGCCCTGCAGCATCCACTTGATGCCTTTCAGCACCGTGGACCATTGGTTCCAGACCTCGGCGTTGGAGGCGCTGAGCTGGCCGCCATTGGCAAAACTGGTTTCCATCCCGGCGTAGCGCTGGCGGTCATAGACCGTCACGTCGAAGCCGCGGATCATCAGGGAATAGGCAGTGGTGACGCCGGTAATCCCGGCACCGATAACAGCAATCGAAGGCATGGCATTTCTCCGCCATTGGCGCTTGCGCGCGTTCGCCCCCGCCGTTGCTGTGCCTGAGAGATTCACCCGATGACGGGCTTGCTCCTTCGGCGGGCCATCAAAGGCCACTCTTCGGCGTGTTGCACCCCAACCGGTCCTTTTGCCTGAGAGTGACCGGGGCGGTTGCTCCTTCGGCGACGGACATCCGTTCTCTCCCGGATGGCGTATGATGGCGCCGGATTACGCTGGAACCCGGCCCCACGCAAATGAAATTCCGCATCGTTCGAGCATAAATATCCCCGCCGGAGGCCAGAAGTCTCTTTTTTACGCAACCGCCCCGTCTATGATGGGCCATGCCTGCCTTGTGCCGCGATTGCCTCACCACTTTCGACAGCGAAACCCGCTGTCCCGCCTGCCGGTCACCCCGCGTGACACGGCACCCCGAACTGTTCGACCTCGGCATCGCGCATATGGATTGCGACGCCTTTTATGCTTCGGTCGAAAAGCGCGACAACCCCGATCTGGCCGACAAACCGGTCATCATCGGCGGCGGCAGGCGCGGGGTGGTGTCCACCGCCTGCTATCTGGCGCGGATCAAAGGCGTGAAATCCGCGATGCCGATGTTTCAGGCGCTGAAGCTCTGCCCCGAGGCGGTCGTGATCAAACCGCGCTTTGATGCCTATGTGAAAGCGTCCCGCGCGATCCGCGCGATGATGGATGAACTGACGCCGCAAGTCGAACCTTTGTCACTTGACGAGGCGTTCATGGACCTGCGCGGCACGGCGAAACTGCACCACGCGCCACCTGCGGTCATGCTCGCGCGGCTTATCAAGCGGATGAAGGATGAATTGGGCCTGACCGGATCGATCGGGCTGTCGCATAACAAGTTTCTGGCCAAGGTCGCGTCCGATCTCGAAAAGCCGCGCGGCTTTTCGATCATCGGCAAGGCGGAAACCACCGCATTCCTGCGTCCGAAATCCGTGCGGCTGATCTGGGGGATCGGTCCTGCGGCCCAAGCCAGCCTCGAATCCGCGGGTATCCGCACTTTTGATGATCTGCTGCGCTGGGACAGGCGCGACCTGCACGCGCGATTCGGCAGCACGGGTGAACGGCTTTACGCATTGGCGCGCGGCGAGGACGCCCGCCGGATCAGCCCCAACGCGCCGGTCAAGACGCTGTCGAATGAAACCACCTTTCACGAAAACACGGCCGACCCCGATATTCTGGACGGGCATCTGTGGCGGATGGCCGAAAAGGTCAGCGCGCGCGCCAAGGCGACCGACAAGGCGGGGCGCGTCGTGCAGCTCAAGCTCAAGACCGCCGATTTCAAGCTGGTCTCGAAACGGCAAAGCCTGCATCACCCCACGCAACTGGCCGATACGATCTATCGTGTGGCGCGGGGGCTTTTCGATCAGGTGCCGGGAAAAGGTCCCTACCGTCTGCTGGGGGTCGGCCTGTCCGAGATCACAAGTGCTGCCGATGCCGACCGGACCGGCGACCTGCTCGACCCTGCCGCCGGCCAACGGGCCAAGGCCGAACAGGCCACCGACCTGATCCGGCAGAAATTCGGGTCCGATGCGATCATCAAGGGGCGCGCCTTGCGATGACACGGGCCTTGATCGGTCAGGTGATCTGCGCATAGACTTCGGTCATCGGTCACATTCACAACGGGAGGGCACAAGCTGAGCATGCGTATCATCCGCCGACTTCAGCATGGTCCCCGCTTCGCCCTGTAAATCCGTTTGCAGGGCATGATCTTTCAGGTCTGCCCATAAGCCGCGCTGCGGCAACACATTCCTGTAAAGATATCTTCAATGACACTGATCAATATCAACGCCTTGGGCGTAACCCTTGGTGATGCGCTTTTTTCAAACCTGAACCTGACGATTTCCAAAGGCGACCGTATTGGGCTGGTTGCCGCGAACGGGCGGGGCAAATCCACCTTGATGGGCTGCATCGCAGGCACGTTCGCGCCGACCACCGGCGATATCATCCGCGCGCGCGGCCTGCGGATAGGTCACGTGGCGCAAAACGTGCCCGCGCAGGCGATGGCACAAACGCTTTACGACCATGTCCTTGGCGCCTTGCCACCAGATCAGGCCACCTATGAAAGCTGGCGGGTGGATGTTGTGCTAGACGATCTGATGGTCCCTGTCGCTTTGCATAAACAGCCGTTGCACGCCCTTAGCGGCGGCTGGCAGCGCACGGCGCTTCTGGCGGCGGCGTGGGTCACGCAACCGGACCTGTTGCTGCTGGACGAACCGACCAACCATCTGGACCTTGGCCGCATTGGACAGTTGCAGCATTGGCTCGGCGCGTTGCCCCGCGCCACAGCCGTTGTTGTCATCAGCCATGACCGTGCCTTTCTTGACGCCGTCACCAGCCGGACGCTGTTCTTGCGGGGTGCGGACAGTCGCATCTTCGCACTGCCGTTCAGCCCGGCGCGCCAAGCGCTCTCCGAGGCGGACGCGGCTGACGAACGCAGGTTCACAAATGATCTGGGCAAGGCGCAGCAGCTGCGCAAACAGGCGGCCAAACTGAAAAACATCGGGATCAACTCGGGGTCCGACCTTTTGGTCACCAAAACCAAACAGTTGACCGAACGCGCCGACAAGATGGAAGCCGCCGCAAGGCCCGCGCACCACGAAACGGGTGCGGGGGACATTCGCCTGTCGAACAGCGGCACACATGCCAAGGCGCTTGTGACGCTGAACGATATCGCTGTGGAAACGCCGGACGGGCGCCTGCTCTACCGGACAGGGCAAAAATGGATCACGCAAGGCGACCGGATCGTATTGTTGGGCACCAACGGCACCGGCAAGACACAACTGATCCGCCTGATACATCGCGCGCTTTCGGGCGATGATGTGCCGGTCAGATGCGCGCCAAGCGTTGTGACAGGATATTCCGACCAGCATCTTGGCCAACTGGATGACAGCGACACGCCGCTAAAGGCCGTCGCGGGCAGGTTCGACATCGGCGACCAACGCGCGCGCGGTCTGCTGGCGGGTGCAGGTGTCACTATCCAGATGCAGGACACGCCGATCAGTGCCTTGTCTGGCGGTCAGAAGGCGCGGCTTGCCATGCTGATGCTTCGGTTGCGACAGCCCAACTTCTATCTGTTGGACGAACCCACCAACCATCTTGATATCGAAGGCCAAGAAGCACTGGAGGAGGAACTGACTGCCCATGGGGCGACATGTCTGCTGGTCAGCCATGATCGCAGCTTTTTGCGCAACGTCGGCAACAGGTTCTGGCAGATCATCGGCAAGCGGCTGGTCGAGGTGGATGACGCCGAACCATTCCTGCTCAGCCAGATGAACCAATAGTGCGGATCACTCGGCCGCGACCTGCAGATCGTGAACCCGTCCGATATTGGCCAGATCGGCAATCACGGCTGCCAGCAAGTCGCGGAACGCGTCAAAGCCCGCACTTGGCGTCAGGGACTTTTCATCCATGTAGAGCGCGCGGTCGATCTCGACCTGAATGGCGTGCTGGTTGCGCGACGGGCGGCCATAATGCTGCGTGATATAGGCCCCCGCAAAAGGCATGTTGCGCGCCACTTTCAGCCCCGCCGCGACAAAGGCCGCCTCGACCTGATCAACAACCGCGCCCGAGGCTGTGGCACCGAACCGGTCCCCCAGCACGACATCGGGGCGGCCTGCACCGGCCGGACCCATGTTTTCCAGCGCCTCGTGCGGCATGGAATGGCAGTCGATCAGGATCGCCTCGCCAAAGGTGGTGATGCTCTCATCCAGCAATGTCTGCAAACGGTCATGATAGGGCCGCCAGTATTGTGTGACCCGCAGATGCGCCTCGGCCAGCGTCAGTTTGCCGTGATAGATCTGCCGGCCATTCGCCACCACGCGCGGAATCACGCCCAGACCGCTTGCGATGCGCGGGTTGTGCGCATTGCGGCGCGCCCCTTCGATCAGCGCAGGGTCGAATTCATCCGGCCCGCGGTTCAGATCGAGAAACGCGCGCGGCGCGGTCGCGGTCAGAAAAGGCGCGCCATGCAATGGCACAGTATCGAACAACAGATCGACGAACGCGTCCTCGGACGACCGGATTTCCTGTGCATCCAGCACTGCACGGCGCAGAAATGCCGCAGGATAGTCGCGCCCGCTGTGCGGCGAGGCGAAAACGACACTGGTCGTGCGGCCCTCTGGCAGGGCAAGTTGATAAGGCGCTGGCAGCAATGAAACACTCCTTCACAAGACCAAGCTAGCGCATTTATGGAAATGAGCAAAAGCCCTTGATCCCCGTTCCGACTCCTTTTATAGACCGCACGACTGACGCGGTTCATGGCCGCGTCCTATTACTTTGTAGGACGCATCAGACCGCCGACGGCATGGATGATTAGCTCAGCGGTAGAGCACTTCGTTGACATCGAAGGGGTCACTGGTTCGATCCCAGTATCGTCCACCATGATTTCGCGGGCCATTCCGGCCTCAATGCAACCCAAGGCGCAATCCGCGCGCCGCGACATGAAGGACACGCACCATGAAGGTCCGTAACTCCCTCCGCTCGCTCAAGCAGCGCCATCGCGATTGCCGCGTCGTGCGCCGCAAGGGCCGCGTCTATGTGATCAACAAGACGCAACGCCGGTTCAAGGCCCGTCAGGGCTAAGACCTGCGACAGCAGCAGATCGAAAAAGGTCGTATCCTTCGGGGTGCGGCCTTTTTCTTTGCCGAATTGCCAGAAAAAAGTGCGGCCCTGCATTCATGAACACTGGTCAAGTATGGGAAATGTGCATTAACGTCGCGGCAGTTTTGGTCTGATTGTCGCATAGGAAATCACATGGCGCGTAAATCTCTCATGAAAACAACAGCAATGTCCGTGGTCTTGCTGGGCATTGCCGCACCTGCGTTCGCGCAGGATATCTGCGGCGGTGCAGGCACCGGCGGTCAGTGGATCGGCGGGAACGAAGCGTCATCGGATATTTCCGCTGCCGACAATTTCCGCGAACAGATGGCGCTGGTGCTGGGCGGCAATGATTACGTCGCCCTGTTCAGCCTGTCCGAAACCACCGATGTCCGGCTCGAGGCCGCGGGGCGCGGGGCGGGTGATCCGATGATCGACCTGCTGGGTGCGGACGGGGCGCTGATCTTGTCGGACGACGATTCCGGCGGCAATGCCGCATCGCGCGCCGAGACGACCCTTGCTGCGGGCACCTATTGCATGGCGATGCGCAGCTATGACGGCGGGCCGATGACCGCATTTGTCCGTATCGGGCGGCAGGAACACGAAGCGCTGACCACGGGGATCAACATCATGGGTGATCCCGGCATCAGTGGCAGCTGTTCCGAGGCGGTGCCGATTGGCCCCTTGGGAACCAGCGTCAGTGGGTCCGCCTTCGACGATCCTTACTGGAGCTTCACGCTGGACGAACCCACCGCGATCACCATCACCGCTGTGAACGAATCTGCCGATCCGGTGATCACGTTGTATGATGCTGCCGAAAATTACATTGCCGAAAATGACGATTACGACGGGTTGAATTCGCGCATCGACATGACGCAACCGCTGGCCGCGGGAACCTATTGCATCAACGTCACCGCCTTGTCCGATGACACGTTGCCCATTACCTTGACCGTCAGCGCGTACGACCCGCAGGCCGCCCTGCTGGCCATCTACAACCGCGGAGAGGCCGCGCCGCCGCTTGACGGCACCGTGCCTGTGACCGACCTTGGAACGATCGGCACCCGCATCCGGCAGGATGTCAGCGCCAGTTCAAGCGCATCTTGGTTCACGGTCGATGTCGACGCGCCCGGCCTGCTGATGCTGGAAGCCATCGGCAATGCCAGCGCCGACCCCGTTCTCGTGATCTATGACGATCTTGGCCGCGAGGTTGGCCGGAACGACGATTATGGCAACGGGCTCGACAGCCTGATCGCGGCACGGGTGGATGCCGGAACCTATGTCATCGGCGTCTGGAAATACGGCGAAGGTCTGGGCCTGATCCGTCTGCTGATCGAACGCTACGTGCCAGCCCAGTAAACCGTTCGGGCGTCAGCGCCCGAACGTATCCGCCAACAGGCGTGCCAGCGTCGGCTGATCCAGATAGCCGGTCGCTGGCAGCCCGCTGCGGGCCTGATAGCGACCGATTGCGCTGCGCGTGTCCCGGTCAAAACGGCCATCGACAGCGCCGGGGTCAAACCCCATCTGGTCCAGCCTGCTTTCGATCAGCCGCCCCATCACGGGATTGATGTTCAACGCCGCCTCACGTGCGCGGGCCTCGTCATTGCCTGCATCGTCACGGGCGTCGTCGCTATCGGCTTCCCGCGCCAGCGCAGCATTGGCCTGATCGGCAAACAACCCTTCGGGATAGCGGTTCAGATAGGCACGGTATCCGGCCGGTGTGCCGCGCGCGCCGGTTTCTTCCCAATAGGCGCGATCAAGCCGTTCGGCTTCGGCGCGGGCCTGCGCATCGGCGGCGTCACGTTCCGCTTGACGGCGGCTGGCTTGCGCGTCGATCCGGCTGATCTGTTCGGTGGTCAGATAGGAGGTTTGCGCAAAACCATTGATCTGTTGCCAGTTGCGGATCGCACGGCGGGTGCCTTGGCCAAAAATCCCGTCCACCCCGCGCGTGTCATAGTCCAGCAAGGTCAGGTTGCTTTGGATCGCGCGGCGCTGGTCACGGGTCAGGGCCAGCGCCGTTTCGGTTTGTTCGGCAAGAAGGATCGGGTCGTTTTCGATCTGGTCCAAGCGGCGGCGCGCCTCGGCGGCATAGGGGCTGTCAGGAAAGCCAAGCAGGAACACGCGGTAGGCATCCGCAGTATTCGCTATCTGCGCATCCTCCCAGAACGGCAGTGAGGTGTCGTTGGGACGCGTGGTTGGGGCCACGACAGCCACATCCGCCTGCATCACAAGGCTGCGGGGCTGATAGCCCAGCACCTGCACCGCGCGGGTGTTGCGCGCGAATTCCATCACATCCGCCCCCTGCACCGCCACCGCATCGGTCACGATGTTATCGGCGACATTTGGTGGGCCATAAAGAACGGTCACACCCTGCGGCACGTCCAGACTACCCAGACCCTGCCGCAGATAGGGGTCGATCTGGCTGGTGTCACTGATATCCAGCCCCAGTACCAGCACCGCGCGCCCCGGTGTCCGGGCCAGCACGGCCATCACCGAATCGATCGACACCGCGTTGTCGAGCGTGAACAGGCTGGGCTGCGCCGGTGCATCAGACGCCAGCAGCCATGTCCGCTGTCCATCAGTCACGAACCGCCCCGACAGTCCCACGACCAGCCTGTCCGCATCAGCCGCGTCAGCAGCCAGCCGATCAAGCAGGCGGCGCATATCGGCAGCAGCCCCGTTTTCCAGCGAACTGACCGCATAACCCGCGTTGCGCAGCGCGCTGATCCCCACGACGATATCGGTGCCACCCGCGACGCGGCGGAATTCCTCATAGCGGTCCACGCCCATCAACAGGGCGGCATCATCGGCCAAAAGCGGGGCCGCACAAAGGGCAAACGCAGTGGAAAGCATCAATCGGCGCATGGGGGGTATTCCTTGTCGTCAGGTTTCATAGGTGCGGCGATCCTCGATCACGAGCCCGTCGCGCGGCAGGGTGCCAGGGGCGCAACAGATCACGTCGCCTTTCAGTTTCAGAATATCGACAACAGCCGTGGCGATAGCGGCAGGATCAAGCCCTTCGCCTTCGACATGGACCTGCATCGTATCGGCATCGCCACTCCGGTCGGCAATCACGCGGGCGCGTGCGGCCCCCACCTTGGCCACAAGGGCGGCCACCTGTTCGGGACGCACGAACATGCCCTTGATCTTGGCCGTCTGGTCGGCGCGGCCCATCCAGCCTTTGATGCGCATATTGGTGCGCCCGCAGGGGCTGGTGCCGGGCATCGCGGCGCTCATGTCGCCGGTGGCGAAACGGATCAGCGGGTAATCGGGGTTCAGCGATGTAACCACGACCTCGCCCACATCGCCGGGGGCGACGGGATCGCCGGTGCCGGGGGTGACGATTTCAACGATCACGCCTTCATCAACGATCATGCCTTCGGCCGCAGCCGTTTCATAGGCGATATGGCCCAGATCGGCGGTGGCATAGCATTGCATACAGGCGATGCCACGGTCGGCGTAATACTGGCGCAGCTGCGGAAACAGCGCACCGCCCGAGACAGCGGCCTTGGTGATCTTGAGCGCGACACCCATCTCGTCCGCCTTCTCGAGGATCACCTTGAGGTAATCGGGCGTGCCGGCATAGGCGGTGGTGCCGATATCTGCAGCAGCACGGACCTGTAATTCGGTCTGGCCGGTGCCCGCAGGCAAGATCGCGGCACCCACGGCGCGCGCGCCATTCTCGAACATCGTGCCCGCAGGGGTCAGGTGATAGCCAAAACAGTTCTGCACGATATCGCCCGCACCGATCCCGCAGGCATGCAGGAACCGGCCGAAGCGCCACCAGTCATGCGACGACCCGCCCGGTTCATAGATCGGGCCGGGCGACTGGAACACATGGGTCATGTTGGACACGTGCAGCCCGCCAAAGGGCGGCTGCGCCTTTTGCCAATTGCCAAGGTCGGATTTGCGCAGGACCGGAAACTTTGCCAGATCCGTCATCGACGTGACCACGACATCGGGCAGGCAGGCCCCCGGCATCGCGCGCACCCGCGCAATCTGCGCGCGCAAAGCGTCAAGCTGGGCTGCAGCGCGGGCCTGAGGCGTGCGTGTTTCCAGATCGTCGAAATAGGTCGTCATCAGTGTCTCCTGTCCACATCCATGCAGCGACGTGGATAGGGGCAGGTCTGACCCTGCACGCACTGCTATTCAATAGCGCCCCATCAGACGGGCGCGGGCATCATGCCAACCAGCGCTTGCGCCGCCGGTAGCTGCGCACGTCGCGAAAGGATTTGCGCCCCTCATCCGACATGCCCAGATAGAATTCCTTCACATCGGGGTTTTCGCGCAATTCGGCGGCGGGGCCTTCCATCACGACGCGCCCGCTTTCAAGGATATAGCCCTGATGCGCGAACCGCAGGGCGACGTTGGTATTCTGTTCGGCAAGCAGAAAGGACACGCCTTCGCGCTCGTTAAGGTTCTTCACGATGGTGAAAATCTCCTCCACCAGCTGCGGCGCAAGACCCATCGACGGCTCGTCCAGCAGGATCGTCTCGGGCCGCGACATCAGCGCGCGCCCGATGGCGCACATCTGCTGTTCACCGCCGGAGGTATAGCCCGCCTGACTTTTGCGCCGCTCTTTCAGGCGCGGAAAATAGGTATAGACCATGTCAAGATCAGCCGCGACCGCCGCCCCGCCGTCGCGGCGGGTATAGGCGCCGGTCAGCAGGTTTTCCTCGACCGTCAGATGTTCGAAACAATGCCGGCCTTCCATGACCTGCACGACACCCTTCTTGACCAAGGCCTCGGGTGACAGGTGATGCACAGGCTCGCCGCGATAGATGACTGATCCTTTCGTCACCTCGCCGCGTTCGGAATGCAAAAGGTTGGATATCGCCTTGAGCGTGGTCGTCTTGCCCGCACCATTGCCACCCAAAAGCGCGGTGATCCCACCTTTGGGCACATTCAGCGAGACGCCCTTCAGCACCAGAATGACGTGATTGTAGATCACCTCGATATTGTTGACCTCAAGCAGGGTCTCTTTGGTGTCGGCCATCGCTGTCTCCATGTGAAACGGACGGCCCAAAGGCCGTCCGTGGTGATGTGTTTACAGACAGCCGGGGGTGATCCCGCTTTCGGCGGCGAAGGCGGCGGAATCCTCGGCCACCAGTGGCGCGATGACCGATGTGTCAGGCGAGATGAACCCGGTCAGCGGCTCCCAAACACCGGCAGAGGCATTCCACTGCTGCACAAGGCCCTGCCCTGTGCCGCCATGGTTCTGGCAGGTGACCGCAAATTCCGGCCCGATGCCTTCCATGCCCAGTTCGGTCATGCGGGCGGCGGTGATCTCCAGCGCTTCCATCCCGTCACGCACCATCGCGGGTGTCACATCGGCGACACCGTGGATTTCCTGCGCCTTGGCGATGGCTTCGGCGGCCAGCATCGCGGCATACATGCCCCGCACGTAAAGCACGGACCCCAGATGCGATCCGTCACCGGCCGCATTGCCTGCGTCATGCACAAGGCTCTGGATTTCCGCCAGCACCGGATAGTCGATCACAGGGTTCATGTTCAGCGATTTATAGCCGTTCGCCGCCATGCCCGCAGGCGTCACGTCATGTTCGGCACCCGCCCACCAGTTGCCGATGAAGTTTTCCATCGGGAAACCGATATTCGCGGCTTCCTGCACAGCGACCTGGTTCATCACGCCCCAGCCCCACATCAGGACATAATCGGGCCGTTCGCGCCTGATTTGCAGCCATTGCGATTTCTGCTCCTGTCCGGGATGGTCCACGGCCAGTTGCGTCAGGGTGAACCCGTGCATCGCCGACAGTTCCTCGAGCGTGCGGATCGGTTCCTTGCCGTAGGCGGAGTTGTGGTAAACCAGCGCGATGGTCTTGCCGTCCAGCGACCCGCCGTTTTCATCCAGCAGATAGTTCACGGCAACTGACGCGGCATCCCAATAGTTCGCAGGATAGTTGAACACCCAGTTGAACACCTCGCCATTGGCGGCGGATGTGCGGCCATAGCCCATCGTGTGCAGCGGGATATTGTCGGCCGTGGTGCGCGGGATCAACTGATAGGTGATGCCCGTAGACAAAGGTTGATAGATCAACGCGCCTTCGCCCTTGGTTGCCTCATAGCATTCCACACCGCGTTCGGTGTTATAGGCGGTTTCGCATTCGATCACGCGGACAGCCTCTCCGCCGATGCCGCCGTCACGGGCGTTAAGCAGCGCAAAGTAGTCCTGATACCCGTCCGAAAACGGCACGCCGCCCGCCGCATAAGGGCCGGTGCGATAGCTCAGATCCGGAATGACCAGATCGGCCATAGCGGTCCCTGCGGTCATCGATCCGGCAAGTGCCATGGCGGCCAGTGTCTTCATCTTCATCGGTTTCTCCTCCCAATGGTTAAGATTGCTGATGCCGGGGTGTGCCCCGATCCGTGTTGTTAATAGGGGAACGGCCAAAGCCGCAGCTTCTCCTTGGCAAGCCGCCACAACTGGGCAAGGCCGTGCGGTTCCTTGATCAGAAAGAACATGATGAGCGCGCCCACGATCACCAGTTGCAGATGGGCGACCAGATCGGTGGGCCAGCCCAGCAGATCGACCCCGATCACCTTCAGCGCAACAGGCAGCAGCACCAGAAACGCCGCCCCCGCGAAACTGCCGAACAGCGACCCCAGCCCGCCGATGATGATCATGAACAGCACAAGGAAGGATTTCTGGATACCGAACGCCTCGCCCACCTCGACCGCGCCCAGATAGACGGCAAAGAACAGCGCGCCGGATATGCCGATAAAGAACGACGATACCGCAAAGGCCGTCAGCTTGGCTTTCAGCGGGTTCACCCCGATGATCTCGGCCGCGATATCCATGTCGCGGATCGCCATCCATGACCGCCCGATCGTGCCGCGCGTCAGGTTGCGCGCGATGAGCGCGCAGACCGTCAGGAACACCAGACAGATCATATACTGCGCCCAAGGTGCCGTATGCGGCCCCGTCACCGCCACACCCGCGACAAAGCGTTCGGGTGCCGTGATCTGGCCCGATGCCGAATAATTGTAAAACCAGCTGACCTTGTTGAACATCCAGACAAGGAAAAACTGCGCCGCCAGCGTCGCCACCGCCAGATAGAACCCCTTGATCCGCAGGCTGGGCAGGCCAAAGGCCGCGCCGACCGCGGCCGTGATCCCGCCCGCCAGAATGATGTGAATGACGATGGACACATCGGGAAAGGAGGTCATCAGCTTGTAGCAGGCATAGGCCCCCACAGCCATGAACCCGCCCGTGCCCAGACTGACCTGCCCGCAATAGCCTGTCAGGATATTCAGGCCGATCGCGGCAATCGCATAGATCAGGAACGGCACCAGAATGGCATTCGCCCAATAGGCATTGACGAAAAACGGCACCACGCAAAAGGCAATGACCAGCACGGCCCAATACCGCCAGCGGTCAAAGGCGATGGGAAAGGTCTGGCTGTCCGCCTGATAGGATGTCTTGAAATCGCCTGCCTCACGATAAAGCATGGATCATCCCCTTTTCATCGTTCGAGCCCAAATATCCCCGCCGGAGGCCAAAAAGTTCTTTTGAAACGCTGGCTGCATCACACACGTTCGATGATCCTTTCGCCAAACAGCCCCTGTGGGCGGAACACGAGGAAAACCAGCGCCAACATATAGGCGAACCAGTTTTCCGTGGCGCCGCCCAGATAAGGCGCACCAATGGTGTATTCGAACAGCTTTTCCCCGACCCCGATGATCATGCCACCCACGATGGCCCCCGGGATCGATGTGAACCCGCCCAACATCAGCACCGGCAGAGCCTTGAGCGCGATCAACGACAGCGAAAACTGCACGCCCGATTTCGCACCCCACATGATCCCCGCAACAAGCGCGACGATCCCTGCCAGCGACCAGACCAGCACCCAGATATAGCTCAGTGAAATGCCGACGCTCAGCGCTGCCTGATGATCATCCGCGACTGCCCGCATCGCGCGGCCCTGCTTGGTATATTGCGCAAAGGCGACCAGCCCCGCCACCAGCACCAACGCCACAAGGGTTGCGACCATATCCAGCTTGTCGATGAAGAAGCCGTAGAAGTCGTCGCCGCCCAGCCCGCTCGTCATCTCCTCGACCCAGATCGACCCACCCTGCGGCAGGCCCAGCGCCAATGTGCGGATGCTCGACCCCCACATCAGATCGCCCACACCTTCAAGGAAATAGGCGAGGCCGATGGTCGCCATGAACAGGATGATCGGCTCTTGCCCGACCAGATGGCGGAACACGAAATGCTGCACCGCCCAGGCAAAGGCGATCATGACCAGCACGGTCATGAAAATCGCAAGGATCGCGGGCACCTGCCAGCCGAAATGGTGGATATTCGTGCCGAAGACCGCGTTGATCAGATGCGCGAAAGGCACCTGCCCTTCCATGATCCCGACCAGCGTCAGTGCGGCAAACAGCGCCATCACCCCTTGGGCAAAGTTGAAGATGCCCGAGGCCTTGAAGATCAGCACGAAGCCCAGCGCTACCAGCGCATAAAGCACGCCCGCCATCAGCCCGTTGATGACGACTTCGATGCCATAAAGAAAATCAGCGGACATGGCGTGCCTCCCCGCCCCGGGCCTGACCCGGGGCCTCTTGCAAATGATGGTCGAGGTCCCGGATCAAGTCCGGGACGGCGACCGGCAGCACAGATCCCGGATCATGTCCGGGATGATTTCGCTGTGCAAAATCACTCATGCGCCACCCCCAGATAGGCGTCGATCACCTCTTGATTGTTGCGCACCTCGTCGGGGGTGCCGTCGCCGATCTTGCGGCCGTAATCCATCACGACCACGCGGTCGGACAGGTCCATGACCACGCCCATGTCATGTTCGATCAGCGCAATCGTCGTGCCGAATTCGTCGTTCACATCCAGAATAAAGCGGCTCATGTCCTCTTTCTCCTCGACGTTCATGCCGGCCATGGGTTCATCCAGAAGCAAAAGTTTGGGTTCAGCCGCCAGCGCACGCGCCAGTTCCACCCGTTTTTTCAACCCGTAAGGCAGACGGCCCACGGGGGTCTTGCGGATCGCCTGAATCTCCAGAAAGTCGATGATCTTTTCCACGACTTCCCGATTGGCGACCTCTTCAGCCTCAGCGCGGCCTTTCCAGATCGCCTGCGCCAGCAGTCCGGTTTTCATATGCGTCAGCCGTCCGGTCATGATGTTGTCGAGCACGCTCATCCCCTCGAACAGCGCGATGTTCTGGAACGTGCGCGCGATGCCAAGGCGGGCCACCTGATAGGGTTTCATCGGCTTGCGCTTTTCGCCGCGAAACCAGACCTCGCCGTCCTGCGGGTGATAGAACCCCGAGATCACGTTCAGCATCGAGGATTTGCCCGCGCCATTCGGCCCGATGATCGCGCGGATTTCGCCCTCGCGGATGTCGAAAGAGATGTTCTTGATCGCCTCTACCCCGCCAAACCGCAGGGTGATGCCGCGCATGTCCATCAGCACGCCACCGATCTGGCGGCCATCCGCAGTCACATAGGGTGCAACACCGTCCATCATTCTGCCGCCACCTTGTGTTGTTCCGCCGCGACCTCTGCGTCGCAGATCACCAGCGTCGCCTTGATCTTGCCTTTGCGGCCATCCTCATAGGTGACTTCGGTTTCGGTGTAGATTTCGGGCACCCCGCCATAGAGCGCTGCGATCAGGTCGTGGAATTTTTCCTCCACGATCCGGCGGCGGACCTTGCGGGTGCGGGTCATCTCGCCGTCGTCCGCATCCAGTTCCTTGTGCAGCACCAGAAAGCGATGCACCTGACAGCCCGCCAGCATCGGGTCGGCAGCGACAGAGCGGTTCACCTCGGACACATGGCCAAGGATCATGTCGAGCACGCGGCTGTGCTGCGACAATTCCTGATAGCTGGAATAGGCTATGTTGTTGCGTTCCGCCCAATTGCCCACCGCCGTCAGGTCGATGTTGATGAAAGCGGTGCAATAGTCGCGGTTTGCGCCGAATACGACGGCTTCGAGGATATTGGGATAGAACTTCAGCTTGTTCTCGACGTATTTGGGCGCGAATAGCCGCCCGTCCGCCATTTTCCCCACATCCTTGGCACGGTCGATGATCCGCAGATGGCCGGTGCCATCCTCGATGAACCCCGCATCGCCTGTGGCGACCCAGCCTTCGGCATCCTTGGTCGATGCGGTACTTTCGGGGTTCTTGTAATACTCGACGAACACGCCGGGGCTGCGATAGAACACTTCACCATTCTCGGCGATGCGCAGTTCCACGCCGGGGCTGGGGACACCCACGGTATCGGACCGCACTTCGCCATCGGGTTGCTGGGTGATGAACACGGTCGCTTCGGTCTGGCCGTAAAGCTGTTTGAGGTTGATACCCAGCGCGCGGTAGAAATCGAAAATCTCGGGCCCGATCGCCTCGCCCGCGGTATAGCCCACACGCACGCGACTGAGGCCGAGCGTGTTCTTCAGCGGCCCGATCACCAGAAGCTTTGCGAGTATGTAGTTCAACCGGTCAAAGGCGCTGACCGGCTTGCCATCCAGCAAAAGTGGGCCGACCCTGCGCCCCACGGCCATATAACGGTGGAACAACCATTTCTTGAATCGCCCCGCATCTTCCATGCGGATCATCACATTGGTCAGTTGCTGTTCGAACACGCGCGGCGGGGCGAAGAAATAGGTCGGCCCGATCTCGCGCAGGTCCAGCTGCATCGTATCGGCACTTTCGGGGCAATTGACGCAGAATCCGGTCCACATCGCCTGCCCCACCGAAAAGATGAAATCCCCGACCCAAGCCATCGGCAGATAGGCCAGCACCTCGTCATCGGCACGCAAATGGTCGAATTCGGCAGAGTTCTTGGAGGTCTCGATGACATTGCGGTTCGACAGCACCACGCCTTTGGGCCGCCCCGTCGTTCCTGACGTATAAAGCATCACGCAGGTGTCGTCATAGGTCCGCGCGGCGCTGCGCGCGTTGACCTGATCCAGCAGACCCGACGCGCGCCCCGCCTTTTGCACATCGGCATAGCTGGTCATCGCGGCATGGTCGTATTTGCGCAAACCCCGCCCGTCGAGATAGATCACATGCTCAAGCTGGGTCAGCCCGTCGCGGACATCGGCGATCTTGTCCACCTGCTCCTGATCACCCACCACCGCAAAGCGCGCGCCGCAATGGTCGAGCGCATAGGCGATCTCCTCGGCCGCGGCTTCGGCGTAAAGCGGGACGGGGATGCAGCCGATCCGCTGTGCCGCGACCATCGCCCAATAGAGCGCGGGACGGTTGCGCCCCGAAACCGCGACATGGTCGCCCACATCCGCGCCCAAGCTCAGCAAGCCCATCGCCAGCGCGTCAATCTGTTCGGCCGCCTGCGCCCAAGTCCAGCTTTGCCAGATGCCGAATTCCTTTTCGCGATACGCGGGCTTTGTCCCATGGCGCGCCACGTTGCGGGCCAGAAGGTCAGGAATAGTCACAGGGCCGCCGTCAGCGGGTGCATGCATCTTGATGATCCTCCCTTTGGGCGGTTTTCCCGCCCATGGCAGCGAGTCGCCTCCTCGCAACGCGCTGCCTTGGGGTTGATCTTGCGGGCCGCAGGACCATCCGTCAAATCATTTTTTGAACGGGCGTTCAGTTAATGGTTTGGCGCCGCTAGCGACCACCAACTGCAACGCGCGGCATGTCAACTACAAGTGACAGCTTCGAGCCCAACTTGACGGATGCTGCACATTGCACGAGTGTTTGAAAATCTATGAAAGAGCCGCCAGCCTTTGTGGTTCAGTTGTTATTGAAGGACGCGAACATGAGCTACGACCTATTGGTTTTTGACCCAGCAGTGGCACCACGTGGGCGGACAGAATTTATGATTTGGTATAATCAGCTCGTAAAGTGGAATGAGGACAGAGACTACAACTCACCGGTGGGCGTAACGGGCAATCTGCGTGAATTCTATGAAGTGATGCGTAAAGAATTTCCACCGATGAATGGTCCTGACGCCTATGATTTTGATCAACCAAGCCCGCCACTTCTGGAATCCAAGCCGAAGGGCTTTTTGTCAAAAATATTCGGCTCAAAAGCTCTGAGTTCTTCTCCTCCACCAGCGTTCAATGAAGCCTTAGTCACTGATTATTGCATCGCGGGTAATGCCATCTACATTGCGTTTGCTTGGTCGGTCTCAGATCTGGCTTACAACCGCGTGTTCAATACAGCTTTGACGACCGGTGTCGGTTTTTTCAATGTCAGCGCTGACAGCGGTGAAATATTACATGATCTTACTCAATTTGAACACTTTATGGGGCTATGATTTAGTCAGTTTGGCACACATCTAGCTGGGCAGTTTGCTCTCAAAGCGGTCCTTATCTGAATTTCAATGAAGGTCGGGAAAGTCCCGCATAGCTGACATCCAACCTCCGGCAATCACCTTGCAGGGCTACTCCGGCTGACCGCTACTCCGCCGCGACCTCGCTTTGCGCTTTCTCCACCCTGACGGCGGCAAACTTGAATTCGGGGATCTTACCATAGGGGTCGATCGCGGGATTGGTCAGGATATTCGCTGCCGCCTCGACATAGGCAAAGGGGACAAAGACCATGTCGGGGGCGACCGCGCGGTCGGACCGCGCCATGATGTCGATGCTGCCGCGCCGTGTCGTCAGGCGCACCATCCCGCCCGGCTCCACGCCCAGCCTGCGCAGGGTCGCGGGATGCAGCGAACAATTCGCCTCGGGTTCGACCGCGTCCAGCACGCGCGACCGCCGTGTCATCGAGCCGGTGTGCCAATGTTCGAGCTGGCGTCCCGTGGTCATGATCATCGGGTAGTCGGCATCAGGCGTCTCGTCCGGCGCGATCACGCTGGCGGGGGTGAATTTGGCGCGGCCATTCTCGCGCGGGAAACCATCGGCAAAGACAATCGGCTGGCCCGGATCATCGGGCGTGAGCGACGGATAGGTCACCGCACTTTGCGCTTCGAGCCGGTCCCAAGTGATATTGTTGAGCGACGCCATAACTTGGGTCATTTCGCCGAACACCTCGGACGGATGCGCATAGGTCCATGGCAGGCCCAGCCGTTTGGCCAGTTCCACGGTGATCCACCAATCCTCGCGCGCGTGGCCGGGGGGCGGCACGGCGGGGCGGCCCATCTGGACCTGCCGGTTGGTGTTGGTCACCGTGCCGGTCTTTTCGGCAAAGGCGCTGGCGGGCAGGATCACATCGGCGAAATTGGCGGTTTCGGTGATGAAGATGTCCTGCACGACCAGATGCGACAGCTTGGCAAGGGCCGCACGTGCATGATCCACATCGGGGTCCGACATGGCGGGGTTTTCGCCGAGGATATACATACCGTGGATGTCGCCATCATGCACGGCATCCAGAATCTCGGTCACGGTCAGGCCCTTGGTGGCGTCGATCTCGCCGTGCTGCCACACCTCCTGAAACGCGGTGCGCACGCCCTGGTCGCCGACGGGCTGGTAATCGGGCAAAAACATCGGGATCATGCCTGCATCCGACGCGCCCTGCACGTTGTTCTGCCCGCGAAGCGGATGCAAGCCGGACCCCGGACGTCCTACCTGCCCTGTCATCAGCGCCAGCGAAATCAGGCAGCGCGCGTTGTCGGTGCCGTGGATATGCTGGCTGACGCCCATGCCCCAGAAAATCATCGCAGCCTTCGCACCGGCAAAGGTGCGCGCCACATCGCGGAGCGTTTCGGCATCGATCCCGCAGATGCCGGCCATCTTTTCTGGGCTGAAATCGGCCAGATGCGCCTTCTCGGCTTCCCAATTCTCGGTATAGGCGGCGATATATTGCTGGTCGTAAAGCTGTTCCTCGACGATCACATGCATGATCGCGTTCAGCATCGACACATCGGCACCGGGACGGAATTGCAGCATATGCGAGGCATGCCGTTTCAACGCCTGCCCGCGCGGGTCCATCACGATCAGCTTGCCGCCGCGTTTGGCGAATTGCTTGAAATAGGTCGCGGCAACGGGGTGGTTTTCGATCGGGTTGGCGCCGATGACGATGGCGACATCGGAATGTTCAATCTGGTTGAAGGTCGCGGTCACGGCACCGGAGCCGACATTTTCCATCAAGGCCGCCACCGATGACGCATGGCAAAGCCGCGTGCAGTGGTCGACGTTGTTGTGGCCGAACCCCTGCCGGATCAGTTTCTGGAACAGATAGGCCTCTTCATTGGTGCATTTGGCCGAGCCGAAGCCCGCCACGCCCTTGCCGCCAATCGCGCTCAGGCCGTTGGCCGCGGCATCCAGTGCTTCGTCCCATGTCGCCTCGCGGAAATGGGTCTGCCAGTTGCCGGGATCGACGTTCAGCCCCTTGGCGGGCGCATCGGCGCGGCGGATCAGCGGTTTGGTCAGGCGGTGCGGATGATGGATATAGTCGAACCCGAACCGCCCCTTGACGCATAGCCGCCCTTCGTTCGCAGGGCCGTTGATGCCTTCGACGAACTTGACCTTATTGTCCTTGATCTTGAGGCTGACCTGACACCCCACACCGCAGAACGGGCAGACACTGGCGACCTCGCGGTCAAAATCGCGGGTATCGCCCTGCTGGTTTTCATCGGTCACCGTCGCGGGCAGCAGCGCCCCTGTCGGGCAGGCCTGCACACATTCGCCGCAGGCTACGCAGGACGATCCCCCCATCGGGTCATCCATGTCGAACACCGGATAGGCGGTGCCACCGCGCCCCGCCATGCCGATCACATCATTGACCTGCACTTCGCGGCAGGCCCGCACGCAAAGCCCGCATTGGATACAGGCATCAAGGTTCACCGACATCGCGACATGGCTGTCATCCAGCAGCGGAATATGCTCGGCCTTGGCGGGAAAGCGGCTGACAGCCACACCTTGCGCGTCGGCCATGTCCCACAGATGGCTGGACCGGTCATGCGCCACAGCCTGCGCTGGCTGGTCGGCGACCAGCAGTTCCATCACCATGCGCCGCGCCTGCACCTCGCGCGGTTGGTTGGTGGTCACGACCATGCCGTCGCGCGGTTCGCGGATGCAGGATGCGGCCAGCGTGCGTTCACCTTCGATGGCGACCATGCAGGCGCGGCAGTTACCGTCGGACCGATAGCCGGGGGCGGGTTTGTGGCAAAGATGCGGGATCACCAGACCGCGCCCGTTCGCCACCTCCCAGATCGTCTGGCCGGGGGCGGCGGTGACGGTTGCGCCATCAAGGGTAAAGGTGATCGGGTCGGACATCAGGCATCTCCGCTGCGCTTTGGCAGAATAGACCACGGGCTTTGCCGCACGGAAAGGTCAGGCGCGACCGCCAGCGGTGCTTTTGCGCCATGCGCCGTTCCGATAGGCGACAGCCGTTTCGCCTAGCGGCCCAGCGCGGTCGTGACGGTCGCCAGATTGGCGCGGATTTCGGGAATACCGGGGGCCAGTGCCTGCGCCTGCCGCAAGGCGCTGCGGGCGCCGCGCAGATCGCCTTGCGCATAACGCGCGTTGCCCAAGCCGAAAAGCCACAGCCAGTTGTCGGGCCAGCGGTCCGCACCCGTATGATACAAAGTTTCTGCGGCCTCTGGCTGACCGGCCCGCTCCAGCGCCGCCGCCGCCGACAAGACCGCCGTCTGCCCCACGCTGACAGGCAGGCGATCCGGCGGCAAAACGACCAGCCCCCAATAGTCACCGCGCCGCCACGTCCGTTCGAACACGGCGAAAGGCATGACCATTAGGTCCGCTTGGCCGGAGTTCAGATAGACCTCGTCACGGTCGAAATCATAGCCCGTCACAACGCCATAGTGCCAAACAGGGGCGACCCCGAGGCCAAGGTTCTGGAATACGATCACCGGATGACCAGCGGCAACCTCGGCCAGTAATTGATCGAATGTGCGGATCTCGACGGCGAGTTGCCCCAGCCTGCGGCTGCTGCCGATCATGTCTGCGGTATAAGTACCACCCGCACCGGGGCTGAAGGCAAGCGCCGCAACCTGTTCTTGCGTCACATCCGAGCCCGCCCATTGCATCACCATCGCGATAGAGGCGGGTCCGCAAAAAAACGCCTCTTGCCGGATCAAGGGCACGCCTGCGATCTCTGCACGGGTCGGGACATCGACCGTCAGCCGCGCGTCAGGGTCGAAGGGTGCGGCGCAGGCGGCCAGAAAGGCCAGCGCGCCTGCCAGAAAGGCCGTTAGCGGACGCAACGGGTAAAGCTGAACACCCTTGTGAAGCACAGGAAATCGGTGACCAGCAGGATGATGAAGACGGTGAACAACGTGCCCACGATATCGGCACCCGCGCTGTCGTTTTCCATCTGCGTCAGGATCGTCGCAATCTCTGCGTCGGACAATGCGGCCAGACGCGCCTCTGCCTCGGCGGGGTCGATACCAAGGTCGATGATCTGGTCGCGGACCTCGGCGCGCTGCAGTTCACCAAGCAGCAGGTCGCGGTCGGCCATCGCGGCATAACGGGCGATCGCATCTTCGGTCCCCAGCATCTGCGCCTGCGCCAGCGTCGCAGTCTGCGTGGCCAACAGCAGTTGGGCCGACAGCAGGATGGCCAAACTTTTGCGGGAAAGGTCGAAAACACCCATCGTCACTGCTCCTTGATTGCAATCATCACCGGAGTTTCCAGCAAAACCGGCCAGCGCGCAACCATGTCCTGCAACGCTTTCACAGGTCAGAGGAACATGCTCATGTTGTTGATCAGGAAGATGCGCAGGATCTCCAGACCCACCAACACCACGATGGGCGACAGGTCGATCCCGCCCATGTTGGGCAGCATCCGCCGGATCGGGCCATAGATCGGCTCCAGCACGCGTTCCAGCGTGTACCACACCTGCCCTACAAATTGCTGGCGGACGTTCAGCACCTCGAACCGGATCAGCCAGCTCATGATGAAATGGGCGATGACAAAAAATCGCACGACGCCGATGATCAAAAGCAATGCCTGGATGATGGTAAGCATGGAAGAAACGCCCTTTGGAATGTGTGGCACTGACCTAAGCGTTCTGGCCTTGTCCGGCAAGCCCATGGTTGCCCCAAGGTCAAAGTTGACGTTTACGTCAGCTATGCCCATCTCGGGAGCATCCAGAGAGGCATTGCATGTATCCCGTCATCCGCACCATGAAAGAACTGTTCGTCAACCGGCGCAGGCCCGCGCTTGGGCCGATGGACGCGCATGTGTCGTGGCACCGCTGCTGGCCGCAGGATATCGATGTTTATCTCGAGATGAACAACGGGCGCATCCTGACGATCATGGATCTGGGCCGCACGGGGCTGGGTATCCGCACCGGGCTTGTAGCCGCTTTGCAGCGCAATGGCTGGGGGCTGACGATGGCAGGTGCGTCAGTGCGCTATCGCAAGCGGATCAGGCCCTTCACACGGTTCCGCATGGTCAGCAAATGCATCGGCTGGGATGACAAATTCATGTATCTCGACCAGTCGATCTGGATCGGACAGGAGTGCGCGGTACAGATCCTTTACCGCTCTGCGGCGACGGACAGGAACGGGATCGTCAAACCGGAACGGCTGCTGGCGGAAATGGGCATGAGCGATCCGCAACCGCGCCTGCCCGACTGGGTGCAAGGCTGGATCGACGCCGACCGCACACGCCCATGGCCCCCTGTCGATCACGGCGCGCATCCCTAAACCTTGTCTTGCCAGCGACATGATTTGCAGTGTCTAGTCCCTGAAAAGGGATGCAGGGGCAGGTCATGGTCAGCAAGAAACGGATCTGGGGATGGATGGCGTTCGATTGGGCGTCGCAGCCCTTTTACACGCTTGGGCTAACCTTTATCTTCGGCCCCTATTTCGCGGTCGTCGCCGCACAGTATTATCTGGGCACAGGGCTGGAGGAATCCGCCGCCAACGCCCGCGCGCAATGGATCTGGTCCGCAGGCCAGACCGTCGCAGGGCTGCTCATCGCCTTCAGTGCGCCGTTTCTTGGGGCCTTTGCCGACCGGTCAGGGCGCAAGATCCCGTGGATCGCCTTTTTCTCGGTCGTTTACGTGGTGGCGACTTGGATGCTGTGGGGGCTGACGCCGGATGGCGCGTCGCTGATCCTGATCCTGATCCTGTTCTATGTGGGCTTTATCGCCGCAGAAAGTGCCTTGAACTTCGTCAACGCGATCCTGCCGTCCTTGGGCAATGACCGCGAGGTCGGGCGCATCTCGGGGTCGGGTGCTGCGTTCGGCTATTGGGGCGGGGTGGTGTCGCTGTTCCTGATGCTGCTGTTGCTGGCGGAAAACGATCAGGGCGTCACCCTGCTTGGCAATGCGCCGCTGTTCGGGCTGGACCCTGAGCTGCGCGAAGGCACGCGGTCGGTCGGGCCGTTCATCGCGATCTGGTATGTGATCTTTATCATCCCGTTCTTTCTTTATGTCCGCGACGATCCCAATGCCGTGCGCCAATCCACCGACATGCGCGCCGTCGCGGGCGAGCTGATGGATACGCTGCGATCCGTCGTGAAGCGCAAAAGCCTGCTGAATTTCCTGCTGGGGTCGATGTTCTATCGCGACGCGCTGAACGCGGTCTATGCATTTGGCGGGGTCTATGCGGCACTGGTGCTGCAATGGCAGACGATCCAGATCGGCGTGTTTGGCATCATCGCGGCCATCGCGGCGGCTATCGTGACATGGCTTGGCGGCTTGGGCGATGCACGCTATGGCCCGAAACCCGTGATCAAAGCCTGCGTCTGGGTGCTGATCGGCGTGTCGGTCATCATCGTCGGCATGTCGCGCGAGGCGATCTTTGGCATCCCGCTGCCCGAAGGGTCCCCCATCCCCGATCTGGTGTTCTATTTCTGCGGCGTCTGCATCGGCGGGGCGGGTGGTGCGCTTTATGCCTCATCGCGCTCGATGATGGTGCGGCATACCCATCCCGACCATCCGGCCGAGGCATTCGGCCTCTTCGCCCTGACCGGCAAGGCCACAGCATTCCTTGCGCCCGCGCTGATCACGATCTTCACGATCATCACGGGCAGCAACCAATTGGGCTTTTTGCCGATAATCTTCCTTTTCATGATCGGGCTTTTCTTGCTACGCTATGTCAACAAGAACGGAGATCGTGACGCATGGTCCGCATTGCCGCAGCACTCATCCTGAGCATGGGGCTGGCCGCCTGCCAGCCGGATGAAACCCCCGCACCACGGGTCGAGGTGATGCAGAACGCAGGTGACACCCGCGTGGCAAAAGCGCTGTTCGGCGCAGCCCCGCGCCCCACCGCGCAATCGCCCGCAGCCTTGGGCGGCTATTCGCAAGGCTGTCAGGCCGGTGCGGTCGCCCTGCCCGAAACCGGCCCGACATGGCAGGCGATGCGCCTGTCGCGCAACCGCAACTGGGCGCAGCCGATCACCGTGGATTATGTGCAGGACCTCAGCCGGTTTGCGGCGACCTTGCCGGGCTGGAACGGCCTTTATGTCGGCGATCTCAGCCAGCCGCGCGGCGGGCCGATGCTGACAGGCCACGCCAGCCACCAGACCGGCCTTGATGCCGATATCTGGATGCTGCCCGCCACGCGGCTGGACCTGACCCGCGCCGAGCGCGAGGCGATTTCGTCGATCTCGATGCGGCGGGCCAATGGTGCCTATGTCAACAGCGACTGGACCCCGCAGCACGAGGCGCTGATCCGCGCCGCGGCCTCTGACCCGCGCACCGCACGGATTTTCGTGTTTCCGGGGGCCAAGGTCGAAATGTGCAACAACGCCACCGGCGACCGCAGCTGGCTGAACAAGGTCCGGCCTTGGTACGGGCATCACTATCATTTCCACGTCCGGCTGAACTGCCCAGCAGGGGATGCGACCTGCGTCGATCAGGCCCCGCCACCGCCCGGTGACGGCTGCGCCGAAGCGCAGGAATGGGTGAACAACATCATCAACCCGCCCCCGCCGCGCCCGCGCGATCCCAATGCCCCTCCCGTCACGCCCCGCGGCGAACTGACGATGGCGAGCTTGCCCGGTCAGTGTCTGGCTGTTTTGAACGCCGAGTGATTGCAGTAAAGCGATCTTAACCCTGTAAACCTATGGTCGGTGCTATGCCGGCCACAGTGAAATGATCCCGCCTTGCGCCTGACTTATCTTCTGGCTGCCCTCTGGCTGGCCCTGCCTGCCCGGTCAGAGGCAGTGTTGATCGGCAGCCATCACTGGACGCTGGACGATCCGCGCTTTGGCGGCTTTTCCGCGATAGAGGTGTCCGACGACGGGGCAAGCTTTGTCGCGCTCAGCGACCGGGCGGTGTTCATCACTGGCAACTTCGCGCGAACGGACGGACAGATCACCGGCATCACGGCGGGGCGCATCGTCACGATGACAGGTCCGGGTGGGCGCGCCTTGACCCGCGCCGAAAGCGACAGCGAAGGGATAGCCATTGCCCCCGATGGGACGATCTATGTGTCCTTTGAATGGATGCACGGCATCCGCAGCTTTGCCGTCATTGATGCGCCGGGGTCGGACCTAATGACGACACCGGCGTTTGACGGGATGCAGGCAAACGCATCGCTGGAAGCTTTGGCCATCGACAGCCATGGCGCGCTTTACACCATCCCCGAACGGTCGGGCGCCGCGACGCTGCCTTTCCCTGTTTACCGGCTGGCCGATGGCCTCTGGGACCAGCCTTTCGACATACCCCGTCGGGGCGCGTTTCTGGTGGTCGGCGCGGATATCGGGCCGGACGGGCGGCTTTATGTGCTGGAACGCGATTTCCTTGGCATCGGGTTCCGCAGCAGAGTGCGGCGGTTCGACATGACCGGCGGCAATGAAGAGCTGGTGCTGCAAACGCGGGTGCGCGCACATGACAACCTCGAAGGGATCAGCATCTGGCAGGACGATCAGGGCCTGCGGATGACCCTGATCTCGGACGACAACTTCCGCGCCTTTCAACGGACCGAGATCGTGGAATACCGGTTGACGGACTGACAGGCGGGCGTTAGGTCGCGCTGTCCCCTTTGGGGGCCAAGTGCCGCACCCTTGTCAAAACGGAAACATTCAAATGACACGCATCCTTCCCGGCGTTCTCGCCATGGCCGCCATCGTCGTGGCCTCTAACATCCTTGTGCAATTCCTGATCCTTGACGGCCTTCTGACATGGGGGGCGTTCACCTATCCGCTGGCCTTCCTCGTCACCGATGTGATGAACCGCGTCTACGGCACGCAAGCCGCGCGCAAGGTCGTGTTTTCAGGGCTGGTCGTCGGGATCGTCTGTTCGCTGATCGGCAGCCAGATCATGCTGCAAGGCGACGGGTATGAATACCCCGCTGTCGCCATCCGCATCGCCATCGGGTCGGCGACCGCCTTTCTTGTCGCGCAGATGCTGGATATCGCTGTGTTCAACCGCCTGCGCGACGGGTCGTGGTGGAAAGCACCGCTTGGCAGCACGCTGGTCGGGTCCACCGTGGATACGGTGATCTTCTTCTCCATCGCGTTTTCGGCGGCGTTCAACGGGCTGTCTGCCGCGGCAGCGGATGAAGTCATCTGGGCGCAGGACGCCGTGCCGTTCCTGAACGCAGGGCCGCTCGTGCCGCTCTGGGTCTCGCTCGCCGTGGCGGATTGGGGGGTCAAGCTGACCATCGCGCTGCTGGCCCTGTTGCCATTCCGCCTGATTGTTGGGCGTTTGCAGCGGGCGTCAATATAAACGCGACCTGTGGTATATTTTTACTTGAAATATACCAAATCTGTGCGAACCTCAGAGTATCGAAACATTTGAAAGGAGGTGATCCAGTGCATCATGAAGTTCTGGAGACGTGTGGCGGGACAACTTGGGGGGCGCGCAGCTAAGGCAGCCCTTGGCTGAGTTAACCCCAAGGTGGAGATCCTAACCGACCCACCTCCGACATTCAGGAAAGGGCTATCCAGACCGGATAGCCCTTTTTCCGTTGAAAGCGTAGCTTTCGACGTCTGCGGGTAAGCGTTTGGCGCAACCAAATGCGGCCGCACCCCCAAATAGAACGAGCCCCGTCATGACCCTGCGCATAACCGACCAGATCACCATCGCCGATTGGGAGCTGACGGAAAGCTTTGCCCGCGCGTCGGGTCCGGGCGGGCAGAACGTGAACAAGGTGTCCACCGCGGTCGAATTGCGGTTCGAGGCGGAACGGTCTCCCAACCTGCCCGATCCGGTGAAACGGCGGCTGCGGCGGCTGGCGGGGCGGCGCTGGACGAATGACGGGGCCATCGTGATCTTTGTGCAGGACACCCGCAGCCAGGCCCGCAACCGCGACATCGCCCGCGAGAGGCTGGCCGAGCTGGTCCTGTCCGCCACCGTGGTCCCCAAACGCCGCGTCGCCACGAAACCGACCTACGGGTCGGTCAAGCGGCGGCTGAAAGAGAAGAAGGTGCGCGGGGAAGTGAAGGCGATGCGGGGGAAGGTGGATGAGTGAGGGGGGACGCGTTTTGCGCTCTTCTGCATGGCGTTAGCTTTGGACTGCGCTGCAAAAGTGCGAAATCTGCGCTTCGACTAGACCTGCCATACCTCAAGGCGCGCGATTCGCTGAAATAAGATCGCAATCACCGATTTCCGCCAAAGTTCGCGCCTAAAGTAAATTAGCGCGCCGCTAAATAAGCGCGGCCTTACACTCTTGACGGGTGTTCGCCGTTGTGGCATTATTGCAATAACGGGTTATTGGGGTTCGCCATGTCGCGCATTGAGGACATTATTCAGGCAGAGCAAAAGCGGCTTGAGACGGTCTTAAGGGCTGCCTTTGAAGCTGGTGAGGAGCACGCTAAGTCGCACATGCTGTCATTGCTTTCGGGGAATACTACGAAATCTGGAAGAGTGGACACCTCTCATGATGAAAATGATGATCGTAAGCGCGCGCCACGCGGATTACCGCGCAAACTCGTGCAACGAGTGTTAGCCGAAAACGAGATTTTTGGTTCGTCACCGCAGGACATCGAAAGCGCCGCGGTTACAGAGTTCGAAAAAATGATTGCAGTCTCCACCATTCGGGGAGAACTTCGTAAGGGCCTCAAGGAAGGGCTTTACATCGAGAAGGACGGCCTTTGGTATCTTGGTAAGAGCGCAGGCAGCGCCAGCGATAGCCATGATATACTGGACGATTTAATTTAAGGAGAATGGAAGTGCGTTACAACGTTATAATAGATAGCCCCTGTTAGCGACGCTACCCTGCATTGCAGGCTAACAGGGGAGAACGAAAAAAGCCGATCCTCTCGGATCGGCTTTCTTGGTAGCTTATCCATCGCGAAGCGCGGCAGAAAACTGATGTGGTAGTCATGTTTCTCACAAATCGCGCTTCGTATCAACAATAATCCTGAATCAAGGAGATACGGGCATGGGGCATAAATTCCCTCCCGCGCCTCCCGGTAAGCGTTGGATCTTCCGTCCGTGGAAGACTGACCCTAAAACCGGGGAAAAGGTGTATGCAAGCCGCTTTGGTAAGCGCGCTTGGCCGATCCTCGTCGACGACGAGTAATCAAGGGGGGCGGCAAGACTAGCGTTTTGCCGCCTTTAAACCACAACCTCCACCCGCTCCTGCTCCCCCACCCCGAACACGCGCTTATAACGTGCGATCTCATCAAGAGGCCCCATCGCCTTGTTGGGGTTGTCGCTCAGCTTGACCGTGGGCCGGCCGTTGGCGCTCACCGCCTTGCAGACAAGGCTGAACGGCGCCAGCGCGTCGCCCTTCACCAAGCCTTTGAAATCATTGGTCAGCATCGTCCCCCAGCCAAAGCTGACCCGCACCCGTCCGGCGAATTGCTGGTGCAGTTCGATGATCTTGGCCACGTCCAGCCCATCGGAAAAGATCACCAGTTTCTGGCGCGGGTCCTCTCCGCGTGACTGCCACCAGGCGATCGCCGTCTCGGCCCCCGCCGCCGGATCGCCGCTGTCCACGCGGATGCCCGTCCAGCCCGCCAGCCAGTCGGGGGCGCGGTCCAGAAACCCCTTGGTCCCGTAGGTGTCGGGCAGGATGATCCGCAGGTTGCCGTCGTGTTCCTCCTGCCAGTCGGCCAGCACCGCATAGGGCGCGTGGCGCAGGGCTGCGTCGCTGTCGGCCAGGGCTGCATAGACCATGGGCAGTTCGTGGGCATTGGTGCCGATCGCCTCGATCTCGCGCTGCATGGCGATGCGGCAGTTGGAGGTGCCGGTGAAATTGTCGCCCAGCCCTTCCATCATCGCCTGCACGCACCAGTCCTGCCACAGATAGGAATGCCGCCGCCGCGTGCCGAAATCCGCCAGCCGCAAGTCGGGGATGTGGCGCAGGTCCTCGACCTTTTCCCACAGCTTCGTCATGGCGCGGGCGTAAAGCACCTGCAGCTCGAACCGCCCCATGCCTTTGAGCACGGCACGGCTGCGCAGTTCCATGATAACGGCCAGCGCGGGGATTTCCCACAGCATGACCTCGGGCCATGATCCCTCAAACGTCAGTTCATACTGCCCGTCGATCTTTTCGAGGTGATAGGGCGGCAGCGACAGGTTCTCGAACCATTCCATGAAGGCGGGGGTGAACATCTGCCGTTTGCCGTAAAAGGTATTGCCGCGCAGCCACGTGCTTTCGCCCCGCGTCAGGCGGAGAGAGCGGATATGGTCCAGCTGTTCGCGCAATTCGCCTTCATCCACCAGATCGGCCAGCCGGATGGATTTGGTCCGGTTGATGAGGCTGAAGGTGACCTGCGTGTCGGGGTGGTTGCGGAACACCGACTGGCACATCAAGAGCTTGTAGAAATCCGTGTCGATCAGCGAGCGGACGATCGGGTCGATCTTCCATTTGTGGTTCCAGACGCGGGTGGCGATATCGACCATGATGTTCCCCTGTAGGTTTGGGGTGTTAGACCAAGGCCGGCGCGCAAGGGCAAGGGTTAGCTGCGCGCCAGTTTACGCGAGACACGGCGCTGGTGGATGTTCTTCCCATGCTTCTTCATCTGCCAGAACAGCCAGGCGCGGATGCGCCAGTCGAGGGGTTTCAGTCCCGTCAAAAGTTCAGGAGGCGTCTCGCTAACGTCGTGATATGCCGCAAAGCGCAGACAGCGCCGGATCAGCGCCCAGCGCTCGGGCGACCTCGTGCCAAAATACTGCTGGTTGCGCTGGAACGTGCGCAAGTGGCATTGCGATTCTATCCGTTTCGCGCCGCCACAGGTCAGTTGCGGCGCGGTGTTTTCAGGGACAAGGTAATTCCGGCTATAGATACAACCGGGCTCTGACTCGAACCATGCTCTGCGCCCCTGACCATAAAGTCGAAAGCAATAATCGGAGTCCTCGTCTAGCGTCTGATCGGCAAAGATCGGTCCAAGATCATCAAAAACCTCCCGTCGCATCCAGAATCCTTGGCTGAATGCCGGCAAGCGCGTGAGGATCGGCACATTGTCCGGTACCATCCCGGTCGCAATATCTGGCGTCTGACTAGGTCGCGCCGTTTCTAACGCCTGTCCGATCCGTGCAATCTCGGCCCGTCTTGCGAAACCCCAAGCCGCCCCACTGTGCCTTGCCGCCGCCACGACCCGCGCCGGATAGTCCGCGACCATCACGTCGTCATCGTCAAGGAACATCACAATGTCGCCCTTGGCCTGCGCGATCCCATGGTTGCGCGCGCCTGCGGCACCTTTGTCGCCAGTGTTCGTCGTGATCCGCAGACGCGGGTCGGTGACCTCGTCCAAGGCTGTCTGGGCTGTGTCGGACCTGTCGTCGATGACGAACACCTCGCCATCCTGCGGGCAGGCAGTCAAGGCTGATGAGACCGCCCGCTGCAGCAAGGCGGGGCGGTTGTAGGTCGGGATGATGATCGAGACCGTCATTGCAGACCGACGCCCGCGGCCTGCATATCCGCCTTGGCCCGCGCCAAGGACCCATCGAAATCGATCGCACGGCACAGATCCATCCGCACGGTGACGGCGAACCCCAGCTTTGCCGCATCAAGCGCGGAATAGGCCACGCAGAAATCCGTGGCCAACCCCACCAGCGTGATCCGGTCGATGCCGCGCGTACGCAAGTAACCTTCCAGCCCCGTGGGCGTCGTCCGGTCGTTTTCGAAGAACGCGGAATAGCTGTCGATGGCCGGATTGTGCCCTTTGCGCAGGATCAGATCGGCGCGGTCCACCGTCAGGTCGGGATGGAACTGCGCGCCAAGCGACCCTTGGATGCAGTGGTCCGGCCACAGAACCTGCGGACCATAGGGCATGTCCATCATGCTCATCGGTGCCGCGTCATGGCTGGACGCAAAAGACGAATGCCCCGCCGGATGCCAATCCTGTGTCAGCACGACTACGTCGAAATCGGTCATCGCCGCGTTGATGCCTGCGACCACCTCGTCCCCACCGGAGACAGCCAGCGCACCGCCGGGGCAAAAGTCTTTCTGGACATCGATCACGATCAGGGCGTGTGTCATGCTGCGGGTCCTCTGCAACCTGTGGTTCGTGCGCAATCTGCCATTGTTTCGCTGCGAGCGAAACCCGAGGGCTTGCGCACAGGCCGCAATTTTCCTATCGGCAGCGTCTTTGCAGGGGGCAGCATGGCAACGCTCGGGATCGATTTCGGCACGTCGAACACAGCGGCGGGTGTGATGGCGGCGGGTCGTCCGCATCTGATCGCCGTCGAACCCGGACGCACGACCCTGCCGACATCGGTGTTTTTCGACCCTGATCGCAAGGTCACGCTTTATGGGTCCGCCGCCAACACCGCCTTGATCGACGGTCGCGAAGGCCGCTTCATGCGGGCGCTGAAATCGGTCTTGGGCACGCCATTGCTGCGCGAACGGCGCATGATCGCGCATGAACGCCTGACCCTGCTGGAGGTTGTCGCGCGGTTTCTGGCGATGATCCGCGAAAGGGCGCAGGCCGAGACAGGCCAGACCTATGACGACGCCTTGTCAGGCCGCCCCGTGCGGTTTCACTCCGCCGACCCCGCCCGCGATACGCAGGCCGAGCTTGACCTGCGCGAGGCCTATCTGCTGGCCGGTTTCCGCGATGTGACCTTCATGTATGAACCCGAGGCAGCGGCGCTGGCGGCGGGCCCGCTCGACAAAGGTGCATTGGGGCTGGTCGTCGATATCGGCGGGGGTACGTCGGATTTTTCGATCTTCGCGCGTGACGGTGCAGCCACGCAGATCATCGCCAGCCACGGCGTGCGCGTCGGCGGCACCGATTTCGACCGCGCGCTGTCCGTGGCGCAAGTGATGCCGCTCTTGGGGCGCGGGGCCGAGATCATCAATGCCATCGGCGACGGGCGGCATGTGGCGCCCAATGCGATCTACAACGATCTGGCGACATGGCAGAAGATTCCCTTCGTCTATACGCCCGAAAACCGGCGCATGGCGGCGGGGTTTGCAAAGCTCGGCGTCGATCCCGCCCTGTTCGCGCGGTTGCAGACCGTGCTGGATATGGAACTGGGCCATGACATCGCCTTTGCGGTGGAAGCTGCCAAGATCAGGCTGAACGCCGCAGATATGGACCAGACCGGCATCGATTTGCGCTTTATCACCGCCGATCTTTGGGTACCGACCGCCAAGGCCGCGATGGACGCAGCCCTTGCCGACCATATCGCCGCGATCAGGGGCTGTGCTGCCGAGACGCTGGCGCAGGCCGGAATCGCCCCCGACCGGATCGCCAAGATCGTGTTTGTCGGCGGGTCCAGCCTGCTGCAAGGCGTCGAAGGCGCGATGACCCGTCTTTTCCCGCAGGCGACCCTTGAACGCAGCGAGGCGTTTACCGCCGTCGCCGACGGGCTGGCGCTGGCGGCGGGTCCTTCTTAACCCCCCCTCTTGAACCCCTTGGCAGGCAGGCGTAATCCAAGGCCTATGTACATCGTCGCCGCCCTTTACCACTTTACCCGCTTTGCCGACCCCGCCGCCCTGCGCGGGCCGCTGCTGGACCTGTGCCGCGCGCGCGGGATCAGCGGCACGCTGCTGCTGGCGGGCGAGGGGATCAACGGCACCATCGCCGGCGACCGCGCGGGCATCGACGCGGTGCTCGCGCATATCCGCGCCTTGCCCGGCTGTGCGGATCTGGAATGGAAGGAAAGCACCGCCGCGGACGCCCCGTTCCACCGCATGAAAGTCCGGCTGAAGCGTGAAATCGTCACCATGGGCCAGCCTGACATCGACCCCGTGTCGCGGGTGGGCCACTACGTCGACCCCGCCGACTGGAACGACCTGATCAGCGCCCCCGATGTGGCCGTCATCGACACGCGCAACGATTACGAGGTGGCGATCGGCACTTTCGACGGTGCAATCGACCCGCAGACCAAAAGTTTCGGCGAATTCCCCGCTTGGTGGGAAGCCAACAAGCACCGTTTCCACAACAAGCGGATCGCGATGTTCTGCACCGGCGGCATCCGCTGCGAGAAATCCACCAACTATCTGATGGGCCAAGGGGTGGAAGAGGTCTATCACCTCAAGGGCGGCATCCTGAAATATCTCGAAGAAGTCCCGCAGGACGCCAGTAAATGGGACGGCGAATGTTTCGTCTTTGACGGGCGCGTCAGCGTCGGGCACGGGCTGGCCGAGGGGCCGCATATCCTGTGCCACGGCTGCCGCCGCCCGCTGCTGCCCGAGGACCGCAATCATCCCGCCTATGAAGAAGGCGTCAGTTGCCATCACTGCGTGGACGAGACGACCGAAGCAGATAAGGCCCGTTTCCGCGAACGGCAAAAGCAAATCGCCTTGGCAAAGGACCGTGGGGTCCGGCATATTGGCGGGCTTTGATCGCAAGACAGCGCTGGCGCTGCTGATCGGTCTGGCGGGCGGGGTGGTGGCCTATTTCATCGGCCTGCCGCTGCCGTGGATGCTGGGGCCGATGATCGCCAATGTCGCCGCCGCCATGCTGCGCGCGCCGGTCAAGGGACCAAGCGGATTGCGCAATATCGTCGTGCCGGTGATCGGCGTTTTGCTCGGGTCGGGTGTCACGGCAGAGCTGTTCGGGCTGATCTCGACTTGGGTGCTCACGCTGCTTCTGCTGCCGCCGTTCCTGCTGGCGGCGGCGGGGGTGTCGTTCCTGATCTACCGCCGCGTCGGTGGCTATGACCCCGTCACCGCCTATTACGCCGCCATGCCCGGCGGTTTGAACGAGATGATCCTGCTGGGGGGGGAGGCTGGCGGCAGCGAACGCCAGATCGCCCTTGCCCATGCCGCGCGGGTGATGATCGTGATCGTCTTTGTCGCGCTGTTTTTCGGGCTGGTGCTGGGGGTCACGGCAGGTGGCACGGATGACACCAGTTGGACAGCCCTCGACGCGCTGACCCTGCGCGATTACGCCGTGCTTGGCCTTTGCGCCGTTGCGGGCGCATGGCTGGGCAAGATCGCGCGCCTGCCCGCTGCCCCCGTCTTTGGGCCTATGATCCTGAGCGGGATCGCGCATTATACGGCCCTTGTCACCGTGCCGCCGCCCAGCCTGTTTGTCATCGCGGCCCAAGTCACCATCGGCACCGTGATCGGCACCCGCTTTGTCGGGGCAAAGCTGGCCGATCTGCGGCGCGAACTGGGGCTCGCGGCGCTGTCTTCGGGGATCATGCTGGCCATCGCCGTCGCCTTTGCCGAGGTGATTGTGCTGGCGGACGGCATGCCGCTGGCGCAGGCGTTTCTGGCCTATGCGCCGGGCGGGCTGACGGAAATGTCGCTGCTGACCCTCGCGATGGGGCAGGATGCGACCTATGTCTCTGTCATCCACGTCATCCGCATCACGCTGGTGATCGCTGTTGCACCCCTTGTTTTTGCCGTGATCCGCAAACGCACCCTTTGATTGGAAGCCTTGATGTTCAAACATTTGCCCGACGCCCCCTTGGCGGACAAACGCCCGACGACAGCGACCGTGCATGGCGTCACCCTGCACGACGATTTCGCATGGCTGCGCGCGGACAACTGGCAAGAGGCGATGCGCGATCCCGCGAAACTGCCCGCCGATATCGCGGATTACCTGCGCGCCGAGAATGCCTATTACGACACCGCCATGGCCGACACTGCCGACCTGCAAGCCACGCTGATCGCGGAAATGCGGGGCCGGATCAAGGAAGACGACACGTCTGTTCCGCGCAAGAACGGCGCTTATGCCTATGTCCGGCGCTACAGCGAAGGGGCCGAACACCCCGTCTATATCCGCACCGCCCGCGATGGCGGCGACGAGGTCGTGCTGCTTGACGTGAACGTCGAGGCGGCGGCGCATGAATACTTTGATCTGGGTGCGGTCGCATCCTCGCCCGACCACGGGTTGCTGGCGTGGCAGGCCGATACCACGGGTTCGGAATTCTTTACCCTGCGCCTGCGCGATACCGCCACCGGGCAGGACAGCGCCACGCTGATCGCGGATGTGGGGTCTGTTGCATGGGCGGATGAACGCACGCTGTTCTATGTCCGCGTTGATGCCCAGCACCGCCCGAACAAGGTATTCCGCCACACCATCGGCAGCGATCCGGCGGATGACGTGCTGGTCTATGAAGAAAAAGACCCCCGCTATTTCGTGGGCGTCAGCCGGATGCGGTCGGGGGCCTATGTCCAGATCGCGACCGGGATGAACGACGAGAACGAGGTTTGGGTGATCCCCACTGCCACGCCAGATGCCGCGCCCCGACTGATAGAGGCGCGCACCGAAGGTCTGGAATACGAGATCGACCATCAGGGCGATCACTTCGTCATCCTGACCAACGCCGACGGCGCGGTGGATTTCAAGATTGTCACCGCCCCCATCGCCACGCCACAGCGCGCGCATTGGGTCGATCTGGTGCCCTACCGCGCGGGGCGCATGGTGATCGGGCTGGCCGCTTATCACGACTGGCTGATCTGGGTGGAACGCGAAAACGCGCTGCCGCGCATCTGCTATCAGGGGCCTACGGGTGCTATGCAAAGCATCGCCTTTGACGAAGAAGCCTATGCGCTGGGGGCCGACCCGAGTGCGGAATATGAAACGGATATGTTCCGCTTTACCTACTCATCGCCAACCACGCCGTCACAGGTGTTCGATTTTGATCTGGCCACAGGTAATCGCGTTCTGATGAAACAGACCGAACTGCCCAGCGGCCACGAACCTGCCGATTACGTCACCCGCCGGATCATGGCGCGATCGCATGACGGCGCGCTGGTGCCGGTCACAATCCTGCACCGTGCGACGACCAAACTGGATAGCACAGCACCTTGCCTGCTTTATGGCTACGGCTCTTACGGGGCCTCCATGCCCGCAGGCTTTTCCGCCAACCGCCTGTCGCTGGTGGATCGCGGGTTCGTCTACGCTATCGCGCATGTGCGCGGCGGCGAAGAGAAGGGCCGCGCGTGGTATGAGGACGCGAAATTCGGGCGCAAGGTCAACACCTTCCACGATTTCATCGGTGCCGCCGAGGCGTTGATCGCCGAAGGCTACACCGGCAAAGGCCGGATCGTCGCGCAAGGCGGGTCTGCAGGCGGGCTGCTGGTCGGTGCGGTGGTCAACATGCGCCCCGACCTTTGGGCCGGCATCATCGCCGACGTGCCTTTTGTCGATGTGCTGACCACGATCCTTGACGACACACTGCCCTTGACCCCCGGCGAATGGTCGCAATGGGGCAATCCGATCGAAAGCAAAACCGCCTTTGACGATATCCGCGCCTATTCGCCCTATGACAATGTCACCGCACAGAATTACCCTGCGATGCTGGTGACAGCAGGCGTGTCCGACCCGCGCGTGACCTATTGGGAACCGGCGAAATGGGTCGCCAAGCTGCGGATCACCAAGACGGATGACAATATCCTGCTGTTGAAAACCAACATGTCCTCGGGGCATTTCGGCAAGACGGGGCGGTTCGCCGCGCTCGAGGATGCGGCGCGGTCCTATGCGTTTGCTTTGAAGGCGGTGGGTCGGGGTTAACCCCGACCTACCTCAATGTGCAGACCGTAGGGCGGGGTTCACCCCGCCACACTAAAAGTCCAGATTCTCGACGTTCAGCGCATTGGTCTGGATAAACTCGCGCCGCGGTTCGACCACATCGCCCATCAGCTTGGTGAACAGATCATCGGCCTCGGCCACATCCTCGACCTTGACCTGCAACAGCGTGCGCGCATCTGGGTCGAGCGTGGTTTCCCACAACTGGTCGGGGTTCATCTCGCCCAAACCTTTGTAGCGTTGCAACGACAGACCCTTTTCGCCTTCTTCGAGAATGGCGCGCAACAGGTCCAGCGGGCCATGAATCAGCTGGCTGCGGTCCTTGCGGACCAGCGTCGCGGGCAGGTTGTACACATCCTGCAGGCTTTGGGTGAAGGTCCCTGTGCGCCGCGCCTCGCCTGAGCGGAGCATGGTGCCATCCAGCGTGCGCACCTCTTCCACGCCGCGCAGGATACGGGCCAGACGCATGCCTTTGTCCTGCGTGATCCGGCCTTGCCAGCCGCGTTCCCATTCCAGCGCAATCAGGTCAAGGCGCTGCGCCACGCGGTCTGCGGTGCCTTGCAGGTCGTTTTCCACAACGCCGGGCACAAATGCGCCTGCGATGGCCGCCTGTTCAAGGATGTGGCGGGGGTAATGGGTCGGAAACGCCTCCAGCACGCGTTTGAGCTGGCGGGCTTCTTCGACGATGCGGCGCAGGTCGGCACCGGCGATTTCCTCGCCATTGCCTTGGCGCAGCATCGCGGCCTCGATCCCCTGTTCGATCAGGTATTCGTCCATCGCGGCCTGATCTTTCAGATAGACCTCGGACCGGCCACGGGTGACCTTATACAGCGGCGGCTGCGCGATGTAGAGATGCCCGCCTTCGATCAGTTCGGGCATCTGCCGGAAGAAGAAGGTCAGCAACAGCGTACGGATATGCGCGCCATCGACGTCGGCGTCGGTCATGATGATGACTTTGTGATAGCGCAGCTTGTCGATGTTGAATTCATCGCGTCCAATGCCGGTGCCCAGCGCCATGACAAGGTTGCCGATTTCCTGAGACCCCAGCATCCGGTCAAACCGCGCGCGTTCCACGTTCAGGATCTTGCCCTTCAGCGGCAGGATCGCCTGCGTGCCACGGTCGCGGCCTGTTTGGGCGGACCCACCGGCGCTGTCACCCTCGACCAAAAAGACTTCGGTCTTGGACGGGTCTTTTTCAGAACAATCCTTGAGCTTTGAGGCGTTGAAATTGACATCCATCGCCGATTTGCGGCGGATCTCGCGGGCCTTGCGAGCGGCTTCACGGGCAGCGGCGGCCTCGACGATCTTGGAGATGATGGATTTCGCGGTCGCAGGGTTTTCCTCAAACCATTCGTTCAGCTTTTCGCCCATCAGGTTTTCGACGGCAGGGCGCACTTCGGAGCTGACCAGTTTATCCTTGGTCTGGCTGGAAAACTTCGGATCGGGCACCTTGACCGACAAGACACAGGTCAGCCCTTCGCGGGCGTCGTCGCCTGTCAGGGCGATCTTTTCCTTTTTGGTGATGCCGGTTTCGGTCGCGTATTTGATGATCGCGCGGGTCAGCGCACCACGGAAACCCGCCAGATGCGTGCCGCCATCGCGCTGGGGGATATTGTTGGTGAAGGGCAGCACCATTTCGTTATAGCTGTCGTTCCACCACATCGCGACCTCGACCCCGATGTCGTCGCGTTCGCCCACCACATAGATCGGCGTTTCCATCAGCGGGGTTTTCGAGCGGTCCAGATATTTGACGAATTCGCGCACGCCGCCTTCATAGAACAATTCGTTGCGCAAAGGCTCGGCAGGGCGCAAATCTTCCAATATGATCCGCACGCCGGAGTTCAGGAACGCCAGTTCGCGCAGGCGCTTTTCCAGAATGTGGAAATCGAAATCGCGGTTGCTGAAGGTCGCCAACGCGGCAAGGAACGTCACCTCTGTCCCTTTGCGGCCACCCGCATCACCAACCACACGCAGGGATTCCACTGTAAAGCCGCCTTCAAAACGGGCGTAATGTTCCTTGCCCTCGCGCCAGATGCGCAGTTCCAGAAAATCGGACAGGGCGTTCACAACCGACACGCCCACGCCATGCAGACCGCCCGAGACCTTGTAGGAATTGCTGTCGAATTTGCCGCCTGCGTGCAGCTGGGTCATGATGACCTCGGCTGCAGAAACGCCTTCGCCTTCGTGGATACCGACAGGAATACCGCGCCCGTTATCACCCACAGTGACAGAGCTGTCGGCGTTGATCCGCACATAGACATGGTCGGCATGACCGGCCAAAGCCTCGTCAATGCCGTTGTCCACGACCTCATAGACCATGTGGTGCAGACCGGACCCGTCGTCAGTGTCACCGATATACATGCCGGGACGCTTGCGAACAGCCTCTAACCCTTTGAGAACCTTGATCGAATCCGCACCATATTCTTCTTGTTTTTTGTCGTCATCGGCCATTGGGTCAGTCCTGTTCATCTACCCGCAAAATATATGCGGAATGTGCGGGGATGTCACGCGAATGGCACCATATTTTGTGGGTTTCGCCTGCCCCACGGCGACGGCACCTATGCCGCCTTTTGTCCGATGTTTTCGACCGTCCGCAACCAGTGGTTCACCTTTGCTGGCTTGGCGTCGCTGGCTCCAGAAAAATAGCTGTAGCGCGTCGGCTTGATCCCGACAAAGCCAAGAATCTGACCGCTGAGCTGGTGCATGAACGCGCGCTTGTAGACCAGTCTTTCAAACCACATCGGCGTGTCGGATGTCATGATCACGCGGGCGGTCTTGCCGGTCAGCATCGGCGCGGGCATCCCCAGTTTCTTGACCTTCGTGTCAAAGGTCCGGCCGGGCAGGAATGCGCGGTCGAACAGCCCCTTCAGTTTGGCAGGCAGCCCACCCCACCACATCGGCGTGGTGATGACAAAATGACCGGCCCATTCCAGATCGGACAGGAAGGTTTCGAGCACTGGCTCCAGCGGTTTGAACTGATGATAATCCCCGCGACCGAAATCCATATCAAACCCCATTTCGGGAAGATGGTGGATGCGCACATCGTGGCCGGCCCGTCGGGCTGCACTGGCATAGGTATCTGCAAATTGGCGGGACAGCGACGTGTCGCCGGGGTGCCCGTTCAGGACAAGGATGCGTTTCGTATTCACGGGAATCTCCTTAAAATGACCATAGTCAATTTCATAACCCCCTAAATTGACCGCGGTCAATACAGGAATTTGACCTTGGTCAAAAAATAGCTATCTTCAGCACATGCAGACCCGAAGCCCCCAGAAACGCCGGACCGTGACACGCAACAGCCTCATCGCTGCGGCCTGCGATATCGTGGCTGAGAACGGCTTTGGCGCGTTGCGGGTAGAAGACATCGTGGCCCGCGCGAAGGTCGCCAAGGGCACTTTCTTTGCCCATTTCGAAGACAAGGACCGTTTGATGGCCCTGCTCATCGGGCAGGAAATGGACGCCGTCTTGCAAAAGATTGACGATGCGCCCCCACCCCAGACGATTGCGGAGCTCGCGCAAGCGATCATCCCGCTGATGGATTATATCGGGCAGGACCGCATCGTATTCGACGTAGTGCTGCGGTTTTCAGGCGCAGCCGCCATCGAAACAACAGAGAAGATTTCCGTCAATTTTCTAAAGCAAGTGCATCTCTACGCCCGCTGGCTGGTCGCGATGCCACCAGACCAGATCCGCGGCGATGTCGATCCTGGCCTGCTGGCCGAGGGGATACAGGCATTCATGATTCAGGTGATCGCCCTGCGGTTTTGTGCCTTGCACAACAGCGTTTCCACGACCGACAGGCTATTGCCCTATCTGGTGGCTTGGCTTGGGCCGGTCAGGTCACAGCAATAACGATCCCGACAGCGATCAACAGCCAGCCCGCCACGAGATTGATCCGGCGCAGCGTTTCAGGCGATTTCAGCGCGCCGCGCATCCGCCCGATGAACCCCGCCAGCAGCAGATTGCCGACAAGCGGGATCACGAAACTCAGCGTGCAGATCGCGACGATGTCTGCCACCGTGACCCGCGTCAGATCGAAAAACCCCGGCAGCACGCCCATGTAGAACAGCACCGCCTTGGGGTTGCCAAGGATCACCGCGACGCCTGCAACAAACCCCGCCCAGCGCCCCGGACGTGTCAGGCGGCTGTCCGCGCGCAGCGTGTGCCCCCCCGACCGGATCAGCCCGACCCCCATGACGATGAACACGGCTACGGCGATCCATTTCATGACCAGCATGACCTCGGCAAAGGCAGAGACCAGCCATGTCACGCCTAGGATTGCGACAAGCGGCCAGAAGATATCGCCCAACGCTACTCCAACAGCCAAGGGCCAGGCGGCCGGAAACCCGCCCGATAGCGACCGCGCCAGCAGCGCGACCCAGACCGGACCGGGTGTGACGAACAGGATCAGCAAGGCACCGGCATACAGCACAAGGCCCGAGGCGGTAACGGTCATATTGCGTCTTTGCGCTCCACTGCCGACTGGCCGTGCGTTTCGGTGACTTCGGCGTATTGCGCGCGGGACCCCAGTTCGGCGAACAGTTCAGGCCCCGTGCCTGTCATGAACGCCTGTGCGCCCAGCGCGCAGATTTCGTCATAAAGTGCTGCGCGGCGGGTGGCGTCAAGATGGGCTGCGACCTCGTCCAGCAAAAGGATCGGCGGCGCGCCGAAATCCTGCGCCAGCGCGCGCGCATTGGCGAGGATCAGGCTAATCAGCAGGGCTTTCTGCTCTCCGGTGGAACAGTCGCGGGCGGGCACGTTCTTGTCGGCAAAGACGGCGTCAAGATCGGCGCGGTGCGGCCCCAGCAACGTGCGCCCCGCCGCCATGTCGCGGCTGCGATGATCGGCCAATGCGGATTGCAGATCATCAGGCAGCGGGTCCGCATAGGTCAGTGACAGCAGCGCGGTGGGAAAGGCGCTGACCGCCTCGGCCTGTGCCGCCGTCAGCGCCGCAATGGCCTGCGTGCGGTTCGCGGTGATCTGGCTTGCGGCCTCGGCCATCTGGCCTTCGATCGCGGCATACCAATGCGGGTCGCGCACCATGTCTTTGAGCAGGCGGTTGCGTTCGCGCATCGCCTTTTCATAGGTCAGGACGGAATCGGCATGGCTGGGCTCAAAACTTAGCGTCGCGCGGTCAAGAAAGCGCCGCCGCCCGTCCGCCCCTTCGATCCACAGCCGGTCCATCGCGGGCACCAGCCACAGCACCCGCGCGATCCGGCCCAAGGCGACCTGTGGCGCTGTCTTGCCGTCGATGCGCAACTGGCGCGGCTGGCCTGTTTCGGCCCAGGTTTCGATTTCATGGACCTGATACAGCGATTGCAGGAGGCCGGTGATCTTCCAGCCCAGCGCCTCTGGCCGGCGCGCCAGATCGTCGGCCCCCGCACGGCGCAACCCGCGCCCCGGCGACAACAGCGACACAGCCTCAAGGATGTTGGTCTTGCCTGCGCCGTTCGGCCCGTAGATCGCCAGCGGGCGCGGATCGAGGTCCAGCACCGCCCGTTTATGCGACCGGAAATGCGACAGGGTGAGTTGCGAAAGGGCAAGCCCGGTCATAGGCACCGCCGGGTCATGCCGCCAGCCGTGTTTTGCCCCGTCACACGCGCATCGGCATGACGACATAGATCGCCGACATGTCGTTGCCTTCGCGCATCAGCGTCGGATCGCCCGAGGAATTGAACATGAAAACGGCGTTCTCGCGGTCAACCTGGCTTGCGATTTCGAGCAGGTATTTCGCGTTGAACCCGATTTCCAGCCGTTCGTCGGAATAGGCGACGGCCAGTTCTTCCTCGGCGGCACCAGAATCCGGCGAATTGACCGACAGGATCAGCCGGTCCTCGTCCAGCGACAGCTTCACGGCGCGCGACCGTTCCGACGACACGGTCGCTACACGGTCCACGGCGCGGGCGAATTCGCTGGCATCGACTTCGAGCCTGCGGGTGTTGCCCTGCGGTATAACGCGGGTGTAATCGGGGAAGGTGCCGTCGATCACCTTGGACGTCAGGGTGATATCGGGCGTGGCAAAGCGGATCTTGGTTTCGGAGACCGACACGGCAATCTTCATGTCGTCATCGTCCAGCAGCTTGCGCAATTCGCCCACGGTCTTGCGCGGCACGATCACGCCGGCCATGCTTTCGGCACCCATCGGCAGTTCCGCATCGATCCGTGCCAGACGGTGACCGTCTGTCGCCACACAGCGCAGCACCTTGCCGTTTTCGCCATCGGCAACGTGCATGTAGACGCCGTTGAGGTAATACCGCGTTTCTTCCGTCGAGATCGCGAATTTGGATTTGTCGAACAGACGCCGCAGCACGGGTGCCTTGGCCGAAAAATTCGCCGCGTAATCGGACGAGGCCATCACAGGGAAATCTTCCTTGGGCAGCGTCGCGAGCGAAAAGTTGGACCGCCCCGCCTCGATCGTCAGGCGGCCTGTGGCGCTTTCCTCGGTCAGGGTGACCAGCGCACCATCGGGCAGTTTGCGCACGATCTCGTTCAGGGTCACGGCCGACACGGTTGTTGCACCCGCGCGTTCAACCTTGGCGGGAGCCTTGTCAACGATTTCGATATCAAGGTCGGTGGCGCGGAAATGCACCTCATCGCCCAGCGCCTCAATCAGGACGTTGGCAAGGATCGGGATCGTGTTGCGCCGTTCCACGACGGATTGGGCCTGCGCGACCGCCTTGAGCAATACCGCGCGTTCGATGCTGAATTTCATGTCCCAATCTCCGCCTATCTTGTTGCCGGACGTGGCCGGGACGCGAAATCTACTGCATTCCGGCGCGGCCTCAAGTGTTTTGTTTCTGATGCAAGGCCCAGCGTCAAGCGCGGCTATGCTTCCAGTGCGCGGCGCAGCAGCTCCAGATCATCCGCGATCTGGCTGTCCAGCTGTTTGAGTTCCTCGATCTTGCGCACGCCGTGCATGACCGTCGTGTGGTCGCGCCCACCGAACCGCCGCCCGATTTCCGGCAGGGACCGGTTGGTCATCTGCTTGGCCAGATACATCGCCATCTGGCGCGGGCGGGCATAGTTGCGCACGCGCTTTGGGCCGATCATGTCGGACAGGCGGATGTTGTAATGTTCGGACACCTTGCGCTGGATTTCCTCGACCGTGACCTTGCGATCCGACGCCTTGAGAATGTCGGACAGGCAATCCTGTGTCAGTTCCAGATTGATTTCGCGCCCGACAAGCGAGGCGAAAGCAAAAAGACGGGTCAACGCGCCCTCAAGAACACGGACGTTTGTCGAGATGCGATGCGCCAGAAATTCGAGCACACCCGGGGCAACCGCCAGACCGGGGTATTGCGCCGAAAATGCATCGACCTTGGACTGCAGGATACCAAGGCGCAGTTCGTAATCGGTCGGGTGCAGGTCGACGACCAGCCCGCATTGCAGGCGCGACCGGATACGGTCCTCAAGGTCCTTGATCTCGCCCGGGGCGCGGTCGGCGGAAATGATAATCTGTTTTTGGCCGTCCACCAGCGCGTTGAAGGTGTGGAAGAATTCTTCCTGCGTGCTGTCTTTGCCCGCGATAAACTGCACGTCATCGACCATCAGCACATCGACGGACCGGAACAACTGCTTGAAATCCATCATCTTGCGTTCGCGCAGCGCGGTGATGAACCGGTACATGAATTGTTCGGCGGACAGATACAGCACGTTCAGTTCCGGCGACCGGCGCTGCAATTCATGCGCGATCGCGTGCATCAGGTGCGTCTTGCCCAGACCGACCCCGCCATAAAGAAACAGCGGGTTAAAGGTCACAGGCCCGCCATCGGCGACACGGCGCGCAGCGGCATGAGCCAGTTCGTTGGGCTTGCCCACGACAAAAGTGTCAAACGTAAACCGCGCATCCAGCGGAGAGCCGGAGATTTCGTCAACGCCGACAGTCCGCGTCGCAGGCTTGGGCGCGGGTTTCGGCGCGGCCTGCGCCATGGCAGGCACCTTGAACTGCAGGCGTTGCACGTCTTCGCCCTGCTGGCCCAGATGATAGATGATCTGGTCGCCGAAATTCTGGGACACATAGTTGCCGATGAAATTGGTGGGGACATGAAAAACGGCGACACCATCCGCCAGTCGGGAAAACTCGAGAGGTTCGATCCAGTTGGAAAAATTGTTGACCCCAAGGGCCCCTTTCAGTGAAAGCAGCACCTTTGCCCAGATATCGTTCGTCATTCTCTTCTTTACCCTAAACCCCGCACAACCCCACCGCAGAGCCGCACACCTTCACGCGGTCACACATCGCACCCGACAACAGCGATCACACAGCCCGGAGTGTCCCTCTCCGGCCGGAAGACGCTTTGCCAAACTACGGTCCATTCACGGCAACGACAGGAGGTCGCGGCCAAAACGGCAGACGAACGGTGACATGACAGCCACAGACACCAAGGAGCAGACCTTGGCGTCCAAGCAGACACAAATGTCGGGCGCCCCTGCTTGCGCAGTTTTCCCTGTCACATTTGCATGGAGCCCGATCCCGTGATGCCCGACAAGTCCCCCGCAAAGGCAGGTTTCAACATGTCAAACCGGACCGATCCCCCCATGTCCCCCCGGAACGATGTGAATCGCAGCATCAAGCTAGCAAGGGGTTTGGGGCTGCTTCAACACAACAACGCGCTTGACTCTGACTTTGCCCGAAAAGAATCTTCGGGGCCTTTGTTTTGCGCCGAAATCTCGGCAGGGCTGCAACACTTGCACAAAAAAAGACGCGCCCCAAAAGGACGCGTCTTTGTCGAATCCGGCCGGTTGTCGCCGGTGGCTCAGCCGATCGCTTTCACGCGGGCGGACAGGCGCGACATTTTCCGGGCGGCGGTGTTCTTATGCACAACGCCTTTGGTCACGCCGCGCATCAGCTCGGGCTGGGCGGCGCGCAGGGCTGCGATCGCTGCGGCTTGATCGCCAGAGGTGATCGCCTCTTCGACTTTGCGCAGGAACGTGCGGATACGCGAACGGCGCATCTTGTTAACCTGGAAACGGGCGTCGTTCTGACGGGCCCGCTTTTTGGACTGTGGTGAGTTTGCCATGGGTCTTTCCCTTCGTCGGGTCAAATTGATCTGTTAAGCGCAAAAAGCCCCGACCGGGTTCAGTACCGGTGATTCTGGCCTAGGCGGGCCTCTCGCGCATGTGGGGTCCGCCTTAGTGCAGTTTTTCCCCGAAGGAAACCCGAAATCTTAGCGGTCGCGGAACTGCGCCTCGCGCTTTTCCAGAAAGGCGGTCATGCCTTCGGTCTGGTCGTCGGTGGCGAACATGGACTGGAACAGACGTCGTTCGTACTGCAGCCCTTCGGCCAGCGTGGTTTCATAGGCGCGGTTGACGGCATCCTTGGCGGCCATCGCCGCAATCTGTGATTTTGCGGCGATCTTGCCCGCGGATTTACGCGCCTCGGCCAGAAGATCCTTGGCAGGGACAACGCGGCTGACCAGCCCGCTGCGTTCGGCCTCGGCAGCATCCATGAAACGGCCTGTCAGATGCATGTCCATCGACTTGGCCTTGCCCACGAAACGGGTCAGGCGCTGCGTGCCGCCAAGGCCCGCGATCACGCCAAGGTTGATCTCGGGCTGGCCGAATTTGGCGGTATCGGCGGCGATGATGAAATCGCACATCATCGCCAATTCGCATCCCCCGCCCAGCGCATAGCCCGCAACAGCAGCGATGATCGGCTTGCGTGTGCGGTTGAACCGGTCGGTCTCATTCTCGAAGAACCGCGTAGTGTAGAGATCGACAAAGGTCTTGTCCGCCATTTCAGCGATATCCGCACCGGCGGCAAAGGCTTTGTCCGATCCGGTGATGATGATGCAGCGCACCTTGTCGCTGGCGTCGGCCTCTTCCAGCGCTGTACAAAGCTCGCGCAGCAGATCGCCGTTCAGCGCATTCAGCGCATCGGGCCGGTTCAGCGTGATGGTCGCCACGTCGTCGCGGGTGTCGACGATGATGTTCTCGAATGCCATGCTGCCGTCCTTTTGCTGATGGTCAGACCCTAGTGCTTAACAAAGGCAGCGCATGGTTCAAGTTATCTTTGGCATTGCGCGCAAAAGAAAGATGACCTGCCTGACTGCACGATTCGGCTGATCGGCTGGCCGCAATCGGGGGTGACGCAGGGGGCGCCTTCGCGGTCATAGACTTGAAATCCATGCTGGAAATAGCCCAGTTCGCCATCGCTTTGCCGGTAGTCCCGCAGGCTCGATCCGCCCGCCGCGATCGCCTCGTTCAACACATCGCGGATCAGCGGCACAAGCGTTGCGACCCGCCGCGCAGCAATCTGGCCCGCCTTGCGCCGCGGGTTGATTCCCGCGCGGAACAGCACCTCGCAGACGTAGATATTGCCCAGCCCCGCCACGATCCGCTGGTCGAGCAAGGCCGATTTGATCGGCGTATTGCGCCCTTTCAGCCGTGCGATCAGGTAGGATTCGTCGAACGCATTGCCCAAAGGCTCCGGCCCCAGATCGCGGATCAGCCAGTGATCGTCCTGCGCCGCCGTCGGCATCAGGTCCATCGCACCAAAGCGGCGGGCATCGTTGAAGGTGATGCGCGCGCCGCCGTCCATGTGCAACACAACGTGGTCGTGTTTCGCGGGTGCGGGATGGGGGTGATAGAACGCGCCCTGCGCCGCCCCCGACACCAGCATCCGCCCAGACATGCCCAGATGGATCAGCAACGTCTCGCCGCTGTCGAGATCGACAAGAATGTATTTTGACCGCCGCCGCAGACCCAGCACGCGCCGCCCCGTCAGCCTGCCTGCCATGTTCTCGGGGAAAGGCCAGCGCAGATCGGGCCGGTTCACCTCGGCCAGCGCAATCATCTGCCCTGTCATGACGGGGGCTATTCCGGCCTTGACGGTTTCGACCTCGGGCAATTCGGGCATGGCGCACTTTCTATCGGCGGGTCGGCGTTGTAAGCCTCTCTCTGCGCCCTATAGTTGGGACGAGCGCAAAGGACCACAAGCCCCGATGACCGACGATACAGACAAGACGACCCATTTCGGTTTCGACACCGTCCGCGAAGATGAAAAGGCAGGCCGTGTGCAGGGCGTGTTTTCCTCTGTCGCCAGCAAATACGACATCATGAACGACGTGATGTCCGGCGGGATTCACCGGATCTGGAAAGACGCGATGATGGACTGGCTGGCCCCGCGGCCCGGCCAGCGGTTGCTGGATGTCGCAGGCGGGACCGGCGATGTGTCGTTCCGGTTCCTCAAACGCGCAGGGCGCGGGCATGCGACCGTGCTTGATCTGACCGAATCCATGCTGGTCGAAGGCCGCAAACGCGCCGAGGCTGCACGCCTTTCCGACAGCCTTGACTGGGTGGTGGGCGATGCGATGGCGCTGCCGTTCGAGGCGAACACATTCGACGTCTACACAATTTCCTTCGGCATCCGGAACGTGACCCGCCCGCAGGACGCATTGGCCGAGGCGTTTCGCGTGCTCAAACCCGGCGGGCGGCTGATGGTGCTGGAATTCAGCCAGATCCCCAACCCGATGTTGCAGGCCGCCTATGACGCCTATTCCTTCAACGTGATCCCGCGCATGGGCCAGATCATCGCGGGCGACCGTGACAGTTACCAATATCTGGTCGAATCGATCCGGCAATTCCCCGATCAGGACACGTTCCTTGGCATGGTCCGCGACGCGGGCTTCGGCAATGCGAAGTATCGCAACCTGACGATGGGTGTGGCCGCCCTGCATTCGGGGTGGAAACTCTAGGGTGCGTGGACCTCACAACATCATCCGGCTGATCCGCACCGGGGCGACGCTGGAACGCACAGGCGCGATGAAGGTGATTTTGGACGCCTTCGACGTGGGCCCTGTGCCACGTATCGCGCTGCGAACGCTGGTCTGGCCGTTTCAATGGCTGGGCTACAAGGGCGACCCTTTGATGCCGCCCGCGCCCCGCGCGCTGACGGCCCTTGGCCCCGCCTACATCAAATTCGGGCAAATCCTGTCGACCCGTCCCGATGTCGTCGGCGACGACATGGCCGTGCAGCTGCGCGTGTTGCAGGACAAGATGCCGCCCTTTTCGATGGCCGAGGCCAAGGCCGAAATCCAGCGAGAGCTGGGAATGCCCGTGGAAAAGCTGTTTTCCACCTTTTCCGCCCCTGTCGCCGCCGCATCGCTGGCGCAGGTCCACAAAGCGCATCTTGCCGACACGGGCGAGGCTGTCGCCGTCAAGATCCTGCGCCCCGGAATCGAACGCGCGTTTCGCCGCGACATCGACGCCTTCTATTTCGTCGCCCGCACGATCGAGGTTCTGTCGCCATCGTCGCGCCGGTTGCGCCCGATGGATGTGATCGCGCATTTCGAAGGCGTGGTCATGGGCGAACTTGACCTGCGGCTCGAAAGCTCTGCCGCAGCGGAATTCGCCGCCAACACAAAGGATGATGCCGGTTTTACCGTGCCGCAGGTGCGCTGGCACCTGTCGGGGCGGCGGGTGATGACGCTTGATTGGGCCGAAGGCACCAACATCGGCGACAATCCGGCGCTGGATGCCGCAGGCCACGACCGGCGCGTGCTGGCGAACCGTGTGCTGGGACTGTTCCTGAACCATGCTTTGCGCGACGGCTATTTCCACGGCGACATGCATCAGGGCAACCTGAAGGTCAGCGCGAATGGCGATATCATCGCCTATGATTTCGGAATCATGGGCCGGATCGACGAATACACCCGCCGCGTCTATGCCGAGATCCTGTTCGGGTTCATCCGCAAGGATTACCAGCGTGTGGCCGAAGTCCATTTCGAGGCGGGCTATGTCCCTGCAAACCGCGATGTCGATGAATTCGCCCGCGCCTTGCGCGCGGTGGGTGAACCGATTTTTGGCATGGATGCCAGCCGCATTTCGATGGCGCGGCTCTTGTCCTATCTGTTCGAGGTGACCGAAAGGTTCGGCATGGAAACCCGCACAGAGCTGATCCACCTGCAACGCACGATGGTCGTGGTCGAAGGTGTGGCGCGGTCTTTGGACCTGCGCATGAACATCTGGGAAGTCGCGAAGCCTGTGGTCGAGGATTACATCAAACAAAGCATCGGGCCCAAGGCGCTGCTGCGCGACCTTGGCCGCACGGCGATGATCCTGTCGCGCTTTGGTCCCCAACTGCCGCGCCTTGCCGAACAGGCACTGATCCGCCTGAACAACCCCCCGCCAGAACCGAAGCCGCAACGCCGTATCGCACGCCTGTCGTGGATGGCGCTGGGAGGAGTGTTGGTTGGCGGCGCGATGTGGCTTGGCCAGATCATGTGACGCGGGCGTTCGCTCGACCTGCATCTTGCCCAGCCGCGATGTGGTCTTGCTTGATCCCGATGCCACAACCTTTTGCCCACGAAGAGAAATAGCAAGGCAGTGGTCCGAGGTTTCGCAAAACGGTGCCGCCAGTTCGGGTAACCCCAGGATCGCACCAGTTTTGCTGCCAGCCCGAGTTTCGGGTAAACGGCATGGCGGTCACGGGGATCTTTCTGAAAGGCAGTCCTTTCGTGCGCGCGGCACCGGACCACATCGCCATCCTGGTCACGAGAATTGCGTGACGCGACACATTCCTTCTGAGCGGTGGCACGGTTAGTTGGCCGCGCGCCACCTCGAGCACGCAAGACCGCATACCGTCAAGCAAAGGCAACCGCTTTGGCAGGGGTTTGACTGCGCCATTGCCTCAGTCTGGGCGCAACAGGCGATGGCCCGTTCGGCGCATAGTGCTGCCGTCCAAAGCCTTATGGCGAGGCTCGCAGCGCTTTGACGTCGCGTGCCGGAATGGTGATGCCGCCGATGACGATCAGGCTAGCCTGACCGGCATCGGACCGCACCTCGGTCACCTTGTTGTATGTTTCGACAGGTGCCTCACCCAAAAGCTGGCCATCGTTCAGGCTTGCGAAGGCGAAACTATAGACACCATTCGGCAACCTTACTCCGTTACTGCCAATGCCGTTCCATTGCACCGGATCAGTCGTCGCGGGGGACGCGAAACGCTGGACAACTGCACCGCCGGCATCGCGCACGATGATTTCACCGGCGTTGGCAATCGCCATGGGATTGGGGTGCAGTGTAACAGGCGCACCATCAAAGTAGGCGGGTGCGGGCGCGCGCACCTCCTTACCGACCCAGCTTGCCAGATCGGCCATGCCCGCAACCCCCATCTGCGCCGAAAGCGCCCGCAGCAGGTCATTTGTCAGCACGGCCTGCTCGACACCAGAGAAAGTCGCAAGCTGTGTTGCAAAATCGGACGATTCCACCGGGTTGAGAGGGTCCTGATTTTTCATCTGGGCCGTCAGCATCCGCAGAAAGGTTTCGAAATCGGAACTGATCCTGGGTTGCGCAATCGGCGTTGGAGGCAGATCAAATGCAACAGGACGGTTGGCTTGTGCGATATCCATCATCTCTCCTTACAGGCGCAGGTCAAGGCCGCCATGCGCTGACCGCGCGACGACATGGTCTGTTGTGTGATTTTCGGCAGTTTCATCAATATGGTCGGCCAAAGGACCTGCCTTGTGACCATCCTGGTCCTGCGCCCGCCCTTCACCGAAATCGAAAGAAATGTCGCTATAGCCAAGGTTGCGGAATTCCTGTGCCAGCGTGTCGATATGGCGGCGCAAAAGCTCGGTCGTCTCGGGGCGTTCGGCATTGATCTGCAGCATCAGGATGCCGTCCGTCATCGACATGCTCATCCGGACGCGCCCCAGTTCTTCGGGATTGAGCGCGATTTCGGTGGGCTGACCGGCCGCTTGGGTCACGGTGACGGCCAACTGCTGGGCTGCATGGCGGGCGAGGCCCGGCGCGGATTGGATATCTGCTGGCCGTGACGTTCCGCTGACAGATGCCGTATCCGACGACAGGGCGACTGGCGTATCAGGCAGGCCACCACCGGCCATGGCGCCAGATTTGGGGTCCTGCAATTTGATCGCGGGGACAACAAGCTCGGGCCGCTTGGCCACCGCAGCACTGGTCGAAGGTTGCAGTGGATGTTCCATGGCGACAGAAGGTGGTGTCGGCGCGGGGATTGCGACCGCCGATAGCGGCGCAGGGGGCAATACCGGCGCGGCAACCGCGACCTGACTGACGGGTGGCATCACGACCGCAGCTTTGTCAGATCGCGCAAACGGGGGGACATCCTTGGCCAGCCCTATGTCGCGCAAAATGGTGCCGCCAGTGAGGTCAGGTACAGTTGCACGTTCGGTCACCAAGCCGGGCAGCCCATCCCGCTGGCCAGGCAGCACAGGCGCAGGCATCAGCGGCTTGGCAAGATCCGCAACGGGCCAACCGGCAGGTACCGCTGGCCTCCCAATCTGCATCTGGACCAGAACATGCGGCGCCAACTTTAGCGGCGGACGATGATCATCCGCTGGCTGAACGGCTTGCGCAGCCTTCGGCTCGGGGTCAATAACGACCCTCACTGGTTCTGCCAGGGTGGTCAGCCCCGACACGGCTACCTTTTCATCCCCGTTCGTTTCGACAGCAGCCGGCGCCGGCATTTCAGGGATCACCGCATCAGCCATGTCAGGAAGAACAATCGCCACCTCGGGCCAGTTGGCCTGTTCCAGTGCAGCCAATGCGGCAGACGCGTCATAGGCGACCCCAAAATCGGCTTGGCCGGTCAGTACAACAGCGCCTGCCGATGGCGAAGGCGGGGCGCCCGAGGCGGCAGTTAAAGGCGGCAATAGCATGCAATGTCCTGTCCAGTGCGGTACGCTGGCTTTGTGACAGAAGAAACTTACTGAATGTTTACGGCTCTGGGGCAGGATGAAAAAAATCCTGACGGAGACTGACATGACAATCGTACCTGTATTGCCACCGCCTCGTTGGCCGGTTGCCTTGCCCGAACAGCTGAACAGCGATACACGTCTGCGCGAGGCCGCACAGAAACTGGAAGCGACTTTTCTGGCGGAAATGCTGAAATCTGCCGGTCTGGGAACAAGCCGTTCCGCGTTCGGCGGTGGTATCGGCGAAGATCAGTTTTCATCCTTCCTGCGCGATGCCCAAGCGATGGAAATGGCCAGATCAGGCGGCATCGGCCTTGCCGAATCGCTGTTCAACGCGATGAAACTGACCGTCGATGGGTGAATCCTTGGTCACAGATGTTCTGGCATTGCTCGAGACTGAGGCAGACGCCATTCTCGCAGGGAAATACACCGTGATCGACGATCTGGCCGCGCGCAAGGCTGACCTGTTCAGCGCATTGCAACGTGTGCCGCCTCCGGCCGACGATCTTCGCAAAATATCCGAACTGCTTGTACGAAATCAGGCGATGCTTGCGGCGGCGATCAGGGGCATTAGCGCAGCACGCGTGCGACTGGAGGCGTTGCGTGCGGTGCGTGACGGATTGCAGGTCTATGACCAATCGGGGCGTTTTGCGGCAATGCCAGTCACCCGCCCCGATCTCGTCAAGAAAGCCTGATTTGTGTCAAATTCGCTGAATTGGCCCCTGGCGTATTAATCCGTTGTTCAGGGTACGGCGATTAAGTCGAAGCACTGCCAAAACGGCAGGGGCGGGCCACCACGGTGACCGCATCAACGTCAGAATGGCGCGTCAACCTGCACCTTGCAGATTTCTGAACCAATCAGGCGCGAAGCGCCCCCTGAAGGACCGACATTCATGTCCAGTATTCTGACCAACAACGGCGCCATGGTCGCGCTGCAAACTCTCAAATCCATCAACAACGACCTTTCCAAAACCCAGTCGATGATCTCGACAGGTAAAGAGGTGGGATCGGCGAAAGACAATTCCGCCGTCTGGGCAATTTCCAAAGTGATGGAATCCGACGTGCGTGGTTTCAAGGCCATTTCCGAAAGCCTCTCGCTGGGCCAGTCGTCGGTGGCCGTTGCGCGAAACGGTGCCGAAACCGTCACCGACCTGCTCACTTCCATGAAAGAGAAAATCGTCGCGGCCCAAGGAAAGAACGTCGACCGGACCAAGTTGCAGGCCGATATTTCGGCCCTGTCCGACCAGATCAAATCCGTGGTCGGTGCTGCGCAGTTCAACGGGCTGAACCTGTTGAAGGGCAGCGAGGATGTCAATGTGCTGTCATCGCTTGATCGCGCCAGCGACGGGACTGTGACGGCAAACAATATCACCGTGGCGCGGCAGGACCTGAGCTTTGATGCCGGCGTCTATGGCACCGGTGCCGACCTCAGCGCCAATGTGACGACCGTCATCGGAGGGAACCGCGCACCGACTGATACCACAGGGACTGCTTTCTCCAACGGTGCGAACCAGTTGGCAGCAACAGTCGCTGGCACGATCGTCGCGGGCGAGACATATACATTCCAGATCGCAGGCAGGACAGCTACTTTTGTAGCGACCAGCAACGTGGCCGCAGATCTTGCCGGTGGTCTCACAGCCGCGATCAACGCTGCCGGGATCGAAGGTATCAGCGCTGAGGTCACGGCCGATGTGATCACGATCAATTCGACATCGAGATTCGACGCAGTGACAGTCAACACAAGCGGCAGCGGCGGGGCGACATTTGCCTTGCAGGCAAACGGTGTCACAGCAGCAGCCGCGACGACGAACACGCAGACCATCGCGGCTCGGGCGTCCGAATTGACGTTCTCTACGACTGCTGGCGTATCCGAAGGCGACGGTTACCGGGCGACTGTCGGCGGGATGAACTTCGACTACATCGCCGGAAAAGGCGAGACATTCGAAGACGTGGCGCGCGGCCTCAAGACGATCATCGACGGCGCCGGTCTTGCAAACATCAGCACAAATGTGCGCCGAGACGCGACAACCGGTGCATGGTCGCTCCAGATCGACAATGATGGTGCCGCACTGACGCTGACCGACGCAGGTGCTGCAGGCGGTCAGGCGACAGGTGGTCTCGTCGGACTGGATAAGCTGGATGTCACGAACGAAAATCAGGTCACCGCGGCACTCGCCAATATCGAGACGATGATCAACACATCGATCGACGCCGCAGCTGCCTTCGGTTCAAGCCAGGGTCGTATCGAAACCCAGTCGAACTTCATCTCTCAGCTGACAGATTCGCTCCGCTCCGGGATCGGCGCTCTCGTCGACGCCAACATGGAAGAGGCGTCAGCACGGTTGCAGGCGCTGCAAGTCCAGCAGCAGCTTGGCGTACAATCCTTGTCGATCGCGAACCAAGCACCGCAAACGATCCTGTCACTCTTCCGGTAAGGTCGAGCGAAAGGCGGTGCTGCGAAAGCGGCACCGCCACCCCCGCCACTGCTTAACCACAGCAGATTGTTCGACAAAGTCCTGAAAGGACCCTCCCCGTGAATGTTATTGAACAAGCCCGGCAAGCCTATGCCCCGACCCAGATGGCGATTCGCACTGACCGCGCAATCGAATCACAATTGCTCAGCCAAGTGACTGCCCGGCTGCGCCACAGCCTGACCGGAAATGTCGTCAACTTTCCCGCACTTGCCTCTGCCATACACGACAACCGGCGGATCTGGACGACGCTGGCAGCAAGTGTCGCTGATCAAGAAAACAACCTACCCGACGATCTACGGGCAAAACTATTCTACCTTGCGGAATTCACGGATCATCACAGCGCAAAAGTGTTGGCCGGGGCTGCAGATGCACAAGCGCTGGTCGATATCAATACGGCCGTGATGCGCGGTCTGAACGGTCAGGTTGCCCCTTGATGTCGGGCCTTGTTTTGAAACTCAGTCCGCGCGAACGGGTTCTGGTCAACGGCGCGGTGATCGAAAACGGTGATCGGCGGGCGCGTTTGTCGATTTTGACGCCAAATGCGAACATCTTGCGCCTGCGCGATGCGATCCGTCCCGACGAGGTCAATACACCTGTGCGGCGGGTTTGTTATATCGCACAACTCGCGCTGTCCGGTGACGCCGCTCCTGCCGATGCGCGACGGCAACTACTTCTAGGGATCGAACAACTGAGTCAGGCCCTGCGCGACGATGACAGTCGCGCGAATCTGAACGCTGCGACCGTCGCGGTGATGGAAAACGACTTCTATCGCACCCTCAAGTCGCTGCGCACCTTGCTCCCGCGTGAAGCACGCCTTTTTGCGGCCTCGACACAATGACCTTTCAACCGATTGTTCCATTAGCTGGATATGTCGGTTGGCGGTTTCTCGAACGCACGCTGGAGCCGCAACAGGCAGCATTCGCAAAAAGCCAACCTGTCCAGCGCGCCACCGACTATTTCCGTGAAAACATTGGCAAAGTCACGACAGCAAGCGACCTTGTGAACGACCGGAGGCTTTTGTCCGTCGCTCTTGGCGCCTTTGGCCTGGATGACGACATCAACAACAGATTCTTCATCCGCAAAATCCTGGAGGAAGGCACGATCAACGACGATGCCCTTGCCAACCGTCTGGCAGACAACCGCTATGCCGAATTCAGCCGCGCCTTCGGCTTCGGGGATCGCCCGATTCCCCGGACCATTTTGACCGGGTTCGCATCGGACCTGATAGCACGCTATGAAAAACGCCAATTCGAAAAAGCGGTCGGCGTTCAAAACAACGATCTGCGTCTGGCTTTAAACTTGCAATCTGGCATAGCGGATGTCCTTACCGGCAATTCGCGCGATGGAGCGCAATGGTTTGCGATGATGGGCAATGCGCCCCTGCGCAAAGTCTTCGAGACCGCGCTTGGCCTTCCGGCAAGCATCGCGAGCATCGACATCGACAAACAGCGCGACATTTTTAAATCGCGAGCGCAGGCCACTTTCGGGACGAACAGGTTGGCCGACTTTGCAGATCCGGCCCAGCAGGAAAAGCTGATACGCCTGTTTCTCGTGAGGTCCGAGGCTTCACAATCCGTAGCGATCTCAGGCGCTGCCGCAGCCTTAAGCTTGCTGCAGTCAATGCCACGCATGAGTCGCCTCGTGTAGGATCGCGCCCCAATACTCTTTCTGCGCCGGGTCTGCGACAGTTCGGTTAGGGGCGCAGTCGCACTTTTGCCACCAAACACACGTGCGGCATAGGGCGCGCCCCTTCCAAGCGAAACCGCTCAGGTTACATTGCGAGGCTGCGTGCAGGACTCACACTCCAGGCGTTCGGCATAAATTACTTGGGCTGAGGGACGTACGCCAGCGGTCGCAGGGTCGGCATCGGCGTGGTTTTGACGGGCAGCGCCTGACGGAAAAAATGCATCGACCCGTCAGCCGCGTTTGCCACTATCCACGAACGTTGTCTTCATTTCACCAACCCCACCTGCCATCGCCTGACGCAGTTTCGCAAAATGCGCCAGCGTTCCGCGACGGTCCTTAATGGTCAGAAATTCATCCAGCGCAGGATAGCAAGCCATCGCGGCATCAATCGATTTGTCTGACCCCTGCGCATAAAGGCCGGTCTGGATCATCAGCGCCGACCGTTCGTAGACTGCCAGATGCGACCGAGCTTGCGCGATCATGGTGTTTTCCTGCGCCGTCGCAGCCGCAGGCAAGGCGCGAGATACCGACCGAAGAACGTCAATCGCAGGAAAACGACCGCGTTCGGCGATTTCGCGGTCCAGCACCACATGCCCGTCAAGGACCCCCCGCAACATGTCGGCTACGGGTTCTTCCATGTCTGATCCGGCGACCAGCACCGAAAACACTGCGGTGATGTCGCCCATGTCGCCTGCCCCCGGCCCGGCGCGTTCGCAAAGACTGGCGATCGCGGCACCCGTCGATACCGGATAGCCACGCAGAGTGGCCGGTTCGCCTCCGGCGACGGCGACTTCGCGATGCGCCTCGCAGAAGCGGGTCACCGAATCAACGATCAGCAAGACCTGCTTGCCTGCATCACGAAAATGCTCTGCCACCGTCATGGCAGCCCATGCACAGCGGCGCCTCACTTGGGGCGCGCGGTCCGACGTGGCGGCGATGATAACCGACTTCGCCATCCCGTCAGGGCCCAGAACATCGTCGATGAAATGCCGCAGTTCGCGGCCCCGTTCGCCCACAAGGCCGATCACGATGACATCCGCCGCAGTCCCGCGCGCCAGATCGCCCAAAAGCGTCGATTTGCCGACGCCTGACCCCGCGAAAAGCCCGATACGCTGCCCTTTGACGATTGGCAAAAGCGTGTTGAAAACGGCAAGGCCCGTTTCCAGACGCACCCCAAGCCCACGGCGACCGTGTGGCGCAGGCGGTGCAGACCGCAACGGCCGCGCCAAGGGCCCCGGTAAAAGGGCGCGCTGATCCAGCGGCTGCCCATCTGGGTCAATGACGCGCCCGACCCAGCTGTCATCAGGCGCGAAACTGGTGGGCGGATCGATAATGACGCGATCACCGATTGACACACCATCGACCACACCATCGGCCAAGACATGCGCAGATTGCAGATCAAGCCTCACAATTTCGCCCGTCACGTGGGTTTGGCGCGACAGGATGCGGACGCGGTCGCCGATCTGCACATGTGACGGCAGGGTGCCGATCTGGACGCTCCCCCCGGCGACACCGCAGACGCGGCCACCCGCATGAACCGGATCAAGCCGTCGGACGGCGTCGCGGACCCGATCGAGAAGAGAGTGGGGCATAATGGCGTCCTTTGGCTGAGCTGCTCACCTGATCTTAAGGAATCGCCCTTAATCAATGATTGAAACCAGCAGAGGAGAATCCTCGATGTATCAATCACTGGAGCTGTTCCAGACCGCCGGCGATATGGCCCGCCACGCAGGGGCGCGGCAGGCCGTTGTCACGCGCAATATCGCGCATGCCGACACACCCGGATATCGCGCACAACAGATCGCGCCTTTTCAGGAAGTTTATGGCTCGGCGCCAGCATCCACCTTGCGCCAGACACGGCCCGGCCATCTGACAACAACCCCGGCACAAGTCGCCGCCCGGCCAGTCGCAACAGACAGTGAGCCATCACCGAATGGCAACACTGTGTCGCTGGAAGACGAGTTGCTGGCATCGGTCGCCGCGGCACGCGAACACAGCCGCGCCCTTGCGATCTATCGGCACGGCATGACGGTGCTACGCACAGCGCTTGGCCGGGGGTGACGTAGATGAATGATTTTTCCGACGCCATGTCCGTCGCCACCAGCGGCATGAAGGCACAGGCGAACCGTTTGCGGCATGTGTCCGAAAACATCGCCAACACCGACACACCCGGTTTTCGCCGCAAGATCATTTCGTTCGAGGAACAGGTCCGCTTGGGCCAGCAGACGGGATCGGTCACGACCGGCCCGCTGCGGCTCGACCAGACCGATCTTGCGCGGATCTACGACCCTACACATCCGCTTGCGGATGACAGCGGGTACTTTCAGGGATCCAACGTCAATCTGTTGCTGGAAATTGCAGACGCCCGCGAAGCCCAGCGCAGCTATGAAGCCAACCTCAAGATGTTCGATCAGGTCAGACAGATGTCATCGGCCCTGATGGACCTGCTTCGGAAATAAGGAGATTCAGAATGGAACTCAGCGCGCTCGTCGCCCAGAATTATGCTGCCAGCAAGTCCGCCATGGCACCGGACCCCGGCGTATCGGGTGCGGCTTTTATCAATGCCGCACAGGATTTCATGGCAACGCTGCGAACCGGGGAAACCACGGCGATGCAGTCCATGACCAGCGGTGCGGACCCGCATGCCCTTGTGCAGGCCCTCGCCCAGACCGAACTGGCGGTGCAGACCGCCGTGACGGTGCGCGACCGCGTGGTCGAAGCCTATCAGGAAATCCTGCGGATGCCGGTATGATGTCCGAGGCCATGTTCTATGACACGCTGCGACAAGGTCTTTGGGTGGCCTTCGTGATCTCGATCCCGATCCTGACGGTCGCACTGGCGGCCGGTCTGATCGTGGGCCTGTTTCAGGCGCTGACCTCGATTCAGGAAATGACGCTGACCTTCGTGCCGAAACTGGCGGCAATTATCGGGGTGTTCTGGATCACCATGGCCTTCATGTCCGAAGCGCTGGTCGGCCTGTTCAAGAACACCCTTATCCCGATCATCATCGGAGGCTAGGCATGGACAATGCAAGCTATACAACACTGACCCGGCAATCGGGGCTTTTGCAGGAAATGCAGGTGCTGGCCAACAATATCGCCAACGCCTCGACCACCGGCTATCGCGCCGAAGGCATCCTGTTTTCGGAACATATCAAGGCGCTTGGGCCTGATGCCGAATCCCTGTCGATGGCGACGGCGCGGGTACGCGACACCGTGATGACGCAAGGCAGCCTTGCACAGACCGGCGGCACCTTTGATCTGGCCATCGAAGGCGAAGGGTTTTTTCTGATCGAAACCCCGCAAGGCCAGCGGTTGACGCGGTCGGGGGTGTTTGGCCCCAACGACCAGGGCGATCTTGTTACAGCGGACGGATATCAGGTGCTGGATGCAGGTGGCGCGCCGGTTTTCGTACCGGTCGGCGTGGGTGCGATCGGAATCGGCGCCGATGGCACGATCAGCGCGGATGGCGCGCCGATCGGGCAGATCGGCCTTTATACCCCGGCGGACCCCAACCAGATGGTCCGCGAAAGCGGAACATTATTCGATTCCCGCGGCGGCATTGATGCCGCACCCGACGGCCGCATCCTGCAAGGCTATCTGGAAAGCGCGAACGTCAACCCGATCCAGCAGATCAGCCGCATGATTGAGGTCCAGCGCGCCTATGAGCTGGGCCAAAGCTTTCTGGAAAACGAACACGACCGCATCCGCAGCGTGATCGAAGCGACCCGAACCTAAAGGAGAGATGACATGCGCGCCCTAAAAATTGCCGCCGCCGGAATGACCGCGCAGCAAATGCGGGTCGAGGTGATTTCCAACAACCTCGCCAATATGAACACCACAGGCTACAACGCCCGCCGCGCCGAATTCGCCGACCTGCATTACCAGCAACTGGTCCGCCCCGGAACGATCAATGCCTCTGACGGGACCGCTGTTCCGACGGGTGTGCAATTGGGGCTTGGCGTCCGCGCCAGCGCCGTGACGATCATGCTAAGCCAAGGCGCGTTGGCTGCCACGGGCGGCGATCTGGACCTTGCGATCGAAGGCGAAGGCTATCTTGAGGTGACGCTGCCGGATGGGCGGCCCGCCTTTACCCGCGATGGCGGCCTGAAACTGACCGGCGACGGCCAGATCGTCACATCGGATGGCTATCCGGTGGTGCCCGACATCACTATCCCCCGCGACACGCGGTCCGTCGCGATCAATGCCGAGGGCGAGGTTTACGGATTCTTCAACGACCAGATCGAACCCCAGCTGCTGGGCCAATTCACGCTGGCCGGTTTCACCAACCCCAAGGGCCTGGAGGCGATCGGGTCGAATCTGTTTCTGGAAACGCCCGCATCCGGCCCGTCGGCCGTGGCCACCCCCGGCGAGGACGGCCTGGGCGTGCTGCGCCAAGGCTATCTGGAAAACAGCTCTGTCGATCCGGTGCGCGAAATCACCGACCTGATCGAGGCACAGCGTGGCTATGAGCTGAACTCCAAGGTGATCACAGCCGCAGACCAGATGCTCGGGTCGATGGTGCAACTGCGATGATCAGGTATCTGGCAATCATGGCCATGATGGCCACCCCCGCAAGCGCCGAGACATTGCTTGCCGCGCGCACCATCCCCGCCCAATCCATCATCACCGCCGAAGATCTGGTGACCTCTGCGCAGGTCATCCCCGGAAGCGTGTCTAACCCGGACAGCATCATCGGTATGGAAACGCGTGTCGCGCTCTATGCAGGGCGGCCCATTCGGCAAGGCGACGTCGGCTTTCCGGCGGTTGTGGACCGCAACCAGATCATCATGCTGATCTATGAACGTAACGGATTGGCGATCTCGACCGAAGGCCGCGCATTGGGCCGGGGCGGACCGGGCGACCTGATCCGTGTGATGAACCTGTCGTCGCGCGCGACTGTCACGGCGCGGATCGGTCTGGACGGCATCGGATATGTATCACCATGATCAAACCACGGCACACACCCGCTGTTATTGCGCTGGTTTTCGGCCTTGCCGCATGCAGCACGACGCCAATCGGGGATCGACCACCCTTTTCGCCACAGCAATTCAACGCCGAACGCGACGCGATGATCAATCCGGGCATGCCCGCGATCGTCCCGACAACCCAGCTTGGCCCTTCACCACAAGCGTCTTTGTGGACAGGCGAACGTGGGTCGCTGCTGGGGGACAACCGGGCAAGGCAGCGCGGTGACATCATGACAGTCGTAATCGAGATCGACGACAGTGCGTCCATCTCGAACTCATCCAACAGGTCGCGGTCAGCGTCACAGCGGGCTGGCGTGCCGCAGTTGCTGGGTATCCCGCAACGGCTTGGGCCGCGTTTGCCCGAAGGTGCCTCGTTCGGGTCACTTGTCGATCTCAATTCCCAAAGCAACGCAACCGGCAACGGCACCGTACGACGCGCTGAAGAACTGACATTGCGCATTGCCGTGACAGTAACAGATGTCCTGCCAAACGGCGTACTGGCGATTTTGGGTCAGCAAGAGGTCCGCGTGAACTACGAGTTGCGCGAATTGATCGTCACGGGTTTTGTGCGACCAGCCGATATCAGCCGCCAGAACGAAATTACCTATGACAAGATCGCATCGGCGCGAATCTCTTATGGCGGCCGTGGCCAGATCACCGACATGCAGCAACCCAGATACGGACAGCAGGCGCTTGAACGGTGGCTGCCGTTTTAAGGAGACATGATGAAAGCTATCCTTATCCCGGCGATCCTCGCCCTTGTCGGCACCGGCGCGGGTGTCGGTACCGGCCTGATGCTACGACCCGAGGCTGAGGACGCCGAAGCACAGGCCAGTTGCACCTGTAGCGACCTGCCAGCAGAGGGCGCCGTGGCCGCAACGCCGGAACCCGACATCGGGGCGGCGCGCGAATATGCACGGCTCAACAACCAGTTCATCATTCCGGTCGTCGAAGACGGTCGCGTGGCCGCGCTGGTCGTGCTGTCACTGAACCTAGAGGTCGTGCCAGGGGCGATCGAGAATGTCTTTGCGGCCGAACCGAAACTGCGTGACGGGTTCTTGCAGGACATGTTCGATCACGCAAACATCGGTGGTTTCTCAGGCAATTTCACCGAAGGCACAAATATGCGGGCGCTACGGAACAACCTGCTCCGGACCGCGCAGGGGGTGATCGGCAATGATGTCACCGATGTGCTGATCATGGATATCGTTCGTCAGGATTCGTAATCCATGGACCGCAGCCTGTTCGATCTGTCGTCCTTGCGCGCCTTTTCAACCAAGGCGCGGGCGGCCTGATCCCGGCCGAACAGGCCACGCAACCGCCGCTGGCGGTTGTCGATCTGCGCCAAAACCTGCGCCAGTTCCGCATTGACCGTCGCGCGCCGCTGATCCACCCATTGCTGCCAGCGCAGGTCTGCCCCTGCAATCAAGGCGGGGTCATTCTGGGGTCTTGGATCACGGGTCTTTTGTGCCAAGAGATCAGTCAGGTTCTGGCGTAAATCAGCCTCGCGCGCCTTAAGCTCGGCCATTTCGGCCTGTGCCGCCCGCAGCGCAAGACCCGTCAGGACAGCCAGTTCCCCGACCCGATCCGTTGACCGTGTCATCGCCTGCGCGCTTTCTTGCGGATCGCTTCGGCAAACCGGATCGCGGCGGCAACAGCCTGATAGTGATCTGGCGCGATTTCCTGCCCGATGGCCACAGCAGCATGCAGCGCGCGTGCGGTCGGGGGGTCGGAATGTAGGGGGACGGCATGTTCATGCGCCAGTTCCCTGATCCTTGCGGCAACTTCATCGACACCCTTTGCCACGCAGACCGGCGCAGACCCGGCCTGCCGGTCCCATTGCAGGGCAACGGCATAATGGGTCGGGTTCACGATGACGACATCGGCTTTCGGCACATCCGCAAGCATCTTGTTCATCGCGATTTCCTGGCCTCGCATGCGGCGCTGCTGTTTCATCATCGGATCGCCTTCGGATTGCTTGATCTCGTCCATCATTTCCTTGCGGCTCATCCGGTTCTTGCGCAGGTGTTCGCCCGACTGCCAAAGGTAATCGATGCCGCCCAAAAACAGCGCCACGACACAAACGATCCCCACCAGAACGACCAACATGTCACCAAGAGTTGCCATCACGAGGGCCGAAGGCAGATGAACGGACCCGATAATCGCATCGATCTGGGCAACCAGAAACACAGCCATGATCACCGTGTAGATGCACAGCTTGAGCATACTTTTGAAAAACTCGAACAGCCCTTGCCGCCCTAGCTTGTTCTTGATCCCCGACAGGGGCGAAAGGCGATCAAGCTTTGGCGCGATCTTGGACGGGGTAAAGACCAGCGCCCGCTGTGCGATGACCATCAACAAGGCCAGCACGGCTGGCACCAGAAACCATGGCACAATCGGTGCGGCTGCCGACCAGATGATTCCACCGACAATCGGGCTGCCCGACCCGTCGAATATCAGCGTGGCGATTTCCGTCGCTTGGTCCAGTATGACAAGCATGGCATCAGCCAGCGCCATCAGTGTGACATGCCCGATGGACAGGCAGACCACAAAAAAACCCCCGTATGCCGCGGCAGATGTCAGATCGACGGATTTGGCGAATTCGCCTTTCGCACGGGCGTCATCCAGTTTCTTCTGGGTCGGCTCGAACGGTTTGTCGCCGCCTTCTTCGCTCTCGCTCATTGCGGTGGTCCAAACGGGTTGGCCATAAAGCCCGTGAACGCGTTGATCCAGACGCTGAGCATCAAAGGCGCAGCGAGCAAAAGCAGCAGAAGGCCACCGGCGGTCAGCGCCGGCGCGCCGACAAACGACACCATCAGCTGTGGCATCGCGCGGTTAATCACGCCAAGTATCACATTATAGATCAGTGACGCGATCAGGAAAGGTGCTGCCAACGAAAAGCCAAGGCTGAAGGTGCGCGCAACCTGCTCGACCCCGACCTGTGCCACAAGCCCGGGGTCCAGCCCAGCGCCGAACGGGACCAGCATATAGCTATGGATCATATAGGCTGCGGCCTGAACATGCAGGCCGGACAAGGCCGCCAGCGCCGTGCCTGCAACAACCAGCATATGCCCGATCGCCGGCTGCGGATCGACCCCGGCCGTGCCGCCAAAGATCTGCGACAAGGATGTCGCTTGCGCGGCAATCGAGCCTGCGATCTGCAAAACCAGAATGAAGAACCGCAAGAACAACCCAAAGAAAAGGCCTGTCAGAACCTCCGGCGCGAGCAGGATCACTGCAGCAGGCATAGTCATGGGAACGGCGGCGATATCCGCACTGACCGCAGGGGCGACGATCAGCGTGAACATGATGCCCAGAAGCAGCCGGAGCCGGATAGGCACCGGCTGGTCGCCAAAGGCAGGCAGCACCGCCATCATCGTCCCGATGCGGATGAAAACGGCGAAACCAGCCCAAAGATAGGCCTGAGACACCGGCAGCAATGGCAACAGATCCTCGATCATGCCGGGACAAGCCCGACCAGCGCGGGGCGCGCCTCGATTCCGATTTCTTCGAACGACAGGACCGGATTCATGATCCCCTTCGCTGTCATGACCGTGCGCAGAAAGCGCCGCCGCCGCATGGTAGTCACCACGGCGGCATAGGCCCCAGCACTGGCCGCCTGCCCCAGCTTTTCGGCCAGACCATCGGCCAGTTCGTTGAACCGTTCAGGCGGCAGGGCCACGTCACCGGTCGCTCTGTCCGACCGGATTTCGAAACTGGTAAATGTGTCTTCCCATTCCGGTGCCAGTTGGATCAGCGGGATCGTTCCATCCGGGCGGCGCAGCGCGGCAACCAGCTGGAAACCGAGCCGCTGGCGCACGTGTTCTGTCACGCTATCCACCGACGGATACATCTGCCGTCCTTCCGCAACAGCCTCGATGATCAGGGGAAGGTTGCGGATCGACACACGTTCTTCCAGCAGCAGGCGCAGAACCGACAGCAACACATCGACCGGCACCTTGTCGGGTATCAGTTCATCAAGCATCTTGCGGTTGGCATCGCCGCGGGCGCGGTCGCTCAGATTGACCATCTCGTCCAGCCGCCTGCGCAACGCCTTGAAAGTCAGCAACCGCGGGAAGTTCCGCTTGACGATCTCGAGCAGATGCGTCGCCAGCACCTCTGTCGGTTGTACCGTTGTCAGGTTGTTCAGTGCTGCGGTCTCTTGTTGGCTGGGGTCGATCCAGCGCGCGGGCGCGCCGTAAACAGGCTCCTTTACCGTGGCACCGGGAATGTCGGGGCCGTCAGTATCGTTGAGCAGGGCAAGTATCTGACCTGGTCGCAGCACATCGCGGACCTGTTCGACACCCTGGATCTTGATCACATAGCACCCTGGGGGCAGGGCCGCGTTGTCGGTCAGCCTGATCTCTGGCAGCAAGACGCCAAAGCCCGTCGCGACATGGTTGCGCATGTTGACGATCCGGGCGTCAAGGCCCGTGCCGGGATCAAGGACCATATCCACCAGATCCGGCGCGAATTCGACATGGATATCGTCGAGGTCCAGCATATCACCGATGGATTCGCGTAGGGGGGCTTGTTCCTTCGTGACCGCCTGTCCTGTCTGCTCGGCCAATGTGCGGCGCGCCGCCGCCGCCAACGCAAAAGCGCAGGTGCCCAAGACCAGCCCACCCGTAATAAAGGGTAAAAACGGCAGGCCCGGCACCAGCGCGAACAGCACCATCAGCACCGCGACCGTCGCAAGCGCGGCCGGATGGCGCCCAAGCTGCGCGCCGATCGCAATATCCGTCGCCCCGGTCGCACCGCCACGCGCCAGCAAAAGCGCAGAGGCGATAGATATGATAACGGCCGGAATTTGAGAGACCAGACCATCGCCCACTGTCAGGATCGCATAGGTTTCAAAGGCCCGCCCCAGCGGCATGTCATGAACAGTTATCCCGATGATCAGTCCCATGATCAGGTTCAGTGCCGTGATCAGCAGACCGGCAATCGCATCGCCTTTTACGAATTTGGACGCCCCGTCGAGCGAGCCGAAGAACGTCGTCTCTGCCTGTTCACGTTCGCGCCGCGCCTTTGCTTCCTGATGATCGATCGCACCGGCAGCCACGTCGCTGTCGATCGCCAGTTGCTTGCCGGGCATGGCATCCAGTGCGAATCGCGCGCCGACCTCAGCCATGCGGGTCGCACCCTTGTTGATGACAACGAAGTTCACGATCAGCAGCACGCAGAAGACGACCAGCCCCAGCAACACATTGCCGCCCATCACGAACATGGCAAAACCTTCGATCACCTCGCCGGCGGCATCGGTGCCCGTATGCCCTTCGCCGATGATCAGCTTGGTCGAGGACACATTCAGCGACAGACGCAGCATCAAAGACGCAAGCAAAATCGTGGGAAATGCAGAAAAGTCCAATGGACGCTGGATGAACAGCGTGACCGTGAAGATCAGTATCGCCAGCGCGAAGGATGCGGCAAGCCCGATATCAAGAACCCATGCCGGCATGGGCAAGATCATCATCACGATGATCGCCATCAAGGCCAGTGCCAGCAATATGGTTGGCTGAAAGATGTCGCGCAGCGTCAGACCAAGCAATTGCGGGTTCTCCATGGTTGACGCGCCGACTGTTGACCAGTCCCGTCTTGGCACTCAGATTGCCGGAAATTGGTTACCAAAGCATAAGCAGCAATGATCAGAAGTCGTCGTCTGGTGGCATGAACCTGTCCAGCAGGCCATCAAGCAGAACACGGGACTGCCCAGCATCGTCCAACAGGGCACGCCCGCTTGCCAGCGGTGCGTCCTGATCGAAGACACGGCCCGCTGCATTCAACAGCGCCACACCCGCATCTCGCATCAACGGATCATCCGATTGCGCAAGGTTCGCCCAGTTGCCGGTCCGCCAGGCGGTAACATCGGGCGGGGAATCATCCAGTGCATCAGCGGCATTGCCTGCCCGAACAGACCGGGCGGCATCCCGCAACGCGACAGCGCGATCCGCGGGATCATCACGCAAGATGCGCAAGGCGGCATCGGCTTCGTTCAGATCAATCAACGCAGCTGCACGCAGATAGTTTGCGTTCAGGTCCGGTTGGGTCGGCATTTCTGGCCCAAGCACAAGCAACGCCTGATCTGGAAATCCCAACGATATCAAACGCCCCGCGACTTTCTCACGCAGCTCGACTGTCCTCAAAGGTAACGGTTTGCCCAGAAAATGGACCAGAAAACCCGCATCTGTCATGCGCGCGACTGCGGCCAAATCAATGTCCAACTGTAAATCGCCACGCCTAGCCGCATCAAATATGGGTTCCGTCTCTTCGAACAGCCTGATCGCATCGGCAAACGCGTCCACCGCTAAATGGGCAGCAATCTGAGCCGCGGCAATGTCTGCGGCGATCGGTGTCTGCGCATATTCGAAACGCAAGGCATCGGCCGTGATCATCTCGGTAGGTGGTACCGGGGTCTGTTGCCGCGCCGCTTCTGTCAGGAACCGGATCATCGCCTCTGCCGTGATCCGTGGCTCTGTTTGAGCGAGCAGTGTCAGAGTATCCAGTTCAGCAGTATCGTCGCCAAGGCGCGTCGCGAGTGTTGCCGCCGCTAGCCGTGTTGCAATGGCGGCAGGTGCGTCGCGGCGCGCCAGCCGCAATGCCTGATCCGCCGCATCGTCGTCACCGACTGCAGCAAAGCGTTCGGCAAGCCGCGGCCCAAGATGGCGCTGCATTTGTGGGGGCAGGTTACTGTGCGTGCGCAAAATCGCAGCACGATTGCTGTTTTCTGCGAGGCGATCGATCGGCGTGGCAAGAAACGCCCAAAACGCGACAGAAGATGGACAAGTTACCTGCATGTCGAGATCAGGAAATGCGACAGGTTCATCATCCACGATCTGCGCAACAAGCCGCAGATATGTCCGCTCAACGGATCCCGCGCGGTCAAGATCCAGAGTCTGGATTGCTTCACGACCAAACCCGAAATGGACATAGGTGCGCGCCAGACCAAGAACGACCTCGGGGTCGAACCGGTCAAACTCCTGCACCAGCCCTGATCGCTTCGCCGCGATCTGGTCGCCAAACGGCCGGTCGTCAGCCCATGCGGCAAGATCGACAAAGGCCTCTGGCACGCAAGCAGTGCCATCGGATGCAACCGGCGGCACAGCCGCGCCCGGCACAGCGAGAGGATCGACGCCACTCGACACCGAGATACCAGGCAAAGGCAGATCGGGGGCGACCTGCGGCGGCCTGTCGATGATCCCGCCGCTGCCCGCGATATCAGGCTCCAGCATACCGGTTGTCAGACCGCGGCCAAGGCTTTCGACGACCAGCCGTTCGAGCGCGGCCAGTTCGTCCGACACCACAGGCATCAAAGGCTGGCGTGGCGAATCGCCTTGGAAAAGCGGAAGAGGGAAAAACCGGCCAGGTCCTGTGGCGGGGTCATCTGGAAAGACCACGGGCAAGACACCTCTCCCCGTTTCAGGAGGCTGTATCGACGCGATGTCTGGGTCGATGAATTGCTCAAAAGGCGAGGCAGGGTCTGCCGGACCGTCAGCAACATCGATGACAAGAAACCGGGGTGAAGTCAGAAATACGTTTGCATTGCACGCGCAGGATACGGCAAGTCGCAGCTCGCCTGCGGCGGCATCCTGCGACACGGCCGTGATCCGCGTGTTCGGGATCAGATCGTAAAAGCGCCGCAGATCGTACCCGTCCGTTACCGGCAGCCGCAAGACATAGCCGCCCGGATCGCGACCAAAAACCCAGTCAGCCCCCGCAGGCAGTCGGACCACCACGCGCGAAAAGGTTGCGTGTTCTCCAGTCTGTACACCCACAGGCTGCGCAACAAGACCAAGCGGAAGCCAGGCCAGCAGCAGTGTGCAAAGAACCAGTCTCATGCTGCATCCTGCTTGGTCGCTTTGAGCGCATTTTCCATGTCGGCAAAGCTGGGCCGATAATGGCTGGGCATATTCTGTCGTCCAACCTCGACACAGATATTGGGCGCATGGGCATAAAGATTGGCAACAAGGACCTCGCGGATCAGCTGGTGGAAATGCGCATCATCCTCGACCACTGCTTTGACCTTGTTGGAAAAAGGGCCGACAAAGCCATAGGCAAGAAAGACACCCAGAAATGTGCCGACAAGGGCGCCGCCGATCAGTTTCCCCAAAACTTCGGGGGGTTGGTCGATCGAGGCCATCGTCTTGATCACACCAAGCACAGCTGCAACGATCCCCAATGCGGGCAAGCCGTCCGCGACCGTCTGCAAGGCATGCGAGGAATGCATCTTGTGGTGCAGTGTCGCCTCGATCCGCTTTTCAAGGATCTCCTCAACCTGATGCGGATCGTCATAATTCATCGATGCCGACCGCAAGGTGTCGCAGATCAATGCAATCGCCTCGCGGTCGCCAAGGATTTTGGGGTACTTTCCGAAGATCGTGGACGTCTCTGGCGCCTCGATATGGCTTTCCAGGGCGACGGGGTTTGTACGCGCAACACGGATCAGCTCGAACAGCAGACACAGCAGATCGCGGTAATCGTCCGCCTGCCACTTGGGGCCTTTAAAAACCTTGCCCATATCCCTGATCGTCGCCATCACCGTGGACTTGTCGTTCGCAATCGCAAACGCGCCGACAGCGGCCCCAAGAATCATCAACATTTCATAGGGGAGCGCCTTGAGAATGATGCCCATCTTGCCACCGGCGAGCAGGTAGCCCCCGAATACCGTTGTAAAAACAACGACAATGCCGATCATACCAATCATGATGTCCGTGCCTCTTCGATGACTGCAGTCCCGACATCGGGTCTACAACCCAAGTCTTAATGTTCCCTGACCATTCAGTCGGTCGGCACGTTCGCGTTCCGCCCTGCCAAGACGACGCTGAAGGAATAGGCAACCTCCGGGGGCAATTCGGCCATGATCAACGCCGAAGCCTCGGGCCGCATCATGCCCAGAAACCCCGCTGCAAACGGAGGCGGCATTTCAACGAAAAGCGCCGCGGCATCCTTGGGTTTCATGTTCTCGTATACCGACCGCAGCAATTCAAGATCCGTCGAAGAGGCCGTTTCAGCCTGCGCAATCGTGGCGTTCAACGATTCTTCTGCACGGCGCATCGCCTCGAGTTTTTCGGCGATCTCGATCTCGGCGACCCGCAATGCTTGCAAACGGTCCCGCAGCTGCCCCTCGCGCTCGGCAAGCCGCGCCTCGCGCGCCTGAAATGCAGCCAGCATTTCGGCAGGTATCATCGGCAGCGTGTCTTCCGACAGGACGGAATCAGACGTTGCAGGCTCTTGTGCGAAAGCAGGTCCAATGTAAGGACCGGCGCGGAAGACGGCTGAGAGCAGCAATAGCCCCGCGATGATGTGCAGGGTTCCGCGATGACGACGGCGCAACACGGATGCAGTCATTGCGGCCCTCGTACCACAGGTTCACGCCGCGCAAATACAGGGTTCTGTACCGGTGTCTGCCGCGCGGGTTCTGGCAGGTCATGCATGGATGCGACCAGCAGTTCGAGCCGTTGCGCCGCAGCTTCCGCGCGCGTGCTGACGTCGGCCAGCGTATCAACCGACCCTTTCGCCGTGACCTGCGCGCGATTGAGGGTCTTGGTCAGGTCGTCCACCTGCGCGGACAAGACAGCCACCGCACCGCCAACGCCCTTTTCAAGGTCGGTAAACCGGCGCAGTCTGCGCGCGAGCACCAGACAATAGAAACCGGCCCCGAACGCTCCGGACACCAACAAAATGTCTGAAATCAAGTCCATTCGCGTGCTCCCTCAGCTCAGTACGAATTCCATGATCAGCAGATCGCTGATCCGCCCATCCCCGGCGACAACCTGTACGCGGCGCAGCATCTGGCTGCGCATGCGCCCCAACGCTGCGGGGTTTTCAAGTTCGGCCAGATCGACCGCGCGCAGATAACCGTTCAACACATCAACGATTCGCGGCTTGATCGCCTCGACCTCGGCGACATGGGCAAGCGGGACCTCGAGCTGGGCGGAAAAACGCAGGTGATCCCGGCCGTTGGTCGCAGGCAACGAGATCACGAGCGGATCAAGCGCAACAAAGCCGACCGTCAGCGCCATAGATGTCGCAACAGGTTGATTCGACGATTGTGCCATATCGCCATTGCCTGCCAGCAAGCCCGATTGCACAGCGAAGAAACCACCGCCGCCGCCCAGAACGGCCAGCGCAACCCCTATGAGTAACGGCTTTTTACCAGCTTTGCGGGGGCGGTCGCTATCGGGGTCAGCAGCGGCAGTCATGGGTGTTCCTTTCAGGCTTTACAAAAAACGTCATAGCCCAAGAAGCCCTAACCGATTGTTAAGGCTCATCGTCCAAACAGGGGCATCGGCAGAATGCCCTTGATGTTGGAGAACCGCTTTGCAAAGTCTCGGCTCGGTCTGGTCGGCCCTCGACAATCCACGGCGCATCCTTGTGATCGCGGCAACAGTGGCAGTGTTCGTTGTCGTTCTCTTTCTTGCTCGCGGGGCCGGCACACGCGACATGGGGCTGCTTTACGGTGGGCTGGAGGCACGCGCGGCAGGCGATGTGATCGCGGCACTGGACCAGCGCGGCGTGGCCTACGAGGTGCGTGGCACCAACATCTATGTGCCCACCGCGATGCGGGACAACCTGCGCATGGGCCTTGCCGGGGAAGGCCTGCCAGCGACCGGCAGCCAAGGCTATGAAATCCTTGATCAGTTGTCGGGGTTCAGCACCACGTCGCAGATGTTCGACGCGGCATACTGGCGCGCCAAGGAAGGCGAACTGGCGCGCACGATCCTTGCCAACCCGAATATCCGCGCTGCGCGGGTGCATATCTCCACGCCTTCAAACCGGCCTTTCGACCGCGAACAGACCGCTACTGCAGCGGTCACTGTCACGACTGGTGGTGGCACGCTCTCGGCGTCGCATATCCGTGCCCTGCAGTTTCTGGTCGGCGCCGCAGTCCCGGGGCTCGCACCTGAAAGGGTCGCCATCATCGACGATAATGGCGGGCTTTTGTCGGACGGCGACGGGCAGGACAGCATACCAGCGGGCGAAGACCGTGCCGCCGCCCTGCGGCTCCGGGCGGAACGACTGCTTGCGGCACGCGTCGGCATTGGCAACGCCGTGGTCGAGGTGGCGATCGACACGGTCACCGAAACCGAATCGATCACTGAACGCCTTGTCGACCCCGACAGCCGGATCGCCATCAGCACCGACATCACCGAAAGCAACGGGGTGTCCACCGACAGCCGCAACAGCGGGGTGACGGTTGCCTCGAACCTGCCGGACGGGGACGCCGCAGGCGGCAATGGCGCGTCGAGCAACGAAAACAGCGAAAGCCGGACACTGACCAATTACGAGGTGTCGGAAACCCAGCGTCAGTTGCTGCGCCAACCAGGGGCGATCCGTCGGCTGACAGTGGCAGTGCTGATCAACGATGTCACTGCGACAGGCGCCGATGGCACTGTCACGACAGAAGCACGCAGCGCCGAAGAATTAGCGTCATTGCAAGAACTTGTCGCCTCTGCCGTCGGGCTCGATACCGCGCGCGGGGACGTGATCACGCTGAAATCCATGCGGTTCGATCCGATTGTGCCCGAGGGGACACTGGCCCAGGCCGGAGTAGCGGGCCTGCCGCTTGACATGATGCAGCTGATACAGATCGGCGTGCTTGCGGTCGTCGCACTGATCCTCGGGCTTTTTGTGGTGCGGCCGATCCTTGCGCCATCACGGTTGCTGCCACCACCCCGAGAGATGGACCTGATCGAAGGCACCAGTGAACCGGCCCCCCCCATGGCGATGGCAATGGCCGTGAACGACGACGCAATGGCGGATTTCATGACCAGCGGTTTCGATATGCCGGATATCAGCGATGACCCGGTCACCCGGCTGCGCCGTATGATCGCGGAACGCCAGCCAGAGACGATCCAGATCCTGCAAGACTGGATCGAAGACCCTGCGCCAGCAGGACGTAACTGATGGGCGGCGTGGTCAGCCTTGAGTCCTTCGACATGCCCCCAGTGGCTGATCCCGGGCTGAACGAAGCGTATCAAGACGGTTATGAGGCCGGTTTTGCTGCCGCCACTGATGCGGCCAATGTGGCAGCGGACAGGTTGAGAAGCGACCTTGTGCAAACACTGTCGGATATGGCCTTCACCTATCGCGAGGCGCAGCAGGATGTGATGGAATCACTGACGGGCCTGATCGAAGCGCTGGTTGAAACTGTCCTGCCCTCATGTGTCGACCTAGGCATCGCGCGGCAGATCGCGGACCTTGTCGTGGACCACCAGACAGCAAATCAAGGCGAGACGATCGTCGTCCATGTCCACCCATCCCAGCAGCACCCTGTCGCCCAAGCCACGGCGGATATCGCTGCCCGCGTCACGATCGTCGCCGATCCAACCCTGTCGCCCCATGCCGCTTGGGTCGGGCAAGCTGGCGTTGACACCCATCTCGACATGGACCGGTGCCTTTCGGACATCAGACAGATTCTCGGCCTGATAAATCATGATAATCACAGGAGTAGCGCAAATGGATGACATACACGCGGCCCATCGGATCACGGCGGACGATCACCCGCTCAACCGCATTCCGATCGAGATTTCGGTTTCCGTGGGCAAGGCACGCCCGTTGGTCAAGGATCTGCTGTGTCTTGCCGAAAATGCCGTGCTCGCCCTCGACAAGCGGATCGACGACCCTGTCGAACTCTACATCGGGGACAGGCTGATCGCCCGCGGCGAGCTACAGGAGCTTGATGGCGGCGAACCTGGTCAATTGGCCGTCCGCCTGACAGAAGTGGCGAACGACACTGGTAACCTGGCCTAGCATGCGGGTTTTTGGTCTGGCCGCCGCATTGGTTCTGGCAGCAATCACACCGGCCACCGCGCAGGATTTCGCGATCACGCTGGGAGATGACGGGTCGCTTGCGACGCGGTCTGTGCAGCTGCTCATCCTGATCACCGTGCTAAGCCTTGTGCCCGGTATCGCGATCATGGTGACTTGCTTTCCCTTTATCGTGACCGTCTTCGCTATCTTGCGCCAAGCGATCGGACTGCAGCAATCGCCACCGAATATGCTGATTATCAGCCTTGCATTGTTTCTGACCTATTTCGTCATGGAACCCGTTTTCGTCGAGGCGTGGACAGGCGGCATCGCACCGCTCATGAACGATAACATGCCCGTGGACGAAGCTTTTTTCCGGACCATGGACCCGTTGGAGCGGTTCATGGCCGCCCGGATCGAGGCTGACACCTTCGCCACGTTAGCCGCCTTGCGGCCTGATATCGACCCTAACTTGGCACCGATCGACGCTCCGTTATCAATCCTGATTCCCTCATTTCTGCTTAGCGAAATGGAACGTGCCTTTCAGGTCGGGTTCCTGATCTTCATTCCCTTTCTGATCATCGATTTGGTCGTTGCGGCAGTCCTGATGTCGATGGGCATGATGATGGTGCCACCCGCGATTGTATCATTGCCATTCAAACTTGCTTTTTTTGTCGTCGCAGACGGGTGGGGCCTTATCGCATCCAGCCTTGTGCGCAGTTACGGCTAAACAATGTAAGGGTGGAACGGCTGCGACGCATTCGCGGCACATCGCGCGCAAATAAGAACATGCGTCAGCATCAATCGACTGCCACTTGAGCGTTTAACTGGCTTGGGTGTGCCCCCGATTGCTTGGACGATGATGCTCTGCCGCACCTGTCCTTTTTGTAATGCAGGCCAATTTCGTCAAACATACCGCAACACATCGCTGGGAGGCCTTTCAGGTACAGATTGATACCAAGACCAGAGCTGATCAGGATACCGGAACCCGTTCTTGTTGCGTGGCTAGCGAACAATAAACTCGGCATGCAAAGCGCCGCTTGCCTTGATGCTTTTCAGGATGTCGATCATGTCCCGAGGGGCAACGCCAAGTGCGTTCAGGCCTGCGACGACCTCGCTTAGCGATGTACCGCCCGGAACCTCTGCAAGCCCGATTCCCGGTTCCTGCTGCAGATCGACCCCGGTGCGTGGGACAACAACGGTCTCCCCTGCGGCAAAAGGATTGGGCTGCACGACCAGCGGCGCTTCCTGTATGCGCAGCGTCAGATTGCCTTGGCTGACAGCGACGCGGCTGATCCTGACGTCTTCGCCCATGACGATGGTTCCTGACCGCTGATCAACGACGACGCGGGCGCGCCGTTCAGGTTCGACAAGGATATTCTCGATCCTGCCCAGAACATGGGCAGGGGACGACATCCGTGTTGCGGCGATATTCAACTCTACAGTACCGGCGTCCTGCATCAGTGCGACATGACCGCCGAAATGATGGTTGATTGCTTGCTCGATGCGGCCCGCGGTTGTGAAATCGGGTGTCCGAAGCGCAAGGCGCAAACGCGTCAAACCAGTGAAGTCGAAAGCAACCTCTTTTTCGATTGTGCCGCCAGATGGGATCACACCTGAAGTCGGGACACCGGTGATCACAGCCGCCCCGTCGCCTGTCGCAGAAGCACCGCCGGCAATGATGGTTCCCTGCGCGACAGCGTAGATGTCACCATCTGCGGCATTCAGTGGCGTCATGATCAATGTGCCACCCAGCAGGCTATTCGCATCGCCGATTGCCGAGACCGTCACATCCATGGGGCTGCCCGCGCGCGCAAATGGCGGAAGACTGGCGGTCACCAGCACGGCCGCGACATTCCTTGGCCGAAACTGTTCACCAGAGACATTCACGCCAAGCCGTTCCAGCGTATTGCTGAGAATTTCCTCTGTAAACGGAGAGTTGCGGAGCCCGTCGCCAGTGCCGTTCAGCCCAACCACAAGCCCATAGCCCACCAAATCGTTGGATCGGACCCCGTCGAATTCGACAAGATCCTTGATGCGGATCGGAGAGGCAGACAGTCCTTGCGGCACTATCAGCGCAAAGATCGCGATACCGAAAGTTAACTGACGCATCAAATGAACCTCAACAGGCTGAGCTGCGACAAGCGGCCAACGACGCTATAGTGCGTCTCCAGCTGAAGTTGCACGCTTTGAAGCCGCGTGGCTGTATCGAACGGATCGGCCAAGATCAGGTCGTTGACAGCCATCTGCAGTCCCGTCTCTTGCGCCGCCAATTCGGCCTGCGTTTCGGCAAGAACCGCTTGTGCCGATCCAACCCGCGACTGCATGGCAACGATTTGCGACGCAGCTCCGAACAAGAGCCCCCCAGATGCCTGAACGAGGCGCATTTTCGCCATGTCACCCAAACCCGGCAAGTCACTGGTCACCGCCGCGAGGGCGACAGCCTTGAGCGTGGCCCTGATCGCGGGGTCGTCCGCACGCGCGGATATATTGATCCGCTGATCCTGCGAAACCTGGCGCTGCAACGTGGCGCCAGTGTCGCCTTGATAACCAGCGACAGCAAATCCACCGAGCGGGTCGTCAAACCAAGACGTCACCGCTGCTTCAATCCCTGCAAACGTCCGGTCGGCGCCAATAGCCGCCTGAAGATCGGCCATCATCGCGTCGGCGGCCAGAAGCGGCGTCGTCTGCACATCACGACCGCTGAGAATGGCACGATCTGCCAGCCGGGTGTTTAAGGCGCTAACCATTGTGTCGAATGCACCCCGCGCAAGGCGCGCAGCGTCGTCGACCTGTGCGGCAGTGCTGCTGTCACTGACCAGCAGGATCTGGCCCGCCAGTTGCGACCGTGCAGAATCTACCCGCCCCAACACTGTCTGGATACCATCCAGCATCTGGCCTGTTTCACGCCCTACTAGCCGAAAACCCTCGATCTGTGCGAGCTTGTGCGTAATGCCGGTAAACCGCGCCGTCTCGCCATTCAAATGGCGCGGAATGTCGTCGACGCGCCCCGAAGACAGGCTGTTGGACAAGCGAAGCAGATCAGATTTGATCGCCCCGCCAGCACGCTGAGACAGGAACTGTTGCGCCATATCACCGACACGGGTTACCGACATCTTCAGATCTCCATCAGGCGTTGCATCATGAGGTTGACAGTCTCGATTACTCTCGCGTTCGCGGCATATGCTTGTTCGACCCGTAAAAGTACCTGCAATTCAAAGTCTGTATCGACACCGTTCGCCAGTTCCGCCACGCGCAGATTGTCCCATCTCGCAGCCGAGAAACTGACGGCCTCTTCTGCGGTCAACCGCCGCGTCCCGATATCGGCAGCAAAATCAGCGATCCGACCGGCGACAGATCGCACACTTGCGCCCGGAACGTCGGACCGGGGCGACACGAGTGCGCTAAGCCATCTATCTAGTTGTGCGCTATCGCCGCTGGGCCCCGGTAGCGTAGCATACAAGCCGTCGCGCAAAAGGCTCGGGTCGCCACCTCTGGCAGGATCGATCGACGCGGCGACAGCAATGCGTCCAGCCAACCCGACGAGATCTGCTAGATCAAGAGGGCCTGCTTCATCGGTCAGGATGCCGGGCAAACCCGCAACAATTGTGGGGTCAAGATTCGGATCCTGAAACCGCGAGATCAGATCCGCCGCAATATGGTCAAGGCCCTGCTGGGTTTCGACCAATGTTACATCCCTTGTGATGAAGGCCGCACCAAGCGACCCGCCGCCAAGCCGCCCTATCCCTGTCAGCGGATCAAGCGGCTGATTGTCCAAAGTCACACCCGAAAGCGCACCAGAGGCCAAGGTCATGTCGGCGGTGATCGTCGGCGTCGGTTCGAACCCAAACTGAACCGGCCGCCCATCAAGGAGTGTCGTTCCATTTGTCGTCATCAGCCCCACAGTACCGTTGTCGCGCATCACTTCGCGCACAGGTAAAATCGTCGCAATGTCATCAATAATCTGCTGGCGCGCATCAAGTAGCCCGGACGGATCATTGCCTGCAGCCTTGATCCTTAAGACGTCTTTGTTCAGATCTGCGACCTGCTGCAAGCCACGGTTCAGCCTTTCGATGTCGTTCTTGATTGCGGCATCGGCTTCTTGGCGCAAGGATTGGGTGCTGCGAGTCTGGGCCTGCAGGGTCATTGCGACGTCCGACAGGCGGGACACGGCAGCGGTGAGCCGCGTGGGCGATGCTGGGTCACTGCTAGCACTGATCAGGGCCTGCTCGAAAGCTGCGTAACGCGCGGCAAGTCCCGTGCTGCCATCAACGCCACCAAAGCTTGTCTCGAGGCGCACGAGGGCGTTCGCGCTGCGCTGCGCTGCCGTTAGGGCTGCGTCGGCCAGCCGCCGGTCGGCAAGCAGGCCCGGATCAGAAAACCGCGTGATCCCTTCGATGCGCACACCTCCTCCTTTGCCGCCGACCTGTGCGGCCGAGAGGGTCACGTCGCGGCGTCCATATCCTTCGGTCAGGGCATTGGAGAGGTTGGATGACACCACCTCTGCCAATCTTGAGGATGCGGTCAGGCCAGTCACGGCATTATTGAGGGCGCTGGAAATGCTCATGGGGATCGCTTCCTACGATTAGCGTTTGATGTTCGTCGTTTCCTGAAGCATTTCGTCCACGGTCTGAATCACCTTCGCGTTTGAAGAATACGCTCGCTGCGTCTGGATCAGGTCTGTCAGTTCGCCGGCGACGTCGGTGGCTGATTCTTCTCTGGCGTAGCTGACGATGTCGCCAGTGGGCCCGTCGCCTGCGTCCCAAAGGAAGAATGTTCCGCTGGTCGGCGTCACACGAAAACTCTGCTGATCAAGCGTTTCCAAACCGTTGACATTGGGAACATCGACCAGCGGAATCTGATACAAGATACGGTTGATCCCGATATCGAAAGAGGCACGGACAAACCCGTTGCGGTCAACTTCGATCGAGGTCAGGCTTCCCACCGGAGTGCCGTTCTTTGAAATCGACACCGGCGCGAATGCATCCGACAACTGCGTCAAGCCGATCGAACTGCCCAATTCGCCGATCACAATCTCCATCGGGCCGCCATTGACGGCAATCGTAAGGCTGCCTGTCGCGGGGTCGTATGGCCCGCCAAGGGCGGCAGCGGTGTTTGAAACGCTTGCCAATGTGCCCCCGCCGCCGCGGGACGCGTCAAAGACCAGTGTGTATTCGCCGACCAAATCAGGGATTCCATCGGCATCTACATCGCTTTCACTGTCGCGGATCTGCATCGTCCAGGTGTTCGATGCACCGTTCGCCGGAACGGTCGGCGTGAAGTTGAATGTCAGGTTCGAGGACGCGCCCAAGTTATCGAAGTATTCGACCGATAACGTCTCGGAATCGCCCGGCGCACCCTCTCGCGTAGAGGTCGCGGGCAGATTGACGGCAACGCTAATCCGGGTGGTGGCTTCGCCAGCGAACTGGTTTGCGTTAATCTGCACAGGGACAAGACCATCGATCGAATCGCGCGGATAGTTCGGGATCGTTCCATCGGCGAGTGCAGGCACACCAAGCAGGACAAGCCCGCCCGGACTGACAAGAAAGCCTTGGGCGTCGGGGCGGAACGACCCCGTTGTCGTCAGCAAAAGCGGGTTTTCCCCGTTGCCAACAGCAACGGCTGTGGCGGTCGTCACGGGCAACAGGCCCCGCCCCCGCACGGCAAGGTCGGTCGGATTGGAGGTCGTGACCAAAGCACCGCGTTCGTCGATCAGGCGCGTCACGCTGGTGCGCACGCCACCTGCCGAATATGTTCCCCGCCCGCTTTCAATGACCATCGATTCAAAATCAGTGACCGCCCGTTTATAGCCAAAGGTCGATGAATTGGCGATATTGTCGGAAATCGTCGCAAGCCGGGACGCGTTTGCAGCGAGCCCCGAAACGCTCGCGTTCATGGAGGAGGATATGCTCATTCAGGGGCCTTTCCGACGCTTGGGTCAATCACTTCTATCGGGATACGGGCCGCGTCTTAACATCGCCCTAACGGCTAAAATCCAAACCATATTCTATCGGATATCTGATCGCAGCAGGATCACTTCGAGCCTGTTGTTGCGGGCCGCAGTGGTGTCAGCAACGGCGGGCTGCCGGTCGCCGGCGGCAATCTGCCGTACGATCCGCAACGGGTTAAGCCCACCATCCTGTAACATCACACGCATAGCCGTCGCGCGATCCTGCGACAGGCCCCAGACGCCATCATCACGCAATGGAACCGGCCGTGCGCTAAGATGGGCCGTCACGGTGACAGGATTGCTGACGCTTGCGAAAAGGCGGGCAAGGAGCGCGGCAATCTCCATCATCACGGGGTTCGGATCGCTGGTGTTGTCGGTAAAAAGCTGCGTGTCCGGCAGATCGAAGATCTCGATGACCAAACCTTGGTCCGTAAGACGGGTCACAACATGCCGCAACGCCAGTTCCGAGATCAGGCTTTCGCCACCCTGCCCCATCAGAATTGCCTCTATCTGTTGAAGGGCCGCGACTTGCGCGGCATCGGCCGCATCCTGCGCCGCCTCGTCCTCGGTGCGGACGGGCATGGCCCCAAGCGTCGGTTGCGCCGCGCCGGTACCGCTTTGCGACAGCGTTTCGTCGGTAAACACACTGTCACCGCCGAAAGCACCACTGCCACCGCCGGATATTCTGTTAATCGGAATCGTCGGGGCGAAGTAGTCGGCGATGCCTTTGCGTTGCTGTTCAGTCGTCGCGTTCAACAACCACATCAGCATGAAAAACGCCATCATAGCGGTCACAAAGTCCGCGTAGGCGACTTTCCAAGCGCCGCCATGATGCCCGCCACCGGCGATCACCTTTTTGCGTTTGATGATCGTCGGCGTATTCGCCCCTTTAGCCATCTTGCCACCTCTGCCACCTGGCCCGAGGTCTAACCGCGCAAATGTGAAAGCAGGCTTAACGTTGCAATACGCGTAAAATCTTCACGGTTCGTGCAGCATATCGCCGACTGGCCCCTCGCCAAGCCGTGCAAAGCAAAGGTTGATCCCCGCGCGCGCCTCTTCAGCAGAAATGATGGCCGCAAGCATGGCTTGTGACAAAGCCACAAAGCCGACGCCATAATCCTTGCGGGAATCGCAGGCCTGCAAATCAATGACCAATGTCCTCAGATCCCGGCGGGCGTCACCCAGTTGATGGACCAGATCCTGCAACCTGTCATCCGGCGGCATGATCCTGTCTGCAAGACGTAACAACAGCGCATGTTTGCGGCGGAGTTCGGTTTGCAGCACCGGATCATCCGTTGTGTCGATACGCAGCTGCAAGCCGACGATCCGGTCGATCAGATCGGCCGGATCGGCCGGGACAAGGATATCTGTCATCGGAACTGTTCCACTTGGGGTCGCGTTGGAAAGGCCGTCAGCGCGGATGCAGGCGCTGCAATGCGACAAGATCGTAAACCGTAATTCTTGTCAAAATACCCACCGTACGGTGGTCGGCACGGGGGACTTGATCGGTTTGCGGTTTTGTGGCAACCGCCGCGCCCCTCTTGACGCGACCGATTGGCGCACTGTCAGCTTTAGTTTACACTTGCTCTGTCGCATTATGTCACTCTAAACTGACAGTATGAGCATTATGTCCGATCTCGAGGTAAATCACCCGCTGCGCCGCTGGCCCGAGCCAAAGGCGATGTTGCGGCTGATCAAACCTGTGACATGGTTCCCGCCGATGTGGGCGTTGCTTTGCGGGGTGGTGTCGTCTGGCGTCGGTTTTACGGGCAACTGGACGCTGGTCCTGTTGGGTGTCCTGCTGGCTGGACCTATCGTCTGCGGCATGAGTCAGGCCGCGAACGACTGGTGTGACCGGCATGTCGATGCGATCAACGAACCGGATCGCCCTATTCCGTCTGGCCGGATACCGGGGCGCTGGGGCCTGTGGATCGCACTGGCAATGACAGCGCTAGGGCTGGCCGTTGGCTATAGCTTGGGGCCTTGGGTGTTTGGCGCGACGATCCTCGCGGTGGTCGCGGCATGGGCCTATTCGGCGGAACCGGTACGCGCCAAGAAATCGGGCCTTTGGGGGCCGGCGCTCTGCGGGCTGGCCTATGAGACGCTTCCGTGGATCACGGGCGCCGCGATCCTGACATCAGGTGCGCCGAGTGTTTCCGTCATCGTGATCGCCGTCCTTTACGGGTTGGGCGCGCATGGGATCATGACGCTGAACGATTTCAAGGCGGTCGAAGGCGACCGCGCGATGGGCCTGCGATCCTTGCCCGTCACGCTGGGGCCAGACTGCGCCGCCCGCGTCGCCTGCTGGGTGATGGCGGTGCCGCAGGTCGCGGTGATCGGGTTGCTGGCCTATTGGGGCTTTGCCTTCCATGCGCTGGGCATCGTCGCGATGCTGGCCGTGCAACTGGCCGCGATGCGGGTGCTGCTGCGCGATCCTTTGGGCAAGGCGCAATGGTATCAGGGCATGGGCATCCTGTTCTACATCAGCGGCATGATGATCGCCGCGACAGCACTGGGGTCGATGGCATGACGCTGACATGGGCGCAGATTTTCCGGTTGGGTCTGGTGCAGATGGCGCTGGGCGCGATTGTCGTGCTGATGACCTCGACACTGAACAGGCTGATGGTCGTTGAACTCGCCCTGCCTGCGGTGATCCCCGGCCTGCTGGTGGCGCTACATTATGGTGTGCAGATGTCGCGGCCCAAGTGGGGCCATGCCTCCGATGCAGGCGGGCAGCGCACACGCTGGATCATCGGCGGGATGGTGGCGCTGGGCATTGGTGCCTTGGCTGCGACGGTCGGGTTGATGGTGCTGGAAGCCTCGTTTCTGTGGGGCATGATCCTATCCATCGCCGCCTATGCGCTGATCGGCGTGGGCGTCGGCGCGTCGGGCACGTCACTGCTGGCCCTGCTCGCCACCACCACCGCCCCGCACCGGCGCGCAGCGGCGGCGACGATCACCTGGCTGATGATGATCTTCGGGATCGCCATGACAGCGGGAATCGTCGGCAAACTGATTGACCCCTACACCCCGCTGCGCCTGATCGAGATCTTGGCTGCCGTCGTCCTGATTGCCATCGCCGTGACCTGTCTGGCCGTCTGGGGGGTCGAGCGGGGCTTGAAAGTCACCCGCGAACCTGACCCCACCCCCTTCCGCGAAGGGCTGGCAGAGGTCTGGGCCGAACCGAAGGCGCGCAATTTCACGCTGTTCGTGTTTCTGGCGATGACCGCCTATTTCATGCAGGAGCTGATCCTTGAACCCTATGCCGGTCTGGTCTTTGGCCTGACACCGGGGCAGACCACGTCGCTCTCGGGTGCGCAGAATGGCGGGGTGTTCATCGGCATGCTGACCGTGGGCATCATGGCGACAGGGCTGAAAATCGGGGCCTTGCGCAACTGGGTCGTCGCGGGCTGTCTGGGGTCGGCGGGTGCGCTGGCCATCATCACGCTGCTGGGACCTGTGGGGCCGGGCGCGCCGATCCTGCCTGCTGTCGTCACCTTGGGTTTCTTCAACGGCATGTTCGCTGTCGCCGCCATCGGGTCGATGATGGCGCTGGCCGGACAAGGCCGTGAGCGGCGCGAAGGCACGCGGATGGGACTGTGGGGCGCGGCGCAAGCCATCGCTGCCGGTTTCGGCGGGCTGCTGGGCGCGGCCATGGCCGATGTCCTGCGCCTGTCCCTGACCGATACGCAGGCCTTTGGTGCCGTGTTCCTTTTCGAAGCCAGCCTTTTCATCGCTGCGGCCCTTGTCGCCGCCAAAATCATGGATCGCAAAATGCCGTCCGCAACCCTCGTTCCGGGAGAATAGCCAATGCAATATGATGTCGTCGTCGTAGGTGCGGGGCCTTCCGGGGCCACTGCTGCCGAGGATCTCGCCCGGTCAGGCCACAAGGTCGCGTTCATCGACCGCGAAGGCCGGATCAAACCCTGCGGTGGCGCTGTGCCGCCCCGCCTGATCGCGGATTTCTTCATCCCCGACGACCAGATCGTCGCCAAGGTGAACACTGCGCGCATGATCTCGCCCACCGGACGGCAGGTCGATATCCCGATCGAGAACGGCTATGTCGGCATGGTCGACCGCGAACATTTCGACGAATTCCTGCGCAAACGGGCCAAGGCCGCAGGCGCGCACCGCTACGCCGGCACCTTTACCAAAATCGTACGGGACAGTGACGGCACCCATGTCGTCTATCGCGACAAGATCAGCGGCAACGACATGCGGCTGACGACGAAACTGGTTATCGGCGCCGATGGCGCGCGGTCCAACGTCGCGCGCGCGGAAATCAAGGATGGCGACAAGATCCCCTATGTCATCGCCTATCACGAGATCATCGAGGCCCCCGCCGCCAACGCGACCTATGATCCGATGCGCTGCGATGTGGTCTATGACGGTCGCATCTCGCCCGATTTTTACGGCTGGGTGTTCCCGCATGGCGCGCAGGCCAGTGTCGGCATGGGGTCGATGCTGAAATCCGTCGATGTCAAACAGGCCACCGCCGATCTGCGCGCGGCATCCGGCCTGACCGATTGCAAGACGATCCGCCGTGAAGGTGCGCCGATCCCTCTCAAACCGCTCGATTGCTGGGACAACGGGCGCGATGTCGTGCTGGCGGGCGATGCGGCGGGTGTGGTCGCGCCATCCTCGGGCGAAGGGATCTATTACGCCATGGTCGGCGGGCGCGTGGCGGCGACTGCGGCTGCGGCATGTCTTGCCTCTGGCAGGGTCAAGGACCTGCAACTGGCGCGCAAATTGTTCATGCGGGAACACAAGCAGGTGTTCCGCGTTCTGGGTGCCATGCAGAACGCCTATTACCGCAGCGATGAACGGCGCGAACGCTTTGTGTCCCTGTGTCATGATGTCGACGTGCAAAAGCTGACGTTCGAGGCTTATATGAACAAGAAACTGGTAAAGGCACGCCCCATGGCGCATTTGAAAATCGGTATCAAGAACCTTGCGCATCTGACGCGACTGGTGTCGCCGCTGCGGACGTGACGATCATGATCCCGGCCTGGGTGAACGGCAAACTGCAACCTGTCGAAAAGCTGGCAGCGCATCAGCGCGGGCTGAAACACAAGGCAGTCAGCGTTTTCGTGATGAACCGCGGGCGCGTGCTGATCCAGCAGCGTGCGCTGGAAAAATACCACACGCCGGGGCTCTGGGCGAATACCTGCTGCACCCATCCCGAATGGGACGAAGACCCCGCCGATTGCGCATTGCGCCGTCTGGACGAGGAGTTGGGGATCACCGGCCTTTATCCCGCGCATCGCGACCAGATCGAATACCGCGCCGATGTGGGCGGTGGCCTGATCGAACACGAGCTGGTCGAGGTTTATGTGGCCGACGCCCCCGACAACCTGCACGTCACCCCGAACCCGTCCGAGGTGATGGCGACCCGTTGGGTGGATTTCTACGACCTGTCGGCGGATGTGACCCGCCACCCCGAACATTACACCCCTTGGCTGCAGATTTACCTGCGCGACTATCAGGATGCGATCTTTGGTGATCTGATGCGCGCGGTCTGACCCCTTTCCGTCAGCGCCCAAACCGTGTTTATGGGCGTGACAGGAAAGGACGGTCGCATGTGGGTTTTCGGATACGGGTCGCTGCTCTGGAACCCCGGCTTTGCGCCTGTGCGCCGCGTCAAGGCGCGCCTGCCCGATTACCACCGCAGTTTCTGCATGCTGTCGATCCACCATCGCGGCACGCCTGACCATCCGGGACTTGTGCTGGCGCTGGACCATCAGCCCGGCGGACAATGCACGGGTGTCGCATTCGAGGTGGCCCCCGATGACGAAGCCACCGTGCTGACCATGCTGCGCGAACGCGAGCTTGTGTCGTCGGCCTATGTCGAAGCAGAAGTGCCGCTGATCTGCGACGATGGCGATGAAGTTGCAGCACTCGCCTATGTCGTGGACCGCAACCATGTCCAGTATTGCCAGTTCGATCTGGAACGGCAGGCGCAAATGATCGCCCATGCGGTGGGCGGGCGTGGGCCGAATACCGAATATCTTTACAACACCGCCGCCCATCTGACCGAGATGGGGATCAAGGATGCCGACATGACATGGCTGGCCGCACGGGTTCGTGCCTTGACGGCAACATAAGATTGCCGCGATTTTGTTTGGGTTGGTCCCTATACCGCCATATGCTGCTATGGGTGCAGTGAACGACCACCAGATAAGGATGAACCTGCGTGTCAGACAAACGGGTAGCCAAGGCAGCGCCGCAGTTTTCCCAGCCGATCCGCCAGCTTTTGTTCATGTTGACCGTGATCGGGCTGCTGGGCGCGGGAATCTACCTCGGGCTTGAACAGATCACCGCGATCTACCTGTCGAACCCCTATCTGAACGGGGTGATCCTTGGCGTTTTCGTGCTGGGGGTTCTGTCCTGCTTCAATCAGGTCTTCCTGCTGATGAATTCGGTCCGCTGGATCGAACATTTCGCACGCGAAACAGGCGGCCATAACTTCACCGCCGCCCCGTCCCTACTGGCGCCCTTGGCGACATTGCTGCGGTCCCGCGGCGCACGGACGCAGATTTCGTCAAGCTCTGGCCGGTCGATCCTCGATTCCGTGGCACAGCGCATCGACGAAGACCGCGAGATCACGCGCTATATCGGGAACGTGCTGATCTTCCTCGGGCTTCTGGGGACGTTTTATGGCCTTGCCACCACCGTGCCTGCGCTGGTCGAAACGATCCGGTCGCTGAATCCGGGCGACGGCGAATCCGGTGCCGATATCTTTGGCCGCCTTCAGGCCGGGCTTGAAAACCAGTTGGGCGGGATGGGCACGGCCTTTTCCAGCTCTTTGCTGGGTCTGGCGGGGTCGCTGGTCGTCGGCCTGCTCGAACTTTTCGCAGGGCACGGGCAAAACAGATTTTACCGCGAACTCGAAGAATGGATGTCCACCATCACCCGCGTCGGCATTGATGGCGACGAGGGCGCTGGCACCGGCGGAGGCGCATCCTCGGCCATGGCCGAGCAGATGGGCGAGTTGATGGATACGATCCAGCTGCTTCTGGCGCAGACCGAGGCTGACCGCACAGCCGCCGACAGCCGGTTCCAGTCGCTGGCCGAGGCCATTGCGACGCTGACGCAGGCCACGACGATGAACGACACCTCGGCCCAGTTGGCGCGCGTCGCGGACGGACAGGCCGCCTTGATCCAGAAACTGGACGACAGCGGGATGGACGGGATCGACGCCGAAAGCCGGATGCGGCTGCGGTCGATTGATGTGCAGCTATTGCGCATCCTCGAAGAACTCGCGGCCGGTCGGCAGGAAAGCATCGGCGCGCTGCGGCAGGATCTGGCCGCCCTTGCCGGCGCGATACGGGACCGGGGCTGATCCATGGCGTTGAGCCGCAGATCATCCAACCGTTTTCAAAACGCGATATGGCCGGGGTTCGTGGATGCGATGACGGGCATCCTTCTGGTGCTGATGTTCGTGCTGAGCATCTTCATGGTGATCCAGTTTACCCTGCGCGAAACGATCACGGGGCAGGAATCCGAACTTGATGTGCTGTCGGGGGAAATGGCGGCCCTGGCCGCCACACTTGGGCTGGAACGCGAACGCACCGCCACGCTGTCCGCCGATCTGGACGCGGCCAACGCACAGGCCGCGCGGCAAGCCAACCAAATCGCCAGCCTGATCGCCGAACGCGAGGCACAGGATCAGGCGCTGGCACAGGCGCAAAACCAGATCACAGGGTTCGAGGCGCAGGTCGCGGGGCTGCTTGCCGACCAGCGGCAAAACCGCGATACGATTTCCAGCCTTGAGGCCACGCAGGACCAGCTTTTGTCCGAACAAGAGGCGCTGAACCTGGCGTTGGCGCAAGCACGCACCGAGATCGACGCCGGTGCCGAGGCCGCGCGCCTTGCCGCCGCCCGCCGCGAAGCGTTGGAAGCGCTGATTGCCGATCTGGAAACCGCGCGCGACGAAAACACAGCCCAGATCAGCGCGCTCGAGGCGGAACGCCTTGCCGATGCCGCTGCTGCTGCCGCCCTACGCGAACGGCTTGAAAACGCCGATGCCGAACTGACCGCGATGACCCTGAACCTTGAACGCCAGCGGCAAGAGGCCGAAGAGACGCTGACCCTGCTCGCCGCCGCCCGTGCCGCTCAGGCCGAACTTGACGCGGCACGCGCCGAGGCCCTGACCGAAGCCGAACGGCAGGCCGCCCTGCTGGCCACCGCAAATGCCGCACTGTCAGAAGAAGAGGCGCAGTCAGAGGCCAGTCAACGACAGGTCGCCGTGCTGAACGAACAGATCCTTGCGTTGCGCAATCAGGTCGGCAATCTGCAATCCCTGCTGAACCTTGCCGAGGACGCCGATCGCGAAGCACAGGTGCAGATCGAAACGCTGGGTGCGCAGCTCAATACTGCCCTTGCGCGGGTCGTGTCCGAAGAACGACGTCGCCTTGCACTCGAAGAGGCGGAACGCATCAGGCTCGAGGCAGAAACAGCCCGCTTGCTGGCAGAGACCGAAAACCTTGAACGGTATCGGTCCGATTTCTTTGGCCAGCTTCGCCAACTGCTGGAAGGGCAGGACCGGATCAGGATCGAAGGCGACCGCTTTGTGTTCTCGTCCGAAGTGTTGTTCGACGTGGGTCAGGCCGATCTGTCGCCGCAAGGCCGTGCCGAGATCGCGAATATCGCGGGTATCCTGCGGGACTTCGCTGACGACATCCCCGACGGGATCGACTGGATCATCCGCGTCGACGGACACACCGACGACATCCCGATCACCCCGGGCGGACGTTTTGCCGACAACTGGGAACTCAGTCAGGCCCGCGCGTTGTCGGTGGTGCGGTTCATGGCGCAAGACCTTGGCATCGACCCCCGCCGTCTGGCCGCCAACGGCTTTGGAGAATACCAGCCGCTGAACCCCGACGACACGGCCGACGCCCGCGCCCAGAACCGCCGGATCGAGTTGAAGCTGACGGAGAGGTAGGGCGGAGTTCACCCCGCCGTTGTGGGAGAGTAGCGGAAAATGGTCGGGGAGAACCCCGACCTACGGGAGAAAAAACGGGCGCTGGCATTACACCAGCGCCCGTTCCATTCGAAACTAAGCCCTCAGATCACTGCAGCGCCTGATCCGTGATCAGATGCGTCCATGCGCCCTCGGGTTCTGCCGAGATCACCGGGTCGGACCCGCCGCCCAGCAATGTTGCCACGGTGCGTTCGTAATCCGCAGGGTCCAGCGCGCCGTTCGATCCGGCGGTCAGCTTGGCGACTTCCTGCATCATGCGGACCTGTGCGGCCTCGGACTGGGCGCCAGTTTCATCGTATTCGATGATGATGGCACCTGCCGCTTCGGGGTTTTCCTCGGCCCATTTCCAGCCGCGCATGGAGGCGCGCACGAAACGGACCATCTTGTCCACGAAGGCAGGATCTTCGAGGTTCTGTTCCAGCACCCAGATCCCGTCTTCCAACGTTGCAACGCCCTGATCTTCATACATGAAGGTCACCAGTTCCGCCGGATCGACGCCTGCATCCAGCACCTGACCGTATTCGTTATAGGTCATGGTAGAAATGCAGTCCGCCTCGCGCTGCAAGAGCGGATCGACGTTGAAGCCTTGCCGTAGCACGGTCACGCCGTCAGGGCCGCCATCGGTCGGGATACCGGCCTGCGCCATCCAGCTCAGGAACGGATATTCATTGCCGAAGAACCACACGCCGATGGTGCGGCCACGGAAATCCTCGACCGATTCAATGCCTGTGTCCTTCCAGCAGGTCAGCATCAGCCCCGAAGTCTTGAAAGGCTGCGCGATATTGACCACCGGCAGACCGCGTTCACGCGCGGCCAAGGCGGATGGCATCCAGTTCAGCATCGCATCGGCACCGCCACCGGCCAGCACTTGCGGCGGCGCGATATCGGGACCACCGGGCAGGATGGTGACGTTCAGCCCTTCTTCCTCGTAATAGCCCTGATCGAGGGCGACGTAATAGCCCGCGAACTGGGATTGCGTGACCCACTGCAACTGCAGCGTCACGTCATTGTCTTGCGCCTGGGCCGCGCCGCCCAGACCGGCAGCAAGGGCTGCCGCGATCATCGTTTTCTTCATTTTGACCTCCAAGTCAGTGTGATGCCCTCTTGCCGGGGCTTGTTATTTGCGTTGCGATGGGTGCCAGAAGGTCACCCGCCCCTCGACCCATACGACAGCACCATAAAGCGCGCTGCCAGCAATTGCTGCGACGACAATTTCGGCCCAGACCATATCCAGCGCAAGCCGTCCCACGGATGTGGATATCCGAAAGCCCATGCCGACCGTGGGAGAGCCGAAAAATTCAGCAACAATCGCCCCGATCAGCGCCAAAGTCGTCGCTATTTTCAATCCGTTGAAGATGAACGGCATCGCCGCGGGCAGGCGCAGCTTGAACAGCGTCTGCCAATAGCCCGCGCCATAGGTGCGCATCAGGTCGCGCTGCATGGCGGATGTATCGCGCAGCCCTGCCACGATATTCACAAGGATCGGGAAAAACACCATCACGGCCACAACCGCCGCCTTGGACTGCCAGTCGCTGCCCAGCCAGCGTACAAAGATCGGCGCGATCCCGACGATGGGCAGCGCCGCCATGAACCCGCCCACGGGCAGGATGCCACGTGTCAGGAAATCCGACCTATCGGCCAGAATCGCCACCGCAAAGGCGCAGATCATCCCGATGACATAGCCGGTCATCGCGCCCTTGATGATCGTCTGCTGGAAGTCCGCCCAAAGGATCGGCAGCGAATTGGCAAAGCGGTCCGCGATCATGCTGGGTGGCGGCAGGACGATGGGGCTGACCCCCGTCATGCGCACCAGCAATTCCCAGATCAACAGCAAGGTCAGCCCGAAGATCACCGGCACCAACAAGCGCACAAGGCGCGTGTCCGCCACACGGCTGGCGGCCAGCCGCGCGTTGATGAACCAGCCCACCGCCCAGACCGCCAGAACAGAGATCAGCGCCGGTCCCGTCATGCTGCGGCCATCCCCATCCGGCGCAAAGTCAGCTTTTCCATCGCGGTAAAGATCGCGACGAGTGCCGCCGCCGTGATCGCCGCCGCAAACAGCGCTGCCCATGTCACCAGCGGGTTGCCATATTGATCGCCCACCAGCATCCGCGCCCCGAAACCGGCCCGCGCGCCTGTCGGCAACTCCGCCACGATCGCGCCCACCAGCGCCGCCGAAATCCCGATCTTGAACGACGCGAACAGATACGGCACCGAGGCCGGCAACCGCAATTTCCAGAACCCCTGCGAAGAACTGGCATAATATGTGCGCAGCAAGTCCATCTGCATCGCATCAGGGCTGCGCAGACCTTTGACCATGCCGACGACGACAGGAAAGAAACTCAGATAAGCACTGATCACCGCCTTGGGCAGCAGGCCCTGAATCCCGAACTGGCCCATCATCACGATAATCATCGGTGCCAGCGCCAAAATGGGAATGGTCTGGCTGGCAATCGCCCAAGGCATGACGCTCATATCCATGGCGCGGTTATGCACGATTCCGATGGCCAGCAGGATACCCAGCGTGGTCCCGATCACAAAACCCACCAGCGTTGCCGACAGCGTCACCCAGCCATGATAGACCAGCGACTGGCGCGAGGTCACGTTGCGCAGGGCAATCGTGTCCCACATCTCGCCCGCCACCTGATGCGGCGAGGGCAGGCGCGGACGGTCCAGATTATAGGTCAACGGGATCAGATCGGGGTTCGCGAAACTCAGCCCCAAGCCCGAAAAGGCCTGCCGTTCGGCGGGTGTGGCGGGTGCGACGACCAACCCGTCGCGCTGTGCCTGATCGGCGGTGAGATGCATGTTCATCGGGATCACCGCAACGACCCAGATCAACAGGATCGCACCCACGATAGTGAGGATCGGCAAAACCGATTTCATCCCCAGCCCCCCGTTTCTTCCGAGCCCAAATATCCCCGCCGGAGGCAGCGCCTAGTCATCAACGTGCCCCGCCCGCAGTCCTTCACGCACACGGTGCGCAATGTCGATAAACTCCTTGCTGTCGCGAATATCCAGCGGCCGTTCCTTGGGCAGCGGGCTGTCGATCACATCGGTGATCCGGCCCGGGCGCGGCGACATGACGACGATCTTGGTGGACAGATAGACCGCCTCGGGGATCGAATGGGTGACGAAACCGATGGTCTTTTCCGTGCGCGCCCACAGCGCCAGCAACTGTTCGTTCAGATGGTCGCGCACGATTTCATCCAGCGCGCCAAAAGGTTCGTCCATCAGCAGAATATCGGCATCGAACGCCAGCGCGCGGGCGATGCTGGCGCGTTGCTGCATCCCGCCGGACAGCTGCCAAGGAAACTTCTTCTCGAACCCCGCAAGGTCGACCAGCGCCAGCACACGCGCGACCCGCTCGGCCTGTTCGGCCTTGGAAAACCCCATGATCTCCAGCGGCAGTTTCACATTGCCGCCGATAGTACGCCACGGATACAGCCCCGCCGCCTGAAACACATAGCCATAGGCCCGCGCACGCCGCGCCTGATCCGGCGTCATGCCGTTGACGGTCAGGGTGCCGCCTGTCGGCGCCTCCAGCCCCGCGATGCAGCGCAGGAACGTCGTCTTGCCACAGCCCGACGGGCCGATAAAGCTGACGAATTCGCCCTTGCGGATGTCCAGATCGACATCCTTGAGCGCATGCACCGGACCGTCATTAGTCTGGAACGTCAGGTTCAGCCCCTGCGCGCTGATTACGGTATCGGCAGTCATCAAACCCCCGTCGCGGGAATGCCCGTCCGCTCGACAGGGCGGGGGGCCGTCAGTTCTTTCCATTTCGACAGGGCGGTGTTTGTCGGCGTGTTAGGCGCGCGCTTGATGAATTGCCCATGCCCTTCGCGCGTGCGGATCTCGCCGTCATGCACCGCGACATGGCCGCGTGTCAGGGTAAAGCGCGGCAGACCCGTCACCTCTTTGCCCTCAAAGACGTTGTAGTCGATAGCGGATTGCTGGGACTTCGCCATGATCGTCTTGGACTTTTCAGGGTCCCAGACCACCAGATCGGCATCCGCACCCACCAGCACCGCACCTTTGCGCGGATAGCAGTTCAGGATCTTGGCGATATTGGTGGATGTCACGGCGACAAATTCGTTCAGCGTCAGCCGCCCTGTCCGCACGCCATGCGTCCAGAGCATCGGCATCCGGTCCTCCAGCCCGCCCGTCCCGTTCGGGATCTTGGTGAAATCACCCACGCCATAGCGTTTCTGCGCCGTGGTAAAGGCGCAATGATCCGTCGCCACCACCGACAAACTGCCGGATTGCAGACCGGCCCAGAGGCTGTCCTGATGCATCTTGTTGCGGAACGGCGGCGACATGACGCGGCGCGCGGCATGGTCCCAGTCCTGATTGAAATATTCGCTTTCGTCCAAGGTCAGATGCTGGATCAACGGTTCACCCCAGACGCGTTTGCCCTGCATCCGCGCACGCCGGATGGCCTCGTGCGCTTCTTCGCAAGAGACGTGGACGATATAAAGCGGCACGCCGGTCATGTCGGCGATCATGATGGCGCGGTTCGCCGCCTCGCCCTCGACCTGCGGAGGGCGGGAATAGGCATGCGCCTCTGGCCCGGTGTTGCCCTCGGCCAGCAACTTGGCGGAGAGTTCCGCGACCACATCGCCGTTTTCGGCATGAACCATCGCGATGGCCCCAAGCGAGGCGAGACGGGCGAAGGACGCATACATTTCGTCGTCATTCACCATCAAGGCGCCTTTATAGGCCATGAAATGCTTGAAGGTGTTGATGCCACGGTCGCGGACGACGCTTTCCATCTCGTTGAAAACCTGCTCGCCCCACCATGTCACCGCCATGTGGAAGGAATAGTCGCAAGACGCGCGGCCCGACTTGTTGTCCCACATCTGCAAGGCGTCATGCAGGCCCTGACCGGGGGCCGGCAGCGCGAAATCCACGACCATCGTGGTGCCGCCGGACAGCGCGGCGCGCGTGCCGGATTCGAAATCATCCGCCGAATAGGTGCCCATGAAGGGCATTTCCAGATGCGTATGCGGGTCGATCCCGCCCGGCATGACATAGCAGCCCGTGGCGTCGAGCTGTTCGTCGCCTTGCAGGTTCTGCCCGATCTCGATGATCTTGCCCCCGTCGATCAGGACATCCGCCTTATAGGTCAAATCCGCCGTGACGATGGTGCCGTTCTTGATGACTGTGGTCATTGGTCTCTCCCTGTCTTCACCCGTCCCGGCCCAAAGTCGGGACCTGTGCCCGGATCAGACAGGGATATGGATGGTGATGTCCTGCCAATGCGGATTGGCCGTGTGGATCAGTTGGTTTTTCCATGCGCGCCGCCACCGCTTGATCGCGCGTTCGCGGCGCAGGCTGGTGTCGAAGTCGTCGTGCGTTTCGAACCAGACCAGCGTCTTGATCTTGTATTTCGCCGTATGCGCGGATCGTCCGTCGCGGTGGTGTTGCACGCGGGACTGCAGGTCTCGCGTGCGACCGATGTAGATCGCACCATTCGGGCGGGAGGCCATGATGTAGACGAAGTGGGTCATGGCCCGACTTTGGCCGCTCATGATGAATAAGAGGTAAATGCGCATCACGCCCCGGACCTGATCCGGGGCCTCCCGCTAACCGGGGGACGAGGCCCCGGATCACGTCCGGGGCGGAGAGGTATGCAACCACGCTCACGCCACAATCTCCGCCGTTTCGACCACCGCGTGAAACAGCACATCCGCGCCCGCAGCCGCCCATTCGGGCGAGATTTCTTCGGCCTCGTTATGGCTCAACCCATCGACGCAGGGACACATAATCATCGCGGTCGGATACAGATCATTGATCCAGCAGGCATCATGCCCCGCGCCCGAGACGATATCCATGTGGCTATAGCCCAACCGTTCCGCCGCATTGCGCACGGCGGCGACACAGGTTTCATCAAAGGCGGGCGGGTCGAACTGGCCCACGATCTCTGCCTCGAACGTCACGCCGATATCGGCGCAAAGCTGCGGCGCGCGGTCCATCAGTTCGGCGACCATCGCGTTCAGCTTGTCCAGCAGATGCGTGCGCAGATCGACGGTAAACACCACCTTGCCCGGAATGATGTTGCGGCTGTTGGGATAGACGTCAATATGCCCGATCGCCCCCACCGCATTGGGCTGGTGCTTCATCGCGATCTCGTGGACGAGTTCGGTAATCAGCGCCAGACCGCGCCCTGCGTTCTTGCGCATATGCATGGGCGTCGATCCGGTATGGCTTTCCTTGCCGGTCACCGTGCATTGCACCCAGCGCAGGCCCTGCCCATGCGTGACAACGCCGATCTGCTTGCCTTCGGCCTCCAATATCGGACCCTGTTCGATATGCAGTTCAAAGAAGGCGTGCATCTTGCGGTCGCCCACTTTTTCCGTGCCTTTCCAGCCGATGCGTTCCAGCTCGTCCCCGAACCGTTTGCCTTTGGCGTCCACGCGGTCCAGCGCCCAATCCAGCGCATGTTTGCCCGCAAATACGCCCGAGGCCAGCATCGCGGGGGCGTACCGCGTGCCTTCCTCGTTCGTCCAGTTGGTCACGACGATGGGGTGTTTGGTCTTGATATCCAGATCGTTCAGCGTGCGGATCACCTCCAGCCCGCCCAGAACCCCCAGCACCCCGTCATATTTGCCGCCCGTCGGCTGGGTATCCAGATGCGATCCGACATAGACCGGCAGCGCGTCGGGGTCGGTGCCTTCGCGACGGGCGAACATATTGCCGATCTCGTCCACGCCCATGGTGCAGCCCGCCGCCTCGCACCATTTCTGGAACAGGTGGCGGCCTTCGCTGTCTTCATCGGTCAGGGTCTGGCGGTTGTTGCCACCCGCCACACCGGGGCCGATCTTGGCCATCTCCATCAGGCTGTCCCACAGACGCGCGCCATTGATCTTGAGGTTCTCTGCGGGGGATGGCATCGGGCTCTCCAGTCTTTTTCTTGGTTTGACCAAACGGTCAAAAGAACGCTAACAGAGGTTGGCAACCAGTCAAGTTTTCCGCGTGATGTTTCGGCAAATGCTGGTTATGCGAGCGAAGCAGACAGCGGGCGGGCCGTCCAGCCTCTAAATTAGGCAGAACACGATCATGACCAAAGCGCCGACCCGAATCCAGAAACGCAATCGGGCAGCAATCCTGTCGGCGGGGCTGGACGTGTTTTCGCAATACGGCTTTCGCGGCACCACGCTGGACCAGATCGCCGAGGCGGCTGGGCTGTCGAAACCCAACCTGCTCTACTACTTTCCGTCGAAAGAGGCGATCCATACCGCCCTGCTTGAACGTCTGCTGGAGAACTGGCTTGATCCGTTGAAGGCGCTTGATGCGTCAGGTGATCCCGTGCAGGAAATCAGCGCCTATGTCCGGCGCAAACTGGCATTGAGCAAGGACTTCCCACGCGAAAGCCGCCTGTTCGCCAACGAAATCCTGCAAGGCGCGCCATGGATCGAGGGCATCCTGCGCAACGATCTGAAGCATCTTGTCGATGAAAAGGCCGTTATCATCCAAGGCTGGGCCGACGCAGGCAAGATCGCGCCTGTCGACCCCTATCATCTGATCTTTTCGATCTGGGCGCTGACCCAGCATTACGCCGATTTCGACGTACAGGTGCGCGCGGTGCTGGGCGACCGCGCCCCATATGACGGCGCGGCGGTATTTCTCGATCAGCTTTATGACAAGTTGTTGACGCCAACGCAAGCGGACGGAAAAGCCGAATGACACTCCGGTTCTCAAAGCCCGGCAGCGCGCATCACCCCACTCTATCTGCATTGGTCGCCACAACCTTTGCCGCCTCCGAAGGCGCCGAGGAAGGCGCGATGGTCGGCGGGCTGGCCGCGCGCCTACTGGCCACAACCCCACCCAAAGACCTGCATGCTTTTTGCGCATGGGACGGGCCAGACATGATTGCTGCCTCAATCTTTTCGCGGCTGAGCTACGCTGACGATCCCTGCGATGTATTCATCTTGTCGCCGATGGCGGTTGCCGCGGCGCGGCAGAAACAGGGGATCGGCCAGCAGTTGATCCTGCACGGCCTTGCCCAACTGCGCGCCGTAGGCGCTGCGGTCGCCGTAACCTACGGCGATCCGGCCTTTTACGGACGCACAGGATTCGTGGCCGTCGCGCCGGACGATCTTGCAGCGCCTTTTGCGCTGCAATTCCCGCATGGCTGGGTCGCGCAATCGCTGACACCGGCCCCGTTGCCGAAACTGGCGGGGCCGGTGTCTTGTGTGCCAGCGCTGAACGATCCAGGCTATTGGTAAGAGTTACTCCGCCGCCACAGCGCCCGGATTGTTGGGATGCGTCGTCCAGTTGGCGTACTCCTTCTGCACGACCTTGCCGGTACGCGGATCGACTTGACCCGGTTCCATCGCTTCCATCGTAATGCAATTCTCGACGGGGCAGACATCGACGCAGAGGTTGCAGGCGACGCATTCCTCATCAATCACGGTGAAGGTGCGGTCTGCGGACATCGCAATCGCCTGATGGCTGGTATCCTCGCAGGCGGCATAGCAGCGGCCGCATTTGATGCAATCGTCCTGATTGATCTTGGCCTTCGCGACATAGTTCAGGTTCAGATACTGCCAGTCGGTGACGTTCGGCACCGCGCGGCCAACGACCTGTTCAACCGAGGTATAGCCTTTTTCATCCATCCAGTCCGACAGACCGCTGATCATTTCCTGCACGACCTTGAAACCATAGGTCATCACGGCGGTGCAGACCTGCACATTGCCGCAGCCAAGGCTTATGTATTCCGCCGCGTCGCGCCACGTGGTCACGCCGCCGATGCCACTGATGGGCAGGCCGCGCGTGTCGGGATGGCGCGCGATTTCGGACACCATCGACAGCGCGATCGGTTTTACCGCCGGACCGCAATAGCCGCCATGCGATCCTTTGCCATCAATCGAGGGTTCGGGCGACATGGTGTCGAGGTTCACAGAGGTGATCGAATTGATCGTGTTGATCAGGCTGACCGCATCGGCCCCGCCGCGCATCGCAGCAGCCGCAGGTTTGCGGATATCGGTGATATTGGGCGTCAGTTTCACGATCACGGGCTTGTCGTAATACTGCTTGCACCAGCGCGTGACCATTTCGATATATTCGGGCACCTGCCCGACCGCAGCCCCCATGCCGCGTTCGGACATGCCATGCGGGCAGCCGAAGTTCAGCTCGATCCCGTCGGCACCGGTTTCGGCCACGCGCGGCAGGATGTCTTTCCACGCCTGTTCTTCACAGGGCACCATGATCGAGACGATCATCGCGCGGTCAGGATAGTCGGCCTTGACGCGGGTTATCTCGTCAAGGTTGGTCTGCAAGGGGCGGTCGGTGATCAGTTCGATGTTGTTCAGCCCCAACAGGCGCCGGTCAGCGCCATAGATCGCGCCATAGCGCGGGCCGTTGACGTTGACGACGGGTGGCCCTTCGGAGCCAAGCGTTTTCCACACAACACCGCCCCAGCCGGCCTCGAAGGCGCGGCGGACGTTGTATTCCTTGTCCGTAGGCGGGGCAGAGGCCAGCCAGAACGGGTTGGGGCTTTTGATGCCCAGAAAATTCGTCGTCAGATCAGCCATGGCTTTGTCCTTTGCTGTCCGCCCCGTCCCGGGCTTGACCCGGGACCTCGCGAGCGGTGATGTGAAAGGTCCCGGGTCGGGCCCGGGACGCCGTTGCGTTCAAGCGGTCAAAGCCGCGTGGATATCCATCGCCGCATCGCGCCCTTCGGCCACGGCGGTCACGGTCAGATCGTCGCCACCGCTGGCGCAATCACCACCGGCCCAGACACCGGCGCGGCTGGTGCGTCCGGCCCCAGTCACCGCGATCTTGCGCCCGTCAAGTTCCAACCCCGCATCGGTGACCAGCGTCTGGCCGATGGCTTTGAATAGCTGGTCGACGGGCAGGCGGATGGTTTCACCGGTGCCTTGCAGCCCCGCGCCGGTGTCGGCGGTGTACTCCAGTTCGACCTCGCGCACTGCACCATTGCCGTGGATCGCGACGGGCTGGACGTTGAACAAGAGCCGCACGCCGTGGGACGCGGCAAGGTCCTGTTCATAGCGGCTGGCACTCATCGCCTCGCGTCCGCGCCGATAGGCGATGGTCACGTTCTGCGCGCCCAGCAATCTGGATTGCACTGCGGCATCCACCGCCGTCATGCCACCGCCGATGACCACGACATCGCGACCAACGGGCAGGCTGGTCAGGTCGCTCGCCTGTCGCAGTTCGGCGATGAAATCGACGGCGTTGTAGACGCCGTCCTTGTCCTCGCCTGCGGTGCGCAGCGCATTGACGCCACCAAGTCCGACAGCAAGGAACACGGCGTCGAAATCTTCCGCCAGCGCGTCGAGCGACAGATCGCGGCCCAGCGCCTTGCCGGTTTGCAGGGTGATGCCGCCGATGCCCATCAGCCAATCCACCTCGCGGGCGGCGAAATCATCGGTGGATTTATAGGCGGCGATGCCGAATTCGTTGAGCCCACCGGGTTTGGTTTGCGCATCGAAGATCGTCACATCATGGCCATGCATCGCCAGACGGTGCGCGCAGGCCAGACCCGCAGGGCCAGCGCCGACGACAGCAACCGTCTTGCCGGTGGGTGCCGCGCGGTCATAAGGGTGGCTCTGCTTGGCCATCAGCGTATCGGTGGCATAGCGCTGCAACCGCCCGATCTCGACCGGCTTGCCTTCGGCGGCTTCGCGCACGCAGGCCTGTTCGCACAGATCCTCCGTCGGGCAGACGCGGGCGCACATGCCGCCGAGGATGTTCTGGTCAAAGATCGTTTTTGCCGCAGCCTCGGGCGTGCCGGTGCTGATCTGGCGGATGAACAGCGGGATGTCGATCGAGGTCGGGCAGGCCGTGACGCAGGGCGCGTCATAGCAGAAATAGCACCGGTCCGCCGCGACGCGGGCTTCGTGCCGGTCAAGGGGAGCGTGCAGGTCGGCGAAGTTCTGGGCAAGCGTTTCAGCGGGCAAGCGGGCCGCTGCAATTCCGGGGGTCATCGGGTTGGACATGGCTGGATCCTGTCTGGCGTGTCACCAGCAGCCTGCCACAGTTTTATTTTTTATCAAATGGTAAATTTTTGGCAGTTTGTGAACACGCAGACGCCCCTCCGGGGCGGCCTCCGGCGGGGATATTTTTACTCTGAAGATGCAGGGGTTTGGTCAGAAATCGAAAGCGTCGACCACATGCCGTTTGCCCAATGTCAGCGCATCCGCGACATGGATCATCGGGGTGATATCGACCTCTGACGCCGCTGTTTTCACCAGTTCCGCCATCCGGTCATAAAGGGCGGGATATTCACGGTCGGCGCCAGATTCGACGTCTTTCCCATCAATCACAAGCCGCGCACCGCCGTCGTGCAAGGCCAGCGTGCCTTTGTCGGTCTGCACCACGATATCCCAGCTTTGCGGGCCGGTTTGCCGCCAGTCGAAGCTGCCGGTGACATTGCCTGTCCATGTCAGTTCGGCGGCAATCGGCGTGTCGCGGTTGGCGGGGAAATAAAGATCGGCCTGGCGCAGGTGCACGGGCTGCGGCAGGATCTCTGTCATGATCGACAGCGCATTGCTGCCCGGATCGAACACGCCCATGCCGCCCGGTGCGAACACCCAGTCCTGCCCCGGATGCCAGCGGCGCACGTCTTCTTTCCAGGTGATATGGGCGGCGGTGATGGTCTTGTCCGCAAGCCACGCCTTGGCGGGGGCGACACCTTTGGCCATCCGGCTGTGCCATGTGGTATAGAGCGTCACACCCGCATCCTGCGCCATGGCAGCCAGTGCCTGCACCTCGGCCAAGGTGGCGCCGGGGGGTTTTTCCAGCATCACATGGCGGCCTGCGGCGATGGCGGCGGCGGCGTAATCATAGCGCGGGACCGGCGGCAGGCAGAGCGAGACGGTGTCGATGTCAGGCCGTTCCGACAGCATCTGCGCAAAATCGGTAAAGGCGGGCACGCCGTCCACCGACCCCGCGCGGCTGACCGTCGCCGCAAGCACCCAATCGGGGCTGGCGGCGATGGCGGGCACGTGCTGGTCAACGGCGATCTTGCCGATGCCCACAAGGCAGATGGCGCGCATCAATGCGCTTCCTTGCCCACAGCGTTGCCGCGATGGCCGACGAGGAAATCGAAATCGGCCCCCGTATCAGCCCCCATCACGCGGTCATGATAGAGCATCGCGTAACCACTGGCCGGACGCGGGTTGGCCCCCGATTTTTCCGCCGACCAAGCGGCCAGACGCGCCTGCAATTCGGCATCCGTGATATCCAGATGCAGGCGACGACCGGCGACATCGAGTTCAATCATATCGCCGTTCTGCACAACAGCCAGTGGGCCGCCCATCGCTGCCTCGGGCGAGGTGTGCAGCACCACGGTGCCGAATGCCGTGCCGGACATGCGCGCATCCGAGATGCGCACCATATCGGTGATCCCTTTTTTCAGGATTTTGGGCGGCAGGCCCATATTACCGACCTCGGCCATGCCGGGATAGCCGCGCGGGCCGCAGTTTTTCAGGACCATCACACAGGTTTCGTCGATATCGAGATCCTCGTCGTTGATGCGGGCCTTGTAGTCGTCGATATCCTCGAACACCACGGCACGCCCGCGATGCTGCATCAGGGTTGCGGTCGCCGCAGAGGGTTTCAGCACCGCGCCACCGGGGGCCAAGTTGCCGCGCAGCACAGCGATGCCGCCCGAGGCCGTCAGCGCCTTTTCGACAGGCAGGATCACATCCTCGTTCCAGTTGCGCACATCCTTGACCTCGTCCCAGATGGTCCCGCCCGAGACGGTCAGCGCGTCCTTGTTCAGCAGCCCCGCCTCGCCCAGACGTTTGATGACGACGGGCAGGCCGCCCGCATAGAAGAATTCCTCCATCAGGTATTTGCCCGATGGCATCAGGTTCACGATCGTCGGCACGTCGCGGCCCAACCTGTCCCAATCGTCCAGCGTCAGGGTCACGTCCTTCGTGCGCCCTGCCATGGCAAGGATATGGATCACTGCATTGGTTGACCCACCAATCGCGGCATTGGTGCGGATCGCATTTTCGAACGCGGCCTTGGTCATGATGTCGGACGGTTTCAGATCGTCCTTGACCATCTGCACGATGCGCCGACCCGTCAAATGCGCCATCACGCGGCGGCGGCTGTCCACAGCGGGAATCGCGGCATTGCCGGACAGGGCCATACCCAACGCCTCGGCCATAGATGCCATCGTGCTGGCTGTGCCCATGGTGTTGCAGGACCCCGGCGAGCGGGACATGGATGCCTCGGCCTCCACGAATTCCTCGGCGGTCATTTCACCTGCGCGCACCGCTTCGGAAAATTTCCACAGATGTGTGCCGGACCCGACCCTTTCGCCGCGGAAATGGCCGTTCAACATCGGCCCGCCAGACACGACGATCGCGGGCAGGTCGACAGAGGCAGCGCCCATCAGCAGCGCGGGCGTGGTCTTGTCGCAGCCCGCCAGCAGCACGACGCCGTCGATACATTTGCCGCGCAGCGCCTCTTCCACATCCATGGCGCAAAGGTTGCGATACATCATTGCCGTCGGGCGCAAGGTGCTTTCCGACGGGCTGAAGACAGGAAATTCCACCGGAAACCCGCCCGCTTCATAGACGCCGAATTTTACCCGCTCGGCCAGATCGCGCAGATGCGCGTTGCAGGGGGTCAGTTCGGACCATGTGTTGCAGATGCCGATCACGGGACGGCCATCCAGCAGGTCGGCGGGCAGGCCCTGATTTTTCATCCACGACCGATGATAGATCGCATCTTTCGACGACCCTCCGAACCATTCCTGCGACCGCAGTTTGCGTGGCCATGGGGCGGGTGTGAATGTCATGATGAGGTCCTCTAGGAATGTTCGCGCTACCATTATCGCGGGCGCTGGGGAAATCCAAGCGGCAGCCGCGTTGCGAGGCTGACAAAGTGCCGCGCCCCACCGCAGCGGATTTACACAATCCTGCGTTGAATTTACAAGAAATCACCTGATCTGTAAAATCGTTGACAACAGAAGAGTTCAATTTTCTTATCTTATTTGAAACTTCTGGCAATCTGGTAACCTGATGTTGGAGGAGATGGTTGCACGTTCACGGATGTGGCGCGCGCCATCGGCTGAAAAGCCGGGATGACGAACGGAGGATCCATGTCAAGTACAGCTCACGCCGACGGTCGGTTTGCGCCTTCTGCGGCCTTTGCCGCTAAGGCGCATGTCACAGCAGATCAGTATCAGGCGATGTATGATGCATCGATCAGGGACCCTGAAAGTTTCTGGGCCGAACATGGCAAAAGAATCGACTGGATCAAGCCCTTCACAAAGGTCAAAAGCACCAGCTTTGCACCGGGCAAGATCGACATCAAATGGTTCGAGGACGGCACGCTAAACGTCAGCGCCAACTGCATCGACCGCCATCTGGAAACACGTGGCGACCAGACCGCGATCATCTGGGAACCTGATGATCCAAAGGATGCCGCCCAGCACATCACTTATAAGGAATTGCACCGCCGCACCTGCCGGATGGCCAATATTCTGGAAACCATGGGCGTGCGCCGCGGCGACCGTGTGGTGATCTATCTGCCGATGATCCCCGAGGCTGCCTATGCCATGCTGGCCTGTGCGCGGATTGGCGCGGTCCATTCCATCGTTTTCGCGGGCTTCTCGCCTGATGCTTTGGGTGCGCGGATCAACGGGTGCGACGCCAAGGTCGTGATCACTGCCGATCATGCGCCGCGCGGCGGGCGGTCCACGCCGCTGAAATCCAACACCGATGCCGCCCTGCTGCATTGCAAGGACAGCGTGAAATGTCTGGTGGTCCGCCGCACCGGCGGGCAGACCACCTGGGCCGAGGGCCGCGACTACGACTATAACGAAATGACGATGGAGGCCGACGATTACTGCGCCCCCGTCGAGATGGACGCCGAGGACCCGCTGTTCATTCTTTACACATCCGGCTCTACCGGCCAGCCCAAGGGTGTGGTGCACACATCTGGCGGCTATCTGGCCTATGCCGCGATGACGCATCAATACACGTTCGATTACCATGACGGCGACATCTTCTGGTGTACCGCCGATGTGGGCTGGGTGACCGGCCACAGCTATATCGTCTATGGACCGCTGGCCAATGGCGCGACCACGATCATGTTCGAAGGCGTGCCGACCTATCCCGATGCGGGCCGGTTCTGGGAAGTCTGCCAGAAACACAAGGTCAACCAGTTCTACACCGCGCCTACAGCGCTGCGTGCGCTGATGGCGCATGGCAACGGACCGGTGGAAAAATACGACCTGTCCAGCATCAAAGTGCTGGGCACCGTGGGCGAGCCGATCAACCCCGAAGCGTGGAACTGGTACAACGACGTCATCGGCAAGGGCAAATGCCCCATTGTCGATACATGGTGGCAGACCGAAACCGGCGGCCATCTGCTGACGCCGCTGCCCGGTGCCATCGCGACCAAGCCCGGATCGGCCACGCTGCCGTTCTTTGGCGTGCAGCCCGTGATCCTTGACCCGCAGACCGGCGAGGAAATCACGACAACCGCCGCCGAAGGTGTCTTGTGCATCAAGGACAGCTGGCCGGGCCAGATGCGCACGGTTTACGGCGACCATGACCGGTTCGAGAAAACCTATTTCTCGGACTACAAGAACTACTATTTCACCGGTGATGGCTGCCGCCGCGACGAGGATGGCTATTACTGGATCACCGGCCGCGTTGATGACGTGATCAACGTATCCGGTCACCGCATGGGCACGGCCGAGGTCGAAAGCGCGCTGGTCGCGCATGTCGATGTCGCCGAGGCCGCTGTTGTGGGCTATCCGCATCCGATCAAGGGGCAAGGCATCTATGCCTATGTCACGCTGATGAACGGGATCGAACCGACCGAGGATCTGCGCAAGGATCTTGTGAAATGGGTCCGGTCCGAAATCGGGCCGATCGCCAGCCCCGACCTGATCCAATGGGCACCCGGCCTGCCGAAAACACGCTCGGGCAAGATCATGCGCCGCATCCTGCGCAAGATCGCCGAAAACGACCATACGACATTGGGCGATATCTCGACGTTGGCTGATCCTTCCGTGGTCGATCACCTGATCGAACACCGGATGAACAAGGCATGAGCGGCGCCGAGACCATGACACGCCCCGCTGTCCTGATCCTTCTGGGGCCTCCGGGTGCGGGCAAGGGCACGCAGGCACGGATGTTGCAGGACCGGTTCGGACTGGTGCAACTGTCCACCGGCGATCTGTTGCGCGCGGCGGTGGCTGCTGGCACCGATGCCGGACTTGCCGCCAAGGCGGTGATGACGGCGGGCGGTCTGGTCAGCGATGAAATCGTGCTGGCCATTCTCAAGGATAGGCTGGGTGCCCCCGATACGGCGCAGGGCGTGATCCTTGACGGTTTCCCGCGCACCACCGTGCAGGCAGAGGCGCTTGATACGCTGCTGGCCGAAACCGGCCAGCGGATCAATGCGGTTGTCTCGCTCGAGGTGGATGACGCCGAAATGGTCGCCCGCGTGGCAGGGCGCTATACCTGTGGCGGTTGTGGCGAAGGCTATCACGACAGCTACAAGCAGCCGGCAATTGCGGGGACCTGCGACAAATGCGGCAGCACCAACATGGTCCGCCGCGCCGATGACAATGCCGTCGCCATGCAGGAACGGCTGTCGGCCTATCACGCGCAAACCGCGCCACTGATTACTTATTACGAGAAACAAGGCACGCTGCAACGGATCGACGCCATGGGCGAGATCGGGCAGATCGCCGAAGAGCTGGGCGCGATCGTCAAACAGGCGGTCGCGTAACAGGGAGGGGAAGAAGGCCGGGACACGCCCGCGCCTTCGACGAAGTGTAACAAGGGAGGATGCCGAAATGGCAGAGGAACCAAAAAACAACAACGCCTACTGGGCCGCGAATGTGCGGATCATTCTGATTAGTCTTGCCATCTGGGCAATAGTCTCTTTCGGCTTCGGCATCATCTTTCGGCCAGCGCTGATGGGTATCTCGGTCGGCGGCGCCGATCTGGGGTTCTGGTTTGCGCAGCAAGGCTCGATCCTGACATTCCTGGTGCTGATTTTCTTCTACGCCTGGCGGATGAACAAACTCGACGCTGAACACGGCGTCGAGGAATAAGATCGAGGGACAGGGACAAATGGATCAGTATACACTCAACCTGCTGGTGGTCGGCGCGACTTTCGCGCTTTACATCGGCATCGCGGTCTGGGCCCGTGCGGGCACGACCTCGGAATTCTATGCAGCCGGACAGGGTGTTCCCCCCGTCATGAACGGCATGGCGACGGCGGCAGACTGGATGTCGGCGGCGTCGTTCATTTCGATGGCAGGGATCATCGCGCTTGCTCCTGCAGGCGGCTACACCCAGTCATCGTTCCTGATGGGCTGGACCGGCGGCTATGTGCTTCTGGCGCTGTTGCTTGCACCTTACCTGCGCAAGTTCGGCAAATTCACCGTGCCCGAATTCGTCGGTGACCGGTTCTATTCCAAAGGTGCGCGGCTTGTCGCCGTGGTCTGTCTGATCGTCATCTCGGTGACTTACGTGATCGGCCAGATGCGCGGTGTGGGCGTGACCTTCGCGCGCTTCCTCGAAGTGTCGACGGATACCGGCCTTTACATCGGTGCGGCGATCGTTTTCGCCTATGCGGTGTTCGGCGGGATGAAGGGCATCACCTATACGCAGGTGGCGCAGTATTGCGTTCTGATCGTAGCTTACACGATCCCCGCGATCTTCATCTCCTTGCAGATCACAGGCAACTTCCTGCCGCCACTGGGCCTGCTGGGGTCCTATGCACCAACGGGAGGCGATATAGCGTTCCTTGCCAAACTTGATCAGGTCGTGGTCGAGCTTGGGTTCACGCAATATACGTCGCATACGACATCGACACTGAACATGGTGTTGTTCACGATGTCGCTGATGATCGGCACCGCCGGTCTGCCACACGTCATCATCCGCTTCTTCACCGTGCCAAAGGTGGCCGACGCACGTTGGTCGGCTGGTTGGGCGCTGGTTTTCATCGCACTGCTTTACACCGTGGCACCTGCCGTGGGGTCGATGGCGCGTTTGAACCTGACGACAACATTCTGGCCGAACGCCGTGGAAGGCAATGCGCTGGATGGCGACGCGATCTCGGTCGAAGAGATCAACACCAATCCGGAACTGTCCTGGATCAACACCTGGGTCAACACCGGGCTACTGGCCTTTGAAGACAAGAACAACGACGGCCTGATCCAGTACTACAACGAAAACAACCCAGGCATGCAGGCCATCGCAGCCGAACGTGGCTGGGCCGGCAACGAACTGACACGCATCGACAACGACATGATGGTTCTGGCAAACCCAGAGATCGCAAAGCTTCCGGGCTGGGTGATCGCACTGGTGGCGGCAGGCGGTCTGGCGGCGGCTTTGTCAACGGCAGCAGGTCTGTTGCTGGCGATCTCGTCCGCGGTGTCGCATGACGTGATCAAAGGCGCGATCAACCCGAATATCAGCGAAAAAGGCGAACTGCTGGCCGCGCGGATTTCGATGGGCTTTGCGATCGTGCTGGCGACCTGGCTGGGTCTGAACCCTCCGGGCTTTGCGGCTCAGGTGGTGGCGCTGGCCTTCGGTCTGGCTGCGGCGACGATCTTCCCTGTGCTCATGATGGGGATCTTCTCCAAGCGTGTGAACAAGGAAGGCGCAATCGTCGGCATGCTGGTGGGTCTGATCTCGACGTCGGTCTACATCTTCCTGTACCTGGGCTGGTTCTTCATCCCCGGCACGGCGACGTTTGAAAACGTTCAGGCCAACTGGCTGTTCGGTATCTCTCCATTGTCCTTCGGGACGATCGGCGCGATCCTGAACTTCGGGTCTGCCTATCTTGTGTCGGCGGTGACAAAAGCACCACCACGCGAGATTCAGGAACTGGTTGAATCGATCCGCGTGCCTAAAGGCGCCGGTGCGGCAACCGGTCACTAAGACCACAGGGCGGGCAGTTCGCAAGGACTGCCCGCTTTCACTTTTCACACGTCCGCGGGCCCGCGAATGGCCGGACGAGGATACATCAGATGCCCCGATCCATGCTTGATCTGCGCCGGTTTCTTTTGTCGATCCACCCCTATGACAGTTTGCCGGATGCCGATTTCCAGCGTGTTTTGACGCAATTCGTCCGCGTGCCGATGACGCAGAACGCGGTGATCTATGCCTTCGGCTCCCCCTGCGAGGGGCTTTATGTCATCCTTGACGGCGAGGTCGAGATCACGACCGAAGCGGGAGAGATCGTCTCGCATCTTGGAAGCCGCAATTCCTTTGGCGAACGCGGGCTGATGCGCGACGGCAAGACCGGCACCAACGCCCGCGCGCTCAGCGACGGGGAACTGCTGTTGCTGCCCGCCGATGCCTTTCACGACCTGATCGCCGCCAATGCAGGCGCGCACCGCTTTTTCACCCGAGGCCGCACCCGCGAAGCCGCGGATGCCACCCGCCCCGCCACGCTGACCGAAACCCGCGTTGACCAGTTGATGGCCAGCAATCCGGTCACCTGCGGCACGGCTGACACAATCACGCAGGCCGCGAAACTGATGCGCCAGCACCGCATTTCCTGCCTGCCGGTCATGCAGGACAACCGGCTGGCGGGCATCGTCACGCTGCATGATATCAACAACCGTGTCGTGGCCGAAGGGCTGGATACAGCGCTGCCGGTCAGCCGCATCATGACCGCCGATCCCGACACCCTGCCGCCATCGGCCATCGGCTCTGATGTGTTGCATATGATGATGGAACGGCGGTTCGGGCATGTGCCGGTCGTCGATCAGGGCAAGCTGGTGGGGATCGTCACGCAGACAAACCTGACGCGGTTTCAGGCCACGAACTCTGCGTCGCTGGTGCGCGATGTCGTGCGCGCCACAACGCCCGAAGGCATGGCCGCCGTCACCGCGCGCATCCCGCAATTGCTGGTGCAACTGGTGGGCGCGGGCAACCGGCACGAAACCGTCACCCGCCTGATCACCGATATCGCCGATGCGGTGACCCGCCGCCTGCTGGCTCAGGCCGAGGAAAAGCTTGGCCCGCCGCCGGTGCCCTATCTTTGGCTTGCTTGCGGGTCGCAGGGCCGTCAGGAACAGACCGGCATTTCCGATCAGGACAATTGCCTGATGCTGGACGACCGCGTGACCGATGCCGACATGCCCTATTTCGCAGAACTCGCCAAATTCGTCAGCGACGGGTTGGATCAGGCGGGTTATTTCTATTGCCCTGGCGACATGATGGCGACCAATCCGCGCTGGTGCCAGCCCATGCGCGTCTGGCGCAGCTATTTCCGCCGCTGGATCGACAGTCCCAGCACCGAGGCTCAGATGCTGGCGTCTGTGATGTTCGATCTGCGCCCGATCGGCGGCACGAAGTCCCTGTTCGAGGATTTGCACCAAGAGACAATGGAACTGGCCGCACGCAATTCGATCTTTGTTGCGCATATGGTGTCCAATTCGCTGAAACACACTCCGCCGCTGGGGTTGCTGCGCGGCTTTGCGACAGTGCGCAGCGGCGAACACAAGAACCATATCGACATGAAGATGAACGGGGTGATCCCTGTGGTCGATCTGGGGCGGATCTATGCGCTGCGCGGGCAGCTTGACAGCGTCAACACCCGCGCGCGGATCGCCAGCGCGCATGGGTCGGGACAGATCAGTCAGGCGGGCGGGCGCGATCTGCTGGACGCCTATGACCTGATCGCGCAGACCCGTCTGGATCATCAGGCGACCCTGATCCGCGCTGGCGCCAAGCCTGATAACTTCATGCAGCCCAACGTGCTGTCCGAATTCGAACGCAGCCATCTGCGTGATGCCTTTGTCGTGGTGCGCACGATGCAATCGGCCATTACACAAGGGCGTGGCGTCATCGGCTGACGCACCAACAACCAAAGGACCCAAGAATGTATGTCGATATCATCACCATCGTCGTTGCGGGCTTTGCCGCGGCAGGCGTTGCGCTGATCCTCAACCGCCTGACAGGGCGGCGTCTGCCGCGCTGGATCATCCCCGCCTTTGCCGGTGCCGGCATGATCGCAATGAGCCTGAGCAACGAATACCGCTGGTATCCGCGCACGCTCACGCTGCTGCCCGACGGCTACGAAGTGATCTCGACTGTGGATTTTTCCGCGCCGTTCAGCCCATGGACCTATCTGGTGCCCTATGTGAACCGCTTTGCCGCGGTGAATGTTGCCGGAGTCCAGCGCAATGCGAATGTCCCCGACATGCGGCTGACCGATGTTGTGTTTTTCGAACGCTGGCAACCGGTGCAGTTCCGCACCGCGCTGTTTGACTGCGCGCAAGGGCGGACCGCCCTGCTGGAAGACAACGCCGTTTTCAATGATGACGGCACGGTCCGCGTGTCCCGCTGGGACCAGACCGGGCTTGACGATCCGGCAACAGCGCTGATCTGCGAAGGAGCGGCATGATGTTCGACCGGCTTCGCCCACGCCAGCGTACGCTCGCCCTGTTCGCCCTGCTCGCAGCTTGCTGCATCGGGGCGGTGGCGGGTGCGCTGATGATGGCCGAAGCGCGGCTTGACCATACCGACCCCAGATCGGTGCTGATCAGCGCGGGGTTGTTGGCGGGTTTCACGATCCTTGGTATCTGCGCGCTGGCATGGTTCATCGTCGATGATATGGTCGCACGCCCGATGGAACGGCTGGCAGCAGCGATGCAGACCCATGCCGCGACAGCGATGGACCGTGGCATCGACGCTGCAATGGCGCGGCATCTGGGGGATGTGGCGCAAGGCGCGGCGGCACTGTCTGCACGCCTTGCCTCTGCGCGCGCCGAGGCGGATGCCAATCTGGCGCGTTATACCAGCAAGCTTGCCACCGAACGCGAACATCTTACACAAATCCTGTCGGCGATCCCTGCGGCCGTTTTGATGGTCAGCCCCGACCACCGGATCGCGCTTTACGATGGCCATGCCGCGCTGATGCTGGACGACCAGCACCATCTGGGACTGGGGCAAAAGATCTTCGACTATTTTGACGAAACCTACCTGCGCGCCGCCCTCACAAACCTTGCCCGCAGCGGACGCGCGACGCTGGACCAGCAAATTGCCACTGCCGACGGCGCACGCCTGCTGGATGTCAGCTTGCACAACCTCGGGCGCGACCAAGGCTACATGCTCAGCTTTCCGGTCCCGCGCGAGGCAAGCCCCGCACGCCCCGTCGTGTTCGATTTCGCGATGACCACCCGGACCGAGACCCGCGATATTCAGGATGTGCCGCTGCGCGATCTGACCTATGTGGTCTTTGATACCGAAACCACGGGCTTTCTGCCCAACAAGGACGAGGTCGTCCAGATCGGCGCGCTGCGTGTCGTAAATGGCCAACAGGCCCCGGGCGAGGTGCTCGATATCCTCGTCAATCCCGGCCGCCCTATCCCCGCGACCTCGACCGCCGTGCACCGCATCACCGACTCCATGGTGAAAGATGCACCCGACATGGTGCAGGCGGGGCGCAGGTTTCACAGCTTTGCGCGCGACGCTGTACTGGTCGCGCACAACGCGCCTTTTGATCTGTCGTTCTTTCACCGTTACGCGCCCAAGATTGGGGTGAAATTCGATCATCCGGTGCTGGACACAGTCCTATTGTCCGCCGTGCTGTTCGGGATCACCGAAGGGCATACGCTGGACGAACTGGCCACACGGCTGGGGATCGAATTGCTGGACGAGCACCGGCACACCGCGATCGGTGATGCCATCGCAACACGCGACATATTCCTCCGGATGGTCCCGATGCTGGAAGCGCGCGGCCTGACCACCTTTGGTGCGGTCGTCAACGAAATCCGCAAGCACAAGCGCCTGTTGCCGGACATGAACAGCTAGCGGATCGCCCCGACCAGTTCGGCAACGCGCATGGCATTGTCATCGGCGATACGCCCGTCAGCCATGTGCAGGTTGTTCTCGAACCCGACCCTGAGCTTGCCGCCAAGCGCCTGCGCGGCGATCAGACAAGCGGTTTCCCCTTGTCCAAAGGCGCAAATCGCCCAGTCGGGCACCAGCGCCGCATCCTTAGCCGCTAACAGGAAAGGTGTCAGATCCTCCGGCCTGCTGACCTGGCCCGGCGTATAGCGGCCCAGAACATACAAAACGCTCAGATTTTCGGGCGGGATCGTGCCGCCAGCGATTTCAACCGCCAACTGCCGCACCTGCGCGGGATCATAGAGGATGTGCTGCACCGCGACACCCGCCTCGGCCAGAGCAAGATAGCACCGCCGTGCAGCGGCGCGGTCGCCATCGGCCAGCATTTCGACCAGTGCAATCGACACACCTTCCGGCGTGATCCGGCGCAGCAAGGCGCGCTGATCGGCGGGGGAAAAGATGCCTGCTGCCTCGGTCGTGATCTGCACAGGCATATCCGGCACGGCCTGCGCCATTTCCGCGATCAGTTCGGCGTAAAGCCCTGCATCCAGCACATGCGCCCCATCCGCGTCGCGCACATGGGCGTGCAGGGCGCAAGCCCCGGCCGCATGGCAGGCGCGGGCTGTATCCACGGTTTCGGCAATCGTGACAGGCAGGGCCGCATGATCCGCCTTGCCACGGCGCGCGCCGTTGGGCGCAACCATGATCTGCGGCAAAGGCAACAGGCGCGTCATGCGGCCAGTGCGCTGTCGATGGCCTGCCCCAGCTTGTCGGTCAATTCGCCGATCTGGTCGTCGCTGATGATGAATGGCGGGGCGAGCAGGATGTGATCGCCCCGCTGTCCGTCAATCGTGCCACCCATCGGATAGCAGATCAGCCCCGCCTCCATCGCCGCTGCCTTGATCTTGGCGTGCAGTTTGCGGGCGGGGTCGAACACCGCCTTGGTTTCACGGTCCGCGACCAGTTCCAGCCCGCGAAACAGCCCGCGCCCGCGGATATCGCCGATATGCGGATGCTGGCCGAACCGCGCGCGCAAGGCGGCATCCAGCGTCTCGCCCGCTTCCTGCACACGTGGCAGCAACCCACGGTCACGGATCGCACGCAGCACGGCACCGGCACCGGCGGCGGCCATGGCGTGACCCATATAGGTATGGCCATGCTGGAAAAACCCCGACCCGGTGGCGATGGCATCGTATATCTTGCCCGTGCAGATCAGCGCGCCGATGGGCTGGTAACCGGCACCCAAGCCCTTGGCCACGGTAATCATGTCAGGCGCGACGCCATCCTCGGCACAGGCGTAAAGATGACCGGTCCGGCCCATGCCGCACATCACCTCGTCCAGAATAAGCAGCACGCCATGGCGGTCGCAGATCTCGCGGATACGCTTCAGATACCCCGGCACGGCAGGCACAGCACCCATCGTGGCACCCACAACAGGCTCGGCAACAAAGGCCATCACCGTTTCAGGGCCAAGACGCTGGATTTCCGCCTCAAGCTCATCCGCGACACGCAGACCGTAAGCCTCGGGCGTTTCCCCGTCCTGCCGGTCGCGGTATTCATAACACGGCGCGATATGGCTGGTGTCCGCCAGCAAAGGCGCGAACTGCGCGCGCCGCCATGCATTGCCACCCGCCGCCAGAGCGCCCAGCGTATTGCCGTGATAGCTTTGCCGCCGTGCGATGACACGGTGGCGCTGCGGCTGGCCGGTTTCCATGAAATACTGGCGGGCAAGCTTGATCGCCGCTTCCACCGCCTCTGACCCGCCGGAAACGAGGTAGACGCGGTCCAACCCTTCGGGCGCGTCGGCGATCAGCAGGTCGGCAAGGTCCTCGGCGACATCTGTTGTGAAAAATCCGGTATGGGCAAAGGCGATCTTGTCCAACTGGTCATGCAACGCCGCGCGCACATCCGCGTCCGAATGGCCTAGGCAGGACACGGCCGCGCCCCCCGATCCGTCCAGATAGCGTTTACCGTCCGCGTCGATGATATAGCAACCGTCCCCCGCGACTGCCTGCGCAAGCTGGCCTTTGGTGGCGCGACCGAAAACGTGGTGGGACAAGGTCAGCTCCTCACGACATAGACCGAACAATTGGCATGCCGGACCACGCGCGCAGCGTTCGGCCCCAGCAAGTAATCGCGAAACGCCGGCCGGTGCGAGCCCATCACGATAACATCGACCGCCAGCTTGTTCGCAGCCCGCAGGATTTCATCATAGATCGTGCCGTGCAGGATGTGCGGATGCACTTCGACGCTGTCCGGCACATTGTCGTTGATCCAGTCGGTCAGGGCCGCGCCAAAGGCCTTGATCGCCTCTTTCTCGTAGTTTTTCTTGAAGTAACCGCTGACCTGCGCCAGCCCGAAATCGGGCAGGACGCTGATGACATGCAGGATGCCGTCATTGCCGACCATCAAAAGCGCCTCTCGCAGGGCGGCGGGCCAGCTTTCATTGTCGGTCAGGTCGATGGGCATCAGGACGGATTTGGTCATCGGTTCATCCTCAGAATGCGGGTTTCGTCTGGCGGCGGCGCTGGAAGAGAATAACAAGGCCCAGCAACAGGAAGGCAGGCAAGTAGAAGATTTCTTGCGGCATCCGGTCACGCGGGGTTTCGACGCGCAGGATTTCGACCTGATCCAGACCGTAGAAATCAAAGCTGCGCAAAGAAGCTGCATAGGGGCTGCCCGGCATCGGTTCGTCCATCATCATCTGCTCGCCGATCGGCATCAGGAAAAAGCCCGTCGCATTCAGCCTTTGCTCAGGCGGCGTGTCGTCGATGTCGAAGCGAATCGTCGTTTGCCGCAGATCACCTGTGTTGAAATCAGGCCCTTGCAGGACGATGCGAAAGAAATCGCCCTGTTCGGTTTCCTGCAGCACTGTCTCGAAACTGGTGCCGGGCAGTTCGGCAAAGCGGGGCTGCACACGGTCCAGCCAGAAATTCGGCACGAACAGGGTGAAGGCCACAACCAGCAAGGCCCCCGATTCCCACAGGCGCGAGGGCGCAAGGAAATAGCCTTGGGTCGCGGCAGCAAACAGCAACATGGCAAACGTCGCCACGATGAAGATTTGCACAGCGACCAGAATGCCCGCCCAAGTCCCCAGATCGACTCCGAACAGGATCAGCGCCGGATTATAGACAAACAGGAACGGCAAGGCGACGGTGCGCAGGCTATAGAAGAACGCGGTGAAACCCGTCTTGATCGGATCGCCCCCCGACACGGCGGCAGCAGCGAAACTGGCCAGACCCACGGGCGGCGTCACATCGGCCATGATCCCGAAATAGAACACGAAGAGATGCGCCGCGATCAGCGGGATGATCAAACCCTGATCCGCCCCAAGGCTGACCACGACCCCCGCCATCAGCGACGACACGACGATGTAATTGGCCGTCGTCGGCAGGCCGAGGCCCAGCACCAATGAGAATACCCCCACCAGTAGCAACATGATGAACAGGTTACCGCCCGACAGCATCTCGACCAGACCAGCCAATTCGGTGCCGATCGGCGTGCGCGTCACGGTCGCCACGATGATACCGGCGGCACCCGTTGCGACAGCGATGCCGATCATGTTGCGCGATCCCGCGATCAGCCCTTCGATCAGGTCATCGAAACCGGCGCGGAACTGCGCGCCAAGATCGGTTTGCCCGCGCATCAGCGCCTTGATCGGCTTTTGCGTGAGCAGGATCACCAGCATCACCAGCACCGCATAGAACGCCGATTTCGCGGGCGATTGCCGTTCGACCATCAGGAACCAGACCAGCACGATGATCGGCAGGATGTAATGCAACCCCGTGGGCACGACCTCTGCCATGACGGGCAGCTTGATCTGTTTGGCGTTGGGATCGTCGATTTCCAGCTCTGGTCTTTTCGACGCGACACGCAGCGCCGCAAGATAAAGCCCAGCCACCGCCGCGAAAATCACGAAAGGCGCAATCCCCGGAGCGACAGCCCGCAACACGCCCACAGCCCAGATCACGCCATAGAACACCGCTCCGGCCACCGCGAAACCGATAAACACCCGCAACAGCATGGCGAGCAGGCTGCCGCCTTCGCCAAGGGCAGGCATGTCGTTTTTCAAGGCTTCCAGATGCACGATGTAAACCAGCGCGATATAGCTGATAATCGCGGGAATGAAGGCGTGCTTGATCACCTCCAGATAGGAAATCCCGATGAATTCAACCATCAGGAACGCGGCCGCCCCCATCACTGGCGGCATGATCTGGCCGTTGACCGAGGATGCAACCTCGACCGCACCTGCCTTTTCGCTGGAAAAGCCCACGCGCTTCATCAGCGGAATGGTGAATGTGCCGGTGGTGACCACATTGGCGATGGACGAACCCGAGATCAGGCCCGTCGCGGCAGAGCCGACGACAGCGGCCTTGGCTGGCCCGCCGCGCAGGTGCCCCAGCCCTGCAAAGGCCATCTTAATGAAATAATTGCCCGCGCCCGCTTTGTCCAAAAGCGATCCGAACAGCACGAACAGAAACACAAAGGACGTCGACACGCCCAAGGGGATGCCAAAGACGCCTTCGGTGGACAGCCACTGCGTGTTGATGATCGATGTAAAGCTCCGCCCGTTGTGGGCGATCAGGTCGGGGATCAGCCAGCCTTGGCCGAAATAGCTGTAGGCCAGAAAGATCGCCGCGACGATGGTCAGGGCTGGGCCAAGCGACCGGCGACTGGCCTCAAGCAGGACAAGAATGCCGATGGCGCCGATCCAGATTTGTGCATCTGTCGGCAAACCCGACCGCGCCGTGCCAGCCAGTTCACGCGAGAACCAGAACACATAAAGCGCGGCACCCGCCCCAAGGATCGCCAAAGCCCAGTCATATAAGGGAATGTGGTCGCGCGGCGATGTCTTGGCGGCAGGATAGGCCAGAAACGCCAGCGCCAAAGCCAGCGCCAGATGCATCGGGCGGGTCTGGTCGGACCCGAGGATTTTGACAAAAGGCAGTTGCCCGAACCAGAATTGCGGTTCCGCGATCCAGACCTGAAACAGCGCCCAGAACAATGCGAGCCCTGCAATCAGCAGCGCCACCGCGCGATTGTGCGGGTTGCGCGCACCGCTGTCGGTGGATGCAACCAGATCCTGCAATTCTTCGTCGGTGAATCCGCGCCGGTCGGACGCCCGCTTCTCGTCGCTCATACCGCACCCCTTGTTATGTCTGGTTGGCAAAGCGCCACGCGGACGCATCGGCGCAATGCCCGCCTGCCGACAACCGGCAGGCGGGCATCGTCGTGGGTCACTCCATCAGGCCGGCTTCGCGGAAGTACCGCGCAGCGCCTTCGTGGATCGGGGCGGAATTGCCGTCATTCACCATCTCTGCGGCATCCAGACCCGCAAGCGCGGGGTGCAATTCGCGGAACTGGTCGAGGCTTCCAAAGATCGCTTCGGTCACTTCATAGACGACATCGTCAGGCACCGTGGCAGAGGTAACGAATGTCGCCCCCACACCAAAGGTCGTCACGTCGGCATCGGTCCCGCGGTACATGCCGCCGGGGATCGTGGCGACGCGGTAATAGGGATTTTCCGCGATCAGCGCATCGATCGCCTCGCCGGTGACGTTGACCAGCACGGTGTCGCAGGCGGTTGTGGCCTCTTGAATGGCGCCGGACGGGTGGCCCACGGTATAGATCATCGCGTCGATGTTGTTGTCGCACAGGGCGGCAGCCTGTTCTGCCGGTGGCAATTCAGAGGCGACGGCGAAATCGTCAAGGGTCCAGCCCAAGGCGTTCATCACGACATCCATCGTGCCGCGCTGACCGGAACCGGGGTTGCCGATGTTCACGCGCTTGCCTTGCAGGTCCTCGAAATTGGTGATGCCGGCATCGGCGCGGGCGACCACAGTGAAAGGTTCGGGGTGCAGCGAGAATACCGCGCGCAGGTCTTCGAATGCGCCAGTTTCTTCAAATTGCGATGTACCGTTGAAGGCATGGAACTGCCAGTCGGACTGCGCCACGCCAAATTCCAGCGCGCCTTCGCGGATCGCGTTGATGTTGAAGATCGACCCACCCGTGGATTCCACACCACAGCGGATGCCATGTTCGGACCGGTCACGGTTCACAAGACGGCAAATCGCGCCACCTGCGGGGTAATACACGCCGGTCACGCCACCTGTCCCGATGGAAATGAAAGTATCCTGTGCGTGGGCCGCGCCACCCGTCATCGCAACGGCTGCGGCGCCCGCGGCCATCCAGTTCTTGTTCATAACCTTCTCCTTTTTTCGATCTGAAAGCTGTCCCATGACAGCCCATTTTTCCGGCATCAGCATGTTCAAGCACCATGCCGGATCGCGGGTATTGGAACAGATATCGAGATTTTGTCAAATCGTTAACTAATTGGAGTCACTCGGCCACCCCCGCTTTGGGGTCTTGCGCCCGGTCACGCGCTGCGGCACCAAGCCTTATGACACAGACGCTTTTATCATTCGGACATGGGTTCAGCGCGGATGCGCTGGCGCAGATATTGCTGAAACAGGACTGGCGGATCATCGGCACCACCCGGTCCGAGGACAAGGCCGCCCGCCTGCATCAGAGGGGGGTCGAGCCGCGCATCTGGCCCGGTGCGGACATGCGCCCAGCGCTTGATGCCGCCACGCATCTGCTGATCTCAGCCGCCCCCGACGAGCATGGCGACCCCGTGCTGGCCACGCTGCACGACGAGATTGCATCACGCGCGGGGCAATTCGCATGGGTCGGTTACCTGTCGACTACGGGTGTTTACGGCGACCACGACGGCGAATGGGTCGACGAAACCACGCCTCTGACACCCGCCACGAAACGCGGCATCGCGCGGGTGCAGGCCGAGGCAGCTTGGGCTGCGATCCCCGGTCTGCCGCTGCATATCTTCCGGCTGGCGGGGATCTATGGGCCGGGGCGCGGCCCTTTCGCCAAGGTGCGCGACGGCAGCGCGCGGCGGATCATCAAACCGGGGCAGGTGTTCAGCCGCACCCATGTCGCCGATATCGCGCAGGTGCTGGCGGCCTCCATCGCGCGGCCCAATCCGGGCGGCATCTATAACGTCTGTGACGACGATCCCGCCCCGCCCGAGGATGTGATCGGCTATGCCGCCGAACTGCTGGGCCTGCCGCTGCCCCCGGCCGAAGATTTCGCCACCGCCGAGATGACGCCGATGGCGCGCAGTTTTTATGCCGAAAGCAAGAAGGTGCGGAATGACCGGATCAAGGACGAGTTGGGCGTGCGGCTGATCTATCCCGATTACCGCGCAGGCCTTAGGGCATTGCTGGCGCAGGAAGACGACGTCTGACGATCAGTGCAATCCCGGCATAGACGAACAACAGCACCAGCCCCGTCGCCAGATTGGTAGTGTAGAACACCATCCGTTCCGACAATTCCAGATTGTTCAGGAACGGATAAGGCAGGCCGGATGTCACGCTGCCGATAGGGGTGTCGTTCATCGGCCCCACCAGAAATTCTGCCCAACCGACATAGGCCACAATCACACCCACCAGCCACACGAGCGCCGGTCCCAACCTGCGATAGCTGCGATGGACGAAGATCGTGTCGATCACCTGCAGCAACGGCCCCACCAGATGCAGGTAGATTTCCAGATGCCATGCCGCCAACTGCCCGTCAGGGGTGACGGACGTCGGGTCCGCAAAGTAAAGCCGCCAGTAAAGCATCACCACCATCGTATTGATCACGGCGGTCATGCAGACAAAACCGTCCCAACGGTTGTAGCTGCGCCCTTCCATCAGGGCCATCATCCGACTGGCCGCGAAAAAAGACATGAACAGCGCCCAGATCGTCAGAAACCGGAACGGCCCGCCAAAGGCGTCATAGCCGCCAAAAACCAACGTCCGGATGCAATAGCCCGCGGCAAGCAGGAAAACGAGCCAGCGATAGATCGAAACAATTGTCATGGTCATGCCGTCCTGTGTCCGTCCCTCAACCTTCCAACAAAAATCCGCCGTGGCAAGGCGCGATGCCCGCTGACACCCCTTGTTGTCCTAAGCCGGAACACGCATATCCGGGCGAGATTTGAGCAGGGACAAACAGATGACGTTGCGTACCAGAACCTCCGCCTTTCTCGACCGGCCCATCGTGGCGCAGTTCATCTTTGCCGTGATCGTCTTCAATGCGATCATCCTCGGGCTGGAGACATCCGACACGGTCATGGCGCAGGCGGGCGGGCTGATCCTGCTGCTTGACCAGATCTGCCTTGCGATTTTTGTCGCCGAGCTGGCGGCAAAGCTATTCGCCTATGGGCCGCGGTTCTTTCGGGGTGGCTGGAACATCTTTGACTTCATCATCGTCGGCATCTCGCTGGTGCCGGGCAATGGCGGGCTGTCGGTGTTGCGCGCCCTGCGCATCCTGCGCGTGTTGCGCGTCATTTCCGTGGTGCCGTCGCTGCGTCGCGTGGTCGAGGGATTCGTCACCGCCCTGCCAGGCATGGGGTCGGTGTTCCTGCTGATGGGGCTGGTTTTCTACATCGGGTCGGTGATGGCGACAAAACTGTTCGGCGAGAGCTTTCCCGAATGGTTCGGCACCTTGGGCGCATCCGGCTATTCGCTGTTCCAGATCATGACGCTGGAAAGCTGGTCGATGGGCATCGTCCGGCCCGTGATGGAGGTTTATCCTTATGCTTGGGCCTTTTTCATTCCCTTCATCATGATGACGACCTTCGCGGTGGTGAACCTGCTGGTCGGTCTGATCGTCAATTCCATGCAGGACGCCCATGCCGAAGAAGGCAATGCGGCAACCGATGCCTATCGCGACGAGGTGCTGAGCAAGCTCGCCGCGATTGAAAAGCGACTGGACGAGGTTGGCCGCAAGGACAGTGATGCTGCGTCAGCACCGGTCAAAGACTGACCGAGAAACGGGCATGTCTGATCGGCGAAGGCCTCTTCAGGCGATCTTTGTTGCCCAATTGCCATCGGAGACGCCAAGATTAAAAGACGCATAAGGTTTCTATTGGCCAATCTGGTCGCGACTTTTGCGTTCATTCTGTCGATGATCGCGGTCGTCTATCTGTTGCTTTTGCCTTTGTCGCTTTGGTACGACCCAAGCGCGCTGTCACACCCCTATCCCGTGTTCCTGATCATTCTGTCCCTTCTGCCGATTTATGCTTTCAAAAAAGCCGCGGGACTCCGACATTCGCGTGTCGACAACCGCTGGAACGCGCTCAAAGGGATCGCAGCCATGCTGCCCGTTGTGGCGAATTTCGGATATTTCACCAGCGGGTTTCCCGTCTACGATCATATTGTCCTGCTGTTCATGGTCCCTTTGGTCCTTGCCACTGCAATCACCCTAGGATTTCTCGGTCTCGCCGGTCTGGACTGGCAGAACCGCCGCGCTGGCCGGACAGGCTCGGCGTGAAGGGGACCCATGCTGATCATACGAGATAGGCCAACCTGACCCCTCCCCAATGACGACCGTTGACCATGATCGGCGCGGATACATCCTTCATCATCGCGAAGGTGCCGTTACCCATGTCGCGGCGGTACGCCTGCAACAGAAACGGGCGCGTGCTGCGGCCAGCGGCCAGACCGACCCGATCGTCAAAAATGCGGCGGTTGCGGCAATGGGCGGTGTTCCATGCCGGATCGCCGGGGCGTTGAGGCTGGCTGAACTTGATGTTGTGCGTAGGCAGATAGCCATCGGTGTTGACGGCTGCGCAGAATACGACCCGATCCGAATAGTCCAGCATCGGTTCCTGAAACGCAGGCAACACCCTGTCTGTGAACCTCACACAGCGCGCGATGACCTGCGCGGGGTTGCTGCCGGGCACCGGGCGGTAATCGCGGTCAAAAAGATCTGCCAATGACACCTCTCCGCTCTGGACGCCTTGTTCGAACCGGGCGCTGATCTGCTGCGCCAGATCCTGCGCCGCCTGAATATACGGCGTATCGATGGTTTCCAGACCGATGCGCGCCGTCAGGGCGGTCAGCGTTTCAGAGCTGTTGGTCAGCGCAAGCATCTTCTGCCGCGCGCTTTCAAGGCTTTTGTCGGATGCCGCGATCCCGCCGGACAATGCGTCAATCCCCGATTTCATCTGCACGATCTCGGTCGCGATGCTGGTCGAGGCACCAACGATATCGCGCTGTGCGGCGATCACCGACCCCATGACGCGCGGCATGTTTTCGACAAGCGCGCCGACATCGTCGATCTGCGTGCGGATCACACCAGCCCGGTCCAGCGCGCGCGCGGTTTCACCGCGCAGGCCGGTCAGTTCACGATCAAGCACGCCGATGGTGCCCGCGATTTCCTCGGTCGCGTCGCGTGTGGTCTGCGACAGGTCCTTTACCTCGCGCGCAAGCACCATGAAACCGCGCCCATGTGTGCCAGCGCGTGCCGCTTCGATGGCGGCGTTCAAGGACAAGAGATTCGTTTGCCGCGAAATTTCGCCGATTTCGCCCGACACACGGGCCACGCTGGTCAAGGCGTGCTGCAAGCGTCCGAACTGGTCCGCGATATGGGTGACCGTGTCGATCAAGGCCGCCACATCGGCCACCATTGACTGCAATTTGCTGCCGCTTTCCTGCGCGTTTTCTTCGGCTTTACCGGAAATATCCTGCGCCGCCTCGGCCGAGGCCAGAACAGACTGCGCCCTGCCCGAGATATGATCGACCCGGTGCGCAAGTTCGATTCCGGTACGTGACTGGTCGGCGACCTGACGGGACGTGTCATCGACATCCCCCGTCACACTGGCGACATCAATCGACAGATCACCCAGCCGACGCGCAAGATCTGCCATCAGCGCGTCGGATTTGTCTTGTTCAGGGATTTCCTGCTGCAGATCTTTCATGGTCAATTCCTGTCCGGGTGTGCCGCACCCTAGACCGAAACCCCAAACGATCTGTTAAGACGGTATCAAGCGCGCTTTCCCAGACGCACCACACCCAGCACATCCAGCACCTTGGCCTCGATATGCGCGGCATTCATCCCCGCCACATCATACATCGCCTTGGGGCTGGCCTGATCGATGAACGTGTCGGGCAGCACCATCGACCGGAACCGCAGGCCGTGGTCAAACACGCCTTCATCCGCTAGCAATTGCGCGACATGGGACCCGAAACCGCCAACCGCACCTTCTTCGACAGTAATCAGCGCGTCATGATCCGCGGCCAGTTGCAGGATCAGGTCTCGGTCCAGCGGTTTGGCGAAACGCGCATCGGCGACAGTCGGCTTGATGCCTTTGGCTTCCAGTGCCTCGCAGGCCTTCATCACTTCGGACAGGCGCGTGCCGAAAGACAGGATGGCGACCTGCGCGCCTTCGCGGATCATGCGGCCTTTGCCGATCTCCAAGGGGGCTGCGTTTTCGGGGATCTCGACGCCCTCACCTTCACCGCGCGGAAAGCGAAAGGCGATAGGCCCCTCATCATGCGCGGCGGCGGTGGCGACCATGCGGACAAGCTCTGCCTCGTCTGCGGCGGCCATCACGACGAAACCGGGCAGATTGGCCAGAAATGCGACATCGAACGACCCCGCATGGGTTGCACCATCCGCGCCCACCAGCCCCGCACGGTCGATGGCGAAACGCACCGGCAGACGCTGGATCGCGACATCGTGGACAACCTGATCGTAACCGCGCTGCAGAAAGGTCGAATAGATCGCGCAGAACGGGCGCATCCCGCCCGCTGCAAGGCCAGCGCTGAAGGTCACGGCATGCTGTTCGGCGATACCCACGTCAAAACAGCGGCTGGCATAGCGTTCCATGAATTTCGACAGACCCGTGCCATCGGGCATGGCAGCGGTCACGGCACAGATGCGCGGATCGCTGGCCGCATGTTTCAGCAGGCTGTCGGCAAAGACGGATGTATAGCTGGGGGCATTGCTGGGCGCTTTCGCCTGCTTACCCGTGATCATGTCGAATTTGGCGGTGGCGTGGCCTTTGTCGCTGGCGCGCTCGGCGGGGGCGTAGCCCTTGCCCTTTTTCGTGATCGCATGGATCAGGATCGGGCCATCGGCCCGCGCTTTGACGGTGCGCAAAACGGACAAGAGCTGGTCCATGTCATGCCCGTCGATGGGGCCGAGATAGGAAAAGCCCAACTGTTCGAACAACGTCCCGCCCACGGTCATATGTTTGAGCACATCCTTGGCGCGCTTGGCCCCTTCGCGGAAAGGCTCGGGCAGCAGCGACACAGCACCTTTGGCGGCGGCCTTGAACTCCTGAAACGGGGCACCGGCGTAAAGCTGCGACAGATAGGATGACATGGCCCCCACAGGCGGGGCGATGGACATTTCATTGTCGTTCAGAATGACGATCAGCCGCTTGCCCAGATGGCCCGCGTTGTTCATCGCCTCATAGGCCATGCCGGCCGAAATCGCGCCATCCCCGATGATGGCAATCGCATCGCCCGGATCACCGCCCAGATCCCGCGCCACGGCAAAGCCCAGCGCCGCCGAAATCGAGGTGCTGGAATGCGCGGCACCGAACGGGTCATAGGGGCTTTCGGACCGTTTGGTGAATCCCGACAATCCGCCTTCGGTGCGGATCGTGCGGATACGGTCGCGCCGGCCTGTCAGAATCTTGTGGGGATAGGATTGGTGCGACACATCCCAGATGATCTTGTCCTTGGGCGCATCGAACACGGCATGCAGCGCCACCGTCATCTCCACCACGCCAAGCCCCGCCCCCAGATGCCCGCCTGTCACGGACACGGCGGCAATCGTCTCGGCGCGCAATTCATCGGCCAGCTTGCGCAACTGCGCATCCGACAGCGATTTCATATCGGCGGGGGTCTGGACACGGTCCAAAAGCGGGGTGTTGGGTTGGTCCGACATGGCGACCCTTCCTAATGCGTGCGCGCGGTCACAAAACGCGCGGCGTCCTTCAATGTTTCGGCATCATCGCCATAGCCAGATAGCGCATCGCAGGCCTGCGTGACCAGATCCTCTGCGCGGCGTTTCGCCCCATCCAGCCCCAGAAGCGACACGAATGTCGCCTTGCCCGCCGCCGCATCCTTGCCCACGGCCTTGCCGACAAGGGCAGCGTCACCGGTCACGTCCAGCACATCATCGGCGATCTGGAACGCAAGGCCCAGACAATCGCCATAAATGCCCAAGGCGGCCTGATCGGCCTGCGCCATACGCGGTCCGACAAGGGCGGCCCATGAGATCAATGCGCCGGTCTTGCCCGCCTGCAAAGCAATGATCTGGTCCAGCGTCAGCGGCACAGCCGCCGTTTCCGCCGCGATATCCGCCGCCTGCCCACCCACCATGCCGCGCACACCGGCCGCCTGCGCCAGGGTCAGCACCAAATCGACTTTCGCGACATTCGTGCAATCGAGCCTGCCCAAGAGGTCAAACGCCAGCGCCTGCAAAGCATCCCCCGCCAGCACAGCGGTCGCCTCGTCCCAGCGTTTGTGCACCGTGGGCTGGCCGCGCCGCAGGTCGTCGTCATCCATGCAGGGCAGATCGTCATGGATCAGCGAATAGGCGTGGATGCATTCGATCGCCGCCGCCGCATGGGCCGCCACCTGCGGCGGGACACCATGCAGACGGGCGGTCTCGAGCGCAAGAAAGGCGCGCAAGGCCTTGCCGCCCTTTGCTGCATAGATCATCGCCTCCGGCACAGGTCCGGCAAGACCCGAAAGCTCTGCCTCTATCGTCTGGGTCGCGATCCTTGCGGCCTGCGCCAGGGCGTCAGGCAGCGGTCGCCGGGCAAGCAGGTCAGCCATCAAGCGGCGCTGTGCCGGTGGGCTGGCCAGTCTCGCCCAAGGTGATGCGGGCGACCTTTTCCTCGGCTTCCTTCAGCTTGGCCTCGCAGCGGGCCTTCAGCGCCGCACCGCGTTCATAAAGCGCGATGGACTGGTCAAGTGCCACATCACCGCGCTCCAGCTGGCCCACGACGGTTTCCAGCTCCTTGATCGCGTCTTCGAAACTCATCTGGTCAACGTCGGTCATCGGCCTCTTTCCTCCAAAATCCTGACATGGGCGGCAGCGGATGCGCCCAGCGCCGGCAGGTCATACCCGCCTTCCAGCGCCGACACCACCCTGCCGTGGCAATGCCTCTCCGCAAGATCGCACAGCCGCGCGGTGACCCAAGCGAAATCCGCCTCGGTCAACTCCAGCCCGGCCAGCGGATCATCGCGGTGGGCATCAAACCCTGCCGAAATCAGGATCAACTCGGGCGCAAAGGCATCGACGCGGGGCAGCACGACACGCTCCATCACATCGCGAAACGCCTTGGACCCCGTACCGCCGCGCAAAGGCACGTTCAGCACATTGCCAACACCGGTTTCATGCGCCGCCCCCGTGCCAGGATAAAGCGGCGATTGGTGGGTGGAACAGAACAGGATGCGCGGATCATCCTCGACCAGATCCTGCGTGCCATTGCCGTGATGCACGTCGAAATCGACGATGGCGACGCGGGCCAGCCCGTGATGGTCCAGCGCATGTTTCGCCCCGATGGCGACATTGCCGAAAAAACAGAACCCCATCGCCGTCTCGCGCTCGGCATGGTGACCGGGCGGGCGCACGGCGGCAAAGGCATTGGCGGCCTCGCCCGCCATGACCAAATCGACCGCGCGCACGACTGCCCCCGCCGCGCGGTAAGCCGCCGCCAACGTCCCGGGCGACATATGCGTATCGGCATCGAGCGCACGCCACCCCGTGTCAGGGGCTGCCGCGCGCAAGGCGGCGATATGCGCCTGCGGATGGGCGCGCAGCAGATCGTCCTCTGCCGCCAATGGCGCCTTGACGCGCAAAAGATCCATGCCCGCAAGCGCCCCCAGTACAGCATCGAGCCGCGCCACCTGTTCAGGGTGGCCGGGGGGCGTCACATGGCCATAGCAATCATCATGAAAGATCAGCGCAGTTGTCATTCACCCACAGAACCCAATTCCGCGCGAAACCTCAACCACCTTCTTTTTTCCAAAAATACTCCCGCCGGAGGCCAGAAAGTTTTACTCCGGTGCCAGCATATAGCCTTCGCCGCGGACCGTTTGCAGGAACCGCGGCTGTTTGGGGTCGGTCTCGATCTTGCGGCGCAGACGGGTGATCTGGACATCGACGGCGCGTTCCTGCGTCTGGCCGCCAGAACGGCTCAATTCCTCGACCAGCTTTGTGCGGGTGACCGGCTCTCCCGGACGGCCCGAAAAGATGCGCATCAGTTGACTTTCGGTCGCGGTCAGGCGGACAAGGCTTTCGCCATGCCACATTTCGCCGCGTTCGATATCGTATCGCACAGGCCCCATATGCAGCACCTTGGGCAGAATCATGACGGGCTCGGCGGCGGGAACACGGCGCAAGATCGCGTTGATACGCAACAGCAGTTCCTTCGGCTCGAACGGCTTGACCAGATAATCATCCGCCCCGGCCTCCAGCCCGGTGATGCGGTCCACGGTTTCGCCTTTGGCCGTCAGCAGCATGATCGGCGTCGTGATCGTCCGGCGCAGGTCGCGGCAAAGTGCGATCCCGTCCTCGCCCGACATCATCACATCCAGCACGATCAGGTCGAATTCCAACCCCGCCAGCACGCGGCGGGCATGGGCGGCGTCGCGTGCGGTCGTCACCAGAAAACCCGCGCGCATCAGGAATTTCTGCAACAGGCTGCGAATACGGGCGTCGTCATCGACAATCAACAGGTGGGCGTCGTCAGCACTCATTCAGGTTTGTCCTTCATCGCCTCGTAATGCTGGCGCGCTTCTGGGTCCATCATCGCCTCGAGCACCTGCCGGAAACCGACCACAGCGGCAGGCCCTGCCGCGCGATAGGCCGCACGCATCCGGTCCCTTTGGGCGTCGGACAAAGCGCGTTCCAGCGCCGCACCGGCGGCTGTGAGATGCAGATGGCGTTCACGTTTGTCCTTGTTACCGACAGTGCTGATCACCAGACCGTCCTCGATCAGACTGCGCAACACACGATTGAGCGATTGTTTTGTAACACCAAGGATCGACAACAGATTGTTGACCGTGGTGCCGGGGCTGCGGTGGATGAAATGCAGCGCGCGGTGATGGGCGCGGCCATAGGATTTCTGCGCAAGGATCCGGTCGGGGTCGGCGGTGAACCCGCGATAGGCAAAGAACATCGCCTCGATCCCCTTGCGCAACTGTTCGTCCGTCAGGAACAGCAGGTTTTGCCCCATCTGGGGTCTTGCACCTTCCGGCATCCTGTCCTCCCTCGTTACGAAGCCGACAATACGTCAGCTTTATTGACATTCCAAGAATCAACTGTTAGCGATTTGTCGGAATTGCGCAACATTATATCCGAAACGGACCTTGTTGCGACATTATTGCAAAGTGTGGAGGAACGCATGGCGGGTGCATACGACGATCGCGACGGCAAGATCTGGCTGGACGGCAAACTTGTGGAATGGCGCGATGCCAATGTGCATATCCTGACCCATGCGATGCACTATGCCTCTTCAGTTTTCGAAGGGGAACGCTGCTATGGCGGCAAGATCTTCAAATCCCGCGAACATTCCGAACGGCTGATCAAATCGGGTCAGCTGATCGATTTCCAGATCCCCTATTCCGTGGATGAAATCGAGGCCGCCAAACAGGCCGCTCTTGATGCCAACGGCCTGAAAGACGCCTATGTCCGCCCCATCGCATGGCGCGGCTCGGGCGAGGATATGGGCGTTGCTGCTGCGCGGAACCCTGTGCATCTGGCGGTCGCTGTCTGGGAATGGGGCAATTACTATGGCGATGCGAAAACACGTGGCGCAAAGCTCGATATCGCAAAATGGAAACGCCCGAGCCCTGAAACCGCACCGAGTCAGGCCAAGGCGGCGGGTCTTTACATGATCGCGACCATGTCCAAACACGCAGCCGAGGCCAAAGGCTGTTCCGACGCCATGATGTTCGACTATCGCGGCTATGTGGCCGAGGCGACAGGTGCCAACCTGTTCTTCGTCAAGGATGGCGAAGTGCATACACCTGCGGCCGATGCGTTCCTGAACGGGATCACCCGCCAGACCGTCATCGGCATGCTGCGCGACAAAGGCATCACCGTGCATGAACGCATTATCATGCCGGACGAGCTGGAAGGCTTCCAGCAATGCTGGCTGACCGGCACCGCGGCCGAGGTCACGCCCGTCGGCCAGATCGGCGACTACAATTTCGAGGTTGGCTCGCTGACCCGCGATATTGCGGCGGATTACGAAAAGCTGGTCCGCGCATAGTCAAAAAAGCAAGGGCGCCAACAGGCGCCCTTTTTCACGTCTAGCGTTGCCAGACGGGTGTTTCTTCCTGACGGGCGATCCGCACGAATTCGCCCGCGCGCCGCCCCGGTTGGTGGGTGCGCGGCCGCTTTTGCAGATCAAGCGTCGTCTTGCGCGGCAAGGCGTCCTTCTTCATGCCAATCGCCCGCTCTAGCCCGGTGTCCGATCCGGTTTTCATGCGATCCAGTGGATGTTTCATGGAATCCTCCTTCCGTTGTGGACTCCGACAATAGCACAAAAGGGCGCATTGTTCCCGACCTTTCTGGCCTGCTTCAACTTCCCGTGTTGCCGGTCGCCTTGCGTTGTTGCGCGCGCTGCAAGCCCAGCTTGCGTTCGCGCCAGATGATCAGCACACCCGCAAAGATCACGATCCCCGCACCGATCAGCATGGTCCCTGTCGGCACCTCGTCAAAGATGAAATAGCCGATGGCCAGCGCAAGGATCATCGACGTGTAATCAAACGGCGCGACCAGCGAGGCATCGGCAAAGCGGTAGCTGGATGTCAGGAAAATCTGCCCGATCCCGCCCAGAAGTCCCGCCATCACCAACAACGCGGCAATGGTCCATGTCGGGACCACCCAGCCCCAGGGAATCGTCAAGAGCGCCAGCAAGGACGACGTAACGGTGAACCACAGCACAATGGCAGCCGTCGTCTCTGTCGCCACAAGTTTGCGCACGAAAACCTGCGCCAAGGCGGTCAGTACCGCCCCCATCAGCACAACAACCGCGCCGAGGGTTTCGGTCGAGTTCAACGATGCCCCCACCGACAGGCGCGGCGACAGCACGACCAGCACGCCGACCATGCCCAGCGCCACGGCGGACAAACGGAAGGCGCGCACATCCTCGTTCAGGAACATCGCAGCGAAGATGACCACCAACAGCGGCGCAGCATAGCCGATTGCCGTGACCTCGGGCAAAGGCAACAGGCCGAGGCCGGCAAACCCCAACCCCATCGCCGATGTACCGACCAAGCCGCGCCAGAAATGCCCCATCGGATTGGTGGTTTTCCAGCCGTGCCGCAATTCCCCGCGCAGGGCGAGCCAGCCAAAGATGATGGGCAAGGCAAAGAACGACCGGAAGAAAACCGCCTGTCCGGGCGGCACGGTTTCGGACGCGGCCTTGATCAGCCCCGCCATCGCCATGAACAGGCAGACCGACACAACCTTGAAGACGATTCCCTTGATAGGCTGCATGGCGTTCCCCTTTTCGCCATGACACTATGGCGGCGCATTGACACAATGAAGCCCTTTTCGCTTGCTAATCGCCTCCGCTAGGATACCGCTTGCAAAACGGAAAAAGTAGAACAGCATGAGCAGACCGACAGACCAGACGACCAACATGACCCCGCGCGACTGGGTTCAGGTGCTTGCGCAGTACCGCGAACCCAGCAACTGGCGCAGCAGCTTTGAACTTGGCGTCAGCCTGATCCCGTTCATCCTGTTGTGGGTGCTTGCCGTCTGGGTCTCGCAATTCAGCTATCTCGGTGCTTTTTTGATCTCGGTGCTGAACGGGTTGTTCCTGCTGCGGCTGTTCTGCATCCAGCATGATTGCGGGCACGGGTCTTTCTTTGGCAACCGCAACGTCAGCGACTGGATCGGGCGCGTCTTGGGCGTTGTCACCCTGACGCCCTATGACGTCTGGCGGCGCACCCATTCGATCCACCACAGCCATGCGGGCGATCTCGACCAGCGCGGCATCGGCGACGTGATGACCCTCACGGTCGAGGAATACCACCAGCGCACACCGTTCGGGCGGTTCCTGTACCGCGCCTACCGGCATCCGCTGGTGATGTTCGGCCTTGGGCCGACCTATATCTTTTTTCTGCAAAACCGTATGCCACATGGCCGGATGCAGCGCGAAAGCAAATACTGGGTCAGCGCCATGGGCACCAATCTTGCCGTCGCAGTTCTTTTGACAGTGATCGGATATGTCGGCGGTTTCGCGGCGCTGTTTCTGGTATTCCTGCCCACCACACTGATCGCGGCATCCATCGGGGTCTGGCTGTTCTACGTCCAGCACCAGTTCGAGACGACGCATTGGGACAATGCCGAAGACTGGAAACTGCACGACGCCGCCCTGCACGGCAGTTCACATTACGACCTGCCACCGATCCTGCGCTGGTTCACCGCCAATATCGGCATCCACCATGTGCATCACCTGTACAGCCGCATCCCGTTCTACCGCCTGACCGAGGTGCTGCGCGACCATCAGGACCTTGTGGACTGCAGCCGCATGACCCTGTTGCAAAGCCTCAAATGCGCGAGCCTTGATCTGTGGGATGAAAAATCGCGGCGGCTGGTGTCTTTTGCCGCAGCACGGCGTGCCGCTACTGCGGTGTGACCCGCAGGATACCCCCGCGCGCCTGATCGACCAGAAGCAGGACAGAGCCGTCGTCCATAACGTGGACGTCACGGATGCGGCCTACTCCATCCAGCAGCCATTCCTCGCCCACGACACGGCCATCCTCGATCCTCAGCCGCGTCAGACCGCCGGGGTTCAGAGACCCGATCAGCAGATCGCCCTGCCAGTCCGCATAAGGCCCGTCATAAAAGGCCATACCCCCCGGCGCGATCACGGGGTCCCAGTAATAGACAGGCTGTTCCATCCCCTCCATTGCGGATGTCCCCGCCCCCACCGCCGAGCGGTTATAGTTCACGCCATAGGAGATTACAGGCCAGCCATAGTTGCGGCCCGCCTGCGGCTGGTTCAGCTCGTCGCCGCCCGCTGGACCATGTTCCACCGTCCACAGCCCGCCCGGACCCATCGCCGCCCCTTGCGGGTTGCGGTGACCGTAAGACCAGATCGTATCCAGCCCGTCCTGCCCGACAAAAGGATTGTCCGGCAACGGCTGCCCGTCCCAATCGACACGGATCACCTTGCCATAGGTAGTGGAATTATCCTGCGCCAGTTCACGTTCACCCACCGAGGACCGCTCTCCCGTCGTGATCCAGACGACGCCATCGGCGGTTGGAATGATCCGGCTGCCGTAATGCATCGGCGTGCGCGACGGCGGGTTCTGGATGAAGATATCGCGCACGTCGCTCAGGCTGCCGTCATCCGCCAATTGCCCGCGCGCGGCGGCGGTGACCGTGCCGCCCTGCACGGGCTTCGAATAGGTCCAGAAAATCGTGCGATCATTCACGAAATTCGGGCTGACCGCGACATCCAGCAGGCCACCCTGCCGTTCCGCGCTGATCTCGGGCAGGCCACGCAGGGGGGCGGATACCTCGCCATCCAGATTGACGACACGCAGGCGGCCGGGCCGTTCGGTGACCAGCAACTGCCCGTTGCCCAAAGGTGAGATGCCCCAGGGATGTTCCAGCCCGACAGCAAAGGTTTCGACCGTCACGGTAGTCGCAGGCAAGGCCGGTGCGCGGGTCTGGTTGGCAAAGGCGGGCGCAAAATCGGCATTGGGTGGCCCCTGATCCACCTGCGCTGCGGCAAGCGACGGCACCAACATCAAGGCGAACACTCGGATCATGGCAAATCTCCCTTTAGCCGCAGGATAGCCCAGCGCGCCGCCTCGGCCACGGTGGCATCCGCGTCATCAACCAGATGTGACAGGGACGCCACCATCGCCGGATCACCCGAATTGCCCATCGCATAGGCGACGTTGCGCACGAACCGGTCCCGCCCGATCCGCTTGATCGGCGATCCGGCGAAACGGGCGCGAAAGGCGGCATCATCCAGCTGCGCCAACTCTGCAAGCGGCGGTGCCACCAGATCATCGCGCGCGGCAAGCCGTGCATCACGGCCAGAGGCGGCAAACTTGTTCCACGGACAGATCGCCAGACAATCGTCGCAGCCGTAAATCCGGTTACCCATCAGGGCGCGCAGGTTGGGGTCCACCGGCCCCTTGTGCTCGATCGTCAGGTAGGAAATGCAGCGCCGCGCATCCAGTTGGTAAGGTGCGGGAAACGCCTGCGTCGGACAGATATCCAGACAGGCGGTGCAGGACCCGCAATGGCTGACCTCGGGCGCATCGGGTTCCAGATCGACGGTGGTAAAGATCGCGCCCAGAAAAAACCAGTTGCCCAGATCCCGGCCCAGAAGGTTGGTATGTTTGCCCTGCCAGCCCAAGCCCGCCGCCTGCGCCAGCGGCTTTTCCATCACGGGGGCGGTATCGACGAACACCTTGATCTCGGCCCCCGGCACCTGATCGATCAGCCAGCGGCCGACAACCTTGAGCCGCTTTTTGACGACATCATGATAATCGCGCCCCTGCGCATAAACGCTAATCGCGGCGCGGTCGCGTTCATCAAGCACCGCCAGCGGGTCGTGATCGGGGGTATAGACCTCGGCCAGCATGATGACCGACCGCGCCGCGGGCCAAAGCGCCGTGGGATCGCCGCGCCAGTGCATCCGCTCGGCCATCCATTCCATCTGGCCATGGCGGCCATCATCCACAAAAGCCGCCAGCCGTTCGGCCATCTGGGGCACCGCATCGGGACGACAGACACCCGCCTTGGCGAAACCCGCGTCACGCGCAAAGGCTGTCAAGCGATCCTTCATCCCTCTTCCGAGCCCAAATATCCCGGGGGAGCGCCGCAGGCGCGGGGGCAGAGCCCCTTCTTAAAAATCCAGATCGGCATAATGCGCCGCCGGCTGAAAGCCCGGCACCTCATCGGCCAGCAAGGACCGGAACGCTGGCCGCGACTTGATCTTGGCATACCAGTCCTTGACCACCTCGTGCCGGTTCCAGTCCACGTCGCTGGTGTAATCCAGACAGGACAGATGCGCCGCCCCCGCGAAATCGGCCAGTGTCATCTCGTTACCCGCCAGCCAGCGGCGGTGTTCCAACAGATGCGCCATGTAGTCCAGATGATACTTGATCGCGCGCGCACCGGCCTTGACGTTGGCACTGTCGGGATAGCCGCGCCCCATTACCTTGCGATAGACACGTTCGCCGATCAGCTTTGACGTGACTTCATGATAGAATTTGTCATCGAACCAGCCGGTCAGACGGCGCACCTCGTAGCGACCTTCCGCGTCGCGCGGCATCAGCGGCGGGGTCGGCTGCATCTCTTCCAGATATTCGCAGATCGCCGTGCTTTCGGACATCAGGCGCCCGTTCATCTTGAGCACCGGCACCTTGGCGGCAGGGTTACGGCGCAGGAATTCGGGGCTTTGTTCCCAATAACGCTCCTCGACCAGACCGACCTCGATCTTCTTCTCGGCCAGGCAAAGCCGGACTTTGCGCGAAAAGGGCGACAGCGGGTAATGGTACAGCGTGTTCATGGCAAACCTGGTTTGGGTGATCGTGTCTGCATGCCGCAAGAGACGCGGGTGTTCAATGGTTGCGTCATTCCTCGAAGCAATCCGCGCGGCCATCCGCCGCGATGGTTTGCGCCCCTTGCATGATCTGCGCCGCACGGTTGCGGGTGAAACTGCCGGGGTTGGACGCAGACCTTTCCTTTGGCGCAGGCAGGATCGCAGCCAGACGTGCGGCCTGTGTCGGGGTCAGGTCGGCGGCATCGACGCCGAAATAATGCCGTGCGGCAGCCTGCACGCCGAAAACGCCCGCGTCGAATTCGGCGACGTTCAGATAAATTTCAAGGATGCGCCGCTTGCTCCAGAACACTTCGGTCACGGGGGTCCAGACCGCCTCGATCGACTTGCGCGCCCATGACCGGCCATGCCACAAAAACACGTTTTTGACGACCTGCTGGCTGATGGTCGAGGCCCCGCCCCGCCCGCGTTCCATCGCATCGCGGATCGCGTTCACGTCAAGGCCCCAATGCAGGCAGAAATTCGCATCCTCGGCCGCCACGGCCGACCGCGCCATCACAGGTGCAATCCGGTCCATCGGCACCCAGTCCTGCTGCACCCCGCCCAGCCTGCGGCTTTCCGAGAACATATAGGCGTTGGTCGGCGGGTTGATCAGCGCGTAAAGCAGGGTCCAGACCAGAACGAAACCCGCAATCCCCGCGATACCCCAGACCAGCACACGCCGCACAGGCCGCAAGGCCCGGCGCACAAGGCTGGGTTTCTTCGCCGCCTTGTCGGCCGCAGGCTTGCGCGCGCGCCGTTTGGTGGGTTTGGAGGTCTCTGCCATCGCCCTCTATAGCCACAGCGCCACGGGGGCGGTCAAGCAAAGCAGTTGCCCCGCGGCTGAATTCAGCGCGGGGCGTTGCAATTACTCCGCCGGTATCGCAGTTTCCTCGATCATCAGCGGGTGCTTCAGGTGGATCAGCATTTCCTTGGGGCAAACCTGCAGAAAGTTCCCTTTCTCCAGATCCCAATGCTGCAAGATATCGGCGGCCTTGCGGCTGCCGGTTTCCTTGGCGTGGCGTTCGATCAGGCCTTTCAACTGGTCATGCCAGTGATCGACCGTCACCGCACAGGTCACCAGCGATTCCATATTGATCAGCGCGGCGGATGTTCCTTTGGGATCATACAGATACGCCATCCCGCCGGTCATGCCCGCGCCAAAGTTGGCACCGATGCTGCCAAGGATCACGGCAACACCACCGGTCATGTATTCGCAGCCGTTGCTGCCGCAACCTTCGATCACCACATGCGCGCCGGAGTTGCGCACGGCGAACCGTTCGCCCGCACGCCCCGCCGCGAACAGATAGCCCGCTGTCGCCCCGTAAAGCACGGTGTTGCCGATGATCGTGTTTTCGCTGGCGACCAGCGGGCTGATCATCGGCGGACGCACGACGATAGTGCCACCTGATAGACCCTTGCCGACGTAGTCGTTGGCATCGCCCGATACTTCGAGCTTCAGCCCCGGTGCCGCAAAGGCACCGAGCGATTGCCCCGCCGAGCCACGCAGTTTCACCGTCAGATGGTCGGGTTGTAGTGCGTTGCGCATCCCGAATTTCTGCACGATATGGCTGCTGGTGCGGGTGCCAATGCTGCGCAATGTATTCTGCACCGCATAATCCAGCTGCATCTTTTCGCCATCGTTGAGGAAGCGCGCGGCATCCTGCACGATCTGCGCATCCAGCGTATCGTTGACGGCCGTGCGCGGACGGTGCCGGTCGTACCGGATCTTGTGCGCGCCATCGACGGTGATCAGCAGCGGGTTAAGATCCAGATCATCCAGATGCGCCGACCCACGGCTGACCTGCGTCAGAAGATCCGCGCGCCCGATCACGTCATCAAGGCTGCGTGCGCCGATGCTGGCGAGGATTTCGCGCACTTCGGTCGCATAGAAGGTGATCAGGTTCACCACCTTTTCGGCATTGCCCGTGAACTTGGCGCGCAGCGCGTCGTCTTGCGTGCAGACACCGACAGGGCAGGTGTTCGACTGGCACTGGCGCACCATGATACAGCCCATCGCGATCAGGGCGGCGGTGCCGATGCCGTATTCTTCGGCCCCCAGCATGGCCGCCATGACGATATCGCGCCCCGTGCGCAAACCGCCATCGGTGCGCAAAGTGATGCGGTCACGCAGGTTGTTCATCGCCAGCACCTGATGCGCCTCGGTCAGGCCCATTTCCCACGGCAGACCCGCATATTTGATCGAGGTGCCGGGCGATGCGCCCGTGCCACCGTTGTGACCCGAAATCAGGATCACATCGGCCTTGGCCTTGGCCACGCCCGCCGCAATCGTGCCGACGCCGGACGATGCAACAAGTTTCACCGTCACCTTGGCGCGGGGGTTGATCTGTTTCAGGTCATAGATCAGCTGCGCCAGATCCTCGATCGAATAGATATCGTGGTGCGGCGGCGGCGAAATCAGCGTCACACCCTTGGTCGAATGGCGCAGGCGCGCGATTAGCTCGGTCACTTTCATGCCGGGCAACTGGCCGCCTTCACCGGGCTTGGCACCTTGGGCGACCTTGATTTCCAGCTCTTCGCAGGCGTTGAGATATTCCGCCGTCACGCCGAAACGGCCTGACGCCACCTGCTTGATCTTGGCGGAGGGGTTGTCGCCATTGGGTTCCGGCACGAAATGCGCGGGGTCTTCGCCGCCTTCGCCGCTGTCGGACTTCGCACCGATGCGGTTCATCGCGACGTTCAGCGTCTTGTGCGCCTCGGGCGACAGCGCGCCGAGCGACATGCCGGGCGTCACGAACCGTTTGCGGATCGCGGTGATGCTTTCGACCTCTTCAATCGGGACCGGCGCGCCCAAAGGCTTGATCGCCAAGAGATCGCGCAGATGGATCGGCGGGTTGGCCTGCATCGACTTGGAATACTGCTGCCAAAGCGCATAGGACGCGTTGTTGCAGGCAGCCTGCAGCATATGCATGGTCTGCGCTTCCCAAGCGTGCTTTTCACCGGAACGGCGCGCCTTGTAGAAGCCGCCGATGGGCAACACGTCGCTGCCGCCTTTCCAGCCCTTGGCGTGGACTTCCTCGACCTTGGCCTGAATACCCGTCGTGCCGATGCCGGAAATGCGGCTGTGCATGCCGGGGAAGTATTCGGCGACCATGGCGCGGGACAGGCCCACAGCCTCGAAGTTCAGACCACCGCGATAGGACGACAGGACCGAGATGCCCATCTTGGACATGATCTTCAGCAGGCCCGCATCGATGGCCGCGCGATAGCGGCGCACGGCATCGGTCAGCGTACCGTCGATCAGCCCGCGCCGCAGACGGTCGGCGATGGAATCCTGCGCCAGATAGGCGTTGACCGTTGTCGCACCGCAGCCGATCAGCACCGCGAAATAATGCGGGTCGATACATTCCGCCGACCGTACGTTGACCGAACAGAAGGTGCGCAGCCCCTTGGCCGTCAGCCCCGAATGCACGGCGGATGTGGCAAGGATCATCGGCATCGGCACACGGTCCGCCGATTGATGCTGGTCGGTCAGCACCAGATGGCCGGCACCGGAACGCACGGCATCTTCTGCCTCGGCGCGGATGCGCTGCAGGCCCGCGTTCAGCGCACCGCGTCCGGGTTCGAACGTGCAGTCGATAAAGGCGACGCTGTCACCGAACTGGCGGACCATTTCGTCGAATTCGGCATTGGCGATGAACGGGCTGTCCAGCACCAGAATTTCGGTCTGCGACGAATCCTCGTCCAGCACGTTCTTAAGGTTGCCGAACCGCGTTTTCAGGCTCATCACGCGGCTTTCGCGCAAGGAGTCGATGGGCGGGTTCGTGACCTGGCTGAAATTCTGGCGGAAGAAATGCGACAGCGGGCGATAGGTCGTCGACAGCACGGCGGACGGCGTGTCATCGCCCATCGAGGCGATCATTTCCTTGCCATCCTCGGCCATGGGCGCAAGGACTTGTTCCAGCTCTTCGATGGAATAGCCTGCCGCGACCTGCCGCTTGCGCAGCTCTGCACCGTCGAACAGCGCCTTTTCCGGTACGTCGCGCATCAGGTTGTTCAGGTCCACGACCTTTTCCACCCAATCGCCGAACGGCTGGGCGGCGGCCAGCTTGTCCTTAAGCTCGCGGTCGCGGTACAGTCGCCCTTCAAGCATATCCACGGCGATCATCTGTCCGGGGCCGAGCGCGCCTTTTTCAACGACGGTAGCTTCGTCCACGGGAACCATGCCCATTTCGGACCCTGCCACCAGCAGGCCATCCCCTGTCACGACATAGCGCAGCGGACGCAACCCGTTGCGGTCCAGACCCCCACAGACCCAACGTCCGTCGGTCATGGCCAGCGCCGCAGGACCATCCCAAGGTTCCATCACGGCGTTGCAATAGCCGTACATATCCTGCCACGCCTGTGGCATTTCCACGGCCTGCTGCGACCACGCCTCTGGCACCAGCATGGTTTTCGCCATCGGCGCGTTGCGGCCTGCGCGGACCAGCACCTCGAAAACAGAGTCTAATGCAGCGGAATCCGACGCACCCGACGGGATGATCGGTTTGATATCCTCGGCCTTGTCGCCAAAAGCACCGGATGCCATGCGGATTTCATGGCTTTTCATCCAGTTGATGTTGCCCTTGAGCGTGTTGATCTCGCCGTTATGGGCCAGCATGCGGAACGGCTGGGCCAGCGACCATTGCGGGAACGTGTTGGTCGAATAGCGCTGGTGATAGATCGCGAAGGCGGATTCAAACCGCACGTCCATCAGGTCGGGATAGAATTCCGCGACCTGTTCAGCCAGCATCATGCCTTTGTAGATCACCGACCGGCAGGACAACGAACACAGATAAACACCGGGGATTTGCGCTGCGGCGGCGGCTTTTTCGATCCGGCGGCGGATGATGTACAGCTCGCGCTCGAATTCTTCCTCGGTCATGTCCTTTTCGCAGCGGATCAGGATCTGTTCGATCTCTGGCCGTGTGGCATTGGCCTTGTCGCCCAGCACTTCGGTGTTCACCGGCACATGGCGCCAGCCATAGATATAGTGACCCATCCGCAGCACTTCGGATTCCACGATGGTCCGGCAGCGTTCCTGCGCGCCGAAATCGGTGCGGGGCAGGAACACCTGACCCACGGCGATCATCTTGTCATCGTCTGGTTCATGTCCGGTGCGGCGGACCTGATCGTAAAAGAACGGCACGGGAATCTGCAGATGGATACCCGCGCCATCACCTGTCTTGCCGTCGGCATCGACAGCGCCACGGTGCCAGATGGCCTTGAGCGCATTGATGCCCTTTTCCACGACATCACGCGAGGGCGTGCCGTCAATAGCCACGACAAGGCCGACGCCGCAGGACGCATGTTCATCGTCATCACGGTACAAACCGTTTTCCGACATCCACTTGCGCTTGGCTTCTTCTGCCGCGACCCAGTTTGCATCATAGGTTGTCATGCGCGTTCTCCTTGAAAGTATCGGCAGATGAAATGGCGAGGCCGCAATCGTATTTCGGTCGGGTGCTCAGGAATCCAGGATCGCCCGGAAAGATGAATTCGACAGGCGTGCCGTCCATCGGAAAGGTTTCGTCAGGCGTGGTGATCGTGCTGGTGCCGGACAGGAACATGCGCCAGTCGCGGCTGACGAATTCATTGCCCTGTGCGGACCAGATTTCGGTGCCCGACCCGTCATAGGCGGTGATCTGATAGGCGGTTTCTTCCAGCGTCACACCGTCGATCGTCACCTGCCGGCCCGTCAGGCTGTCCTGACCGACATAGCGGGTCTCGCCCACCTCGGCGGACAGGGTGCGAAAGTCCCACGTATCCAGATTGGTCGCGAACAATTCGTCCAAGGATGCAGGGTCCACAGGATCGGGTTCCAGCATCTCGGTAATGCCCGCCAGCGCATGGAAACTGGCGATCCACTGCGCCTGTATGTCGATCTGGCCGGCATAGGTCATGCCCTGTTCATCCAGTGACACGCGGCGTTTCATGCCTGCGGCGTCCCCCGTACAGGTGAAATGGTGTTCGACCTCGCAGCTTTTGTTCTGGACGGTCACAAAGGCCGTACAACCTGCAGGCAGCGAAAAGGTCGCTGGGCCGTCTTGTGCAAAGGCCGGGCCGGCAAGCAGGATAAGGGCGAAGGCGGCTCTCATGGCTGGAATCCGGATTCGATCACGTTGCATTCGAACTTCGGCTGGTCGCTGAAAAACCCCGGCTCGCCCGGATAGATGAATTCCACCGGCGACGCATCGGTCACCTGATCGGGTGAGGCGTCGTCCCAAGCTTCGCCCACAAAGAACAGACGATGCGTTTCGCTGACGAACTGGCGGCCGGAGCCTGCGTAAATCTCGTTGCCGTCGCCATCGATTGTGCGGCCTTGAAACTCGGTGGCCAGCAGGGTTTCCCCGTCGATCACCACAGTTTCACCTGTCAGCATATCGAACCCCACATGGCGTTCAGTGCCGGCGTCGGTGTCCAGCGTGAAATCCCATGTATCAAGCTGGGTCGCGAACAGCTCATCCAGAGACGCAGGGTCAGGCGCTGGCACCTGCAACCGTTCGTTGCCCGTGATCCTGTAGCTTTCCATCCACTGGAACTGATCATCGACACGCTGCACGCTGAACACGCCGTTCTGTCCGATCAGGGCCAGCCATTGATCGCCCGCCGCATCCGCCTCGCAGGTCCAGACGTTGACCATGACGCAGTTGCGGTGCTGCACGGTCAGCTTGCCGGTGCAGCCTTGCGGCGCCGCAAAGGTCTGCTGCGCCGCGACAGGGGTCGCGATCGTCAGGGCGATCAGGGTCAGAAGCGGTTTCATCGTCATTCGGCAGCGACCGATGCGGATTGGCCCAGATAGTCAAGGATCGCTGTCGCCGCATCGCGCCCGTCACGGATCGCCCAGACGACAAGCGACGCACCGCGTACGATGTCACCGGCGGCATAGACACCTTCCAGCGATGTCTTGCCGGTATTGAAATCGGCCTTGATCGTGCCCCAGCGGGTCACGGCCAGTTCGGGCACGCCCCACAGGGTTGGAATATCCTCGGGCTCGAAGCCTAGCGCCTTGATCACCAGATCAGCCTCTTCAAGGTAATCGGCACCAGCGATCACTTCGGGCATCTGGCGGCCTGTCGCATCAGGCGCGCCTAGGCGCATTTTCTGCACCTTCACGCCGGACACGGCATCGCCTTCGAACCCCAAAGGTGCGGACAGCCAGACGAATTCGACGCCTTCTTCTTCGGCATTGGCGACTTCGCGCTGCGATCCGGGCATGTTGGCGCGGTCGCGGCGATAGAGGCATTTGACGCTTTCGGCACCCTGACGGATCGCCGTGCGCACGCAGTCCATCGCGGTGTCGCCGCCGCCGATGACGACAACGCGCTTGCCCGCAGCGTTCAGCGCGCCGCTGTCATATTCCGGCACCTCGTCGCCAAAGGATTTGCGGTTGCTGGCCGTCAGATAGTCGATAGCGTTCACGATGCCTTCGGCGCTGGAATCAGGCAGGTCACGGGTCTTGTAGACGCCGGTGGCGATCAGCACGGCGTCATGCTTGCCACGGATCGCGTCGAACGACAGGTCTTCGCCCACGTTGCAGTTCAGCACGAATTGCACGCCGCCATCTTCCAGCTGCGCCATGCGCTGCATGACAATGTCTTTTTCCAGTTTGAAACCCGGGATGCCATAGGTCATCAACCCGCCGCCGCGGTCATAGCGGTCATAGACCGTGACCTGCACACCCTGACGGCGCAGCATATCCGCCGCGGCCAAACCACCGGGGCCAGCGCCGATGATGCCCACGCTTTCGGCGCGTTCGGCATAGGGGCGGATCGGCTGAACCCAGCCGTTTTCAAAAGCCATATCTGTGATGTATTTTTCCACCGACCCGATCGTGACCGTGCCGTGGCCGGATTGTTCGATCACGCAATTGCCTTCGCACAGGCGGTCCTGCGGGCAGATGCGGCCGCAAATCTCGGGAAAGGTGTTGGTGGCCTGCGAAATCTCATAGGCTTCCTGCAACCGCCCTTCGGCGGTCAGGCGCAGCCAGTCGGGGATGTTGTTGTGCAGCGGGCAATGCGTCTGGCAATAGGGCACGCCGCATTGGGAACAGCGGCTGGCCTGTTCGGCCGCCTTGTCGCGCGCGTATTCGGCATAGATTTCGTTGAAATCCTGCTTGCGCAGGTCAGGTGGCCGCTTTTCGGGCATATCCCGGTCAACGGTCGTGAATTTCAACATCTTCTGGCCAGCCATTGCCGTCCTCCCAATCAAGCGCAAACATGGTTCTAGAGCGAGGTCACGGAAATGAAAAGGCAGCACTACTGACCTATATTAAAGAATTTTCGTCCCGATGGGGTACTGATTCACATTTTCATCATCAAATTAGGTCGCATTTGTTACCTAACTCTTCTCTTCCCTCAGATTTCCCTGCGGATAGGGTGCGGCAAGCGAATCACCAAGGCGGCTTCCATGACGACATTTCACCTTCTGCTGGTCGCTTTGATCCAGGGCGCGACCGAGTTTTTGCCCGTCTCGTCGTCCGGCCATCTGATTCTGCTGCCAAACCTGACAGGCTTGGCCGATCAGGGGCTAATCATCGACGTGGCAGCCCATCTGGGGACGCTGACGGCCGTCATTCTGTACTTCTGGTCCGATGTGCGACTGGCGCTGGCAGGCACGCTGCGCCTGCTGCGCGGCAAGATCGACACCCAAGGCGCGTTTCTGGCGCTCTGCCTGCTGATCGCAACGATCCCCGTGATCATCGCAGGGTTCATCCTGAAAGTCTCCGGACTGGCCGACGCGATGCGCGGGATCGCGGTGATCGGGTGGGCGATGCTTTTGTTCGGCATCGTGCTCTATATCGCCGACCAAAAAGGCGAGACGGTCAAAACCGCGGAACGCTGGACGTTGAAGGACGCAGCGATCATGGGCTTGTGGCAGGCGGTGGCGCTGATCCCCGGCACCTCGCGGTCAGGCATCACGATCACGGCGGCGCGGATGCTGGGCTATGCCCGCCCCGATGCGGCACGGCTGTCGATGCTGATGTCGATCCCGACGATCATCGCCTCTGGTGCACTGCTGAGCCTTGATGTCGCAGGCACTGCCACGGCGGCAGACCTGCGCGACATTGCCATCGTGGCTGTCATGTCGGGCTTGGCCGCTTGGGCGGCCCTTGCAATCATGATGCGGCTGCTGCGTAGCGTCAGCTATACGCCCTACGTGATTTACCGGATCGCCCTCGGGATCGTGCTGCTGGTGATCGCCTACAGTTAAGAACGCAGGTTCTTGGCCGATTCCTTGATCGCGTCATACTGACCCGACGGGCGGAAGCGCCACAGATAGTCGGGCAGCACGGCCATCATCGCGGTGGGCGTGATCCCCAGATCAGCAAAACCCTTGGCCCCATCGCTGACGACGTTATCGACAGCAAGATTGGCGACCTGATCGCGGGTCACAGGCGGCGTCACCAGACCCAGCGACAGGATGCGGACAATGTTGAACCCGCCCGCCATGATCCGCGCGGCCCAGAACGGGATATTCACGATCAGACGGCGGCGGCGCACCACACCCAGCATCTGCTGCATCAATTCGCGGAAGGTCGCGACATCCGGCCCGCCCAGTTCATAAATGCCGCCCGGCACCTCGCCCAGCACGCCCTTGACGGCGGCGGCGGCCACATCATCGACATAGACCGGCTGGAACCGTGTGTCGGCACCGATCACGGGCAGAACAGGCCCAAGGCGGGTCATGCCCGCGAAACGGTTGAAGAATTCATCCTCGGCCCCGAAAACAATCGAGGGGCGCAGGATCACCGCACCGGGCATATGGTTCAGCACGCCCTGTTCGCCGGCGGCCTTGGTGCGGGCATAGTCACTGGCCGATGTGTCGCTGGCCCCGATGGCGGACAGTTGCACCATGCGCGCCACGCCCATCTCGGCTGCGATACGCGCGATTCGCGTGGCACCCTCGGCCTGCACGGCGGCAAAGGTGTTCTTACGCAGTTCGGCCAGAACGCCCACGCAGTTGACGACGGCATCCGCCCCGTTGGTCACGGCCGCGACGCTGGCATCGTCACGGATGTTGCAGAACACAGGTTCAACCTGACCGACAACACCATAGGTCCGCACGAACATCGCCTCGTTGGTATTGCGGACCGCGACGCGCACTCGCCAGCCATTCTGCGCCATGCGACGGGCGATATACCGCCCCACAAAACCGGATCCGCCGAAGATGGTGACAAGCTTGGACATAACGCAGCCTTTGTTCAGGTTCGCTTTCGTTTACCGCCCCGCCCCTTGCCAGACAAGGCGCAATCCGGCACGGCAAAAGATCCTGCGGATTCCGTCTGAAAAGCCGTTGACACGCCCGCGCCGCGGCCTTATTGCCCCCAAAGCACACCTGCCCAGGTGGCGGAATGGTAGACGCGCTAGCTTCAGGTGCTAGTATTGGCAACGATGTGGAGGTTCGAGTCCTCTCCTGGGCACCAAAATCCACCCTAAAATTTCACAGCCGTTGCAAACCGCCTTGGAGCGTGAATTGCATTGCCGGGGTGACAATCCGTCATGGTCGCTCTTGGCGAAAATTTTGTGCGGAATAGCCGGTCCGCCCAAGGCCGGATTGCTTGTCTCATAACTGTTTGGACAGCCGCGTCAGTCCCTGGCCATGCGCATCGCGGCCCACGACGCCGGTCGGGCGAAACCCTTCGCGATGCCAGAAACGTCGCCCCGCAACATTCATATCCAGCACTGCAAGGTAGATTTCGTCATGGCCTGCGGCGCAGGCAATCGCTTCGATATGGGCGAGAAAGGCCGCACCGACACCGGCATTGCGCGCCCACGGACCCAGCATCAAAAGTCCAAGATAAGCGTCCCCCGCCTTTGGAAAGCCAAAGGACAGTTCCGCGACACCTGACAGCCTGTCTGCCTGAAACAGCCCCAACCGCTGCGATTGACGCGGATCACAGCCCGGTGGTGTATCTGTAAAAAAAGCACGCGCTTTCGCGAGGTCAGGCGCGGCGCGGTCCGCCATCAGCCAATAATCGGGTGCCGATTGGTAGAAATCGTGCACCCTGCTCAGGTCAGCGACGGGATCAAGATCGCGGATCAGCATGGAAGTCAGTCAAGCCCCGCCGTCGCCAGCGGGGCTTGCATCCGTTTCATTCAGCCGTCAGCAACGGTGGCTTGTTGCTGCCAGTGATGCGGCCTTGCTGTGGGGCCTCGAACGTCAGGTCCAGTTCGCCGTTCTTGACGCCAACCTTGACGATTCCACCCTTGACCAGTGTTCCGAACAGCAATTCCTCGGCCAGAGGTTTCTTGATGTGTTCCTGAATCACACGGCCCAAAGGACGCGCGCCCATGTTCGCATCATACCCCTTGTCGGCCAGCCATTCGGCGGCGGCTTGGGACAGTTCGATATGCACGTTCCGGTCGATCAGCTGTGCCTCAAGCTGGAGGACAAACTTTTCGACGACCTGCATGATCACCTCTTTCGGCAGGGCACCAAAGCTGATGATCGCGTCCAGACGGTTGCGGAATTCCGGTGTGAAAATCCGTTCGATCGCGGCGGTGTCTTCGCCGGTCCGCGTTTCACGGCCGAACCCAAGGGCGTTCTTGGACATTTCCGCGGCACCCGCGTTCGACGTCATGATCAGAATCACATTGCGGAAATCGGTCGTCCGGCCATTGTGGTCGGTCAGCTTGCCGTGGTCCATGACTTGCAGCAGGATGTTATAGACATCCGGATGCGCCTTTTCCATTTCATCAAGCAGCAACACGCAATGCGGGTTCTGGTCGACACCATCGGTCAGCATACCGCCCTGATCGAACCCCACATAACCCGGAGGCGCACCGATCAGCCGCGAAACCGCATGCTTTTCCATATATTCGGACATGTCGAACCGCAGCAGCTCCACACCCAGCGTATCCGCCAGCTGCTTTGCCACTTCGGTCTTGCCCACACCGGTCGGACCCGCGAACAGGTAGTTCCCAATGGGCTTTTCGGGTTCGCGCAGACCGGCGCGTGCCAGTTTGATCGCGGATGACAAAGCCTCGATCGCCTTGTCCTGACCGAACACCACGCGCTTGAGGGTCTTTTCGAGATCCTTCAGCACCTCTGCATCGTCCTTGGATACGTTTTTCGGCGGGATGCGGGCGATTTTCGCCACGACAGCCTCGATCTCCTTGGTCCCGATGGTCTTGCGGCGCTTGCTTTCAGCGACCAGATGCTGGGCGGCACCGGCTTCGTCGATGACGTCGATCGCCTTGTCGGGCAATTTGCGGTCATTGATATAGCGCGCCGACAGTTCCACCGCGGTCTTGATCGCCTCGGCGGTGTATTTGATGTGGTGGTGTTCTTCGAAATAGGGCTTCAGCCCCATCAGGATCTTGATGGAATCCGGCACCGACGGTTCGTTCACGTCGATCTTCTGGAACCGGCGCGACAGCGCGCGGTCCTTTTCGAAATGCTGGCGGAATTCCTTGTAGGTGGTCGACCCCATGCAGCGCAGCTTGCCGCCCTGCAGCGCAGGTTTCAGCAGGTTGGACGCATCCATCGCACCACCCGATGTGGCACCGGCCCCGATCACCGTGTGGATTTCGTCGATGAACAGGACGGCGTCCTTGTGGTTTTCCATCTCGGTCATCACGGCTTTCAGCCGTTCTTCGAAATCGCCGCGGTACCGCGTGCCCGCCAGCAGAGCGCCCATGTCGAGCGAATAGATCGTGGCACCGGCCAGAACCTCTGGCACGTCCTTGTTGACGATCTTGTAGGCCAGACCTTCTGCGATGGCGGTCTTGCCCACGCCCGGATCACCCACCAGAAGCGGGTTGTTCTTGCGGCGGCGGCACAGGACCTGAATGCAGCGTTCCACCTCGTGCGCGCGGCCGATCAGGGGATCGACATCGCCCTTTTTCGACTTGGCGTTCAGATCGACGCAGTATTTCGCCAGCGCGCTTTCCTTTTCAGGGTCGGCACCGGTGGTCTGTTCGGTTTCCTCCGCCGCGCCCGTCACGGGCCGCGTTTCGCCAAAGGCTGGGTCTTTCGCCACGCCATGCGCGATGAAATTGACCGCGTCGTAACGGGTCATGTCCTGTTCCTGCAGGAAATAGGCGGCGTTGCTTTCGCGTTCGGCAAAGATCGCAACCAGCACGTTCGCGCCGGTCACTTCGGACCGGCCGGAGGATTGCACATGGATCGCCGCGCGCTGGATCACGCGCTGGAAAGCGGCAGTCGGCACAGCCTCGGACCCTTCGACATCGGTGACCAGCGTGGACAGATCGTCGTCGATGAATTCTTCCAGATCTTTGCGCAGGTCATCCAGATCGACCGAACAGGCGCGCATGACGCGCGCGGCGTCCGGTTCATCGATCAGGGCCAGCAACAGGTGTTCCAGTGTGGCCAGTTCGTGCTTGCGTTCGTTGGCCAGCGCCAGTGCGCCGTGAATCGACTGCTCGAGTGTTGTTGAAAATGATGGCACGTCTGTGCTCCTTCACATCGGGGTCGGCCAGCATGCGCTGATCCCACCTTGGCCTCTACCTCTTAAAGTTTGGTTTTATTTTCCAACCTTCAAGGACTTTTTTGGTTCTTTGCTTCACATTTGACGTGAAGGTCGCAACAGCGCCCGGTTTTTGGCAACCTGTGAGCGTGTTTGTGGTTAAAACTTGTCTTTGCTTGCACGGATATGCGCAAACACCGCTACGTCGGGCTGGTCCTGCATACCCAGATGCGCCTTGAGGCCCTCATCATCGGCACGCAAAAACGGGTTGGTGCGCCGTTCTTCGTCAAGTCCGGATGGCACGGTGGGCCGATCTGCCGCACGCGCCGTTTCAATCGCCCTGATCCGTAAAGTAAGGTCTGCATTGTCGGGGTCAAGGGACGCGGCAAAGCGCGCGTTCGATTCCGTGTATTCATGCCCCGAACAGACCGTGGTTTCCTGCGGCAGCGCCCGCAATTTCAGCAGGCTTTGCCACATCTGCGCCGGCGTGCCTTCGAACAGCCGCCCGCAGCCCAGCGCCATCAGGCTGTCGCCGGTAAAAACAAGGGCCGCGTCCGGCATGTGAAACGCGATATGCCCGACCGTATGCCCCGAGACGTCGATCACATGGGTGGTCTGGCCGCAGATGTGCAGCATGTCGCCTTCGGCCACGGCAAGATCAAGCGGCGGCAGGCGGTGGGCGTCGGCGCTCGCGCCAATCACCCTTGCATCGCCACGCAGGCTCTCCAATCCGCCGACGTGATCGTCGTGATGATGCGTCAGCAGGATATCGGTCAACTGCCAGCCCCGCTGTGCAAGGGCGGCTTTGATCGGCGATGCCTCTGGCGCGTCGATCAGGGCGGTTTGTCCTGTTGCGGCATTGTGCAGCAGAAAGGCATAATTGTCGCGCAAGCAGGGCACCGTGACCAGTTCGACGGGGGATGCGGTGTTTGTCATGGCAAACTGTCCTTTCCTTGATATGGTTTGCAAAGTGTCGTCCAAGGAGGTCTGAACCGCAATGCACCTTGATGTGCTGGACCTGCGAAACTTCTATTATCGCAGCGCGCTGGGACGCGCGGCCCAACAGGTGATCCGCGACGAACTTGTCACGCTCTGGCCCGAGGCGAAAGGGCAGGTCGTCGCCGGTTTCGGCTTTGCCGTGCCCTTGCTGCGCCCCTATCTGAAGGACGCGCGCCGCGTGATCGGCTTGATGCCGGGTCCGCAAGGCGTGATGCCCTGGCCGCCTGAAGGCCGCAATGTCAGCGTTTTGTGCGAAGACACGCTCTGGCCGATCGAAACGGGGCATATCGACAAGCTGGTGGTCATGCACGGGCTGGAAACGTCTGAAAACCCCACCGCCCTGCTGGACGAGATGTGGCGCGTGCTGGGTCCGGGCGGGCGCGCGGTGGTCGTGGTGCCGAACCGCGCGGGCCTTTGGTCGCGGACGGACAAGACGCCCTTCGGCTATGGCCGCCCCTATTCGCTGACCCAGCTTGATGCGCAACTGCGCAAACACCGGTTCGTCACGGAACGGACGCTGTCCACATTGTTCCAGCCGCCGTCTCGCAACCGGTTCTGGCGCAAATCGGCGGGCATGTTCGAACGGGTCGGCCACAAGATTCCGGTGATCGCGGCGGGGGGTGTGTTGATGGTCGAAGTCAGCAAACAATCTGCCGCACCGACACGGCCGGGCCTGAAAGAGGCCGTGCGCCGCCCGCTGAAAGCACTGGAAGGCATCACAAAACCCGTGCCGAAGCCGGAGTCGGCGCGGGAAATGGGTTAGCCAGGCGTCGCGAGCACGAGGACCCAATGAAGGCTGCTGCCGCTGCCTGCTTTGCCTAGGCCGAAATCTTGATAATTTGGGTTGATATTGTTGCGGTGGTGACCGGGCGAATTCGTCCAGCCCCTCATCACAGCAGCCTCGCTCTGGTGTCCTCTGGCGATATTCTCGCCGACGCGGCTCCATGTATAACCCTGCTCGGTCACCCGGTCACCGACTTCGGAATTGTCGCTGCCCGTATGGCTGAAAAAGTCATTGCGCAGCATATCGTTCGCATGGACCTGTGCCGCACGCGCAAGCCGGTTGTCAAAACTCAGCGGTTCTGCGCCGTTCACCGCGCGCACACCGTTCAACATCTGGTCGAAACTGCCGGATGAATTTGCGTCAATAGCAGCAAGCGACCGTTCGACACTTGTCGATGTGCTGGGCACCACATCCATGCCCGTTCCGCCCGACCCCATGCAGCCAGCCAGCAATCCCACTGCAAGAACAGACATCAAAATGCGCATCGCGAGGTTTCCCGTATTCACCGCCGGACGCCAATTGCTACACCGCAGAACCGGATAATGGGAAGCCCGGAAATTTCGCCAAGGCAAAAATCCTGCGTTGCCTTGACGGGCGGTTCGGCTAAGCATCGCGTCAACCTGACAGCGGGCAATGATATGCGCAGATATCCCAAGATCGGCGACGTGGCTTTGGCCTGCGCGCTGCTGGCCGCTCCGGCAATGGCAAAGGCTGACCCGCGCCTGACACAGGACGCCGCCGAACAAGCGCTGGATGCGGGCGACCCCGCGACGGCAGCGGCCTTGGCGCAAGAGATACTGACCGCAGCGCCCGACAGTTTCGCGGGGCTGATGCTGCTCGCCCTCGCGCAGTCCGATTTGGGCGACATGGCAGGTGCCGCCGCGGCGGGCCAGCTTGCCTATCGCACCGCCCCTGACGCGGCGACAAAGTTGCAGGCCGCACGGCTGACCGCTGCGGCGCATTTCCAGCAAGGGCAATTCGCGCGGGCCGAAATCTGGCTGCGGCGCGCATCCAACCATGCGCAAACGCCGGACGAGGCCGATACCGTCGCCCGCGACTACAGAAGCGCGGCGCAGGCCAATCCGCTGTCGATCCGCACAACCGCGTCGATCGCGCCGTCGAGCAATATCAACAACGGATCGGTGGATGGCATCCTGACCTTTGAAGGGATCGACCTGCAACTGCAACTGCCCGAGGACCAGCGCGCCCTGTCCGGCATCGCCTATGCGGGCAGTGTCCGTCTGGGGTATCGCCTGTCGCAAGACGCGGTGCAGACGACAACCGCGGGGCTGCTTTTCTCGGGTGCGACCTACAGCCTGTCGCGCGATGCGCGCGCCTTGCTCGACGCTTCGCCCATCCCGAGGGTGCAGGGTCTGACCGGCCATGATTTCCGGTCTTTTCGCGCCGAGGCGGGCCTGACCCACACGCGCGGCGACCTGAGCCCCCTAGGGCCGGTCAGCGCGACGCTGGATGTCGGCGGCTATTGGGAAGGCGGGGTGCATCTGGTGAATTACCATGTCCTGATGTTGCAACAGGGCATCCCCTATGGCCCTGACCGTCGGTTCATCTTGACCGGATCGACGCAATGGCAACACGCGGTCAGTGCCTCGGTCGTCGATGCGGTGGTCCACGACCTGTCCGCCACCTATGACCTGCGCCTTGCCAATCGCGACCAGATGCAACTGACGCTGGCCGCGCGGCACAGGGACGGCGGGTTCGAGAATATCTATGACGAATACCGCGCGGGGGTGGGCTATGCCTTTGAACAGCCCGTGCTGGGGACGCGCCTGTCGACAGGGGTGGAGATCGGGTATCGTCACTACGACACTTTCCCGACAACGCTGGACGGGCGGCGCGACCGTTTCGCCAGTGTGACGGGGACGGCGGTGCTGGACCGTTTCACCACTTTCGGCTTTGCGCCAACACTGACGGCCAAAGCGACACGCACGCTGTCCACCGCCGATGAATACACCACATCGGTGGTCGAAATCGGCATCGGCATCCAGTCGACTTTCTAGGGCCTGCCGCTTGCCCATTTGCAAGCCCAAGGCAAACCCCTATGCAGGCGGCATGACACAAACATTCGAGATCTTTCTGACCGCAACCCCCGGATTCGAGGCAGCCCTTCTGGCCGAGGCGCAGGCAGCGGGCTTTGCCGGAGACCTGACCCAAGGCGGTGTGACCATGACCGGCGGCTGGCCCGATGTCTGGCGCGCCAATCTGGTACTGCGGGGGGCGACGCGCGTACTGGTGCGGATCGGCAGTTTCATGGCGTTCCATCTGGCACAGCTGGACAAGCGCGCGCATAAATTCCCCTGGGCCGAGGTGCTGCGCCCCGATCTGCCGGTCAGGGTCGAGGTCACGACCAACCGCAAGTCCAAGATCTATCACGCCGGTGCCGCCACCCAGCGGATCGAAACCGCGCTGAAGGCGAACGGCTATCAGATCAGCGCCGAGGCGGAGCTGGTCCTGAAACTGCGGATCGACGACAACCGCGTGACGATCAGCGTGGATACATCCGGCGAAAGCCTGCACAAGCGCGGGCACAAGCAAGGCGTGGGCAAAGCGCCCATGCGCGAAACGCTGGCGTCCTTGTTCCTGCGCGACTGTGGCTATCAGGGGACGGAACCTGTGCTCGACCCGATGTGCGGGTCTGGCACTTTCGTCATCGAGGCCGCGGAAATCGCGGCAGGGCTCTACCCCGGACGCAGCCGCAGCTTTGCGTTTGAACAGCTTGCCAGTTTCGATCCCGCCGCATGGGACGCGATGCGCCAGCACAGCCCGACACCGACCGACCTGCGCTTTTACGGCAGCGACCGCGATGCAGGTGCGATCCGCATGAGCCGTGAAAACGCCGACCGCGCGGGTGTGGCGGGCCTGACCACATTCGACACACTGCCCGTCGATGCGCTGACGCGGCCCGACGGCCCGCCCGGTCTGGTGATCTGCAACCCGCCTTATGGCGACCGGATCGGTAATCCGAAACTGCTGTTCGGGCTTTATGCGGCACTTGGGCAGACGCTAAAGGCGCAGTTCCAAGGCTGGCGCGTCGGCATCGTGACCAGTGACGCAGCCCTTGCCAATGCGACCGGACTGCCGTTCAAATCCAAAGGCGCGCCCGTTCCGCATGGCGGGCTGAAGGTCTGGCTGTTCCAGACCGGAAAACTGTAAGGATCGCACCATGTCCCTGTTCGCTGGCCTGTCCGCCTTTCCGATCACACCCGCGACGCCCGATGGGCAGATCATCGCGGATGACCTTGCGCGTGTGTTGCTGCGGCTGAAGGCGGCACGTGTGGATTCGGTCGGTCTTTTGGGCAGCACCGGCACCTATGCCTATCTGGACCGCAGCGCGCGGCGGGACGCGGTCACGATTGCCGCTGAAACACTCGCGGGCGATGTGCCCCTGATCGTCAGCGTGGGTGCCTTGCGCACCGATGCTGCCGTGGCGCTGGCGCAGGATGCGGCCAAGGCGGGTGCGGACGGTCTGCTGATGGCGCCAGTGTCCTACACGCCGCTGACGCAGGAAGAGGTCTATCAGCATTATCTGGCGGTCGCGGGGGCGACGGACCTGCCGCTGAGCATCTACAACAACCCCAGCACGACGCATTTCAATTTCTCGACCGACCTGCTGGTGCGGCTGGCCGCCATTCCGACGATCACCGCCGTAAAGATGCCGCTGCCTGCGCAAAGCACCGTCGCTGATGATTTCGCGGCGCTGAAACCCCACCTGCCCGACGGATTCGTCATCGGCTACAGCGGTGACTGGGGCTGTGCCGAGGCGCTGCTGGCGGGCGCGCAGACGTGGTATAGCGTTGTGGGTGGCATTTTGCCGGAACCGGCCTTGCGACTGACGCAGGCGGCGCTGGCCGGCGACGCGGCGCTGACGGCAGAACTGAACGCCAATTTCGCCCCGCTTTGGGCGCTGTTCCGGGCGCATGGCGGGCTGCGGGTGGCCTATGCCATCGCGCATCTGCTGGGGCTGACGCAGGCCCTGCCGCCACGCCCGATCCTGCCGATGCCGGACAGCGCGATGCCGGACCTGCGCGCCGCACTGGCCGCGCTGGGCGTCCAGCCCGCCTGACAGCGGGTCAGGCCGGGGGCATCACGCTCTTGCGGCCAACACCTGTGTAATAGGTAAACCCCGCCGCAATCGCATCATCGCAATCATAAACATTGCGTAGGTCGGCCATGCGCGGTTCGGCCATGCTGCCTGCCAGACGGGCAAGGTCGAGCGTGCGGAAGTCATCCCATTCAGTCAGGATCACCACCAGATCAGCGCCTTGCACGGCGGAATAGGCATCGTCATGCCAAGTGACACCGGGCAAAAGCTCTTCCGCCTCGCGGAAACCCTGCGGGTCCACGACGCGCACATCCGCCCCCTGCCCGACCAGCGCGGGCACGATTGTCAGCGAAGGTGCATCGCGCATATCATCGGTGCCGGGCTTGAAGGTCAGACCCAGCACGGCAATCGACTTTTTGCGGACGTGGCCGTCGCAAAGGTCGATGATCTTGTCGATCATGACGCGCTTGACCTCTTCATTGACCTTGATGACGGTTTCGACGATCTGCAATGGGGCGGCATAATCCTGCCCGATCCGTGCCAATGCGCGGGTATCCTTGGGAAAACACGATCCGCCATAGCCGGGACCGGCCTGCAGAAACTTCGGCCCGATGCGCTGGTCAAAGCCCATGCCGTTGGCGACCGCTTTGACATCGGCGCCTGTTCTTTCGCACAGCAGCGCCATTTCATTGATGAATGTCACCTTGGTCGCCAGAAACGCATTGGCTGCGTATTTGACCATCTCGGCGGTTTCCAGATCGGCGACCAGCATCGGAAAGCCACGGTCGGTCAGCGGGCGATAGATCGCCTGCATGACAGCGGCGGCGCGGTCGGTCTGCACACCGACGACGATGCGGTCGGGACGCATGAAATCGTCGATCGCGGCACCTTCGCGCAGGAATTCGGGGTTCGACACCACATCGACATCCAGATCCGCGTTCACCGCCTTGACCAGTTCCGCCACCTTGCGGCTGGTGCCGACAGGCACGGTCGATTTGGTGACGATCACCACATGACCAGTCAACACCGACGCCAGTTCCTGCACGGCAGCAAAAACATAGCTGAGGTCGGCATGACCGTCGCCGCGCCTGCTGGGCGTGCCCACGGCGATAAACACGGCCTGCACGCCGTCGATCGCAGCGCGCAGATCACTGGTAAAGGACAGCCGACCCGCCGCCATGTTGCGCGCGAGCAAGGTATCCAGACCCGGTTCAAAGATCGGGGTTTTGCCGTCGCGCAGCAAGGCAAGCTTGCCTTCGTCCTTGTCGATGCAGACGATCTCGTGGCCGAAATCCGCAAGGCAGACCCCCGACACCAGCCCGACATATCCGGTACCGATCATGGCTATCTTCATCGCAAGCGTACCTTTCCTGACGGTCTGTGACCGGTTTTGTGGTCTTTCCTTATTGCGGCGCAGCGCGCGGGTCCAGCCAAAGGCGCGCAAAAGGGTTTTATGCCTCAGCGCTGACGGGCTTGTCAGTTGCCGCAGGTGGCCCGAGCCAGTATCAACGCCGCGTCATTGTACAGGAAACCAACCACGATGCAGGACCGCGCCACAACACTCTCGGTTTCAAATGGCACGCAACGTCCGGTCATGGTGCTGGCCCTTGCCGGTTTGCTGGCCGGTGCGATTTATGTCGCCCTGAACGGATCGGGGCGGTTGGCGGCGCTTTGGCTGGTGGGCGGGGGCCTCGGCTTTGCGCTGTATCATGCGGCCTTCGGGTTCACCGGAGCTTACCGCGCTTGCATCCAGACAGGCCATAGCGGCGCTGTGCGGGCGCAGATGCTGATGCTCGCGGTCGCGGTGCTGTTGTTCTTTCCTGCACTTGCGGCAGGCAGCGTCTTTGGCCAGCCGGTCCGTGGTTTCGTCTTTCCGGCAGGATGGGAGGTCGTGATCGGCGCGTTCCTGTTTGGTATCGGGATGCAACTGGGCGGCGGCTGTGCGTCAGGGACGCTTTATACCACAGGCGGCGGCGATGCGCGGTCTGTCATCACGCTGGTGTTCTTCGTTGCGGGCATGACGCTGGGCGCATGGGATGTCGAACGCTGGGAGACACTGCCCGCCCTGCCGCCGATTTCCCTGCCGGAAACCTTGGGCCTTTGGCCCGCGCTGGCGCTGAACCTTGCGGTGCTGGCCTTGATCGCATGGCTTCTGGCACTGCGTGAAAGGCGACGCACAGGGCAGGTCGCGCCACTGTTTCGCAGGCCGGACGCGGGTTTTCTGTCGGGGCCGTGGCCGCTGGCATGGGCGGCACTGGCGCTTGCGGTGTTGAATTTCGCGACATTGCTGATCGCGGGGCGGCCTTGGGGCATTACGCAGGCCTTTGCCACCTGGGGATCGCGGTTCGCGGAAAATGTCGGTTGGGCCGACCCCGTGTTCTGGATCTATTGGGAAGACCCGACACGGATCGATCTTTTGCACAGGCCACTGGTGCAGGATGCCACGCATCTGATGAACGTCGGTCTGGTGCTGGGCGCGTTTCTGGCGGCCGGACTAGCCGGGCGGTTCGCACCAGACTGGCGGATCGGTCTGCGCCCCTTGCTTGCCGCGGTGATCGGCGGTCTGCTTTTGGGCTATGGCGCGCGCATGGCGTTCGGCTGCAACATCAGCGCGTTCTTTTCCGGTGTCGCATCGGGCAGCGTGCATGGCTGGGTCTGGATCGCGGCGGCAATTCCCGGAAACATCGTCGGACTATGGCTGCGCCCGTTCTTTGCACTGCAAACCAAGGTTGTATGATCGCGGAAGTTTCTCGTTCATGCGCGGTTAAGAAAATTGCAATGAAACGCCGCAGCCATTAACAATAATCGCATTGACCTGCAAATCGGTGGAGCACGCTTATGAAATTGATGAAAACAATGACATTCCTGCTAGGTGCGGGGCTGCTGTCCAGCGGCGCTCTTGCGCAGGAAGGCGCGCCGCAACTGGCGCAAAGCTGTGCAGGCTGTCACGGTCAGGCGGGCGAAGGTGCGGGGTCCATTGCACGGATCGCAGGTTATGACCGCGACGCGTTCATCACCGTATGGGAAGAATTCCGCAACAACGAACGGCCCGCGACGATTATGAACCGCATCGCGCCCGGCTATTCCCCCGAAGAAGTCGCGATTCTCGCCGATTACTTTGCATCGATCGAATAGGAGCCTGCCATGACCACATTCACACGTCGCAGCTTTGGCGCCCTGATCGGCGCAACGCTTGCCGCGCCGGCGCTTGTCCGCGCCCAGACCACAGGCCGCCTTGTCATCGTCGGGGGTGGGTTCGGTGGTGCGTCGGCCGCGCGTTTCGCCCGCATCAATTACCCGCAGGTCGAGGTGACGCTGGTCGAACCTTGGCCCACCTTTGTCACCTGCCCCTATGGCAACCTGATCCTTGGCGGCAAACGCACCCTGCCGCAGATCACCCATTCCTATGACGGTCTGCGCGCGCGCGGCGTCAACGTCGTGCAGGACCGTGCCGCAGATATCGACCCTGTGGCCAAGACCGTCGCGCTGGAATCCGGCACCGTGCTGGACTACGACAAGCTGATCGTGTCGCCCGGCATCGGGTTCCGCTGGGACGCGATCGAAGGCTATGACGAGGCCGCATCGCAGGTGTTCCCGCATGCGTGGATGGGCGGCGACGGATCGCAGATCAGCCTGCTGCGCCAGCAGCTTGAAGCGATGCCCGAAGGCGGCGTGTTCGGCATGGCGATTCCCGGCAACCCGTTCCGCTGCCCTCCCGGGCCTTACGAGCGGATCTCGATGGTCGCGCATTACCTCAAGCAGAACAACCCGACGGCCAAGATTCTTGCCTTCGACGCCAAGGAAGGTTTTTCCAAACAGGGTTTGTTCCAGGATGCCTGGGGCGAGCTTTACGGCGACATGATCGAATGGATCCCGTTGAACGAGGACGGGCAGATCGTGCGGGTCGACGTGGAAAACAAACTGTTCATCAGCGATTTCGGCGAAGAACACCGCGTCGATGTGGGCAACGTCATTCCGCCGCAATACGCGGCATCCATCGTGCGCGACACGGGGCTTGCGAATGAAACAGGCTGGGTGCCTGTCGATGCGCGCACCTTCGAATCGACAGCCGCGCCTGACGTGCATGTGATCGGGGATGCGAATATCGCCTCGCCAATGCCAAAATCGGGCTATGTTGCCAATTCGACATCCAAGATCGCCGTGGCAGCCGCTTTGGCGGATATCACCGGAAGCGAGGCCCCAACCGATCCGGTCTATTTCAACACCTGCTATAGCCATGGCGGGGAAGACTACAGCTTTTCGGTGGTCGGCATCTTCCGCACGACCGACGAAGGCTTTGTGGAAACGCCGGATTCGGGCGGCATCTCGCCCCGCGGTCCGTTGTCGGAACTGGCAGAAAACCGCCGGCTCGAGGCGGGCTACGCCGATGCATGGTATGAAAGCATCACACGGGATATGTTCTCCTGATGCCAGAAGAAAGGACGCTGCATGACGTTTGAACGGCGGACATTCATCAAGGGCGCGGCTTCGGTCGCGCTCGTTCTTGTCAGCGGGGTGCCGCTGCGGGCCGATAACCACAACGACTGGCAAGGCTGGCGAGAGCAGCTTCTGGCCGGACGCGAGGTGTCGGACGGCACCATCACGCTTGATTTGCCGGCTGTCGCGGAAAACGGCGCGCAAGTGCCTTTGACGGTGAAACTCGACAGCCCGATGACAGCGGAGGATCATGTGACCGCGATCCATATCATCGCCACCCGCAACCCCGCGCCGCAAATAGGGACCTTTCATCTGACGCCGCAGATGTCCCGCGCCGAAGCGATGACGCGTATCCGCGTCGCTGAAGAACAAGAGATCCTTGTGCTTGCCGAATTGTCCGACGGGCGCGTGTTCGAGCAGACCGCCAGCATTATCGTATCCGTCGGCGGCTGCGCGACCTAAGGGAGAAAGATCATGGCCACACCCCGTATCCGCCTGCCTCGTTCCGCCAGTGAAGGCGAGGAGATTGAGATCCGCACGCTGATCGACCATCCGATGATCACAGCTGTGTCGTCTGCTGATCCGCGCGACATGCTGGCGAGCTTCACCGCCACAATGAACGGTGAAACCGTGTTTTCCTATGACTTCGGCAATGGCAGCGCCGCCAATCCGACGTTCACCTTCTATGTGCGTGCCGCAGCACCCGGCGATTTCAGCTTTGTGTGGACACACGAGGACGGCACCGAATACCGCGCAGACGAAAGCGTTTCGGTGTCCTGACCTGAACGTCAGAAGCTGCCGAACATTGTGCCTAGCGTGACCAGAACGACCAGTGCCACCAGCGGGACCACCACGGCGACCACCGCGATATCCAGATAGGCTTCGCGGTGGGTCAACCCGCAGATCGCCAGCAGCGTGATGACAGCACCGTTGTGCGGCAAGGCGTCGAGCCCGCCTGTGGCCACCGTCGTGACACGGTGCAGCAGGTCAGGCGCAACGCCTGCGGCCGTCCCCATCTGCAGATAGGTTTCGCCCAGCGTCGCCAGCGCGATGGACATGCCGCCAGACGCCGACCCCGTGATCCCCGCCAATAGCCCCGTCCCCGCCGCCAGCGAAACCAGCACATTGTCACCGCCGACCGTGACCGCCCAGTCGCGGATCACCCCGAAGGCCGACAGCGACGCGATCACCGCACCGAACCCAACAAGACTTGCCGTGTTGAAAATAGGTGCCAGTGAATCCTTTGCCCCCTGATCCAGCGTCCGCCCCAGATTGGCCGCCAACTGCCGCCAGTTCAGCGCCACCAGTGCGACCACCGACACCGTCAACGCTGCAATGATCGACCAGATGCCGCGCAGGGCATCAACGTCGGTTCCCCCAAATGCGGCCAGTGACAGATAGCTTGTGTCCATGCGCGGGATGACGAGAGTCGTAAAGCCAAGGTTCAGAACCAGCACCAGCAAAAGCGGCAGTGCCGCGACAAGGAACGCTGGGTCATGCCCCTTTGCGACAGGCGAGGTCAGATCATCCGCCGCAGCCCGATATCCCGGCCCCAACGCACGCGCGCGAAAGCGCAGCCATGCCATCCCCAAACCGAACATGATGACCGCCGCGATCGTGCCCAGACCCGGTGCCGCAAACGGCGTCGTGCCGAAATAGGGCATCGGAATCGCGTTCTGGATCGCGGGCGTGCCGGGCAAGGCGGTCATCGTGAAGGTGAACGCGCCCAGCGCGATCGTCGCAGGGATCAGCACCTTGGGCAGGTCCGCCTCGCGGAACAGCACGGCTGCAATCGGCCAGACCGCGAACGCCACAACAAACAGCGACACGCCGCCATAGGTCATCGCCGCGCAGGACAGCACGACGGCCATGATCGCGCGGTCGCGGCCCAGCCTGCCGATGATCCCCTCCGCCAACACGCGGGCTGACCCAGATGCCTCCATCAGCTTGCCAAAAACGGCGCCGAGCAGGAACAGCGGGAAATACTGGATCACGAAGCCGCCCATCGCCTGCATGAACACCTGCGTATAGCTGGCCAGCACCGGCCCGCCTTCGGCAAAGGCCACAGCCAGCAAGGCCATGGCAGGGGCCAGCAACAGCAGGCTGAGGCCGCGATAGGCCAGAAAGATCAGCGCCGCGAGCGCGGCTATGATCACAACGATGCCTGTCATTCGAATTCATACGCCCAAGCGTGGGCGGGCCGCGAGCAATGTGACGTACCGCCCCGAGACGCGCGATCAACCGTTTTGCGTGTCACTGGTGCCGTTCCCCAACCCTGTTGCTGCATTGCAGAAAAAGTAGCGCATACCGGCCAATGCCACAATCCGCGCTGTGCGCCTGCGGGTGAAACCGGAACTGAAAGCAGCCGGACACGACAGGGCGCGTTGGGCACTGCCACCCATGCACAGGCGGATTCATTTGGAACATTCACCGTCAGCCTCTGTTCAACGGGAACATGCAGCAACGAACGAAAGGAAACAATCATGCCTATCACAGGCTTTTTTCCCCTGAAATCGGTGCGCGGTGCATTGTTATGCAGCGCCTTCGCCACATCCGCGATCATCCCCGTCCAGTCCTTCGCGCAGGATCAGAACGGCGCTTGCCTGCAACTGCAACAGGTGGCCGAGCAAATTGATTTCGAGCAATCAGGTATCTCGCAAGACCAGTATGTGCAGGTCGTCGAAGGTAACGATGCCGGACAATGCCGTGTGCTTCTGACAGAGGTCAACGCCGCAATGGGCCTCGAAGGCGAGGTGTCCGAGACTGAGCAGGCCCGCGTCCGGTTGTCGGACGAGGTCGTGATCGAAGGGCGCGCGATCATTGATCAGGGTCCCGCGAGTGTTCAGATCGAAGAACAGGCCACAGAGGTCATCGTCGGTGAAAGCACACCCGATGTGAATGTGACGCAAGAGGCGTTCGATATCGTGGTCCTGCAGGACGCGCCACGCATCACGCTGGACATGCCGCAGCCAACGATCACCATCGAACAGCCCGCGCCCGAATTCATCATCACCATGCCCGATCCATCGGTGGATGTGGCCAACACCCGCCCTCAGGTCGAGGTACGTCAGGGCCAACCGCGCGTGACGGTGAATGTGCCGGAACCTACGGTCGAGCTTGATATTTATCAGGCCGAAGACCCCGAAAACTCGCCCGGGATCGCGATTTCCCGGCGCGAGGCCGCTGACGGAACCGTCGCAACAGCCGAACCCGAAGTGTCGATGACACGGTCCGAAGCGCAGGTCGTCTATCAGGACAGCGGACAGCAGCAGCCCAACGTGAGCATATCGCGGGCAGAGCCCAACATCCGCTTTGAACAGGGTGAGCCGCAGATCGAAATCAGGTCGTCGGGCGAACCGCAGGTGAACTGGAGTCAGTCCGGCGAACCCGTTGTGCGGTTTGAAGACAGCACCGCTGGTGGCCAGCAACAGGACGCAGCCGCCACGGAGCAACAGGATCCTGCACTGCAGAACGATCAGAGCAACCAGCAGGCTATGACTGGCGGTCCCAACGTCCGCCGCGAGGGCTATGAGATGATCGACGTTTCGGAAGTTTCGGCCACCGAACTTGACGGTGCGCCCGTCTTTGGCGTGCAAGGCAACGAAGTGTCCGAGATCGGCACGCTGACCGTGGCCGAGGGTGATGCGCAATCTGTGATCGTCGATGTCGGTGCCTTTACGGGCGCAGAGCAGCGCGAGGTTCGCGTGCCGCTGTCTGATTTGACGATCCTGCATGACGCCCAAGGGGGCGATCTGCGGACCTACATCAACGCCAGCGAAGTGCGTCTGATGTCGTACCCCGAAGTCGATTAACACAAGGTCTTGACCACTGTGCCGCGCCGGTCCGTCCGGCGCGGCCCTTGCAGCAGTCCGACCGGATGGCTTGGCTAGCAATCCGGTGAACGCTGCCATCAATCCCTATTTGCAAATTGAAGGAACTCCACCATGGCCAATCCCCGCAGGCCCGATCCGGGCACCCACCGCACTGATGCGACAGGAACGCAAAGCGGCAACACATGGATCTACGGCGCGATCGCCGCAATCGTCATCGTGCTGCTGCTTGTCTTGTTCCTCGGCGGCTATCTTGGCGACAATACGGCACGACAAGACGATGTTGCCACCCCGGCCGTGACAGAACAGGGCGATGCCGAGGTTATCACGTCGGACCCGGCAATTGCCCCAGCGCCGACCAGTGATGCGGCAGCACCACCCGCAGCCGGAACCGGTGCGCTGGACGATCCCGCACCGGCAAGCATCGAGGAAGACGGAAACGTCATTGATATCGAAGGTGACGCCGAGGTCGAGGTGCTCGACGAATCCTGACGCGCGTATTGACGGCGACACGCGCCTTGCTGTCGCCGTCATTCGCCTGTCAGGGTCCGTGCCGCGCCGGTGACGGTCGTTGGGCACCATCAGCGTCGGTTTCGAACTCGCTCAGCTCGGGTCGCTTGCCGATGCTGATATGGGCGATATCCTCGGCGGCAAAGCCTTTAATCAGCGCCGGGATCATCATGCAGACCAGCACGAAGATCGGCAAGCCGACGACCGTGATCACCTGTTGCAGCGCGACCAGCCCCGCCTCGCCCGCAAGCAGGATCAGCGTCGCGGCGATGGCACCTTCTGCCACGCCCCAGAACACGCGCTGGCGCACTGGGCCGGGCGTTTGTGTTCCCGAACACAGCATGTCCACGACCAATGACGCGGAATCCGACGATGTGGCGAAAAAGATCGCAACGACCAGCACGGCAAGCCCTTGCATGAACGTGGCCCAAGGCAATTCCCCGAAAAAGGCGAACATCGCCAGCGGCACCGAGTCCGCGACCGCCTGACTGATCATGCCCGCCTCTGCGCCCATCGCAAGGCGTTGCGCTTGGCCCAGACCGTCAAGCGCTATGGCCTGCCAGCCGAAGATCGCGAACCAGATGATCGTGAACAGCGACGGGGCCAGCAGCACACCGAACACGAATTCGCGGATCGTCCGTCCCCGCGAAATCCGCGCGACGAACAACCCGATGAACGGTGACCATGTCACGGTCCATGCCCAGTAGAACACGGTCCAGTCGCCCTGCCAGCCCCAGTCGCCGGTGCCCATATCGCTGCCGTGCAGCATGTCGTTCCAGAACGCCAGACGCGGCAGGTTCGACAGGTAAAGCCCGAATGTTTCCACAATGCCGCGCAGCAGGAACAGGGTCGATCCGGTGATCAGCACAAAGATCATCAACCCGATCGCCATGCCGATGTTGATGTTGGACAGCACCCGCACGCCTTTATCCAGACCCGCGACAATCGAAATGGTGGCGACAATCGTCAGCGATCCAAGGATCGCCAGCCGCAGGCCGGTGTCGTTGGACCAGCCGAACAATTCCGAAAGCCCTGCCGCCACCTGCGACGACCCGAGCCCCAGCGATACCGCCACACCGAACAACGTCCCGATGATCGCGGCGATGTCGATGGCCTTGCCGACGGGGCCATAAATGCGGTCGCGCAGCAGCGGGTAGAACACCGAACTGACCCGCACGGGCAGGTCATAGCGGTTGATGAAATAGGCAAAGGCCAACCCCGGCAGCGCAAAGATCGTCCATGTATGCAAGGCAAGGTGATAAAGCGAGATTGAAACCGCATCCTGCGCCGCCTCGATGGTGAACGGATCGACGCCCGGCAGGGGCGGGTTGCTGTAATGGCTGATCGGTTCTGCCACGCCCCAGAACATCAGCACCGTGCCGATCCCGCCCGCGAACAGCATCGTGAACCATGACATGTTCGAGTATTCGGGCCGCGAATCCTTTGGCCCCAGCCGGATATGCCCGTGGCGCGACATCGCGGCATAGATCAGGAACCCCAGCCAGACATTCACCCCAAGGATGAAGAACCAGCCAAGGTTGGTGACGATCCAAGACCGTCCTTCGGCGAATGCATTGCCAATGGTGACAGGCGCGGCGGTCAGGGCGATTACGAACACAAGGCTCAGCCCTGCAGAGAAGAAAAAGATTGTGGGGTCGACCCGCAGGCCGAGCCTGTCAGCAAGATTTTTCAATGAATGACCTCTTTAATCACGGTGTGGCTGCATGGACGGGCCATGCAGCCGGAACTGGAGCACGCCAGTAGTGCGCTATTCAGGCGGCCTGACGGCGGTGACTTCGATCTCGACCAGCCATGCCGGGCTAACGAGCCCCGCAACCTCGAACACCGACCGCGCTGGCAGGTTCGGCTGATCTTCTGTGCCGAAGAACTGGGTATAGCCGTCCATGAAACCCGCGAAATCCATGCCGTCAGCGCCGTCCGGCGCGACAAGATAGACCTGCATCTTGAACACATCGCCCATCGTCAGGCCCAGATCGGCCAGCGTGCCTTCGATCGATTGCAGCACCGACACGGTCTGCGCCTCTGTATCGCCATAGGCGTCGGCTGATCCTTGTTCTGCCGTCTCGTCGATCACCGATGGCACGGCACCGCTGATATAGACGACCGTAGCGTCAGGCGGGATTTCAACCGCCCGCGCGATGGGAAAGCTGGACCCGGGGATGGCGTGGCGCACGACCTCTTGCGCCTGCGCGCCCAAGGCAAGCACAAAAAGCCCCGCAACCATTCCGCATGTTGCTACTCCGCGCATCATTGGCGTGTCTCCGCAACATCCTCGGCCGTAGCCTCACCCCATTCGTCGATAAAATCATTGCCGAAACTGGACCGGATATAGTTGACCACATCCGCGACCTGTTGGTCGTCCATGATCCCGCCCAAAGGAGGCATGGCACCCTGACCTTCGAGGATCAGATAGATCGGATAGGACGGCGCCGCGAGAAGGTCGTTTTCCGCCAGCGACGGATAGATACCCGCCCCTTGCGCACCTTCGCCATCCGGCATGTGGCAGCCGGCGCAGACAGCACCGTAGACCGCCTCGCCGCCTGTCTGGGCAAGATCGCCGGAACCTGCAAAGTTCAAAAGCTCACCCTCGACCGGTTCGAAGGTGCGAAAACCGGACATGCCGTCTTCGCCCTGAGCCGTCTCTTGTGCGACGGCACCAAGGCTGGCCAGACCGATGACCCCGCTTGCCACCCATATTGTTGTTTTGCTGATCATAGTCATTCTCCTGCTCCGCTGACAGTCGCGCGGGCGTGCAATTGGGCGATAGCGTCAAGCGAGGACAGGATTGCGCCTTCCATCCATGCGGGCAGATAGGACAGGTGTTCGCCCGCCAGCACGATCCGGTCGTCGGGGCCCATCTCGACCACACCGGCGTAATCACGTTCCTTGTCCTGCCAGATGCCATAGCAACCCAAGGTCCACGGCACCTTGTGCCAGCTGACGCAGACGCCGCTGGAAAATTCTTCCGGGTATTGCGGGTGGATGCGCGACCCGTATTCGACAGCCCAGCGCACGGCCTCATCCGGCTGCATCGCGTTGAACTGATAGGCATTCGCACCCCAGACATAGCCGCCCAGCAGCACGCCCTTACCGTCCGAGAAGTAATCGTTCGACGGATAGCTGATCAGCGAAATCGGCAGATCGGTATAGGTGATGCCGCCATAGATGCTGTCGTCTTCTTCCCAGAAGCGACGGTTGAATTCGAGCCCGAATTTGATCGCACCTTCGTAATACATCGTATCGACGACCTGCGCCTTGGCGGATGGCAGGTTATGGTCCATCTGGCCAAGGATCGAGAACGGGATCGTGCAGACGCACCAATCGGCGGTCATTTCCACAGGATCACCGCCGTTTTCGCGGTCCTCATACTGGACGGTCACAGTATCGCCGTTCTGGATCATCGAGATGACGCGGGCGTTGTACGTGACCAGATCGTCCACTTCACGCGCAAAGGCCTGCGCGATCATGTCCATCCCGCCGACAGGCTGGAAAATGGCGTTCTGGTGGCTAGTGGTTTCAGCCTCGCTCAGCCAGCGCCACAACTCGGATTGCAGCAGCGTCTCGAAATCCATCGGCTCGGAAGGAACAGGCGCGCCATCCCGGCCGCCGCCTGCCTCGCGCGCATAGCCACGATATTGGCTGGTGCGGTCACTTTCGACATAGGCGTTGTCGTCGTTCAGATGGCCGAAGGTGCGCAGCGAATTGATCAATGTTTCGCGGTCAGCCTCGGTGACTTCGGCGTCCAGCATCCCTTGATTGGTGGCCTTGGCCAGCAATTCAGCGACATGACCACGGTAGTCGGTGGCAACATGCCGGAACCGCTGCGGTTCTCCGCCAAACGCATCCGACCGGTGCAGATAGGCATTGTGGTTCTTCTGGATGAAAGGTTCGAGCTTGACGCCCAGCCGCTTGCAGTAATCCAGCACGGCATGGTGGTTGTAGGGAATGCGCCACGGGCCGGGGTTGATGTAATTCCCGTCCTCGAAATCGACATTCTGGATCACACCGTCGATGTCGGTATAGGTATCGCCGCTGCGCAGGGTCCAGCACCGGCCCCCGGCCTTTTCGCGATATTCCAGCACCTGCACGTCGTAACCGGCATCGCGCAATTCCAGCGCGGCGGTCATGCCTGCAAGGCCAGCCCCCAGCACCAGCACGCGGCGACCGTTGGTCGGTTCTCCCGTCAGCGAGATGCGGCCCTGATAGGTGGATTCCTGCGCATGGCCTAAGCTTGCCATGGCGTAATACATTGCTGCCGATCCGGCGGTCATCCCGACGGCGCCCAGCAGCTCTCTTCGTGTCATTGTCATGGTCCCACCTTCCCGATGCGGTTTTGCCGCACTTACGAAAGGTCAATTCGACGTGATCGGAATTGTTCCGAGAAACTTTATGGAAGGCATGCAAATATTTGATAATGCGATAAAAAAATAAACCTGTCGCGACAATAGACGCTGTATCAGGTGAACCCATGTCTGACGAGGATATGGACCGGACTTGCGCAGCGACGCCTGTCAGAACAGCCCGGCTTCTTTGGCGATCAGGGCGGCTTGCGTGCGGTTATGCGCATCAAGCTTGCGGTAAAGCGTTTTCATATGCAGCTTGATCGTGGGTTCGGACAAATCCACATCGCGCGCGATTTCCTTGTTGGACTTGCCTTCGCAAAGCCCCTGCAACATCTGCAATTCGCGCTTTGACAGCTTTTCGGCCAGAGGATGCTTTTCGGGGGCATCCGTTTCAGCGGTCATAAAATCGACAGGCGCGTATTGTTCGCCCATCGCCATGAACCTTACGGCATTCACAAGGCGTTTGGCAGACAGGGTCTTTGGCAGAAATCCGGCGGCACCGATGGCAAGCGCTTCTTCGGCAATCTCGCGTGGTGCCAGCCCCGACATCAACGCCACGCGCTGATCCTGCCCCAGCGCCATCACCCGACGCAACCCGTCCAGTCCGTTCATGCCGGGCATCGCGTAATCGAGCAGCACCAGATCGAACGGGCCCTGTTTCGCGATACATTCCAGCGCGTCATCGAGGTCACAGGCCGCGACAGCCTCTAGCCCGTCTTCTGCGGCGATGAACGAAACCAGCGTGTCGCGTAGTAGGTCGTGGTCGTCTGCAATCAAAAGACGCATGCGCGGTCACCTCGTCAACTTCCCTTTGACCTTACCGCTTTTGCGATCATCCTTACAAGCAGTCTTGGGTCTACGGGCTTTTGCAGAACCGCATCGAACAATCCGCGATGGTCACCTGCCGCATCAGGCAGCGCCGAGACAAGCAGCACCGGCAGATGCGGCGCCACCTTGCGCGCCGCCTGCGCCAACTGGCTGCCGGTCATGTGCGGCATATCGTGGTCGGTGATCAGGACCGTCCAATAATCTGGATCGCCGCTGATCGCGTCGAGCGCGTCACGCGGATCGGTCGCAGAGGCCACCTCTGCCCCCGCCGCTTCCAGCGTGGCGCTGAGAACGGCGCAGATTTCTTCTTCGTCATCGACGATCAGGGCCTGCACGCCATCAAGGCGGATCATGTCACCGTCTTGCGCGGTATCTTCCTTGTGCCGCGCCTGCGGTCCGTCGACAGGCCAGAACACCGTGACCCGTGTGCCGATCCCCGAGGTCGTGTCGAACCAGAGCGCGGCATCGTTGCCCCGCACGATACCCGCGACGATGGCAAGCCCAAGGCCGGTACCTTGTTGACCTTTGGATGTGAAATAAGGCTCGAAGATGCGCGCGCGCGTCTGCGGGTCGATCCCGGGCCCGGTATCCTGAACGCGCAGCATGATATAGGCAGAGCCGTCATGCAGCACCCCGATGTCAGGTGGCCTGTCCATCATCGACAGGTCTGCGGGGGCAACGCTCATCGCGATTTCGTTCGGGCTGTCGTCCAGCGCATCACGGGCGTTGATGCCAAGATTCAGCAAGACTTGCAGGATATCGGTCGGATCGGCGATGGACAGTTGCGGTGTCTCGGGCGCTAGCACGGCCAGTTTATGCATGTTCGACAGGCCCGTGCGCAAAAGATCCGCCGCTTCGGCCAGACATTTGCGCAGATCAAGCTGTTGGCGTTCCGATGCGTGCTTGCCGACATCGCGCAGGCGCGTCACCAGTCCTGCGGCCCTGTTTGCCGCCTGCACGATGCGGCTTGCATCCTGCGTGTCGGCGCCCTGCCCCATAAGGCGTGTTTCGATCAACGCGGCGGACCCCGATATCACCGCAAGGATATTGTTGAAATCATGCGCAAGCCCCGCGGCTAGCTGGCCGATGACCTCGCGACGCTGCGCCAGCTGCAATTCCTCGCGCAGGCGCGCGCGCTCTGCCTCGCTGCGGCGGCGTTCGGCGATATCGCGCGTGATACAGACGATCCCGCCGTCATCCTGTACTGACAGCGAAACCTCCTGTTCGATCTTGGTGCCGTCGCGATGACGCCCTGACAATTCGCCCTGCCAGCTACGCTGGCGTTGCAGCACAGGCAGGACCTCCGTCCGCAGCAGATCCACCTCGCGCGGTTCGTAAAGCGATTCCCACGACAGTTTGCGCACGTCTTCCTGCGCGGATATCCCGAACATCACCCGATGCGCGGGGTTCATGTAGATGAAATATCCCTGCGCATCCGTCAGCGCGATTCCGTCTTGGGACGCATCCATCGCAGCAGCGCGTTCGTTCAACGCGCGCCTTTCGGCTTCTTTCAGGGCGGTGATATCGACCCGCAGCGCAACGCGCCCGCCATCGGGGGTCGCCTTTTCAAAGGACCGCACCCAGCGCCCATCAGACAGTTCCTGTTCGATTTCGGAAAAGGGGTTGCGGTGATGGTCAAGCCTCTGCGCCAGCCATTCTTCCTCGCGCCCGATGGCGGCCCTGTATTCGCGATGCTCCAGACGCAGGTTCAGGATTTCCCGATAGGTCATACCTTCGCGGATCAGCGGGCCTGACCGTGGAAAGAAATCGCGATAAGGCTGATTGCACAGCAAAAGGCACCCGTCCGCGTCATAGATCGCAAAACCGTCCTGCAAGGCCTCGACCGCGCTGACCAGCCGCTGGCGCGCCTTGATCGCAAGGGCGGTGGTCGCCTGAAGCTGCTCGGCCTGCAACCGGCGTTCGGTAATGTCGCTTTGCACCGCCATGAATCCCTGATGGCGCCCTTTGGCATCCCACAGCGGCTGGATGTCGAGGCTGACCCAGTATTCCTCGCCCAAGCGCGACACGTTGAGAATCTGCGCGCTGACCGGCGTGCGCTTGCGCAGCGCTGCCCCGATCCGGCGGATCGTGCGCTTGTCGGATTTGTCCGATTGCAGGAAACTGCCGGGGGTCTGGCCCTGAATCTCGGCCAGCGACCAGCCGCTGCGCTGTTCAAAGGCAGCGTTGACCCATTGGACACGGCCCTGCGGATCACTGACGATGACAAGGTTGGTCGTGCGGCGTGCAACCTCGCTCAGCCGTTCGATTTCGCGGCGTTGCGCGCGCGCATCGGTGATGTCGCGGATCACGAACACATAGCCGCCGTCGGCTGCCCCCCCCTGCCGCGCAGCCGCCGAAATCTGCAACCACCGCCGCCCATCAGGCAGGTCATAGGCGAATTCATGGCGATCGGTGCGGCCCTTGGCGTCCACCTCGCACATGATGCGCCAGACACCATCAGCGGCTTGGCGCGGCAATGCGGCATCGGGACCCTTGCCAATCATGGCCTGCGCGATCGCTTCCAGTTGTGCGTTGTGGCTAACGTGGTAGCCGGTAAAGACACCCTTGCTGTCCAGTTCCAGCACCAGATCGGGCATGGCGTCCAGCGTCGCCTGCACGCGGTTGCGTTCGCTGAGCAGCGCGTGGGTGGCCGCTTCGGCACGCTGGTCGGCGCGACTGCGTTCCAGCATCGCATTGATCGTATTGCCAACCGAGCGCAGCAGGAAAATCTCGCCCGGCAGAAAGGTGCGGTTCTCCTTCACGGCATCATAGCCAAGAAAGCCCATAATCTCGCCGTCGCGCAGCATCGGAACAGCAAGCAGTGATCTGATTCCCTGATCTGCCAGCACATCCTTGATCGGGTCGTCATCGGGCAAGGCTGTGACGTCGGGGATATAGACCTCTTGGTCCTGACTGAAAGACGGCACCCAAGGCGCCATCAGGTCAACCGGCATGTCCTGCAGATGCGCGATCATCGGCTCGATCCCGTCGGACACCCATTCATGGGTGTTGTCCATCCGGTCTTCGGCCACCAGACGGAACACATAGACCCGGTCGGCCCGTGCCAAAGCACCGGTGCGCGCCAAGGCCGCGTGGATGGCGGCGTCAATCTGGTCGGTTTTCGCACGCAACAGATCGTTGTTGATGGCCACGACCGCACCTTGGGCCTGTGTCAGTCGGTCAAACGCCCTGCTGACAGCCTCGAGCGAGGTATCAAGGAACGTCTGCGGGGATGGCGCAGATTGCGCCGACCCGTCGATCAGCGCCGCAAGCATGGTGTTGCGCCGCGCAAGCCGTTGGGAAGCCAACGCCTGCCCCGCCAAAGAGGCTATGCGGCCCAACAGATGAAGATCGGCCCCGCTGAAATGCGCCTCTGCCCGCGCCATCGCAAGCAGGGCCATCGCGCTTTCGCCCTCGACCGGCACGGGCATGGCCAGCAAAGCCTGATACCGCCGCAGGGCTTGCTTGATCGACGCGCTGCTGCCACCCTTGTGCAGGTTGACCATGCGGCGCGGACGGTGCAGCAGATCAGCCCCGCCTTCCAATTTGACGCCGCGCAGATCCTGGGTGCTGGACATGATGACCGACAGTCCGCTGACGCCATTGATCGCGACCAGCGCGACGGCATCCGCTTTGAGGGCCTCGGCGCAGATATCGACCAACCGGCTGGCAGCTTCTTCACCACTGGAGGCGCTGGTCATAGCGTCCAGAACACGCAACAAGGTCGCGTTTTCATGCGATGCAGCGCGTTCGCGCAGCCGGAGCTTGTCCAGCTCGATCAGGGCAGCGCGCAGGTCTTCGTGTTCAGACATCTCCGCCCTGTCCATTTTGCCGTTCAGCCGAAGCTGGAGCAGGAGATCATGAGATTTCCATGGCGTGTTTCGGCACCAAGGGGTGCGCCCTGTTCGCCGAAAGTGAACACTCCCAGAAACGGCGCACCGCCCAAGGCCGAAGCCACGCCCTGCGCCACTTCGTCCATGCGATCCTGGACCGCAAGCATACAACCGCCGCAGTATATGACAAGCGCCCCCCTCACCTCGGGCGCCACAAGAGCATCGCGACTGGATTCAGCCGTGCGCGCCGCGCGCGCCACAAGGCTATCAGCCGACCCGTTCATCAACCACAGGGTCTCGCCAAGGTGGATATCGGCAAACAGGCTGATCGCACCGTCGGGATGGGATGTCGCGGGATGCACCAGCAGATGGAACGGCACATCGGCCAGTGTGCCGCTGATCCGCCCGAGCGGAAAGAACGTGCTGGCAGCCAGAATAGACATGTCTTCGGTCGTGGCCGCGGGCACGGCCTGCTTGGTCCAATCCGCATAGACTGCGGCCGCAGGCTGCCCGTCGATTTCACCCAGCCGCCGCCCATCGACGCGGGTGACGGTGCCACTTGTCTTTGTCGGCGCATAGCCGCTTTGATAAGCACAACTGACGGGGCGCGACGGAAACAGGACCGAAACGACAACAGCGTTGGTGCCGATAGCTTCGTGGCTGAACTGGGCCCATTTGCCGGAAACATCGTTATCGGCGGATGATCCGCCGACGATCATCACCTCTTCGCCCAGAATATCCTTGATGCCGGCCAGAACCTGTTCTTCGGTGCCGGGTGCTGTGGTCAGCCAGACCAGATCGGGTGCTTCGCCTTGGCGGTCTGCACGGGCCAACGCCGCTTCGGTCGCGTCATGGGCCGCTGCACGGGGGTCATCTGTCAGATCGGCCATCGCCGTGCCATAAGCGCCGTCCTTGTCCCAGATCGCAAAAGCTCCCATGCCACGCCCGTCCTGCATGGCGATCCCGTGGTGCGTCATGACACCCCTGCAAGACGACCCTCCGTGCAGCGCGGCACCGCCAAGCGATTTGATTGCGGCGGCATGCACGTCCGCAGGCGACCAGCCAAGGCTGAAATGCAGGGCCACGAAATCAGGCATGCCCGCATGGTCAAGCCCCAGCGCCTCGCCCAGTTCCGCAACCGCCTGTGCGGCGTCTTCGGCCGTGCTCATGGCTGTGTTGATTATCATGCGTTCTCCTTTTGCGGGAAATCTATCACACCAGAGGGGATGTTGGCATCGCGGGACCGGATAGCGGACCTATCCATACGGGTAGGATCAGCCTCCCGAGAGATAGGATCGCGTGCCGATTTGCGCCAGCGCCGCCCCCTTGACTAGGGAGGCTATCCCACAGGGCGAAGGAACTGTCCCGTCGCTTCGTTGAGCGCGAGGGCCAATGTCCCGATGGTGTTTGCATAGCCGCAGACCCAACCCGGAGACACCCCATGCAGATGATCCACCCAAAGGCGTTCGATGCGATCCACGCCATTCCCATGCCAGCGGCGTTGCCCAAGGTCGGCTTGTTCGGGCTGTCGGTCGTCAGTGCAGAGGCCGATCAGGTCGCTGACGCGTTGTTGAGCGACCCCGCGCCAAAGCGTGTCGGTTTCGTGAACGCCCATTGCATCAATCTGATGCAGCACGACCCGCATTACCGCGCGGCTTTGCTGACAGCGGATCACGTCCTGCCAGACGGGATCGGCGTAGCGCTGGCGGCACGAATGAACCGCACCCCATTGGCGGCCAATCTGAACGGCACCGATTTCACGCCATTCCTGCTGGCCAAAGCGCAGCAGCTTGGCCTGTCGGTATTCCTGTTCGGCGGCCGGTCCGGTGTTGCCGTCGATGCGGCCGCGCGCCTTGTCCGCGACATCCCCGGCCTGCGCATTGCCGGTGTCCGCGACGGATTTGAGGGTGCCGCCGATACCGACGCTGCCATCGCCGCCATCAACGCCAGCGGTGCGGACATCGTGCTGGTCGCGATGGGTGTGCCGTTGCAGGATGTCTGGCTCGCGCGCAATGCAAGCCGCCTGCAGGCCCGCGTAACCATGGGTGTGGGCGCCTTGTTCGATTTTCTGGCCAACCGTGTGGCGCGGTCGCCGCTGATCGTGCGGCGTGCCAAGATGGAATGGGTCTGGCGGCTGGCAATGGAACCGCGCCGGATGGCGCGCCGCTATCTGGTAGGCAATGCGGTGTTCATGGCGCGCGAAACCCGCGATGCCCTGCGCAACCGCGCCCCACGCCAGCCCGATGCCGCAGGCAAGCGCGTGCTGGATCTCGCGCTGGCGGGCGGTGCAGTGCTGGCGCTGGCCCCGCTTTTCGCAGCGGTTGCGCTGGCGCTGCGGATCGAAAGCCGTGGTCCTGTCCTGTTCCGGCAAACCCGGATCGGCAAGGACGGCACACCGTTCACGATCTTCAAGTTCCGCTCGATGTATATGGATGCAGAGGCGCGCCGCGCCGAGCTGCTCGCCCAGTCCGACCGCGAAGGCATTTGCTTTAAGGCGCGGCATGACCCGCGCATCACCCGTGTCGGGCGCGTGCTGCGCCGCTTTTCCATCGACGAATTGCCACAGATCCTCAATGTGTTGCGTGGCGACATGGCGATCGTCGGCCCCCGCCCTGCCTTGCCGCAAGAGGTTGCAGCCTATCCCGCGCGTGCGCTGGGCCGTCTGGCGGTCAAACCGGGCCTCACGGGGATCTGGCAGGTGTCCGGACGTGCCGAGATCGGCTTTGACCGGATGATCGACATGGACCTTGCCTATGCCCGTTCGCGGTCGCTGCTGCTGGACCTTGTCCTGATCGCGATGACATTCCGCGCCGTGGTTTCCGGCCGTGGCGCCTACTGACTTTCATTTAACTCAAAGGATGATTGAAATGACCCATATTCGCAAAGCCGTCTTTCCGGTGGCAGGTCTTGGTACACGCTTCCTGCCTGCAACAAAAACAGTTCCCAAGGAAATGCTGCCCCTGATCGACCGCCCGCTGATTCAATATGCGGTGGACGAGGCGCGTGCCGCCGGGATCGAGGAATTCATCTTCGTCACCTCCCCCGGCAAGGGCGCACTGGAAGGCTATTTCGATCAGAACGCAGGGTTGGAGGCCAAGCTGCAAGAGGGCGGCAAAAGCGGTCTGCTGGCTATTTTGCGCGCATCCAACATGCCAGATGGCCAGCATTGCTTTATCAGGCAAGCCCAGCCGCTGGGGCTGGGACATGCGGTCCGGCTGGCAGCACGGCTGGTGGGTGACGAACCCTTTGCGGTATTGCTGCCAGACGATGTGATCCGCGCCGATGTGCCTTGCCTCAAACAGATGGTCGCGGCCCATGCGGAAATCGGAGGCAATATGGTTGCCACCATAGAAGTCCCGCGCGAAGCGACTTCATCCTACGGTGTGCTTGATATCGAACACCGTTTCGGACGGACCGTGCGTGCGCGCGGCATGGTAGAAAAACCCGCCCCGGCGGATGCGCCATCCACGCAGGCTGTTGTCGGACGCTATATCCTGCAACCCTCGGTTATGACGCGTCTCGAATCTGTCCTGCCCGGTGCAGGTGGAGAAATCCAGCTTACCGACGCGATCGCCGCCGATCTGGAGACGACCCCTCTCAACGGCTACCATTTCGACGGGCAGCGGTTCGATTGCGGATCCATCGCCGGGTACGTCGAGGCGACCGTGACCTATGCTATGGACCGACCAGATCTTTATGCCGATGTGCTTGCGGCACTCGCCGGACCGCGCCGTGCGGCTGGCTGGAGCTGAAAAGGTGCGCGACCACCAGTTTCACGCCCTGGTCGATGCGGACCTGCGAATCTTGCGGACCCGCCCGAAGTATGTGCCCGACTTCTTCGTCGTCGGCGCACCGAAGGCGGGGACAACGGCTGTGTTCCGCTGGCTGCAAGGCCACCAAGAGGTCTTTGTGCCGCATATCAAGGAACCCAGCTATTTCGCTTATGCGGGCACCTCGGCGGTTCCGCTGAACGGGCCCTTTGACCCCGACTATTTCAACCGGATCACGACGGACCCGAACGACTATGCGGCACTTTACGCTTCGGCGGACGGACGGCTGACAGGGGATGTGTCGCCGGTCTATCTGGTGGACCAGAGTGTCGCAGCACAGATCGCACGGGCACGGCCCGATGCACGGATCATCATTATCCTGCGCGATCCAGTCGAACGCGCCTTTTCACAATACCTGCACCATGTGCGTGACGGTCTGGAACCCGCCACCAGCTTTGATGCGGCTCTTGATCTCGAGCCCACCCGCCGCGCCGAAGGCTGGAGCTGGGGGCATTGCTATGCAACCCACAGCCATTACGCCGACCAGATCGCCCGCTATCTGAATGCATTTCCACGACAACAGATCCTGTTTCTGGAATTTTCCCAACTGGACGCGGCACCCGATGATTGCTGGCGAAAGATCTGCCTGCATCTGGGTATCGCGCCGACACCGCTGGTGAACAACCCAAGGCTAAACGTGACCGCTGGTCTGGCCAGCGTGTCCGACAGACCCGCCATGACGCGGGCCCTGCGCCACCCCGGACGGGTGCAGCGGCTGGTCAAAAGACTGATCCCGCAGGGGTTTCGTAAACGCCTACGCACTTGGCTGGAAGGGGCGGGCAAACCGTTGCCTGTGCTCGAAGAGGCCACCCGGCAAAGGCTTGCGCGGCGGTACGATACGGAACGCGCAGGCATCAGTGAACAGACCGGTTTGTCGCTTGATCACTGGACACGCGCGACCTGAGACAGCGCGATCAGTTCGCAATCAAGGCTGCGGCACCGACGACACCGACGACACGCGCGGCTTCGCCCAGATTGGTGATGCTGCTGTCATAACAGGCAAGCGCATCGCCGGGCAGCAGCCATGGGTCGTACTGGTCGCGGTCGGCACGGGTGCGCATCTCTTCGATGCGGCGTTCGATCACGACGGAATCCTGCGTCATCGGATTACGCGAAAACAGCGCGGCAGAGCGTGCCGCCGATGTCAGCCGCGCCCCGCCCACGCAATTCGCCGCCACCACCGCCTGCATAAACCGCGTGCCATAAGGTACTTCGCGCGCGTCGCGCCCGATGGCCGACGGCGCATTGCCCGTGGCGGGCTGTGTCAGGTTTGACAGGAACAGCGAAATGCCGGGGGGGCTGATCGGGCTTGGCACCATCAGATCGCTTTGAAAGCAGTTGCGCGAATGGACGATCACCGCATCCTCTGTCAGCAGCGTCACATCGTCAAACGACTGGCCCGTGATCGCGCCGCGCATATCCAGCCAATAGCTGCGCCCGTCCCGTTGCAGTTCCACTGCCGACAGGTCGGCATCGGGACGCACCCCGCCTGCCGCGCGCAGGGCGACCGAAAGGTTGCGGTTTTCACCCGCAGCGCCCAGCGCGGATTGGCGCGCCTGATCTATCTCGTCGCCGCGCGTGCCGCCGATATCGACAGGGCGCGGCTCGAACACGGCGCCTGATACGGCGATCCGCACGGGAGCAAAATCGCGCAGCCGCACAGACAGCCGTGGAGGCTGGGTGTAGAACGCCCCATCGACAAGCGCGCCGGCAATGGCATCCTCGATCTGTTCCACCGTGCGCCCTTGTGCTGCGATCGGCGCAAGGAACGGCAGGCGCAGCATCCCGTCGCGCGAAATCACATAGGCGTCGGTGAAGGTCGCGTCGTCGGCCACGCGGATATCCAGCAGGTCCCCGCGCGACAGCCGTTCCGAAAACAGCGCGGAAGGGGCGGACCCGCCGGATGCACCCGCCAGCGCAGACACGCCCTGCTTACCCAGACGTTCATCACCCATCGCAGGCAGGCACCGCTGCAGGTTCATCACGGTGGACCTGTTCTGGCGCGTGTCTTCGGTCTCGGCGGGCAAATCGCGGTATTCGGCCTGAAAGGCCAGCCCTTCGCGCACGGGTTCGGGATTGTCGGGCGTGCCCGCTGTCCCGCAGGCTGCCAGCGTCAGACCCACCGAAAGACAAAAGGACCGTCCACTTCTACGCATGTCTTTTCAGAAATCCCTGCTGGCCGGTCGTAAGCCGTTCCCTGTCTGGTTGTTTCTAAGCACGCCAAGCCGCCTTGTCCACGAAAGACACCATCCGCCCGCGCACTCTAGCCCGAAGGATAGGCGCGCTATCCGCATATGCTGGCAGTCTGCGCCATCGCGCGGGGGCGGTCAGGCCGACGCACCGTTATACACACAGCAACACCCTGACCGGAGCGCGCCCGATGCTGAGCAGACTGATCCGATCCAGCGGCCCGTTTGCGGGAAACCTGCTGGCCTATGGTACCTCCCAGGTAGCGGCGAAAGCGTCGCGGCTTCTGGTGGTGATCGCGGTGGCGCGCAGTATGGACGCGGCGGCCATCGGGCTGGCGGCGGCGGCGCTGGCGGCGGCAGACATCCTGAAATCACTGACGGAAAACGGGGTCGGTCAACGGATCATCGCCGCCTCTGACACCAGCCTTGCGGCCACCTGCAACACCGCCCACCGCATTTTCTGGGGCTGGGCGCTGGGACTATTCACGCTGCAATTGCTGATCGGGGTGGCAGCTGCCCTGATCTGGGGGGATTGGCTGTTCTTTGCGCTCTTGGCTATTCTAGCGCTGGAATATCTGTTCATGCCCAGCGGGCTGGTGCAGGCGGCACTGGCAATGCGCGCGGGAAGGATGCGCAAGACCGCCGCCATCGCAGGCAGTCAGGTGGTGGGGGCGAATTTCTTTACAGTCGTTCTGGTGCTGCTGTTTCCCGGACCACTTGCGCTGGTGATACCGCGGTTGCTGGCCGCGCCGATCTGGCTGATCGCGATGCGCCGCTTGCATCCTTGGCAGCGGGTGCCGGATGCGGGGGGTATGGCACTACGCTATTTCACCGGATTTGGCCTTGCGGTTCTGGGCGTCGAAATCGTCAAGGCGCTGCGGCTGCATGCCGACAAGCTGGTCATCGGCGCATTGGCAGGGCCAGAGGTTCTGGGCATCTACTTTCTGGCCTTCAATGCGGGGCTGGGGCTGGCCAATTCATTCTCGGTCGCGTTCTCGGTTGTCCTGTTTCCACATCTCGCCCGCGCGGCAGACCGCGAAACGGCGCTGCGCAATGCAGTCATGTTGGCCTTGGGCCTGATTGCGCCGGTCGTCGTGCTGCAGGCCTTGCTGGCGCCGTGGTATGTGCCGATTTTGCTGGGTGCAGATTGGGCGCATATCAGCCCCGTGGTGTCGATCCTGTGTCTGGCGGCGATCCCTGCCGTGCTTTGGTCGGCCACCGCGCAATGGTTGCGCACGCAGAATCGGGCCGGTGCGGAATTCACCGCCACGCTTGTCATGACCACCGCGCTGATCGGCACCACGGCGCTTTTGGCCCCGCACGGCATCGAAGTCATCGCCTGGGGGTATCTGGTTGTTGCCAGCCTGACACAGACCGCCTTTGCCGCCCCTGTCCTGATCGCCGTGTTCCGGCCAAAGCTCTTGAAAGTCTGACCCATGCCCACGCATCCCCTATTTTCAGTAGTGATCCCCTGCTTCAACGCCACCCGCACCCTGCCGCAGACGCTAGCCAGCCTGCAGGCGCAGACCTTTGGCGATTGGGAGGCTCTTTTGGTGGATGACGGGTCGACCGATGCGACCTGCGAAATGATCGCCAAGGCCGCGGCCGCCGACCCACGCCTGCGGCTGCTGCGCAACCCGCGCAAAGGACCCAGCGCCGCACGCAATCATGCGGTGACGCAGGCACGAGGCCAGATCATCGCCTTCTGTGATGCCGACGATCTTTGGGCGCCGCAGAAACTGGCGCAGATGGCGGACTGCTTTGCCGATCCCGGTGTTGACGCGGTCTTCGCCCGCATCGCGTTTTTCCGCGATGAGCCTGCCGATGCGCAGGTCTTTTCCACCGTCCCGCGTGATGCGCTGACGATTGCCACCCTGCTGGGCGAAAACCCCGTCTGCACCATGTCGAACCTGTGCATCCGAAAGGACCGTTTCGTCGCCTCGGGCGGGTTCGACGAAACACTGGTGCATAACGAAGACCTGGAATGGCTGATCCGGCTTGTCGGCTCGGGGATGCGGATCACAGGGCATGACACAACGCTGGTCTGGTACCGCAACAATATCTTCGGGCTTTCGGCGAATTTCGAGGCCATGTGCGCCGGTCGCGCCGCCGCGATCGCGACAGCGCGGCGGTTTGGAGTCACCGTGAACCGCCGCGCCGATGCGGTCTATCTGCGCTATCTGTCGCGCCGCGCCTTGCGGCTGGATGCGGGGCGCATGTTGCCACTGCGCTTTGCGCTCAGAGGTCTGGTTGCCAGCCCCACCGGTTTCTTTTCGGACATCCGCCGAGGCGGGCTGACCCTGCTTGGCGCATTGGCGGCACCTGTGCTGGGCCACCGGATGCGGCAACGGCTTTTCGGTCGCTAGCATTGAGCGGACCTATCCCGATGGATACATTCCTAATCCGATTGTACAAATGACAACGCTTGGCGCCAAAGGTAGATACGGGTCGCAAGAACAGGGATGATGTCGTGTCCTGATAGCCCTCCAAAACAGGGTTATGTGTTCAAGCCGACCAAAAGTCTTGGTCACAGACTTAACGAGTATCCGACCCTCCTTGCCATCGTGGCATGGGGGGTTTTTTCTTGTGACCTTCCTGTCGTCTTGGTCCTATCCTTCGGGATAAAACCCTGCATCCAAAGGGTTTTGCATTATCCCGCCGTGCGCATGACCGCAGCATCCGGTTGCCATATCAGCGATACAGTTACAGTCAGGATATGCCCATGCCGAAGGTTTCGATCGTTGTCCCCGCGTATAACTCTGCGCGCACCCTTGCCGAGACGCTTGCCTCGCTCAGCGCGCAGACCTTTCCCGATTTCGAGATCGTCGTCGTCGATGACGGGTCCACGGATGACACGGCCAAGATCGCGCGCGCGCATGATGATCCCCGGTTGCGGCTGGTCCGCCAGATCAATCGCGGGCTGGCCGGTGCGCGCAACAGCGGGATCGCCCATGCGCGCGGGGTTTATATCGGGTTTTGCGATGCGGACGATCTGTGGATGCCCGACAAACTGGCGGCGCATCTCGCCCATCTGGACGCCAATCCACTGGTCGGGCTGTCCTATGCGGGGTCCGCGCTGATCGACGCCAACTCGGACCCGTTGGGGATGTATCAGCGCCCGCGCCTGGGCGGGATCAGCGCGCAGCACGTGTTCAAGCGCAACCCTGTCGGCAACGGATCGGCGGCCGTGATGCGGCGTGCAGCACTCGAGTCCATCGCATGGCGACCCGCGCAGGAAAAGACGCGCGACTGGTGGTTTGACGAGACGTTCCGCCAGTCCGAGGATGTCGAATGCTGGCTGCGGCTGGCGCTGGGCACCGACTGGATGATCGAAGGCGTGGCCGGTGCGCTGACGCTTTACCGGGTGAACGCGGCAGGATTGTCGGCCAATACCGATGCACAGTTCGCCACATGGGAACGGATGGTGGCGAAGCTGGCACCGCTGTATCCTGATTTCTTTGCCGCCCACGCACCAGCGGCGCGCGCGTATCAGCTGCGGTACCTCAGCCGCCGCGCGATCAGCGCACGAGATGGCCGTGCCGCGTGGCAGTTGGCGCGCCGGTCGCTGCAAGCGTCGTGGCGTCCCTTGCTGGAAGAACCCGCCAAGACAGTCGTAACGCTTGGCGCAGCGGCCGTGCTGCGGGTGTGCGGCCCCGCGCTGGTGAACCGCGCCCAATCGCTCTTGTTGCGCAAAGCCTGATCCGAAGGGGAAAAACATGGCCGACCTTATCATTCTGCACCTGATCGACGATGCCACCCCCGGTGGGGTGATGCGCGTGCTTGAGCACATCCGCGCGCATCCTGATCTGCAATGCGGCATGCGCCACGAGATCCGGCAGGTGCGGCGCGGCAGCCTGTCGGCCCCTGCGCTGCAGGCGGACCTGATCGTGTCGCATCTGGCGATCAGCTGGCGGGGCCTGCCGTTCCTGATGCAGTTGCGCGCCCTGAACGCGCAAACGCCGCTGCTGCATGTCGAACACAGCTACACCGCCAGCTTTGTCGCGCATAAAGTGCCTTCAAAGCTGCGGTTTTTCACACTGTTGCGGACCGCTTACGCGTTGTTCGACCGGATCGCGGCGGTCAGCGCTGCGCAGCGCGACTGGCTGGCCGAACGGGGCCTTGTCGATCGCGCGCGGCTGGAACTGCTGAGGTCTGCCGTTGATGTGATGCCGTTCCTGCGATTGCCCGCGATCAGCCATGTTCCAAAGGTGATCGGCGCGATTGGCAGGCTCGATGCCCAAAAAGGCTTTGATCTGCTGATCGCGGCCTTCCGCGCCAGCACCCGCCCCGATCTGCAACTGCGCATTTATGGCACCGGTGCCGAAGGGGCAGCGCTGCGCCTGTTGGCGGGCGATGATGCGCTGATCACGTTCCATGATCACACCGATGATCCGGTGGCGGCGATGGGCACGATCGACGTGGTCGCCATGCCGTCCCGCTGGGAGGCCTACGGGCTTGTCGCATTGGAAGCGCGGGCCGCAGGGCGCGGGCTGCTGGTGTCGGGTGTTGACGGGTTGGCCGATCACCTGCGCGATGGCGCAACGCGCGTGGACAACACGGTAGCAGCGTGGACAGCTGCACTGGACGGGCTGGGTGCGGGGCTGCTGTCGGGTGTCGCGCAAGCGCGGCTCTGCGCCACGCAAACCCCAGATGCCAGCGTTCGGGCATGGGTGCGCGTGATCGCGGCAATGACGGCCACACGCAGCAAACAGCGCGCGGCTTAACAGCGCGCGGCGGCTATCCCGATGGGTAGCCGCGCATCCGTCGGCGCAAAGGCCTATGCGATAGCGCGGCTCATCGTGGCTTTGTAAAAAGGTTAATCAGCGGTGAACGTCCCAGAAAGACCAAACCGATGACCTTGACCGCCGACTTCACACCGCCAGCCATGCCACGCCGCAGGATCAGCTTTGCGCGGATATTTCGGGGCGGGGCGATCAACGACCTTGGCCGCATGCCGCGCTATCTGGCCATGCTGCTGTTGGGCGTTGGCGCAATCTGGGTGCCAATCACCGGCTATCTGGCGAAATCGCCGCTGCGCTATACCTCGGAGGCATCGCTGATCCTGCCGGGTGCGGGTGCGGGGGCCAGCCTCAATCTGGACCGGATCGGACAGGCAAGTTCGTCCTCGGCCTCGCCTTTCGCCAATACGTCGATCAGCCCGACAGTGACCTATCAACGTCTGCTGGGGGCAGGTCGCATCCTTGATACAGCCGCCGCCTCGGTCGCGATGGAGGCGCGCGATTTCGGCCAGCCACGCATCCGGCTGGTGGACCAGACCGGCCTGATCCGGATCGAGATGGTGGGCAATTCCCCCGAAGATGCGCGCGCGCGCGCGCGCGCGTTGCTTGCCGCCTTCAGCGCCGAGGTGGATGCCCTGCGCCATGATGAAATCGACATGCGCAATATCACAGGGCAAGTCGCCATCGACGATTACCGCGATACGGTGGGCCAGACGCGCGCACGGATATCCGAACTGCAACGCCGCAGCGGTCTGATGTCGATCAACCAATATGACACGCTGGTCGCCAGCACCGAAGCCTTGGCGCAAGAGCTGGGCCTCGCGCGGACACGGCTGAGCGAACGCAGCGAAGCGGTCGCGGCACTGGAACGCGCGCTGGACACCACGCCTTTGCTGGCGGCAGCGGCCTTGCGCCTGCATGCCGACAGCGAATTCGCGGCCATCGTGGCCGAAATGTCCGGCCAAGCGGCGGAAGAGGCGCGGATGGCCGGCCAGTTCGGCCCCAACCACCCGCGCGTGACCGAAGCGCGTGCTGCGCTGGACGCCACCTTGCACCATGCCCGCAGCCGTGCGGCGGCGCTGACGGGGCTGACGGCGGACCAGATCACCCAGCTTGACCTGTCATCGGTCGGCGCAAGGGCGGGTTTGCTGGCACGGCTGGTGGAAACCGACACTGACCGTGCATCCCTTGCCGTCGAGGTGGCAGAAATGGCGGCCCGCGTGACGCAGGCGCAGGCGCGTGTCGCCGGTCTGATTGACGCCGCCGCCGAGCTGGAAGCCTTGCAACGCGATTACGCCGTGGCCGAGGCTGTCTTTGCATCCGCCATGGCGCGGTCGGACACAACACGGACGGATATCTATGTGTCCTACCCGTTGGTGCAGGTGCTGGAAGACCCGTCGCTGCCTGTCGATCCGTCCTCGCCGCGGCGCAAGGTGGCGATCGGGGCGGGGGGGGCTGCGACGCTCTTTCTGATGATCGGGCTGATGATGGGCTGGATGCGCCGCCCGCTGATCGACAAGCTGCTGGCCAAGCCGGATCAGGCGCGATGACCGCGACCCTGCCGATGACGGCCGTGGCCAGCCCCGCGATCCGGCCCATCAACGCGGCCGAGGCTTTGGTCTGGTATCCGCTGGTCTGGACATGGCCTTTCTATGCCATCGGCGCGCTTTACGTGGTGGGTCCGGTGCTGGGCTGGCTCTTGGGCGGGCTTGCGCTGCTTTCGCTCTACCTTGGCCCCGCGATCCGGGCAGACCTGCGGGCGACAGGGGCGGTACCGGGGCTGGTCTGGCTGTGGGCAGCGGGCATGGGCGTAATGCTGGTGGCTCTTTGGGTCGGGCATCTGCAATGGGGCTTTTCGACAGGGGCGATCATCAAATCCAGCATCGGCTGGGCCAAGGGCTGGGCGCTGATCGTGTTGTTCCTGCTGGCAGGCGCAGTCCTGCCGATCCGGCGCAGGATGCTGGTGCGTGCGCAATCCATCCTTGCGCTCTGGACGCTGATCATCACACCGCTGCTGATCCTTGGATATCTTGCAGGGCTGCCACAACAATTGTTCGTGTCGCCTTTGCGCGTGGTTGGCGGGCCGGGCCCCGCCTATTTCGGGGTCTATATCTTCACCTACGACCCGTCGAGCTGGACGCCGCGCTGGCAGTTCTTTGCCCCGTGGTCGCCCTTTGCGGCGCTGCTGGGCGTGATCATGGTGCTTTTCGGCCTTGAAGAGGATCACCGCGGCTGGAAGGCCGTCGCCGTCACGGCGGGCGTTGCCATGATCGTGCTGACGAAATCGCGCATGGGTCTGGTCGGGCTGGTCGCCTGCACATTGGGGCCTCGCCTGCTTTCATTGATGCTGCAAGGCTGGGCGTGGAAAGTCGCGGCCGGTCTGGTCGCATCTTTGGCCGTGTTCGGGACCGCCCTGATGGACGGGATCGCAGGTGGCATTGCCGGTTTCCGTGCGGCACGCGCCGACAGCACGCGGGTGCGCGAAACCCTGCAAAGGATCGCTGCCGAACGCTGGGAAGAGGACGCCTATTGGTGGGGGCACGGCACGGTCCAGCCCGGCCCGCATCTGGTGGAGTTTATGCCCATCGGCAGCCATCACACGTGGTGGGGGCTGTTGTTTGTCAAGGGGATGGTCGGCTTCCTCGCCTATCTTGTGCCTTTTGCCGTCCATGCCATTCGTGTCGCTGTCGATACAGTCTTGCATCCGCGCGGGCGGTTACCGCTAGGGATCATCCTGACGATGCTGTTGCTGAGTTTCGGCGAGAATATCGAGATTCAGGTCTATCTGCTCTGGCCTGCCCTTGTGCTTCTGGGAATACACCTGCGCGAAATGGCTGCAGAGCCTGCGGTAGCACCAGAAGCCGTCTGCGCATGCGACAACGCAAAAATGTGATACTGTGCATCCAAAGCAGGACCGGACAGCATCGGATAGTTTTGGACAGGAAAGTGGTGCCGCTGAAGGGACTCGAACCCCCGACCCCATCATTACGAATGACGTGCTCTACCAGCTGAGCTACAGCGGCCTACCGCGGCGGGACATAGCATCCCGATCCGGCGTCGAAAAGCGCTATTTTGCGCCGTCGTCCGGCACTGTCTCGGCGTCGTCGGGCAAGACCTCTTCCAGTTCGGGCTGTGTCCCGACGATCAGCGGCAGCATCTCGGTTCCCGCGGGCATCGAGACTTCGCCAGGGGGTGGACGTTTCCACGACAAGGTGTCGAAGGCGCTGCAATTGCCGCAGACAGGCCCCCATTGCGGATGGATGTGCTGACAGTTGTCGCAAATCCATTGCGGGCCGCGCGGCGCGGTCAAGGCACGGGTCAGCCAGCCGCGCACGACGAAATCGTCCGCGCCGACACCGCGTTCGATCGCAGCCATCAGCGCAAGGCTGCGGGCGGTCGGATCAGATTCGACCAGATCAGCGATATCGCGGCGCGCAGCCGGAAAATCCTCGGCGGCAATGTGCAGCTCGGCCATCAGCATCTTGGTTTCGGGGTGGTCGGGCGCAGCATTCGTAAGCGCGGCGAACCGTTTGAGCCGCGCCGCTGGCGTCTCGTCCGGCACGATTTCGGCAAAGGCGGTCGCAAGGTCGGGATGCGGCTGCGCGGTCCATGTCTTGACCAGCACACGCGACGCATAACGGGCGTTGCCTTGCGCGATATAGCCGCGTGCGGCCATGACAGCGGCAGGGATCAGGTCGGGCGACAGGCGGTTCGCCTCGATCGCGGCCTCGCGGGCTTCGATGGAGTTGCCGTCGTGCAGAATGTCACGCGCCTCGGACAGGGCCAGCACGGCGTCGCGCCGTTTATGCACGTCGCGCGGCAGGGTGCCGGACTTGAGCTTGGCGCCAAGCGTCTGCCGTGCGCCTTTCCAGTCGGCCTTGTCGGCCTGCAGCCGCAGCAGAATGTCCTGCGTTTCCGCGTGTTTGGGTTTCAGCGTAAAGGCCTTTTGCGCAAGCTTGAGGGCAAGGTCGGTGTCGCCCTCGGCCAGTTTCTGCTTCATGATGCCACGCACACCGACGAAACGGGTGCGGTCATCGGCCAACAGTTTCTTGTAGGTTTCTTCCGCCTTGCGCCGGTCGCCCGTCATTTCGGCGGCCTGTGCGGTCAAAAGGTTCGTCAGTTGCGGCTGGTGCAGATATTTTTCCGCGCGCGCCGCCTTGGTCATCGCCAGATGCCCCTCTCCCGAGGCAAGCGCCATCATGCCTTCGGCCAGCGCCTCGTATCCTTTGCGTTCGCGGTTGCGGTCGAAATAGCGTGAAATCGCGGTCTCGTCGCCATTCAGGAAATGATAGCTGGCCGCCAGAAACGCCAGCAACCGCAGGCCCAGCCAGACCAGTACGACAAGCCCGACCAGCAAGAACACCATGTCCAGCGTGCTGAGCGTGAATTCGATCCCCGCAACGGCAATCGTCGCGCCGCCGTCGACATCGTAAAGCATCGTGGCACCATAGGTCAGCGCGGTGACCGTCAGGATGAAAGCGGTGATTTTTATCAATGACCAGAGCATATATGTCGCTTTCAATTCTCACTGAGGGATGCGGAGAGCGTGTCGATCGCCGCAACAGCATCGGCGCGCGCCTCGGCAAGGGCAAGCCAGTCGGACAATTCCGCGCGCGCCACTTCGGGCAGTTGCGCGATTTCGGCCAGTGTTTCGGCCAGCAGGCCGCCCCGCAAAGCGGCCTGCGCGCGCGACAGCATCGCATCGACATCGTCGCCCTCGCGCGGATTGACCGACCGGACCTGAAACTGGTTGCGCAGGAATGCGCCGACACCGGACGCATCCTCGCCTGCGACACCTTCGGCGCGCGCGGTCGTCAGGGCAGCGCGGGCATAGGCCGGAAAGCTGTCCTGCAAGGCGGCAAGGGTCGGCACACCGTCCTGCACGGCCAGCAAAGCATCAGGCGCAGGTGCGCCCAGCACATCTTCCAGATCGGCAAGTGCAGCGCCCAAAGGTGCGCCGCTTTCGATACCTGTTTGCAGCCGCGCAAGGGCGGCACGTCCGGCAGCCGCACGGGCAGCAGCGGCGGCGTTTTCCTCGATTGCGGCGGCTTCGGCGCGGGCTGTGTCCAGCTCTGTCCTTGCCATATTGGTCAGTTCGGTCAGCTCTGCACGCAGCGCTGCGACATCAGCCTCGAATTCCGCCGTGGCACCGGCGGAGGCTTCGCCCGTGGTACTGCCGACCGGCCTGTTCTCAAGTGCTGCAATGCGCCCTTCGAGTGCTTCGGTCGTTGCGGCAAGATCATCCTGCAGGCCCGTGACCTGCAAGGCGAGATCGGCCAGACCGGATTCGAGAGGCGCCAGATCAACGCTTTGCTGGCCGTTCACCTGTTGCTGGATCGCGGCGATGCTGGCATCTTGCGCAGCCAGCATATCCTGAACATCCATCTGTCCTGACGGGGTTGTCAACGTCGCCACGGCAAACCCGATAGCACCTGCGACCAGCCCGCCCACAAGCATCGGCGCAAATCCGCTCCCTGATCGCACGGTGGCGGCAGGCTCCGGCGCAGGCGGCACGTCCGGTGGGGGTGTCTGCACTGTTGCTTGCGGCGTTTCGGGCGCGGCTGTTGGCGCGTCTGGCACATGCACTTCCGGGGGGATCAGGTCGGCCACTGGTGCTGCGGCAGGCTGCGATTCGTTTGCCGATGGCTTGCCTGCCGCTGGATTTGTCGCTTTGGCGGTGGCTCTGGGCCTTTTGGCAGGTTGTTTGACCATTAAATGCCCTTTTCCATTCCCTGACACACGCGTGGCGGTTGCAGGCAGACTAGCTGACCTATCACCCTTCCTCAAGCAAGGGCCCCTAAGACGCCGGTTCAGCCACCACGCTGAGCCGCTTGAGCGTCGCCGCGATCATCGCATCGGCATCGGGCGTGGCTGCAACGCTCAGACTGCGGACACCGATCGCGGCTGCGGCACTTTGCACGGCCGTGCTGATCACGATCAGATGCACCGGTGCCGAAAACGGACTTTGCCCTTCCAGAATTGTGGCCGTGCGCGGGGAAAACAAGGGTAGGATCACCGGAGTATCCCCCTGCAACGCATCAAAGGCATCATCGGTCAGCGATTGGGCGATCTGGTCATATGCGATCACGTCGCTGCAAGCGATCCCCGCACCTGTCAGCCGTTCACAAATGCCACCGCGCGTATGCACGCCATGCAGATGTACAAGCGGACCCTGCGGGCGGCGTCCGATGATCTTGTCCGCAAGGCGCGCGGCGTCGCCCGGCCCTGCGATGGCGTCAAAACCAGCCTCGGCGGCGAGTTGCGCGGTCTTTTCACCCACGCACCATGCCGGCAGACCGCGCGGCAAATCCGCCATGCGCGAAGCTGCGACACCATGGGCAGAGGTAAAGATAACACCCTTGACCTGTGTCAGATCGGCAGTGACGGGCACGGGCACAATCTGCAAGAGCGGTGACAAGATGATCCGCAGCGCCCCCGCCCATCGCGCCGCGATCTCGGCAGCGAACGCCTCGGCCTGCGGGGCCGGACGGGTCAGGATCAGCACAGGTGTCATCGGGATCCCATTGTTTGCAGTCGGGTGCAGTGTTACCTGCGTCGGGCAAACACGCAACAGGATCAATGCATGGCACGCGCGCTGACCGTTCTTGGCATCGAAAGCAGCTGCGACGATACAGCCGCCGCCGTGGTGCGCGGGCATGACGTGCTGTCCTCCGTGGTTTACGGCCAGACCGCGCTGCACGCCGATTTCGGCGGTGTCGTCCCCGAGGTCGCGGCCCGCGCCCATGCCGAAAAGCTGGATCATTGCGTCGAGGAGGCTTTGGCCGTCGCGGGCCTGCGCCTTGCCGATCTGGACGCCATCGCCGTCACGGCTGGCCCCGGCCTGATCGGCGGGGTGCTGTCCGGCGTCATGTGCGCCAAAGGGCTGGCGGCGGCAACTGGCCTGCCACTGATCGGCGTGAACCATCTGGCTGGGCATGCCCTGACGCCGCGCCTGACGGACCGCGTCGCCTATCCCTATCTGATGCTGCTGGTGTCGGGCGGGCATTGCCAGTTCCTGATCGTCGCGGGACCGGATGACTACCACCGTCTGGGCGGCACCATCGACGACGCGCCGGGCGAAGCCTTCGATAAGACCGCGCGTATCCTTGGCCTGTCACAGCCCGGAGGACCTGCGGTTGAAACCGCCGGAGCGGATGGAGATCCGCGCGCGTTCGACCTGCCGCGCCCCTTGCTGAACCAGCCGGGTTGCGACATGTCGTTTTCCGGCCTCAAAACCGCGATGCTGCGCGCGCGCGACGGGGTGGTCGCCGCCAAGGGCGGGCTGACGCGACAGGATCAGGCGGATCTGAGCGCGTCTTTCCAAGCGGCCATCGCCGATGTGCTGGTCGAAAAAACGCGCCGTGCGCTGGCGGTCTATCTGGCGATGAACCCTGCGCACCCTTGCTTTGCCATCGCGGGCGGGGTCGCTGCAAACCAGACGATCAGAGGCCGGTTGATGCAGCTTTGCGCTGGATTAGACACTGATTTCGTCGCACCGCCCTTGGCGCTGTGCACCGACAATGCCGCCATGATCGCCTATGCGGGGGCAGAACTGCTGGCCCTCGGGCAGCGCGATGATCTGACCCTGTCGGCCCGCCCGCGCTGGCCTTTGGACAAAACAGCCGCCCCGATGCTGGGGTCCGGCAAGAAAGGGGCCAAGGCATGACCATCGGGATTGCAGGCGGTGGGGCCTTTGGCACGGCGTTGGGCGTGGCGCTGGCACGCGACGGGCGCGATGTGCAGCTTTGGGCACGGGACGCGGCGGCGGTGACGCTCATGCAAAGTGGCCGCGAAAATGCGCGGTTGCCGGGCGTCACGCTGCCGGACAATATCACGATTTCCGCAGCGTTAGAGCCTCTTTTTGCCTGTGACACCCTGCTTTTGGCGATCCCTGCGCAAGCGCTGACCCCGTTTTTGCAAGCGCATGGCGCGCAGCTGTCAGGCAAAGCACTGGTCGCCTGCTGCAAGGGCATCGACCTTGGCCGCATGACCGGACCCGCCAGCACGATCCGCGATCTGGTGCCTGATGCGCAGGCCGCGATCCTGACCGGACCCAGCTTTGCCGCCGATATCGCGCGCGGCTTGCCTACGGCGCTGACGATCGCCTGTGCGGATGACGTCACGGGTGCCGCACTGCAGCATCTGCTATCCACCCCGACCCTGCGGCTGTACCGCACGACCGACGTGACCGGCGCGGAGTTGGGTGGCGCGTTGAAGAACGTGATGGCCATTGCGGCAGGCGTCACGATTGGCGCAGGGTTGGGCGACAGCGCGCGTGCCGCCCTCATCACGCGCGGGTTTGCGGAAATGCAGCGGCTGGTCATCCAGCTTGGCGGACAAAGTGACACGCTTGCCGGACTATCCGGCCTTGGTGATCTGGTGCTGACCTGCACGTCCGACCAGTCGCGCAATTACCGCTACGGGATGGCGCTGGGGGCTGGGCGGGATTTCGACGCCGGCACCACCGTCGAAGGTGCCGCCACCGCCCGCGCGCTGCGCCAGCTGGCGCTTGATCTGGACATCGACCTGCCGATATGCACGGTTGTCGCTGACCTGACGACAGGTCGGACCGATGTGAAAACCGCGCTGCACGCCCTGCTGTCGCGCCCCTTGAAAGAAGAATAGATGCGTTTCGCCCTGCTTGCCAAAGACAAACCCGGTGCCCTGCAAACCCGGATGGACAACCGCGAGGCGCATCTGGCCTATGTCGCCGAAACCGGCGTTGTCGAGATGGCGGGGCCACTTCTGGATGCGGACGGGCAGATGTGCGGGTCACTGATCGTTCTGGAATTGCCCGACCTTGCCGCAGCGCAGGATTGGGCCGCCAATGACCCCTATGCCAAGGCGGGCCTGTTCGGGGATGTCACGCTGAGCGCATGGAAAAAGGTCATCGGATGATGGCCTATTGGCTGTTCAAATCCGAACCCGATGTCTGGGGCTGGGACCATCAGACAGCCAAAGGGGCCGCGGGCGAGGAATGGGGCGGCGTGCGCAACTATCAGGCGCGCAACAATATGCGTGCGATGAAAATCGGGGATCTGGGGTTTTTTTACCATTCACGCAGCGGATTGGAGATAGTCGGCATCGTCGAGGTCTGCGCCGAAAGCCACCCCGACAGCACGAGCGATGATGTGCGGTGGGATTGCGTCGATATCCGGGCGGTGCGGCCGTTCACCAAGCCTGTCACGCTGGACCAGATCAAGCAAAACCCGCGACTGTCGGACATGGTGCTGGTAAACAATTCGCGCCTGTCGGTGCAGCCCGTGACCCCAGAGCAGTGGCAAATCATCTGCGAGATGGGCGAAACCCAACCCTGAGCCATGAAAAAGAGGGTCCGGCACACGCCGAACCCTCTTTCACCCCGCGTGCTCCCTGGCCACCACACGCAATCGAATTTCAGGTCCGGCCATACTAGCCTGACCTGAAGGTAACACGATCCGGCGGCATTACCAAAAGCAATGCGCTAACATTTTAACTCGAATTTTAAGCGTAGACGGCTTCTTTGCCGAAATGCTTGGTCAGCATATAATAGACCACAGCGCGATACTTGTTGCGTTCCGACTGGCCATAGGTGGTCAGGACGGCACTGATCGCGGTGTCAAGCTCGGGGCTGTCCTTCAGACCCAGCTTCTTGATCAGGAAATTGTTTTTCACGGTTTCAATCTCTGCGGGTTGCGACGCGGCAACAGTGGATGCATCCGCATTATAGATCGCAGGACCGCAGCCGATGGTCACCTTGGTCAGCAAGGCCATGTCAGGCGTCATGCCGCATTTGTTCTTGAGGTCGTCCGCGTATTTCGCAATCAGATCGTCTCTTTTACCCATGAGATTGTCCCCCGTGTGTGTTCACTTGTTAAAATGCGTTGGCCCCACGCCACGCTGGAGGCACGTTAAGGTGGCTTGACGCAATCGGTAAAGAAAAAAGGCGCTGGAAGAGAAACATTCCGCGATCCCCCCGTCCAGCGCGACCGATGACCCCCAAACGGCCCGCAAGGCGGCCATCACGAAAACGCGAGCGTGCGAAACTCGGCCGGTTGTGCCCGCGTGTCTGCCTCGTTGGCGCAGGTCGCGCCAGGTGCAACACGAGGATTGAACATGACAGTGAATAAAATACTGGCCGTCGCTGCGATCGCCCTGACCCCCGCTGCCAGCATGGCGCAGGATTGGACCGGCGCTTATGGCGGGATCAGCTTTGGTGGGTCGGATATCGAGGCCACAGTCAAACCATTGGATGACCTCAAGCTGCCCGGCGATGGCAGTTCGACGGGTCTGTTTGCGGGCTACAACTATCAGGTCGGCGGCATCGTCTATGGTGCGGAATTCGATTTTGACGCGACGAACTACAATGTCTCTGACTTGGTGCTGGTGGAATCGACAGCACGGCTCAAGGCGCGGATCGGTGCGCCTGTCGGCAACGGTCTGGTTTACGGCGTCGCGGGTGTCGTCGGGGCCTCGACCAATTCCGTCCTGCCCGACGGGCTGGGCCCTGTCAGCAATTTCGCGGTCGAGGACGGTGTCGGCTATCTGATCGGGGCAGGCTATGATATGAAATTTGGTGACAATCTGCTGGCCGGTGCCGAAGTTCTTTACCACGAATTCGATGATGACGCGCTGAACGTCGAGGTCACGACACTGCGTCTGCGGGTCGGCTATACATTCTGACCGCTGGTATCTTTGACCCAGACAGCAGAAAGCCGCCGCCCCGGATGGAGCGGCGGCTTTTTAGTGACCGCGCTCAGTAGCGGTAATGTTCCGGCTTGAACGGCCCTTCGACGGTGACGCCGATGTAATCCGCCTGATCCTTGCGCAGTTCGGTCAGCTTCACGCCGATCCGCTTGAGGTGTAGGCGCGCGACCTTTTCGTCCAGCGCCTTGGGCAGGATATAGACGCCGGGCTGGTAGTCTTCGCCCTTGGTCCACAGTTCGATCTGCGCCAGCACCTGATTGGTGAACGACGCCGACATCACAAACGACGGATGGCCGGTCGCGTTGCCAAGGTTCAGCAGACGCCCTTCGGACAACAGGATCAAGCGGTTGCCGGACGGCATCTCGATCATGTCGACCTGTTCTTTGATGTTCGTCCACTTGTGGTTTTTCAACGCGGCGACCTGAATTTCGTTGTCGAAATGGCCGATATTACCCACAATCGCCATATCCTTCATCTCGCGCATATGCTCGATCCGGATCACGTCACGGTTGCCGGTGGTGGTGATAAAGATGTCGGCGCTGTCGACCACATCCTCCAGCAGCACGACCTCGAACCCGTCCATCGCGGCTTGCAGCGCGCAGATCGGATCGACCTCGGTCACCTTGACGCGGGCACCGGCCCCTTGCAGCGATGCGGCAGAGCCTTTGCCCACATCGCCGTAGCCGCAAACGACAGCAACCTTGCCAGCCATCATCGTGTCGGTGGCGCGGCGGATACCGTCGACCAGCGATTCCTTGCAGCCGTATTTGTTGTCGAACTTCGACTTGGTCACGCTGTCGTTCACGTTGATCGCAGGGAAGGGCAGCTGCCCTTTCTTGTGCAAATCATACAGGCGATGCACGCCGGTCGTTGTTTCCTCGGACACGCCCTTGATCGCGTCGCGGGTTTTGGTGAACCAGCCGGGGCTTTGCGCCATACGCTTCTTGATCTGGGCCTTGATGACCTCTTCTTCCTCGGACTGGGGAACGGGGATGATTTCCTCGCCCGCTTCGGCGCGCGCGCCAAGCAGGACGTAAAGCGTCGCATCGCCGCCATCATCAAGGATCATGTTCGCGCCTTCGGGGAACTGGAAGGATTTATCGAGATAGTCCCAATGCTCTTCCAGCGTCTGGCCCTTGATCGCAAACACGGGCGTGCCACCGGCGGCAATCGCAGCAGCGGCATGGTCCTGCGTGGAAAAGATGTTGCACGACGCCCAGCGCACATCGGCGCCAAGGGCGGTCAGAGTTTCGATCAGCACGGCGGTCTGGATCGTCATGTGGAGCGATCCGACGATGCGTGCACCGGACAGCGGTTTCGCCGCGCCATATTCTTCGCGCAGTGCCATCAGGCCCGGCATTTCGGTTTCGGCGATATCCAGTTCCTTGCGGCCATAGGCGGCCAGCGCGATATCCTTGACGATGTAATCCAGCGACATGCGATCTCTCTCATATAAAATGGTTGGCGGTCCCATAGCATCGCGACCGGGTTGCCACAATCCGAAGTCGCGTATTATGCAGAACGCTCAATATTCAATTAAGGCGCAACGGCGATGAAGCAACCAAGAGCATGGCAACGGATGTTGTCGGGGCGCAGGCTTGACCTGCTGGACCCCACGCCGATGGATATCGAAATCGGCGATATCGCCCATGGGCTTGCGTTTGTCGCGCGCTGGAACGGGCAGACGAAGGGTGATTTCGCCTATACTGTGGCCGAACATTCGCTGCTGGTGACCGATATCTTCATCCAGCAGAACCCCAAAGCCGATCCGCGCTGGCATCTGGCCGCCCTGCTGCATGACGCGCCCGAATATGTGATCGGCGACATGATCAGCCCGGTCAAGGCAGCCGTTGGCCCCGGCTACGGCGCATTGGACGAACGCCTGACGGCCGCGATCCACCTGCGGTTCGGGCTGCCCGCGCAACTACCGGTCCAGATAAAGCGCCAGATCAAGAAGGCCGACAAACTGTCCGCATGGCTGGAGGCGGTGCAGATCGCCGGTTTTTCCCGCGCCGAGGCGGACAGATTCTTTGGCAAACAGGATGCGGGTTTGCTGACAGCCTTTGCAATCCGCCTGCGACCGCCAATGGAAGTGCGCGACGACTATACCAACCGCTGCCACGATCTGATGAAGGCGCTGTGATCACCCGATCGCATTTCCGCTAAACGCTAGCTTAATCAAATTCGATCAGATTGACCCGACCAAACCCGCGGGATTCGTCGGATGATCATGTTTCAGCACGTTTCGAACCACCTTAAGGCACGCCTGACGCGCGTCAGCCCCGACCGGCTTTGGCTGCACTATGTTCTGGCGCTGATAATCATTCTGGGCCTGCTCGTGATCATGTCGATCGTCAACCAGCAGATTTTCGCGCGCAGTGCCGTCGCCGCCACAGCCGAGGAAATGACCCATCTGCGCCAGATGCAATGGCTGATCCTTGGCGCAGCGATGCTGGTCTTGCTGGCAGAAGCGACATTCATTTTCTATCCCGCGCATCTGGCCGTGCAGGCCCATATCCGCATGTTGCAGGACCAGACCGCATGCCTGCTGGATTCAAAACGCGAACTTGAACAGGCGAATGTGCAATTGTTGCATCTGACAAACCACGATGTTCTGACCGGATTGCCCAACCGCGGCCGCCTGATCGCATTCATGGCAGAAAGTTTCGCACACGGAACGGCGGCGGATCAGACATTCCTGTTCATCGGGTTGGACGGGTTCAAGTCGATCAACGACTCTGCCGGACACGAAAGCGGCGATGCCTTGCTGATCGCGGTCGGCAAGGCACTGCGCGGCTGCGTGGATGATGACCAGATCGTCGCCCGGATCGGCGGCGATGAATTCGCTATGATGACCAACGAACCGCCCGCGCCGATGCTGCGTCGCGTGATGGCCGCTCTTGCCGATCCGTTCGAGGTGTGCGGCAGACGCCTGAAAATCCGGGCCAGTATCGGATTTCTGGTGATGGAAAAAGACCGGGCCGATCCCTTGGATGTGCTTGCCGATGCGGCAATGGCGCTTCAGGTCGCCAAAAACGAAGGCGGGAACCGCGCCCGACAATTCACACCCGCACTGCGCGCAACGGCAGGCCAGCTCCAGCGGCTGCAGATGGAAGTGCCCGATGCCATTCGAAATGGCGAACTGGAACCCTGGTTTCAACCGCAGATCCGCCTGATCGACGGGGCGCTGCACGGGGTCGAGGTGCTGGCAAGGTGGCGGCATCCGACGCGTGGATTGTTGACGCCAGACAGGTTTCTGTCGGCGGTAGAAAGGGCGGGTATGACCATCGAGATGGATCATGCGATCTGGCAGGCGGCGATGGCGCAGGCCATGAAATGGCAGACAGAGGGCATCTGGCATCCGGTCCTGTCGCTGAACGCGGCCCCTGAAACGATCGCCGACCCCTTCCTGATCGAACGCTTCTTGCTGGGGTTGCGCAATTCCGGTCTGCGCCCCGATCAGGTGATCGTCGAGGTGCTGGAAAACACGTTGATCGACGGTGCAGGCGACATGGCCGCCATCAATATCGATAGCCTTTCCGAATGCGGGATCGCGCTGGAACTGGACGATTTCGGTACAGGCTACGCGTCACTTTGCCGTCTGACGCAATTGCCGCTTTCTGGGATCAAGCTGGACAAATCGCTGATCGCCCCGTTGCCGGACCAAGGGGCCGACAGCGTCGTGCGCGCGATTCTGGCATTGACGGCGGAACTGGGCCTGCATGTCATCGCCGAAGGGATCGAAGAGACCGGACAGGCACAGCACCTGCTTGACCGTGGCTGCGCGGTTGGCCAAGGCTACGGTTTCGCAAGACCGATGCCGCCGAAAGACTTCGAGCTTTGGCTTTGCCTGCATGCAGATAGCCCCATCACGATTGCCGATCATAGGCTGGCTTTGGTCAACGAAGCTTGAGCATTGCGGGCATTCTGCGTATCTGGAACGGCGAAACCCGTTGATTGGAACACAGATGGCCAACTTTCTTTATCACAACGATCTGCCCGACGGGCTGGACCTGGGGCCGGTTGTTGCGATCGATTGCGAAACGATGGGACTGAACCCGCATCGTGACCGGCTGTGCCTGATCCAGATGTCAGGCGGTGACGGCGATTGCCACCTTGTGCAGGTCAGCAAGGGGCAGACCGGCGCGCCGAACCTGTGCGCCATGCTGACCAACCCTGACGTGCTCAAGCTGTTCCACTTTGGCCGGTTCGACATCGCGGCGCTGCTGAACGCCTTCGGTGTCGTCACCGCCCCCGTCTATTGCACCAAGATCGCGTCCAAGCTGGTGCGCACCTATACCGACCGGCACGGGCTGAAGGTTCTGTTGCAGGATATGCTGGGCATCGACATTTCCAAGCATCAACAGCAAAGCGACTGGGGCGCACCGAAACTGACGCCAGCGCAGCTGGATTATGCCGCCTCTGACGTGCTGTATCTGCACCAGCTCAAGGCTGCTTTCGATGTCCTGTTGCAACGCGAGGACCGGACAGCCATCGCGCAGGCTTGTTTCGACTTCTTGCCGACGCGCGCGGCACTCGATCTGAACGGCTGGCCCGAAACCGATATCTTTACACATTGATGGCCGATCCAGTCCCCTTTCTGTCCACCGCACGCCGGGTCATCCTGCAAGAGGCGGACGCGCTGCGCGCGCTGTCATCCACACTCGACCACAGCTTTGGCGATGCCGTCACCCTTTTGCTGAACGCCAAGGGCCGCGTGATCGTGTCCGGCATGGGCAAATCGGGGCATATCGCACGCAAGATCGCGGCAACCTTTGCCAGCACCGGCACCCCCGCCCATTTCGTCCACCCCGCCGAGGCGAGCCATGGCGATCTGGGCATGATGACGCGTGGCGATGTCGTGCTGGTATTGTCGAATTCGGGTGAAACCCCCGAACTGGCTGATCTTGTGGCCTATACCCGCCGTTTTGGTATCCCGATGATCGGTGTCGCCAGCCGCGCCGAAAGCACGCTGATCCAGCAAGCCGATGTCGGGATCGTGCTGCCGCAACTGGGCGAGGCCTGCGGTCGCGGGATCGTACCGACGATTTCAACAACGATGACACTGGCGCTGGGCGATGCGCTGGCCATCGCGTTGATGGAACACCGCGCCTTTACGCCCGAAAACTTCCGCGACTTCCATCCGGGCGGCAAGCTGGGCGCGCAACTGTCCAAGGTCGCGGACCTGATGCACCGCGATGACGCGATCCCGCTGGTGCGCGTGAACACGCCAATGTCCGATGTCCTGCTGGTGATTACCCAGAAAGGGTTCGGCGTTGCGGGCGTGCTGGGCGATGACGGCACGCTGGTCGGGATCGTCACGGACGGCGACCTGCGCCGCCACATGCGCGGATTGCTGGATCACACCGCGGGCGAAGTGATGACAGTCAACCCTACAACTGTATCGCCTCATGCCCTTGCCGAAGAGGCCGTCAACATCATGAATACCCGCAAGATCACCTGCCTGTTTGCGCTGGATCCCGCCAATCCGGGGCAGGTCGCGGGGATTTTGCATATCCATGACTGCCTGCGCGCTGGTATCATCTGACCATGGGCAGTGGCGACAATCTGTATTCGCAATGGGTCGGCTGGGCCAAAATCCTGTTGCCGCTCAGCGGGCTTGCGCTGTTGTCGACATTGTTCCTGTTTGCCCGCGGCCCCAGTGACGGGACCGATATTTCCCTTGCACGGGTGGTGGAACTCGCGCGCGAGCAGCAGGTGTCGGCGCCCGAATTCTCGGGCGTCACCGATGCGGGTGCGGTCGTCGTGATCACTGCGCGCAGCGCGCGTCCTGTGCCGGACCAGCCCGACACTGCCGGCGTCGATGACCTGCGCATGCGGATGAATAACCCCGGCGGCAGCACGCTTGATGTGACAGGTGTCGTAGGGGAAATCGACGGGCGCGCGCGGACCGCACGGTTTTCCGGCCTTGTGCGGCTTCAGACTTCGACTGGCTACACGATGGAGACAGGCGGCCTGACCGTCACGCTGGATACGGGCACGGCCGTGTCGGACGGATTGTTGGAAATCCGCGCACCCATGGGAAATCTGACTGCAGGACAGGTGACATTCCGGTACGACAGCACCAATACTCGACATCAGATGCTGTTTACCGACGGGGTCCGGCTGATATACACCCCCCAAGGGTAGGGCACCCGTAGCAAAGGATATACGCCAAGTGTTTCGTTTTTCCGTCCTCTGCACGACCCTTTTGATGTTTGTCACGGGGGCCGCCGGCGCCCAGACCCGGATCGATCTGGGCAATATGGTCGTTGATCCCGATGCCGCGATCGAGGTGACATCGCAGACGTTGTCGGTCGATCAGGACACCGGCATCGCGGTATTCGAAGGCGAGGTTCTGATCATTCAGGGCGAATTGCGGATGTCGGCGGCACGGGTCGAAGTGGTCTATGGCAGCGATACCAATGAAATTGCGCGGTTGGTCGCCACTGGCGATGTGCTGCTTGCAAACGCGCAGGACGCAGCCGAAGCCGACACCGCTGATTACGATATCACCACCGGCCTGCTGACACTGACCGGCGACGTGTTGGTCAGCCAAGGCGAAACCGTGATTTCGGCCGAAAGCATGGTCGTCAACGTGACCGATGGCACGGCGACGATTCAGGGGCGCGTGCGGACCGTGCTGCAACAGGGCGGCAACTGATGGCGCCGCCGCCCAACCTGACCGTGCAAGCGGGCGATGTCGGGCTACAGATCATCAGCCTGCGCAAAAGCTATCGCAAACGTCCGGTAATCCGCGACGTGTCGATCAGCTTGGGCCGGGGCGAGGTTGTCGCACTGCTGGGGCCGAACGGTTCGGGCAAGACAACCTGTTTTTATGCGATTGCGGGCCTTGTGACGCCCGAGGGTGGCAAGGTCATCATCGACGGGCGCGATGTCACGACCCTGCCAATGTACCGGCGCGCGCAGCTTGGCATCGGGTATCTGCCGCAGGAAATGTCGATTTTTCGCGGCATGTCGGTCGAGGACAATATCATGTCGATCCTCGAAATCGCGGTGAAAGACCGGCACCAGCGCCGCGAACGGCTTGAAACGCTGCTGTCGGAATTCTCGATCGAACATTTGCGGCGCGCCTCGGCCATGGCACTATCGGGTGGCGAACGGCGGCGGGTCGAAATCGCGCGCTGCCTTGCGGCAGGGCCGAAATATGTTCTGCTGGACGAACCTTTCGCGGGGGTTGACCCAATCGCAGTTGCCGAAATCCGGCATCTTGTTGCCGATCTCAAGAACCGCGGCATCGGCGTGCTGATCACCGACCACAATGTGCAGGAAACGCTGCAGATCGTGGACCGCGCCTATATCTTGCATGATGGCAAGGTGTTGATGAGCGGGACGACACAAGACGTGGTGCAGGACGAAAACGTCCGGCGCGTCTATCTGGGAAACAACTTCCGCGTGAATTGATTCTTTTGGCCGGTCGCTGACAGGATCATTGACAAGCCGTCCGGTTTTGCCGCCAAATATAGGGGATGACTGGCCTTTGTTCATTCCCCGCAGACGTGCTGACACAGCAGTCAGCCTGCTGGAAAAAACTTTTTGCGCGCAAACGGTTAACATCACCTTCTGACACAGCGCGATCCGCTTGCGGCGCTTTGGCGACGACCGCCTGCGCGCCTGCAAGCCCCAGACCCTAGGAGACATCATGCGGTACCAAATCAGCGGAAAACAGATCGACATCGGCGAGGCCCTGCAAACCCATGTCCGCACGGAACTGGACGCCATTCTGAGCAAATACGCTGGTCGGCCCACCGAAGCCTATGTCGTCTTTTCCAAGTCGGGTCATGAAAACGTCTGCGAGGCGGTGGTGCACCTGTCCACCGGTCTGACCGCGCAGGCGACCGGCAAAGCCACTGAAATCTATGCCGCTTTCGACAGCTGCGGCGAGAAGATGGACAAGCAGCTGCGCCGCTATAAACGCCGCCTGAAAGATCATCATGCCGGTCGTTCGACCCCGGTTGAACTTTCGGATGCAGGGTCCTATATCCTCGCACCAAGTGACGAGTCCGAAGAAGGCAGCAACGACACCGTCAACGCGATGATCATCGCCGAGATGGAGACCAAGATCCCGTCTTTGTCCGTGGGCGAGGCGGTGATGCAGATGGAAATCGCAAACGCGCCAGTCCTGGTTTTCAGAAACGAGAAACATAGCGGCGTAAACGTCGTTTACAGAAGAGACGATGGCAACATCGGATGGATCGACCCGCGCGCTGCCGGTTGATCCTGCGCAGAACAAGAAAGACGCATTATGCAACTTAGTCAGATCTTGCAGTCGAACGCCGTCAAGACGATTGCATCCTGCACCAGCAAGAAGCGGCTTTTTCACGACATCGGCGAGATGGCGGAAACCTGTTACGGGTTGAAACCATCCGCCGTTATCGACGCGATGATCGAACGCGAAAACCTTGGCCCCACCGGTGTCGGACATGGCGTCGCCCTGCCGCATGCGCGGCTTGCCGGTGTGGACGAGGTAAAGGGAATCTTTCTGCGGTTGGAAAAACCGCTGAACTTTGACGCTGTAGACCGTCAGCCAGTCGATCTGGTCTTCGCCCTGATCGCACCGGAAAATGCCGGTGTCGACCACTTGAAGGCACTGGCACTGGTGTCGCGCACCTTTCGCGATGCATCCCTGTGCGCCAAGCTGCGGGCCAACAGCGATCCGGTGACATTGTTCACGATCTTGACCTCGGTGGAATCGACCCAAGCCGCCTAGCGCCAGTCGGTGAACCCGAAACTTTCGTAATCGCGCGCATAGGCGGCACGCGTGGCGGCCTCTATCACCGGATCATAGACTGCGGCCAGCCACGCTGCGTGCCGATGTGCGCTGATCTGCGGCAAAGGTGCGTCCGGTCTGCCGACCCGCGCCGCAAGCTGCGGCAGGTCATGCGGCAAATCCTCCTCGCGCAATATCATGTCAGGCAGCGCAAACTGGGCCATCCCCTGCAACAGCGTCACCTGACTGGCCCAAGCCGCGTCAACCCGGATACTTGTCTGGCCCGCCAGATTGTGGCGCAAGAAATCCAGAAACGCCAGAAAACCGGTGCGGTGCGCCTCTGCGTCATACGCACCCGGATGATCAAGGTCGAGGGCTACGGCGGGAATCGGCAGTTTGTGAACCTTGCGCAACGTGGCGCGCAAACGGGGGAAATGCCCCGGCCCGGTGGTCAGGATGCGGTCACAGAACGCCACATGCGCGCGCGCGACCGGGTGGCGCAGCACGGTGAACCGCCGGAACAGGCCATGATCGTTCTGCCACTGCCGCAGCGTTTTTTGCGAAAAATCCGTGAGGGGCGGTGCGTTATCCAGCGCGGCAAGCCAATCCGCCACCGCGTCTTCCGGCCCTGACCGTAAGGGCATGTGGATCAGTCCGGTGCGTGCCGCTGCAACGTAAGTCGGGATCGCAGGGCCTTTGCGTGGTTCGAAATTCGGGGTGCGACCAAGGTCGAAAGGGTCCATGCCGCGCAATGCCTTGTCCATCTCGGATGCATTGCTGACTGTCTGGGCGAAGGGGGCAGGATTTTGTTTTTTCAGCTTGCGATCAAGGGCGGTCAATCGCGCTGGCGCCCCCAGAAACGCGGCCAGCCCGTTCAGAACGTCGATATCCTGCAAATCATCATAGCCGATAAAGAACGCCGTCTGCCCCGTCGTCTGGAGCCGGTGCAGCAAAGTCAGCTGGAAGTCCTGCATCGCGCGCAGGTGGCTTGTGAATTCATCGGCGTCAAAGGTGATGGGCTGTGTCTTGGCGTGGGTCGCGTTGGTCAGCTTCCACTGTCCGGTGGCCTGCGCAATCTTCAGACTGACATAGGTATCCAGCGGATTGCGCGTCAGCACAACCTTGGCACAGCGGGGATCGGCAAGGCACAGATCCAGGACCCGCAGGTCGTGGTTGTGGAAGAACCGGAAACCGCACAGACCATCCGCCGCCTTGATCGCATCGATCAGCACAAGGGGGTCGGCTTCGCGCTGGTCCAGCGAAATGCCGAACAGGTCCCCCTGCTTGGGATAGCCGACAAAGCCGGGGTTGAACGCCTCACCGAAACAAGACACGCCGTCCAGCGCATTCAGGTTGGATTCAAGGAAATTCGACCCCGTCCGCATGTCTGCCAGAATGATAAAGTAGTCAAAACGCATCATTTCTTGCCGATCAGATAGGGTTTGCGCGGCTGCCGCCTTGAGGATTGCACCTTTTGGGCGGGGGCGAACTCGCCCGTCAGATACGGGTGCATCCCCTGATTTTTCAGCTCCTGAAGGAACGCGGGAAAACCATCCAGATCGACCATCGCTGGCAATACCTTGAGGGTCCGGGCGCGGTGGCCGACCATGTCGTCCATGATGCCTTGCAGCACATCGACTGGAGATTCGAGAAATTCCGCCAGCGTCATGATATGCCGACGCGACCGTGCGTCGGGCGACCCCAGCGCCTTGAGAAAGCGGTTTTCAACCTGCTGCAAACGCGCAGCTTGGGACCGGACATCGGTCGCCGCTTTGCCTGTCCGGAACAGCGACAAGGCCCAGGCGCCAGTCACAACCCAGACGCTGGCTTGGGTATCCTTGGTCAGCATCCATTTGATCGCCTGATTGTCGGTCGGTCCGAACTGAAAGCATTGATGCTGGTCGCGCCCGTTCCAGATCAGGTTGGTCAGGAACATCTTGGCATTGTAATCGCGCAGGCGGGCATGACCCGACAGCCCGCCGCGATAGGTCGCTCCGCCACCCGCAAAATGTGCCTTGTCGGTGGCGAACAGATGGCCATGCGCAACGACACCGGTTTGCGCCGTCAGCCAACCGGCGAGATCGGGAATGATGTCATCAAAGCCCTGCAGGACCGTATAGGGGGCTGCGGTAAAGCCGTTTTCACGTTCCATGAACGGAAACCGGCCTTGCATGTAAAGGCCGCGCCGTCCGATAGTACGCCTGTCAACGGCCTGTGCGAAGATCCGGTCAACCGTCCCGGTGCGAGGTTCCTCTGCGCTTTCAGCCAGGTTTGGCCGACGTGGAAATCTCTGGTAAAGCCCGTCAGCTTGCGGCCATATCTTGCGCGCAACAAAACATCCCGACCGTGCGAGAAGCTCTGCGTGATCATCGTAGAAGATATGCGGTTTGCCTTGATAATCGAATTTGGCAAGCGTCAACGACCGGCTTTCAAGGCGACGTGCATGCCGCCGCACAAGGGTCTGGTAATAAGACTCGTCCGGAATCCAGACCTGCCGGAAATAGCTGTCGAATTCCGCACGGCGCGGATCGCCAAGGATCGCCGTCAGGGTCTGGCGCGTCAGGCACCACCATTGCGACCCCAAATGCGGGGTCAGCCCTTCGGGCACCTTGCGCCGCAACCGCAGCACCTGTTGCAGCCGGACATATCCGTCGAAGAGGCGGCGCTGCCGCTTCCATGAAAACGGGAACCGCAGCGTGAACCTTTCGCGGTCCAATCCCCCGATCGTCCACTTCACATCGCTGGTCGTGACGCTTTCGATGAAATCAGTGTCGGGGCGGGCATCAAGATAAGCCTGCAATTCAGCGATCGGACGTAGCGGCAGGCAGGCGCCCGACGCCAGATAGACGTGCCGTATTTCAGGATAGCGGTCCAGCAATTGCCGTGACGCGGCCTTTGACGCCGCAATCAGCCCCCACATGCCCCATTCACCCCGATACCGGCGGCTGAAACTGACATCCGCCAGATCACCGACCGCCCCGACAAAAGCATCATATGCCGCCTGCGCCACGTTCCTGTCGACATGAACGACCACCGGGCACCCGGCATCCGCCCAATGCCGGATCATCTGTTCAGCACGGTCAAACGCCGTATGCACCAGCATGACCACACCCAGCGTCATGCCCAGTTCCCCTTGGACATCAGCCCCAAACCTTCAAGCTGGCGCCAGTTGACGTAACGCTCGCTCCATTCGCACCAGAAATCGGGGTCGGCGCCGTGATGCGCCTCGTAGGATTTGTATTCGCGACCGCTCGCGTAGTGTTCCGCACGGGCCGCCTCTTCCGACGCGCGGGCGCTGAATGTGTCGATGAATTTGGCGTGCAGCAGCACACCGGATGTCTTTTCGCCGCCGCTCTGATCATAGACAAGGTTCAGACCGCGCGGCAGCATCATATGCGTAGAGCTGACATAGGCATAGGCGCGCTGCCATTTCACAAAAGGGATCTTGTTCAGCGCCGGTGCCTGCCGCGGCTTGTCTGCGAAAAACATCCGCGCGCGTGGGCCGCCCTGAATCCACAGGTTGCGCAGCATGGGGTTGCGGGACATGACGTAATTGCCGGCATCGAACCAGCAGGCGATCCTGAACGGATCGTCGCCGCGCCGGTAGGGCTGCGCGCTGACCGGGCCCTTGGGATACATATCCAGCAGCAGCGCCCCGAAGGACCGCACCTCTGACGCATCGAGCCAGTCGGCCAGCGCGCGGATCGGGCGGCTGTCGCAGAACGGATAGACAAAGAATTCATCCACATCGACCGTCAAGGCCCAGTGATCATGGGCATAGCGCCCCTGCAGATAGGTCAGCCAGTCGACACCGTGCCGCGACCTGCCATAGCCCGCCTTGGTGTGCCACAAGGACACATCTGGTTGGGCGGCGATGAAATCCTGCCCGCCGTCGTCGCTGTTGTTGTCGACCATCAGGAAATGATCGACCCCCAGATCGCGGTAATATTGCAGGAAATAGGGTAGGCGCTGGTCTTCGTTGCGGAAGGTACAGAACAACAGGACGTCGCCATCGCGGATCGTGGCGGTGCGGTTCCGGACCGACCTCAGCTCGCGCGATTTCAGCATCGCGCGCAGCTTGCATTGCTTACGATAGAGACGCAGCCGGTATGATGTCAGAAATCCCAAACGGGTGATGCCTTTGTCTGCGTGTCAAACAGGGTCATATCAATCCCAGTCACCTTTGGACATGAGGCCCAGCGCCGTCAACTGCGCCCATCCGTCATAGCGGGTGGATTGCGGGCACCACAGGTCCGGTCCCTGTGCCAAATGCTGGTGATAGGTCGTATAAAGATCGCTGTTCTGGAAATGCTGGCGGCGGGTCAGTTCCTCTTGGGACTTGGGCATGATGTCTGGCAGGAACTTTGTGTGCAGCAACACGCCCGTCACCCGCCTGTCATGCACGCGGTCGAAAACATGGTTTAACCGGCGCGGCAGCATCTGGTGGGTCGAGCTGACATAGACATGCCGCCAGTGCCAGCGCACCAGCGGCACCTTGCTGAGCGTGGGTGCGCGTTCAGGCCGTGCCGCAAAAAATACGCGGTCACGCACGCCGCCCTGTATCCAGAGGTTTTGATAGACGGGGTGGATTTTCTCTCGGTAATTGTCGGCGTCGAACCATACCAAGGTTTCCAACGGGTCTGCCGCCGGATCATATACCGCATCCGCAATGGGCCCCTTTGGATACATCTCCAGCATGGTCGCGCCAAATGACGTGATCCTGCGCGCATCCAGATGACGGGTCAGATCGCCCAGATCACGGCTGTCGGCATGGGGGAACGTCAGCAGTTCATCGGCATCGACCGTCAGGCACCAGTGCCGGTGGCCATATTGCCATTGCAGCCAACCCAGCCAGTCCATCCCGAACCGCGCCAGCCGGTAGCTGTGCTGCGACGACCAAAGCGACACGTCGGGCTGCGCCGCCAGATAGGCGGCGGTGCCATCATCGCTGTGGTTGTCGACGATCAGGAAATGTCCGACCCCGAGTTTGCGGTAGTGCTGCAGGAAATGCGGCAGCCGCGCCATTTCGTTGCGCACGGTCGCAAAGCACAGGATCGTGTCGGGCCTGATTGCCGCCGTTCTGTCCTGCACCGGCGCGATCTGTCGCCGCTTGCGCCAGATGCGGAACAAGAACCGCCGCCGTTTCCAGCGCATCCGGTATGCCATCCACAAATCGCCAAGCGGCATGCCGGTGACCCTGTGCCGCGCGTTATTCGGCGGCGTTGCGGCTGAACTTCATATCCGCAAGGAAGGCCGACAATTCGTCGCGCAGGTCGCTGCGTGCCAGCGCAAAAGCAACGGTTGCCTGTAAAAATCCCGCTTTGGACCCGCAGTCGAAACGCTGCCCGTCGAAGCGGTAGCCGAATACATTACGGCCTGCGCTGATTTCCTTTGCGATCGCATCGGTCAGCTGGATCTCGCCTCCGGCACCGCGATCGACGTTATCAAGGCTTTGCATCACATCGGGCGTCAGGATGTAGCGCCCGATCACCGCAAGGTTGGACGGCGCAGTCCCTTGGGCCGGTTTTTCGACCATACCCTTGACCTGCACGATCTGGCCGTTCTCGCCGGCGATATCCAGCACACCATAGGACGATGTCTTCGCGGGCGGCACTTCCATCGTCGCCACCATCGACCCGCCAGTTTCCTGATAGGCCTCGACCATCTGTTGGAGGCACGGTTTTTCGGCGGCGATCACGTCATCGGGCAGGATCACGGCGAAAGGTTCATCGCCGATGAGCTTGCTGGCGCAGGACACCGCATGGCCCAGCCCCAGCGGTTTGTGCTGGCGGATATAGGCGATAGCACCGCTTTCCATGTAGGTGTTGCGCAGAATTTGCAGCAGCTCGTTCTTACCGCCGTCACGCAGGGCGTTTTCAAGGTCCGGCGCATGGTCGAAATAATCCTCGAGCGCGGATTTCCCCCGCGAGGTCACGAAAATGAAATCCTCGATCCCGGCGGCGCGTGCCTCGTCGATGGCATACTGGATCAGCGGCTGATCCACCAAAGTCATGATTTCCTTCGGCACCGACTTGGTCGCGGGCAGGAACCTTGTGCCAAGCCCTGCGACGGGGAAAATGGCTTTGGTGACTTTACGTTTCATCTTGATGCCTTTGTTGATCCGCCAACATGGCGGCGGTACCCTATTTTCAGGGCTATAATAAGTCGAAATTGCAACAATGGGGTGCCAGACCCGTTAGGGTTGGCCCATATTGCGCAGCATTGTTTCTATACGCACAACATCTTCAGGGTTGTTGAGTTCCCAGAATTCGCGCCCTTGCGCCGCCACCTCGACGCAAAGCATCGGCACGCCGCGTTCCAGAAAACGCAACTGTTCCAACCCTTCCAGCTGTTCCAGCGGCCCTTGCGGCCAGCGGGCATAGGCGCGCAACGCATCCGGCCGATAGGCGTAAACGCCCACATGGTGAAATACCGGCGTCGGATCGGCAGGCGCATAGCTGCGACCGGTGTAGGGGATCACCTCTTTCGAGAAATAGAGCGCGTTGTGATCCGCCCCGAACACGGCGGTGGTGCCGCCGACCCGCCCTTCGCGGCGGTCCTGCAGCAGGGCGGTCAGCATCTGCCCTTCGGTGCGCAGGACGGGTGTTGCCACATCGGCCTGCGGGTTCGCGCGCAGGCCTGCGACCAGATCGCTGATGAACCAAGCAGGCGTCAGCGGCGCGTCGCCTTGCAGGTTGACGATGATGTCATAGCCGCCGCCCAAGGTTTCCACCGCTTCGGCGCAGCGTTCGGTGCCATTTGCGCAGGTTGCAGCGGTCATCACCACTTCGGCCCCGAAATCGCGGGCGGCGTCGGCGATCCGGTCATCGTCGGTGGCAACGACCACGCGGTCGATACCATCCACCGCCATCGCCGCATCCCATGACCGGCGGATCAGCGTCTTGGCGACACCGGTCGCACCAGTCAGCGCGACCAGCGGTTTGCCGGGGTAACGGGTCGAGGCATAGCGCGCAGGAATGACGATCAGGACGGGCATCAGGCAGTTTCCAGTTTCACGCCGGGGGCTGCGGCGATGAAGAACGGGTTATCAAAACCCGGTTTCCCGTAGGTTAACGGCTGATGGTCGTCAAAACGCACGACAAATCCGCCGGCACCCGACAGCACGGCATGACCCGCCGCCGTGTCCCATTCCATCGTGCGGCCAAGGCGGGGGTAAAGATCGGCCTCGCCCGTGGCGACAAGGCAGAATTTCAGCGACGATCCCGCGCTGGTCATGTCGCGGACCTGATATTTGGCGATGTAATCATCCGTCGCCTGATCGCGGTGCGATTTCGACGCGACCACCATCAGGGCCGAATTGTCCGGTTTAGACACTGATATTGGGCGCAAAGCACCCACGGTATCCTTGGCAAAGGGTCCCGTCTCCTCGACCGACCGGCCAGAGGCGTCGGTATAGAACAGCCGGTCACGCGCGGGGGCATAGACGATGCCATGCAAAGGCACGCCATCCACGACATAGGCGATATTGACCGTGAAATCGCCGCGGCGCTGGACGAATTCCTTGGTGCCATCCAACGGATCGACAATGAAGAACGTGCTCGCCTGCTCGGCGTGGGTCGTGGCCTGTTCCTCGGTGACCAGTGCGACACCCGGAAAGGCCGCGCGCAAGGCGGCGCTGATGATCGCATCGGCGGCCTCGTCAGCGGCGGTGACAGGGCTGTCATCGCTTTTGGCGCGCACGTCGAAATCTTCGGCGGCATAGACCTGCATGATCGCATCGCCCGCCTCCAGCGCGGCTCGGCGCATCACGGTGGTCAGCAGTTCATAGTCCATGGTCTGGCCTCTTGTTGAATTGGCAATATCACTGCCTTATGGTTCGGGGTTAGGCAATGGGCTGTCGTGCGACAGTTCTATGATCCTTTGTGAAAGTCCCGCATGTTTCGCGCCCCCGATACAAGATCGAACACCCGCACCATCTTTGCCATGGCAGAGGTGACGTATCATTCTATCGTGCGCAACCTGCGGTCAGGACACCGCAATGCAGTTGTCGGTCTTGTACTGACGACCTTGCAAAGCCTTGTAATGGTTGGCGTTTTCCTTTTGATGTTCACACTGCTGGGGGTGCGCACGGCACCGATCCGTGGCGATTTTCTGCTATTCATCATGTCAGGCATCTTTCTTTACATGACCCATATCAAGACCGTCGCCGCCGTCGCAGGCGGCGGTAATCCGCTGGGTCCGATGATGCTGCATGCGCCGATGAACACGCTAATCTCGATCGCGTCGGCGGCGGTATCGACGCTATACCAGCAGATTTTCGCGATGACAGTGATCCTCTCGTTCTATCATATCGTCATTACACCCATCACGATCCATGATCCGATCGGCGCGCTGGGCATGGTGCTGCTGGCGTGGTTCTTCGGGATCGCGGTGGGCATGGTGTTTCTGGCGCTAAACCCGTGGATTCCCGATTTTGCGGGTCTCTTGCGGACGCTTTATATCCGCATGAACATGATCGCGTCAGGCAAGATGTTCGTCGTGAATACCCTGCCTGCGGTCACGGTCGCCTTGTTCGACTGGAATCCGTTGTTCCACATCATCGACCAGTCGCGGGGTCATGTGTTCCTGCACTACAACCCGCATGTCACCTCGGTCAGCTATCCGATTTATGTATCGCTGGCGCTGATCATGATCGGACTGATGGGCGAATTCTATACCCGCAAGAAAGTCTCGATCAGCTGGTATGCCGCGCGCTAGCGGGTGGTCGACATGCCCCTGAGGCGGGGCATGTCGTAAGTAGGATCATTGCCCGTCGGTGATCAACGATTGCAGGCAGGTCGACCGCACCCGTGTCAGGTCGGACGGAGCACGCCCACGGACCAGATTGACCAGCGAGGTCACGGCGCGATCGGATGCAAGATAGGCATCGGACGACACGGCGGCTTCGGCAGGGGATCGCACGGCCAGCAAGGTTTCATACCCGCCGATGATCTCGAAGGTCTGGATCTTGCACTGATAATCTGCGGCTGAATCGGGACAGATATCACACATGCGATTGACAACGCCGACCCGCGGATCGACCTCGCCCAACCGGGTCAGGCTGGCATCCAACGTCACAAGATCGGCCGTCACCGGCAGCCTGTTGCCGCGGCCGCGAATGACCTCGATCAATTCGTTCAGACCAACGGAAAAGTTGCCTTGAAGCCCCAACACCCGTTCCAGCCGTTTCAGCGCAAGAAGGCCGGGCACCTTTTCGGGGCTTTCATCAGCCAGAAAGCTGCTGAGGCTGACGGTGCGGTTTTCGCTGGCAAAGTAGCCGGTGATCCACGTCATGAACCCGACTTGCGCCAGTTCGGGGTTGTCCGTGGGCAGCGCCTGAATCAGGTTGAAGAAACCGTTGTTCAGCGTGCGCCACAGGATCCATTCAGCCTTGGATATTTCATCCACCGCTTGCAGGTCGGACGCCGAATCGATCGGGTCGAGGTTCGCCTCGTACCAGAACAACGCGTCGCCCAGCGCCGCATTCTCGGTGCCTTGCAGCGTCAGCAGCCAGTTGACGGTCGATCCGTCGCTGTTGACGAAGCGCAGCAGTTGCGCGCGCTCTTCGCGGGTCAGGCCCAGCAGAAAGTCGGAATAGCCACCGGGGATCGTATCCCGGTCAACCTGTCCTAGGATCAGCTGTGCGGCGGTGTCGCCGTTGCGGGCATCGGTGGCCAGCGCAGGCAGGCCGTTGGCATCATCGCCGGACAGCCACAAATTCACGGCATCCGAGAATTCGCCCTGCTGTGCGGCTGCGGGATTCATTATTGCAACCCAGATAGCCCCGGCCGCGATCAAGTTCTTATTCATCATCAAGCTCCTGTACGTTGTCTGGCCGGGTTCAGCGGGATTCAGTGACGACATCACGCAACCAGACTTCGACACGGCGGTTGATGCGGCGGCCATTGTCGGTTTCATTGCAGCTGAGCGGAGAGATTTCCCCGAAACCAAGCGCGCGCACCGGCAGATCATCCGACCCAAGCGAAGGTGCAACAGCAAGCAGCGCCTGACGCACTTCCTCGGCACGCTGCTGGCTCAGCGCCAGGTTGGCCGCGCCATCGCCGATGGAATCGGTATAGCCGATCAGCAAAAGCTCTTTGTTGCTGATGTCGCTGGTGGCAATCAGGTTTGCAAGGCGCACGATATCGTCCTGCGCGCGGGCATCAAGCCGTGACGACCCCAGCGCAAAGCGGAAGGTGATCGACGACCGGTCAGCGGCGGTCAGCGACTGGGTCATTTCGCGCAGCTGTGGCAAGGTGACTTCGACATCATCGGTCAGGATCGACGCAAGATACCGCAGGCCCTGTTCGTTGTTGGACTGGAAGGAGATGCCCAGATCGACATAGCCTGCATCGCTGACCACGGCCTGTGCCGCCGGTGTTTCGAGGAATTGCATCAGACGGGTCAATTGCGCAGGCGCCGTTTCATTGTCGGTATAGGCATAAAGGCGGCGGCTCAGCGGATATTCTTCGGTCTTGATCGTAAACGGGGTCGCCTGCACCTGAATGCCGCAGACACCGCGCACCGCAAGGATCTTGGCATCACCGGCATCGGCAAGGCTGGTCACGCCGATCCCGAGCGGGTCGGATGCAACCGCCTGGGCCAGCGCCGCATCGGTTTCTGTCCGCAGGATCGTGTCTGAGACACGCAGACCTGCAGGTTCCATCACCAGTTCGTTGAACACAACAGAGGTGCCGCTGTCGGCAGCGCGCCCATAGACGTTGATCTGGGCGGATGGGCCACCCACATCGGCCCAGTTCGTGACTTCGCCGGCAAAGATGCGGGCAAGGTCAGCCTCGGAAATGGCGCGGACGGGGTTGGACAGCGAGGTGATCGCCACAAGAGCGTCCAACGCGAAAATGGTCTGCTGTCCTTCGGATGTCGGATCACCCTTACCAGCATTCGCAAAAGCCTGCGCCTCTGCTTGGGATACCGCACGCGTCGATATGGCCAGCGCCGCGTTGTCGGCGATCACGTCCGCGATGCCTTGCGTCGATCCGACAGCGGCCAGCGTGATAGTTGCGGCCTCTCTTTGGGCTTCGTCCAGCAGGCTAATGACAGTCGTGTCACCGGATTGTTCGGTCACATTCGCCGCGCCACCCACTTCGGCGCTGAACGCCGTGATCAGATCGCTGAACACGCCGTTGACCAGACCGGACGACCCGGCAATGGCAAAGGCTTCGGCGGTCGTATCGATTTCGGGGCAGGCCTCGCCTTCGCAGGTCACAAGAAAGGCGTTCACCTCAAGCGATCCAAAAACGGTACCCAGCACATAGACCGAGCCGTCATAGGACAAAAGCTCTCCTCGCAGCGTCAGTTCGCCATCAAGGCTGTTAAGCGTCACGTCCTGCGCAGCAAGCGCTGTCGCAAGCGAAAGGCAAACCCCCGTGCCAAGCGCAAGCGTCGCCGGCCAGCGGAATGGAGATTGCTTTGTCATATTATGGTACTCCTGTTCAGACATTGTCCCCGATTGGGACCTGAAAAACGCCCCAAATGAGCCAGAATTCGGTCGATTCTGCGGCATCGGCCCGTTTGTTTCCAGATGATGCACGACAGCCACCTTTCTGACGTCGTATCAGCGCTGCCTGATCTGCGGATACAGCCGTGCAAAGTGCGGTTTTTACGCTTTTGCCCCGTCTGTGGCTGTTGCAGCCCCCATATGGCACACCTATATACACGCCAACGTCGGGTCAGCGTGCGACGCTGTGAGACGCATGAAACTGGCGCGGGTGCCGAAACGGGTTCGCGCTGCTCAAACCGCCTAAAGTAGAGGGATTTGAAAAAATGGCTAAAGTGATTGGTATCGACCTTGGGACGACCAACTCCTGTATCGCGATCATGGACGGGTCAAAGCCCCGTGTGATCGAAAACGCCGAAGGCGCGCGCACAACGCCGTCGATCGTCGCGTTCACTGATGACGAACGCCTTGTCGGTCAGCCCGCCAAGCGTCAGGCAGTGACCAACCCCGAAAACACGATTTTTGCCGTCAAGCGCCTGATCGGGCGCCGCTTTGACGATGCCGATCTTGCGAAGGACAAAAAGAACATGCCGTTCACCGTTGTCGACGGTGGCAATGGCGACGCTTGGGTTCAGGCGCGTGGCGAGAAATATTCGCCCAGCCAGATTTCCGCGTTCATCCTCGGCAAGATGAAAGAAACCGCCGAAAGCTATCTTGGCGAAGAAGTGACGCAAGCCGTCATCACCGTGCCCGCCTATTTCAACGACGCTCAGCGTCAGGCCACCAAGGACGCAGGCAAGATCGCCGGTCTGGAAGTGCTGCGCATCATCAACGAACCGACCGCTGCGGCGCTGGCCTACGGTCTGGACAAGAAAGAAAGCAAAACCATCGCGGTCTATGACCTTGGCGGCGGTACTTTTGACGTGACCATTCTGGAAATCGACGACGGCCTGTTCGAAGTGAAATCCACCAACGGCGACACGTTCCTTGGCGGTGAAGATTTCGACATGCGGATCGTCAACTACCTTGCCGACGAGTTCAAAAAAGAGAACGCCGTCGATCTGACCAAGGACAAGATGGCCCTGCAGCGCCTGAAGGAAGCCGCTGAGAAGGCCAAGATCGAACTGTCCTCGTCCTCCAGCACCGAAATCAACCAGCCCTTCATCTCGATGGGCTCGAACGGCCAGCCGCTGCACATGGTCATGAAACTGACCCGCGCCAAGCTGGAAAGCCTTGTTGGTGATTTGATCAAGGCGTCGCTGAAGCCATGTCAGGCCGCGATCAAGGATGCGGGCCTGTCCACATCCGACATCGACGAGGTCGTGCTGGTCGGCGGGATGACCCGTATGCCCAAGGTCAAGGAAGAAGTCTCCAAGTTCTTTGGCAAGGAACCCCATCAGGGTGTGAACCCTGACGAAGTCGTAGCCATGGGCGCTGCAATTCAGGCCGGTGTGCTGCAAGGCGACGTCAAGGATGTGGTCCTGCTCGACGTGACGCCGCTGTCGCTGGGGATCGAGACGCTGGGTGGCGTGTTCACCCGTCTGATCGACCGCAACACCACGATCCCGACGAAAAAGTCGCAGGTCTTCTCGACCGCCGAAGACAACCAGAATGCCGTGACCTTGCGGGTGTTCCAGGGTGAACGCGAAATGGCCGCCGACAACAAGATGTTGGGCCAGTTCAACCTTGAAAACATCCCGCCAGCCCCGCGCGGCATGCCCCAGATCGAGGTGACCTTCGACATCGACGCCAACGGCATCGTGGAAGTCGGCGCCAAGGACAAAGGCACCGGCAAGGAACAGAAGATCACGATCCAGGCCTCTGGCGGTCTGTCGGATGAAGACATCGAAGCCATGGTCAAGGACGCCGAAGCCAACGCAGAGGCCGACAAGGCCCGCCGCGAACTGGTCGAAGCGAAAAACCAGGCCGAAAGCCTGATCCACTCGACCGAGAAATCGATGGAAGAACATGCCGACAAAGTCGACCCAACCACGATCGAAGCCATCGAGCTGGCGATTGCCGCACTCAAGGACGATCTGGAAGGCGACAACGCCGGCAAGATCAAGTCTGGCGTGCAGAACGTGACCGAAGCCGCGATGAAACTTGGCGAAGCCATCTACAAGGCCAGCCAGGAAGAATCGGGCGAGGCAGAGCCTGAACGCCGCGGCGCGGATGACGACATCCTGGACGCGGATTTCGAAGACCTGGATGACGACAAGCGCCGCAATTAATTCGGCGGTGCAGGAAATGGACCGGCCCCACACCGGGCCGGTCTTTTTCTGTTCCCAAAGGGGAAACTGATCATGGCAAAACGCGACTATTACGATGTGCTGGGTATCGCCAAGGGCGCTGACGCCGACGCCATCAAAAAGGCCTATCGCCAGAAGGCCAAGGAACTGCACCCCGACCGCAACGCCGACAATCCCAAGGCCGAGGCGCAGTTCAAGGAAGCGAACGAAGCCTATGAGGTCCTGAAGGACGCCAACAAGAAAGCGGCCTATGACCGCTATGGCCATGCCGCTTTCGAGAATGGCATGGGGTCCAGCGCAGGTGGGCCGCGCGGCGGCGGGCAGGGCGACTTTGCCAGCGCCTTTTCCGACGTGTTCGACGACCTGTTCGGTGATTTCATGGGCGGGCGCGGTGGCGGGCGGCGCAGCGGCGCGCAGCGCGGCAGCGATCTGCGGTATAACCTGCGCATCAACCTTGAGGATGCCTATGCCGGTCTGCAAAAGACCATCAACGTCACGACAGCCGTGTCCTGCGGGTCCTGCTCGGGCACCGGTGCCGAAGGCGGGTCAGAACCGCAGGTCTGTCCGACCTGCAACGGCATGGGCAAGGTCCGCGCGCAGCAGGGCTTTTTCACCGTCGAACGCACCTGCCCAACCTGCAGCGGCATGGGCCAGATCATCAAGGACAAGTGCAAGGTCTGCCACGGTGCAGGCCGTGTTGAAAAGGAAAAGGCGCTGTCGGTCAACATCCCCGCAGGCGTCGAAACCGGCACGCGCATCCGCCTGAGCGGCGAAGGCGAGGCCGGCGTGCGCGGCGGGCCAGCAGGCGATCTTTACATCTTCATCGAAGTGAACAGTCACCCGCTGTTCGAACGCGAGGGGTTGAACCTCTATTGCCGCGTGCCCGTGTCCATCGCGACCGCAGCCCTTGGCGGCGAGATCGAGGTGCCGACGATCGACGGTGGCCGCAGCCGCGTGAAGGTGCCGGAAGGGTCGCAATCGGGCCGCCAGATGCGTCTGCGCGGCAAGGGGATGCCCGCTCTGCGTGGCGGTGCCAGCGGCGACATGATGATCGAACTTGCCGTGGAAACGCCCGTGAAACTGACGGCGCGCCAGCGTGAAATCCTCAAGGAATTCGACAAGCTGAGCGAGGAGAACAACCCGCAAGGGTCGAGCTTCTTTGACAGCGTCAAATCCTTCTGGGATTCGATGAAGAGTTAACGGTCCGGTAACCAGCGATCCGGCAGGATGTGGCATGACCCATCTTGCCGAATCCCGCAGTCTTTTCCCTGAAACCGACATCCCGCCTGCGGGCAAACTGCCGTCCTACATACGCGACCACCGACAACGGCTGCGCGACAGGTTCCTGTCGGGCGGACCGGCGGCGATCCCCGATTACGAATTGCTGGAACTCGTGCTGTTCCGCGCGATCCCGCGGCAGGATGTCAAACCGCTCGCGCGGGCGCTGATCGACCATTTCGGCGATTTCAACAGGGTGCTGTCAGCCAGTGTCACGCAGATCGGGCAGGTGCAGGGTGCCGGACCCGCCGTCGCGCTGGAGCTGAAGATCGTCGAAGCAGCAGCGCACAGGCTGGCACGCGCACGCGTAATGCAGCGGCATGTCGTCTCAAGCTGGGATGCTTTGCTGACTTATTGCCACACGGTCATGGCGCATCGCGATACCGAACAATTCCGCATCCTGTTTTTGGACACCAAAAACGTCCTGATCGCGGATGAAGAACAGGCCAAGGGCACGCTGGACCATGTGCCCGTCTACCCGCGCGAGGTGGTGAAGCGCGCCTTGGAACTGAACGCGGCGTCGATGATCCTTGTGCATAACCATCCGTCCGGTGACCCCACGCCATCGCAGGCCGATATCACGATGACCCGCCAGATCAGCGATGCGGCGAAAACGCTTGGGATCACGGTGCATGACCACCTGATCATCGGCAAATCCTGCGAAATCAGCTTTCGCGCCCAGGGACTGTTCTGATCTCAGCGCAAGGCAGGCATCGGCGGGGTAAAGCGGTCGTCCAGCAGAACGACCGACCCAGCCCCATCGCAGCCCGGCAAGCGCAATGACATGTCGCGGCGCATCACCAGATCACCCCGGTTGATCTGGAACGTCGTGACGGGCATCGCGCGGCCACAGTTTTCAGCCGTCAGCACAACCCCTATCTTGAGCGCCATGTCCGTTGCACCCTGCCAACCGCCTTGAGGGTAGGTAAAGACTTCTGCGCTATAGGACGGATCGGCGCTGCCCGTGCCAAGCCGCTGCACGGTGCCGCGCGATCCGATCGTATCCTGAACCGACGCCGACCAGACATGGCCGGGATCGCCAACCTCTGCACCGGCGGCAAAGGAATGCAATTGCAGGTTCCCGGCACCCCGCCATTGCAGGACGGCACGGTCGTAATTGCGCAGGGCCGGCACAGGGATCGTGACCCGCGCCTGTTCGACGTTGGCAGTGAACAACACGAACTCAGCCTCAACCGACAAAGCAGGCACCAGCGTTTCAAGCAGGCCTTCGGAATCAGTCCGTGCCGAAAAGCGGATCAGGTCATGCGCGATAAGCACATCGGTGTCAGGGGCGCATGGCAGGGTCGCGGTCAAGGTCACCATCGCATCCGCCGCACGCCGCGCAGACAGCGCGACAGGGCAGGCCGAATCAGGCGTCGCCATGATCGTGCCAAGGCGGGGGACGGCAGCCTCGACATAGACGGCGGGGACGGGGACGGTCGACATCGTGGTCAGGTCATGCCGCGCTGGCCGGAATGTATCATCGGGAAAGCCGAAAGCAGGCGTGCCTTGGGTGTTCAATACCAGCGACAGCGATCTGGGCTGGGCAGAAATGCTTGCAGGAAGCGGCGCCGTTGGCCCGGCTGATGTGCCGATCAAGTCACTTTGCACGACATATCCCGCGCCAATCGCCAAGGCGAGAACAACTGCCGCAGACCTGAACGTCATGATTCCAAACATGGACACCCCTGCTTTTCAAGGGATACCATACGCCCGGACCGTGGTCTGAGAAGGTCTCAAACACGACGCTAAGGCGTCAAGTTTGTGTCAATCCTCAGGCAAAGCGCCCATGGCAATGCTTGAACTTCTTGCCAGACCCGCAGGGGCAAAGGTCGTTGCGCCCCGGATTGCCCCATGTTGCCGGATCGTTTTCATCGAATCCGTCGCGCGCTGCAGCCTCTGTCGGGGCCAGTGTCGGTGCGCTGGCAGCTGCAACGGCGGCAGCAGCGGCAGCCTGCTGTTCACGGAATTGCGCGATCAGACGTTCCTGTTCCTCTTTCGACATCGGGCGGATCTGCGACAGTTTCTTGGTGACATCGGTGCGCAGACTGTCCAGCAGCTTTTCAAAAAGCTGGAAACCTTCAGTCTTGTATTCGTTCAGCGGATCACGCTGGGCATAGCCGCGCATCCCCACGACAGACCGCAGATGTTCCAGCGTCAGCAGATGTTCGCGCCATTTTTCGTCGATGGTTTTCAGCAGGATCTGCTTTTCGACATTGCGCATCGTCTCGGCGCCAAAGGCATCAGCCTTTTCGCCCATGTATTTGTCGGCGGCTTCTTCCAGACGTTCGCGCATGACATCGTCGTCAACGCCTTCTTCGGCCGCCCAGTCAACGACGGGCAGATCAAGTCCAAGATGCGCCGCAATATCGGCCTTCAGACCTTCGGCATCCCATTGATCGGCATAGGATTTCGGCGGCATATAGATCGTGACCAGATCGTCGATCACCTGATCGCGCATATCCTTGACGACATCGGCGAGATCCGCGCTTTCCATGATCTCGCGGCGCTGGGAAAACACGACCTTGCGCTGCTCGTTCATCACATCGTCGAATTTCAACAACTGCTTGCGGATGTCAAAGTTGCGCGCCTCGACCTTGGCCTGCGCGCGTTCCAGCGATTTGTTGACCCAAGGGTGGACGATGGCTTCGCCTTCTTTCATGCCCAGACCGGACAGAACCTTTTCCAGCCGCTCGGACCCGAAAATGCGCATCAGATCGTCTTCGAGAGACAAAAAGAACGTCGACCGCCCCGGGTCACCCTGACGACCCGACCGGCCGCGCAGCTGGTTGTCGATCCGGCGGCTTTCGTGCCGTTCGGTAGCCAGCACAAACAATCCGCCCGCCGCTTTGACCTTTTCCTTTTCATCCGCGACTTCAGCTTCGATCCGGGCGCGCAGCGCTTCGGGGTCGACCTCTGGATCGGCAGCCATGGCCTGCAGAACGCGCATTTCCACGTTGCCGCCTAGCTGGATGTCGGTGCCGCGACCGGCCATGTTGGTGGCGATAGTCACTGCATTCAGCTTGCCGGCATCGGCGACGATCTGCGCCTCTTGTTCATGCTGGCGGGCGTTCAGCACGTTGAAGGTGATACCTTCGGCGCGCAGCAGCCCAGCCAGAAACTCGGATTTTTCGATAGAAGTGGTGCCCACAAGGATCGGCTGGCCCTTGGCATGGGCTTCCTTGATCTCGCTGACAACGCCGTCGAATTTTTCCTTGGCGGTGCGGTAAACCTGATCGTGTTCATCAACCCGCGCGACAGGGCGGTTCGTCGGCACCTCGACCACGCCAAGGTTATAGATTTCGCGGAATTCGTCGGCTTCGGTCGCGGCGGTGCCTGTCATGCCGCCCAGCTTGTCGTAAAGGCGGAAATAATTCTGGAATGTCACCGAGGCGAGTGTCACGTTTTCAGGCTTGATCGTCACGCCTTCCTTAGCCTCGATTGCCTGATGCAAACCATCCGACAGGCGACGGCCAATCATCATGCGGCCGGTGAATTCGTCGATCAGCACGACCTGATCGTCGCGGACGATATAGTCCTTTTCCTTGGTGAACAGGACATGCGCGCGCAAGGCTTGGCTGACATGATGGACCAGCGTGGCGCTTTCGGGGTCGTAAAGTGTCTGACCTTCGGGCAGCAAACCAAGAGCGGCCAGTTTTTCTTCGAGGAAATCGTTGCCTTCCTCGGTGAAAGTCGCCTGACGGGCCTTTTCATCCAGCGTGTAATGCTCGGGCAGGATATCGGGGATCACTTTGTTGATCGCCGCATACATCTCGCTGCGGTCCTGCGCGGGGCCGGAAATGATCAGCGGCGTGCGTGCCTCGTCGATCAGGATACTGTCCACCTCGTCCACGATCGCGAAATTGTGGTAGCGCTGGTACATCTGGTCCAGTTCGGACTTCATGTTGTCGCGCAGGTAATCGAACCCCAGTTCGTTGTTCGTCGCATAGGTCACGTCACAGGCATAGGCGGCCTTTTTGTCAGCCTCGCCCTGTTCGGGCACGACAACGCCGGTGGTCATGCCGAGCGCGCCGTAAACCTTGCTCATCCATTCGGCGTCGCGACGGGCAAGGTAATCGTTCACGGTAACGATATGCACGCCCTTGCCGGTCAGCGCGTTCAGATAGGCGGGAAAGGTCGCCACAAGCGTCTTGCCTTCGCCGGTCTTCATTTCGGCGATATTGCCCTGATGCAGGAAAATGCCGCCCAGCAACTGCGTGTCAAAAGCCCGCAGACCCAGCGCACGCCGCGCAGCCTCGCGGCAGTTGGCAAAGGCTTCGGGCAACAGCGCGTCAAGGCTTTCGCCTTTCAGCGCACGGTCGCGGAATTCCTGGGTCTTGGCCTTCAGTGCATCATCGCTCAGCGCCTGAAACTGCGGCTCCAACGCATTGATCTGCGCGACAAGCGGCCGGGCGGATTTGACTTTGCGATCATTGGCAGAGCCAAACACCTTTTTGGCAATCGATCCGATACCGAGCATATTCTCTCCGCCGGCGCTGACGCGCCTGTCTGACATCTATTTGAGAGGAGGTTGCTTGTAGGCAGGCCGCCAGCCACATACAAAGGGGCCAAATTCGCACTACTTCCGGCCTCCTCGAGGCTTTCAAGGGATGTAAGGGGCCGGATATAGAGTGTCAACGCCGGGCGGTTGCGCGGCCTATCAAGGGATCGTTTAATGCTGAAACATGTTACATTTTTGGGGGCCGCGGCGGTTTCGCTGTCCGTGACGACTGGTGCATTCGCGCAGGACGTAACCGCCGATACTGTCGTCGCCAAAGTCGGCGACACCGAAATCACCGTGGGCGAGCTGATCATCGCTCGGTCCATGTTGCCGCCACAATATGCGCAGTTTCCCGACGAGATCCTGTTCACCGGGCTGGTTGACCAACTGGTGCAGCAGCAGCTTCTGGCCGATGTGCTGGAAGAGACACCCCCAAGTGTGCGTTACACGATCGAAAATGAACGCCGGTCCTTGCTGGCCGCGCAAGTGATCACCGATATCGCCGAAACCGCAATCACGCCGGAATTGCTTGAAGAAGCCTACCAGGAACGCTTTGCCAATGCGCCTGAAATCCCGGAATTCCGCGCAGCACACCTGCTGGTCGAAACCGAAGAAGAAGCCAACGCCGCTAAGGCGCAGCTTGATGCAGGCGAACCATTCGCCGAAGTTGCAGCCGCCGTTTCGACCGATGTGACCAGCGCCAGTGGCGGCGATCTGGGCTGGTTCGGCGAAGGCGCGATGGTGCAAGAATTCGAAACCGCTGTCATGGCGCTCGAAGTGGGCGGCGTATCCGACCCGTTCGAAACCCAGTTCGGCTGGCATATCGTCACTCTTGTCGATCAGCGCGCCCGCCCGACACCGACCCTCGAACAGGTCGCGCCGCAATTGACCGCCGAACTGCAGGAAGCTGCCGTGATGGCCTATCTGGATGAACTGTCCGCCGCGACCACCGTGGAACGCCCCGAAGAAGGCGCTTTCGATCCAAGCGTGATCAATCAGGTCGAATTGCTGGATTGATCTGACATGAAAACCTCGCCGCTTGCGCCTGCGCAATTTCCCGACCTGCCCGTGATCGCGGGTGTGACTTTTGCCAGTGCTGCGGCGGGGGTCAAATACAAGAACCGGACCGATGTGATGCTGGCCATCGCAGCGCCGGGGTCTGCGGTGGCGGGGGTCTTCACCCGATCTGCCACACGGTCCGCGCCTGTGCTGGATTGTCAGGCGAAACTGGGCGGTGATCCGTCCGGTGCCGCCGCGATCCTTGTCAATTCGGGCAATTCCAACGCCTTTACCGGCAAGAACGGTGTGGCGAGCGTTGCAGCACTGACGCAGGCCGTAGCCGACTTGACCGGCGTGCCGGTCGGGCGCGTGTTCACCGCCTCGACAGGCGTCATCGGCGAACCCCTGCCGCATGACCGCATCATCGCCAAACTGGAGGACCTGCACGCAGGCCAGACCGAAGCCGCAATCAAGGACGCCGCCCGCGCGATCATGACGACCGACACTTTCCCCAAAGGGGCCAGTGCCAGCGTCACGGTCGGCGGCAAGACCGTGCAGATCGCAGGGATCGCCAAGGGGTCCGGCATGATCGCGCCCGATATGGCGACGATGCTGGTTTATATCTTTACCGATGCGCTGATCGGACAGGAGGCGCTGCAAACGCTCGTCTCGCGGCACAATGACCAGACGTTCAACTGCATCACCGTGGATAGCGACACATCGACATCCGACAGCCTTGTTGCGGTTGCGACGGGTGCCTCTGGCGTGGATGTCACCGGTAATGCCGATTTTGCAGCCGCGCTGCATGGCGTGATGCTGGACCTTGCGCATCAGGTGGTGCGCGACGGCGAAGGGGCGACCAAGTTTGTAACCGTTGCCGTGACGGGTGCCGCCGATGATGCGGATGCCCGCAAGGTGGCGATGGCAATCGCCAACAGCCCGCTCGTCAAGACGGCGATTGCGGGGCAGGATGCCAACTGGGGTCGGATCGTCATGGCCGTGGGCAAATCCGGCGCGCAGGCGGACCGTGACCGCCTGTCGATCCGGTTCGGGGATATCACCGTCGCCGAAAACGGCTGGCGCGCACCGGATTATTCCGAAGATGCCACCAGTGCCTATATGAAGAATGCCGAACTGGTTATCGGTGTCGATCTGGGGCTTGGATCGGGGCACAGCACGGTCTGGACCTGCGATCTGACGCATGGTTACATCGACATCAACGCCGATTACCGGTCGTGAAACTAGTTCTTGTTTCGGCGGTCGCGCTGATTGACGCGGACGGGCGGGTGCTGCTAGCACAGCGTCCCGAAGGCAAGGCGATGGCCGGTCTGTGGGAGTTTCCGGGTGGCAAAGTCGAGCAAAGCGAAACCCCCGAGGCCGCGCTGATCCGCGAGTTGCACGAGGAACTGGGCATCGGCACATGGGCGTCCTGCCTTGCACCGCTGACATTCGCCAGCCACGCCTATCCCGATTTCCACCTGCTCATGCCGCTTTTTGCCTGCCGCAAATGGGAAGGCACGCCGCAATCGCGCGAAGGGCAGGCGCTGAAATGGGTGCGGGTGAATGAATTGCGTGATTATCCGATGCCCGCGGCGGACATTCCGCTGATCCCGATCCTGCGGGACTGGTTATAAAAAAGGCGGCCCAAGGGGCCGCCTTTTTCTTCATGACAGAAGCCTTTACAGGTTCCGTTCGACCGATTCCCGCTCGAAAATCTCGATCACGTCGCCGGGGCGGACATCATCGTAGTTTTCAAACGCCATGCCGCATTCCTGACCAGACTGAACCTCGGCCACTTCGTCCTTGAAGCGTTTGAGGGTCTTGAGCGTGCCTTCGTGGATCACGACATCGTCGCGCAGCAGGCGCACACCGGCAGAGCGGCGCGCCACACCTTCGGTGACCAGACAGCCCGCGACCTTGCCGACGTTGGACACTTTGAACACATCCTTGATGGTCGCATAGCCGATGAACTTTTCGCGGATTTCAGCAGACAGCAGACCGGATGCGGCTTTCTTCACGTCATCCACAAGATCGTAGATCACCGAGTAATAGCGGATCTCCACGCCCTTCTGGTTGGCGGAATTGCGCGCTGTCGCGTTTGCACGGACGTTAAAGCCGAACACCGGCGCGCCCGAAGCCTCGGCAAGGCCGATATCGGTTTCGGTGATCGCACCGACACCCGAATGCAGCACGCGCACGCGGACTTCGTCGTTGCCGATCTTTTCCATCGCCTGAACGATCGCTTCGGCAGAACCTTGCACGTCGGCCTTCACCACAATGGGCAATTCGCTGACGTTCTGGTTGGCCTTGGCATTCGCCATCAGCTGTTCCAGCGTGGTGGCAGCACCGGCAGCAGCACGCTTTTCCTTGGACGCCTTTTCACGGTATTCTGCGATTTCGCGCGCCTGTGCTTCTGTCGCGACAACGTTCAGCACATCGCCCGCTTCTGGCGTGCCGTTCAGACCCAGCACCTCGACAGGAACGGCGGGGCCAGCTTCGGCCACACGTTCGCCCTTGTCGTTGATCAGCGCGCGGACCTTGCCGTACTGTTCGCCCACGACAAAGATATCACCCTGCCGCAAGGTGCCGTTCTGGATCAGAACCGTGGCGACGGGGCCGCGGCCGATATCAAGCTGCGCCTCGATCACGGCACCAACGGCGGCGCGATCAGGGTTGGCTTTCAGTTCAAGGATTTCCGCCTGCAGCGCGATGGCTTCCAGCAGATTGTCCAGACCTTTGCCCGTCAGCGCCGACACTTCGACATCCTGCACATCACCGGACATCTTTTCGACGACGACTTCGTGCATCAAAAGGTCTGTGCGGACCTTGTCTGGGTTGGCGGATGGCTTGTCGATCTTGTTGATCGCCACGATCATCGGCACCTTGGCCGCTTTCGCGTGGTTGATCGCCTCGACCGTCTGCGGCATCACGGCGTCATCGGCGGCAACCACCAGCACGACGATATCCGTCACCTGTGCCCCGCGCGACCGCATCGAGGTAAAGGCCGCGTGGCCCGGCGTGTCGAGGAAAGTCAGCATCGAGCCAGAATCGGTTTTCACCTGATAGGCACCGATATGCTGGGTGATCCCGCCAGCTTCGCCCGCGACAACCTTGGCGTTGCGGATCGCATCAAGCAGCGACGTCTTGCCGTGGTCGACGTGGCCCATGATCGTGACGATCGGAGGCCGCGAAATCAGGTCTTTTGGATCATCAAGAACCTGTTTGATCACGTCTTCCACGTCGGCATCCGACACGCGGACAACGGTGTGGCCGAATTCTTCGATGATCAGTTCGGCGGTATCGGCGTCGATCGACTGGTTCTGCGTCGCCATGATACCGTTCTGCATCAAAGCCTTGACCACGTCGGCGACACGTTCCGCCATCCGGTTGGCCAGTTCCGACACGGTGATCGCGGGCGGCAGCGCCACATCCCGGAAGACCTTTTCACGTTCGGCAGACCCACCCATCGCCTTGGCGCGAGCGCGGTCCTGCTTGCGTTTCATGGCGGCCATCGACCGCTGGCGGCCACCTTCGCGGCCGGTCAGCGCGTCGTTCAGAGTCAGTTTACCTGCGCGCCGACCATCGTCTTCGCGGCCGGGCTTGACCTTGGCGGCCTTTTCACGGGCTTCGCGTTCGCGGTCGACCTTGCGGGGACCGGCGGCGGACGGACGATCAACGGCATTTTCACCGGGCAGGGCGCTGGCATCGGCACCCGCAGGTGCGGTATCTGCCTTGACCTTCGCGGCGGCGCGTTCGGCCTTGCGCTTTTCTTCTTCGGCCTTGGCTTTGGCGCGTTCTTCGCGTTCGCGGTCCTCGGCCTCTTTGGCTTCCATTTCGGCGCGGCGCGCCTCGCGCTCGGCGGCGCGTTCTTTTTCTTCGGCTTCGCGCTTGGCGGCTTCTTCGCTTTCGCGCGCACGCGCCATGGCGAGCGCCTTCATACGGCGTTCGAGTTCGACATCAGAGATGCCTGCAGGCCGCTTGGACGGGTCGCCGCCCATCGGCACGCCTGTCGAGCCGGCGGGCTTGGCCGCACCGGGTTTTGGCACCACAACGCGTTTGCGTTTGGTTTCCACCACGACGTTTTTGGTCCGCCCATGGCTAAAACTTTGCTTCACGTTACTTGGACGTGACCCACCAAGGCCGAGTGGCTTTTTTCCGTCGTTATCGCTCATCTAGCTTCTTTATCCTTCCCGGAGGCCCCATCGCCGCCGTTCCCTTCGCGTAATCCGCGTAGCTTTGAGGCTTCCTCTACAACACGATCGCTGAGTCCACCAGTCGCAAGCGCGCCATGTATCACACTTTGACGCCCGAAAGCCAAACCCAATTCGGCTGACGTGAGGCAACCGAAGTATCTGGCCCCTTCGGGCGTCCAGAGTTTGGTCTTGCCGCGCTCTGATCCGTCAGAGGCCTGCACCAGCACGCGGACACGTTCGCCGCCCGCCAGCCAGCCCTTGACCTTTTCAAAGCCGCAAACAGCACGGCCGGCCTTGCGCGTCAAGGCGATCAGGTCGACGGTGCGGCGCGCGATCTGGCGTTCCACCTCGTCCACCAGACCGTCCGGCACCGTGACCGGCTGCTTGGCCGAGCGTGAAAACTGGCCTTTGCGGGCCTGTTCCAGAATGGCGCGGTCGGCGGTGACATACATGCCCCGTCCGGGCAGCTTGCCCAGAATATCCGGCACGACCTGATTGTCCGGTCCGATGACGAACCGGATCAGCCCGGCTTTTGGCTGGACCTCTCCGGTGACGATGCATTTACGTTCCGCATCGTCGTTTTCATCTTTATGCCCGCCACGCGTCATTCATTTACTCCGAAGGCCTGATCAGGCCTCCTCTTCCTCGGTTTCGTCGGTGTCTTTGTTCAATTCGTCCGGATCGACCCAGCCCAGCATGACGCGTGCGGTCATGACCATGGTCTGCGCTTCTTCCAGCGACACATCGAACGGTTCCAGCACGCCTTCGTCCTTGACGCGTTCGCCGTTGACGGTCGTCCAGCCACCGGCCAGTTCCCAATCCGCGCAGGTGGCGAAATCTTCGAGCGTCTTGACGCCATCCTTGCCCAGCGCTTCCAGCATCTGGGGTGTCAGGCCTTCGAAATCAATCAGGCTTTGTTCGACGCCTGTTGCAATCGCGGCATCCATCGCCTTTTTCGCCTGCGCCTCGAGGTAGTCGCGGGCACGGGCCTGCAATTCGCCTGCGGTGCCTTCGTCGACGCCTTCGATCACCAACAGTTCGTCCTGTTCGACATAGGCGACCTCTTCGAGGTTGGTAAAGCCTTCGGCGACCAGCAACTGGGCAAAGAATTCGTCCAGATCCAGCGTGTCCATGAACAGCTTGGTGCGGGTTTCGAATTCGGCCTGACGGCGCTTGGATTCTTCTTCCTCGGTCAGGATGTCGATGTCGAGACCGGTCAGCATGCTGGCCAGACGCACGTTCTGGCCGCGACGACCGATGGCCAGCGACAGCTGTTCATCAGGCACCACGACTTCGATTTTGCCCGCTTCTTCGTCGAGAACGACCTTGGTCACCTCGGCAGGCTGAAGCGCGTTCACAAGGAAGGTCGGCATGTCCTCGTTCCAAGGAATGATGTCGATCTTTTCGCCCTGCAATTCGTTCACAACGGCCTGCACACGGCTGCCACGCATACCGACGCAAGCGCCCACGGGGTCAATCGAGCTGTCATAGCTGATGACCGCGATCTTGGCGCGCGAACCGGGGTCGCGGGCGACGGCCTTGATCTCGATGACGCCTTCGTAGATTTCGGGCACTTCCATCTTGAACAGCTCGGCCATGAATTCAGGCGCTGTGCGCGACAGGAAAATCTGCGGCCCGCGCTGTTCGCGGCGGACTTCCTTGATGTAGCAACGGATACGGTCGTTGGGGCGGTACGCCTCGCGGCCGATCTTTTCGTTGCGGCGCAGCACGGCCTCGCCCGAACCCACGTCGACGATGACGTTGCCGTATTCCTCGCGCTTGACCAGCGCGTTGATGATCGTGCCGGCGCGGTCCTTGAATTCTTCGTATTGCTTGTCACGCTCGGCTTCGCGGACCTTTTGCAGGATCACCTGCTTGGCCGATTGCGCGGCGATCCGGCCCAATTCGACTGGGGGCACTTCTTCGCTGTATTCCTGACCGATCTGGGGGTCGGTCATGTAATCCTTCGCCTGTGCGACGGTGAATTGAGCCTGATAATTCTCGACCTCGTCATCGGCGACGACGGTCCGCACGCGGGTGAACGTCGCGCGACCGGTCTTGCGGTCGATCTTGACGCGAATGTCCATTTCCGCGCCGTAACGCGACTTGGCCGCACGGGCGAGCGATTCTTCCATCGCCTCGACCACCAGACCGGGTTCGATGTTCTTTTCGCGGGCCACGGCCTCTGCGGTTTGCAGAAGCTCGAGCTGGTTTGCGGACGTATAGGCCATCAGGTGTTCTCCTCGCCATCGATGATGGTTTCAATTTCGTCAAATTGGGCTTCGTCGATCTGGCCCGCATCCTTGCGCCCACGCAGCACGTCGCGGATCAGGTCATCTGTCAGGACCAGTTTGGCATCTGACAGCCATTCGAATTTCAGGCCGATCGTGCCTTCTTCAATAGTGATCAGCACCTCGTCACCATCGGTGCCTGCCAGTTCACCCTTGAACCGGCGGCGACCGTCGATCAGTTCCTCGGTCTCGACCTTGGCTTCAAAGCCCTGCCATTGCTCGAAATCCTTGAGCCGGGTCAGCGGGCGGTCGATGCCGGGGCTGGAAACCTCCAGCGTGTAGACATCGACGATCGGGTCCTCGACATCCAGCACGGCGCTGATGGCGGTCGAAATCTGCGCACATTCGTCCACCTCGATGGTGCCATCGGGGCGCTGCACCATGATTTGCAGGGTGCTTTCCTTGCCGGTCATCAGCCGTACGCGCACGACCTCGAACCCCATGTCCTCGACGACGGGGGTGATGATCTCTGCGATCCGGCGGTCGATGGCCGCCTTGGCGATCAGGTCATTCATGGGTTGTCCCAAGCATAAAAAAACGGGCGCGCGGCCCGTTGATGTTTCCCGGTGGAGCCTTGGGGGTGGAAGCCAAGACGCCGCTATTGAGGCTGATATAGGCCGTGTTGCGCGGAACTGCAAGCGCAATGCAAAACGCCCCGCCGATCAGGGCGGGGCGTTCAATGCGCTGCGGGCGGTTTACGCCAGCGACCAGCGTTCCAGCATGCGGTTGTTGTCCATCTGCGCGGTGTTGCCCACCACGTCAGGCGTCACGACACGGCTGCTGATCGCCTGCACGAAGTTGGCGAACATCGGGATGATCACGCCGCCATCATCACGCAGGATCTGCTGCATTTCGTAATACTGCTCGCGCCGCTTGTCGGTGTCGAGTTCGGCGCGCGCGGAATACAGCAGTTCCTGGAACCGTGCGTTGTCCCACTGGCTGTCGTTCCACGGCACGCCGGCCTCGTAGGCGGACGAGAACATCCAGTCTTCGGTCGACCGGCCTGTCCAGTAAGACGCCGAAAACGGCTTGACCAGCCAGACGTTCGACCAATAGCCGTCTGCAGGTTCCTGAATCACGTTGATGTTGATCCCCGCAGGGGCGGCAGAGGCCTGATACAACTGGGCCGCATCAACCGCACCTTCAAAGGCGGCGTTCGATGCCGACAGGTCGATGTTCAGACTGTCGAGGCCCGCCTGCTGGAGGTGGAACTTGGCGCGGTCGGGATCGTATTCCAGCTGTTCCATCTCGGCATGGTAATACTGGTTTGCGGGGCCGATCGGGCTGTCGTTGCCGACTTTGCCGTGACCCAGCAGGATCTTGTCGACCATGTCCTGACGGTCCACACCGTATTTCAGCGCGCGGCGCACGTTCACATCGTTGAAAGGTGCGGTCTGGGTCAGCATCGGGAAAGTGTAATGCTGGTTGCCGGTCACTTCCTGAATGCGGACATTGGGGTTGGCGCGCAGCAGGGGTTCCAGACGGAAATCGATCCGGTTCACGGCGTCAATCTGGCCGGTCAAAAGCGCGTTCATCCGCGCGGTGTTGTCGTTGATCGCGATCAGTTCGACCTCGTCGAAGAAACCGGCGCTGTCACCCTTGTAGTGATTGGCATAGCGCCGCCCGACAAAGCGGACACCGGGATCGAAAGACACGACTTCGTACAGACCCGTGCCGATGCCTTGAGCGATGGCTTCTTCGATCTGGCCTGCGGGATACATCAGCAGGTGGTAATCCGACAGCAGATAGGGGAAGTCGGCATTGCCTGCTTCCAGCGTGAACTGGACCTGATGGTCGGTGATCTTGCGCATCTCGGTGATCGCGGCGACCAGCGGCTGGGCGGCGGATTTCGACCCTTCAGCCACATGCAGTTGCAGCGATTCGATCACGTCATCCGCACCGAAAGGCTTGCCGTTGTGGAAGGTGACGCCCTGGCGCAGGTTGAATGTCCACACCTTGGCGTCCGGGCTGGCTTCCCAGCTTGTCGCCAGCTCGCCCTGCAGCGATCCGTCTGCCGCGACTTCGGTCAGCGCGTCGAATACACCGCCAAGGGCTGCGGAAATCATGAAAACGTCGGAATGTGTCCGGCCGTCCCAACTGTCGGATGTGTTCGCGCCGCTGAGGCCTGCGGTGAACTTGCCACCCCGGCTTTGCGCTCGCAGCGGCATCCCCGACAACCCGAGCACGCCTGCGGCGACACCCGTTTTCAGCAATCCGCGTCTGCTAATTCCACTCATATCGTCTTCTCCCTGTTATGCCGTGACGGCCCTTTGGACCACGATTCGATCAAAGTTTATTAACGGCTGCATCGCCGATATTATCAACACCCCGTTCAGCCAGCAGATTGCTCAGCCAGTCAGGGTCCATTTCGGGCACCGACGACAACAAAAGGTCGGTGTAGGCGTGGTGCGGCGGGCTGAACATTTCGGCCTTGGGCCCTTGTTCCACAACACGCCCGTCCTTCATCACGACGACTTCGTCCGCGATGGCCCGCACCGTCGCCAGATCATGCGTAATGAACATATAGGACAGGGACAACTCGTCCTGCAACCTAGCCAAAAGCCGCAGGATGCCTTCCGCGACAAGTTGATCCAGCGCAGACGTGACTTCGTCGCAGATGATGAAACGCGGCTCGGCGGCCAAGGCGCGCGCGATCCCGATGCGCTGTTTCTGCCCGCCCGACAATTCGGACGGCAAGCGGTTGTAGTATTCTGCGGGGTCCAGTTCGATCTGTTCCAGCAAGGCATCGACGCGCTGGCGCTTGGCCTTGCCCGTCAGGCCAAGGTAAAATTGCACAGGCCGCGCGATGATCTGCCCGATCGACATGCGCGGGTTCAGCGCGGTATCGGCCATCTGGTAGATCATCTGCACTTGCCGCAGCTGATCCTTGCTGCGCTTGCGGTAATGGGCAGGCAGGACCTTGCCATCAAACAGGATCTGCCCCGAACTCGGCGGCAAAAGCCCCGTGATGCAGCGCGCGGCGGTCGATTTGCCCGACCCGCTTTCGCCGACGACGGCGACGGTGCGGCCTGCGTGGATATCGAAACTCACATCATGCAGCACCGGCACCTTGCCATAAGCGGCATCGACCTTTTGCATGCTGACAAGGGGCACGGCCCCCGTCTGCACGGCGGGTTTCGCAGGGCGTTCAAAGCTGCGCACCGCCCAAAGTGATTTGGTATACTCCTGCGTCGGCGCGTTAAGCATGGTGCGGGTATCTGCGGTCTCAACCTCTTCTCCGCGCAGCAGCACCTTGATCCGGTCCGCCATCTGCGCGACGACTGCCAGATCATGGGTGATATAGATCGCGGCAGTATTGTATTGCGCCACGATATCACGGATCGCCGACAGCACCTCGATCTGGGTGGTCACGTCCAGCGCGGTGGTCGGTTCGTCAAAGATGATCAGGTCAGGGCGGCAGGACATCGCCATCGCGGTCATCGCGCGCTGCAACTGCCCGCCCGACACCTGATGCGGATAGCGAAAGCCGATTTCCTCAGGATTAGGCAGGCGCAGCTTGCGGTAAAGCGCGATGCCATCCTCGGCGCTGTCCTTGCGTCCGGCGATGCCATGCTGCACCGGCCCTTCGACATGCTGGTCGATCAGACGGTGGGCGGGGTTGAAACTGGCCGCTGCCGATTGCGCGACATAGGCGATACGCTTGCCCAGCAAGTCACGCTTGACCGCGGCCGAAGCTGTCAGCAGGTCAATCCCGTCGAATTCCACGCTGCCGCCGCTGATCCGCACACCGTCGCGGGTATAGCCCATCGCGGCCAGCCCCAGCGTGGATTTGCCTGCCCCTGATTCCCCGATCAGCCCCAGCACCTGCCCGCGTTGCAGCGTCAGGTTCACGCCCTTGATGATCGGGATCCAGGTTTCATCAGTGCGGCCGTCGATCCGGATATCGCGGATCTTGACCAGTGGCGTGGTGTCGGAGGCTTGCGTCATGTCAGTCCTTCAGCCCCGAGGAACGGTGCAGCATCCAATCCACGACGAAATTCACCGCCACAGCCAGAAGCGCAATCGCGCCTGCGGCCAGCAGCGGCGGGGTTGCCACCATCGGCGCGAATTGCGCGAAGTTCACGAAGCCGCCCAGATCGCGCACCATCGTCCCCCAGTCAGCCAAAGGCGGCTGGATCCCCACCCCAAGGAACGACAGCGACGCGATGGTCAGGAACACGAAACAGAACCGCAGCCCGAATTCGGCCAGCAAGGGCGAGGTCGCATTGGGCAGGATTTCCTTGAACATCAGATATCCCAGACCTTCGCCGCGCAGCTTGGCCGCCTCAATATAATCCATCACCACGATATTCTGCCCGACAGCACGCGCCAGCCGGTAAACGCGCGTGCTGTCGATCACCGCGATGATCAGGATCATGAAATAGGTCTGCGGGATGCCAAGGCGCGGCGCCCAGACGCTGGCGATGGTCATCAACAACAGCGCGAAGATCAGCGACGGAATTGCCATCAGCACATCGACGATCCGCGATAGCAACTGGTCGAGCCAGCCGCCTAGCGTCGCCGCCAGAAAGCCCATACTGCCGCCCAGCAGGAACGCGATCACCGTAGTGACAAAGGCGATGCCCACCGTATTCTGCGCGCCATAGATCAACCGGCTCAGGATATCGCGGCCGATCTGGTCGGTGCCCAGCGGGAAATCGGGGTTGCCGCCCAGCGCGATGTCACCCCCCGGCATGATATTGGCCGGCACGCCGCGAATGATCTCGGCCTGTCCGTAAGGGGCAAGGAAAGATGCGAAAATAGCAACGAACACATAGATCAGGATCATCATGATCCCGAATGCGGCAGTCAGCGGCATGGACCGGAACAGGCGTTTGGTCTGTTTTGTCCCGACGCTGCGCCCAAGCAGGCGGAACAGCCATGCAGCGATGGAGAAGATGATAAAGCCTTCGACCGCGATGCGCAGGAAAAAGAACTTGTTGGCGACCGCCAGATCGGCGCTGCGCCCTTGGGTATAGGCCCAAACCAGCCAGACCAGCGCGGCGACCGCAAGGATATAGCCGTAAGCCACCCCAAAGGTCATGTCGCGAAAATAGGGGGCACGCCCTGTCGCCGCTTGCCCCGCGAACCGGAACCCCCAGGCCAAGGCCGCAAAACCCAGCAATGCAGCAGCGAACCAGATCATTTGGGATGCCTCAGCCGCGGGTTGGACAGGATCGACATGATATCCGCCGTAAGGTTCAGCAGAATATAGGCGGCCGCAAAGATCAGGCAGCAGGCCTGCACGACGGGAATGTCACGGAATTTGACGCTGTCCACGAACAACTGGCCGATGCCGGGATAGACGAAGACCACTTCGACCACGACGACGCCGGTGATCAGATAAGCAAGGTTGATCGCCACGACGTTGATGATCGGCGCCAGCGCATTGGGCAGCGCGTGGCGCACGATCACACGCAAGGGCGACATGCCTTTCAAACGCGCCATCTCGATATAGGGGGACGACAGCAGGTTGATGATCGCGGCCCGCGTCATCCGCATCATATGCGCGGTCACCACCAGCGTCAGCGTCAGCGCGGGCAGCAGCGTCTTTTCCAGCCGATCGCTGAACGACATATCCGCAAAGATATTGGACACCGCAGGCAGGATCGGGTTCAGCACGGCCAAAAAGAGGATCAGCACATAGGCGAGGAAAAACTCGGGGCTGGAGATGGACGACAGCGTGAAAATGTTGGTCGCACGGTCAAAGATGGAATTGCGGTAAAGTGCTGCCAGCACGCCCAGCACAATCGCAAATGGCACGGCGATTGCGGCGCTGACAGCGGCCAGAAACATCGTATTGGCGAAACGCGGGCCGATCTGTTGCGCGACGCTGCCAGCACCGGAATCGGACCCGGTGAAATTGGCAAAGCTGGCCTGTGCGAAACTGGACCCGAAATCACCCTGCAAGGCACCGCCAAGCCAGCTGAAATACCGCGTGACCATCGGTTGATCGAGACCCAGATCGCGGCGGATGGCGGCAACGGATTCCGGCGTTGCCCCTTGCCCCAGAATGGATTGCGCGAAATCGCCTGGCAAAAGGTTTACCGCGACGAAAATCACAACCGACACAACAAGCAGCGTCAGAAAGCCAAGTGCCAGCCGCTGCAGAATAATCGTCAGGACGTTGCCCAAGCCAGAAGTTCCCTGTTCATTACAGGCGACTGTAACGGCTGATCTGCGTCTGTAAAGGTTAAAGCCCGAGCATCGCCCGCTGCGCACCAAAGCTGTCCATGCTGCGCACAAGTTCGGCACTAATGCCCGGTTCGGACAGCGCATGGCCCGCGCGCCCAATCATCGCCAGTCGCGCCTTGGGCCAGGCCTGCGCCAGTTTATACGCCGACACTGGGGGGCAGATCATGTCGTAACGCCCTTGCACGATGATGCCGGGGATGCCCGCGATCCGCGCCATTTGGGCGGGATGCAGGATCTGCTGATCCGCCGACAGGAACCCCGCATTGTGGAAATAATGGTTCTCCAGCCGCGCAAAAGCGCGGGCATAGTCGGCTGGGCTTTCGCCTGTCAGCCCGTCACTGTCCATTGCGGCCAGCGCGTTTTCCCATGACGCCCAGGCGCGGGCATAGCGGGTTTCCAGCGGCAGATCGCCGGAAAACAGCCGCCGGTGATAAGCGGCGATCAGGTTGCCGTGTTCATCGGCGGGGATCATGCCAGCGAACCGCGCCCAGAGATCGGGCCAGAATTTTCCTGCACCACCGCCGTAGAACCAGTCGAGTTCGGGCTGCGTCATCAGGAAGACACCCCGCAGGGTCAGCGCCGCGACCCTGTCAGGATGCGCCTGCGCATAGATCAGCGCCAACGTCGCCCCCCATGACCCGCCAAACACGATCCAACGGTCGATGCCCAAGGTCTGCCGGATCTGTTCGATATCCGCGACCAGATGCCATGTCGTATTCGCCGTCACACTGGCATGGGGCCGCGATTTGCCGCAGCCACGCTGGTCGAACAGCACGACACGGAAAACAGCCGGATCGAAATAGCGGCGCATCGCGGGGCTGCATCCGCCACCCGGGCCGCCGTGAAGAACAACGACGGGGATACCTGCGGGATTGCCGCATTGTTCGACATAAAGCCGGTGCCCGTCGCCCACATCCAGAATCCGCTGATCAAAGGGATCAACGGGGGGATAAAGGTGGGCACCTTGGCGCTTTTGTCCTACGACTTTGTCCATAGGCACCCTATATCGCGGAATGAAACAAGAAACCATGACCGCCGTAAGCACCGGAGCCAAGAAAATGTCCGCAACCAACACCGTCGACCCGTCCGAGATCGCCAAGTTCGAGGCGATGGCCGCCGAATGGTGGGACCTGAACGGCAAGTTCAAGCCGTTGCACATGATGAACCCTGTCCGGCTTGATTACATCACGCGCCAGATTGCCGCAGAATTCGGCCGCGACCTGCAGGGGCCTGCGCCTTTTGCGGGGCTGCGGTTGCTGGATATCGGTTGCGGCGGGGGTTTGCTTTGCGAACCCATGGCACGGCTGGGGGCTGCGGTCGTGGGGGCCGATGCGGCCGAGCGGAATATCCCCGTCGCGCAGGTCCATGCTGCGCAATCGGGGCTGGAGATCGACTATCGCCACACCACCGCCGAGGCGCTGGCAGAGGCAGGCGAACAATTCGACATCGTGCTGAACATGGAGGTCGTGGAACATGTGGCCGACCCCTTGGGCTATCTGACGGCCTGCCAGCAATTGCTGAAACCGGGCGGTTTGCACATCTGCTCGACCATCAACCGCAACCCAAAATCATTCGCCATGGCGATTGTCGGGGCGGAATGGGTGATGCGCTGGCTGCCCAAGGGCACGCATGAATGGGCGAAGTTCATCACACCCGACGAATTGTTCGCGTTACTGGAAAAGGCCGGGCTGACTCCGGTCGACCGCAAGGGGTTCGTGTTCAACCCGCTGCGGTTCACATGGGCGATCAGTGATCGTGACCTGTCGGTGAACTATGTGACGGCCGCGACGAAAGAATAAGGACTTTCAGGCCTCCGGCGGGGATATTTAGGCTCGGAAGATGAGGGGCCTAGTCGATCTGGCCGAGTTTGAGCCGCATTTCGCGCAGCACCGGCAGGGCGATGCGGACTTTTTCCTCGCCCACCTTTGTCACCGCTTCGGCGATGACAGGGGCGATGGCGGCGATGGCCGCGTCGCGGGCGGACAGGCCGGAAGGGCTGATCGACACCATCTTGCGGCGCGCATCGTCCCAGTCGGGGCGGATATGCACCCAGCCTGCCCATTCCAGTTTGTGCAGCGTGTTCGTCATCGCACCCCGCGTCAGGTGGAACGTCTTGGCCAGTTGCGCGGGCGAGCGTTCGGCCCCCGCATGGGCGAGATGGTTCAGCACAGAAAAATGCGACAATTCCATACCCTTGGGCAGCACCTTGGCCACGGACGCACGCGCAAGCTGGTCCACGGCGAGGATTTCGCTGAACAGGGAAACGGCAAGGCTGGTGGCATTGTCGGGCATCAGGGACCTTCGAAAGGGCGATCATGGGTCAGCGCCGGAATGCGCTGCCGTGACTTTGCCACTTCCGCTAGGTCAAGATCAACAATGGCTGTGCCTGTCTCTGTGCCCATATCCACCAGAACCTCGCCCCATGGCGCAATCGCCATGCTGTGGCCATGCGTCTGGCGCGGCTTGCCGTGCTTGATCGGATGTGTGCCCGTCTGGGCAGCGGCCAGCACATAGCACCCTGTTTCAATGGCCCGCGCACGCAGCAGAGGTTCCCAATGCGCGGCCCCTGTGACGGGCGAAAAGGCGGCGGGGACAAGCAGGATATCCGCGCCCGCCTGTGCCAGCGCGCGGTGCAGATAGGCGAAACGGATGTCGTAGCAGATCGTCAGGCCGATCCGCGCGAAAGGTGTTTGCGCGACGACGGCCCTGTCTCCGGGGCGGAACCCTGCCGATTCGCGGAAGGTTTCGGTGGCCGACACATCCACGTCGAACATGTGGATCTTGTCATAGCGCGCTGCGATCCCCCCGTCAGGGCCGATCAGGAAGGACCGGTTGGCAAAACGCCCGTCGTCACCGTCGGTCTTGAGCGCAAGCGACCCGATCGACAGCCAGATGCCCAGATCGCGCGCTGTTTCGCGCAATCCGGCCAGCGTGATGTCGTCACTTTCGGATTGCAGAACCGCGCGCTGGTGCGCCCTGTCTTGCGAGACGCAATTCGTGACTTCGGGCGTCAGCACGAACCCTGCACCCTGTGCCGCCGCCTGCGCGATCAGGTCGCGCGTCGCGGCAAGGTTGGCGACGGGGTCATCGCCCGCGCAAAGCTGGACCAGCCCCGCCTTCATGCAGACAGCAGGGCGTCGAGCTTGCCTTGCCGGTCCAGCGCCATCAGGTCATCGCAGCCGCCCACGTGTTTGCCGCCGATGAAGATTTGCGGCACGGTGCTGCCACCTTTGGCGCGCTCGATCATCTCGGCGCGCTTTTCCGGCTGGGCGGTGATGTTCACTTCGGTAAAGCTGACGCCTTTTGCGGTCAGCACCCGCTTGGCCATGTGACAGTAGCCGCAGGTGGGTTTGGTGTAGATTTCGACGTTGTGCATGACAGCGCTCCTTTGGCTGTGTCATGCGTGATTTAGGCATCCTTGACGACGCGTGCCAGTGTTATCGTCGAAACCCGTGTTGCACCGCCTTGCAAAAGCGCATCAGAGCAGGCGGCCAGCGTCGCGCCGGAGGTCATCACGTCATCGACCAGCAGCACGGGTTTGCCCGCGATCTGCGCCTTTTGCCGGGGGTTGGCAGTGATCTGTCCCGTGAGCGCAGCAAAGCGCGCGTCGCGGCTGTGCCCTTCCAAGGGGGCGGTCTTGCGCGGGCGAAGCAGCGCATCGACACAGACGGGGCGTTGCAAGTCGCGGGCGATGACCTGCGCCAGCAGCCCCGCCTGATTATAGCGCCGCCGCAGCAGACGCGTCCAATGCAGGGGCACAGGCACGGCGACCGTGTCGGGATGGATCAGCGCCTGTGCAGCCCGTGCCATCCACAACCCCATCGGCTGTGCCAGATCGGTACGGTCGCCGTGTTTGAGCCCCAGCACAAGCCTGCGCCCGATGCCCTTGTAGATCAGCACCGCGCGCCCCCTTTCCCACGGGCGCGCGATCACCATGCAATCGTCGCATTGCAGGCGCTGGCCGTCGCTGTCGCCGGGCAAGGGGGTCCCGCAAGTGTCGCAGATCGTGCCATCGATGAACTGGGTGTCGCGCCAGCAGGGACCGCACAGGCCGTTTTCAGCCTCGGTCATTGTTTCGCATGCGACGCATTGCGCCGGATAGATCGCCCTGATCACGCTTTGCATCCGCATCATTGCACCCTACATGGGCGACATGACCATGCCGCCCCCTCTTGTTGACCGGACCGCCTTGCAGCGGCATCGCGCCCGCGCGCTGCAGGATCATCTGTTCCTGCATGACGTGATTGCCGATGAACTGCAGGAAAGACTGATCGAGGTTAACAGGTCGTTTACGTCGATGGCGATCGTCACCGGCTTCCCCGATTTCTGGCGTGCGCGCTATCCGCAGGCCGTGATCGTGCCAGACGATGACACGCTGGCGCTGACGCCCGGTGCGCATGATCTGGTGCTGCATGTGATGGGGCTGCATTGGGCGAACGATCCGGTCGGGCAGTTGGTGCAGTGCCGCCATGCCTTGCAACCGGACGGGTTGTTGCTGGCGGCCTGTCTTGGCGGGCAGACGCTGCATGAATTGCGCACGTCTTTGGCCGAGGCAGAGGCAGCGGTTACGGGCGGTTTGTCGCCGCGCGTCGCCCCGATGGGCGAAATCCGTGATCTGGGGGCGTTATTGCAACGCGCGGGGCTGGCGCTGCCGGTGGCGGACGGGGCCAAGACCACCGTCAGCTATGCCAACATGTTCCACCTGATGCACGACCTGCGCAAGATGGGTGAAACAAATGCGCTGACACAGCGTTTACGGTCGATGACGCGGCGCAAGGTGCTGACGCAGGCCTCCAGCATCTATGCGCAGCATTACCGCAATGCCGACAACCGCGTGGATGCCACGTTCGAGATCATCATGCTGACAGGCTGGGCCCCCGCCGATACCCAACCGCAACCTCTGCGCCCCGGCAGCGCAAAAAACAGGCTTGCCGATGCCTTGGGCGCGAAAGAAATGCCGCTGGAAAGGTCCAAGGATTGATTTGGCGCGTATACCATTTAACTGCCGTTCAAATGACGATAACCAAAGGGTCATGACCATGTTCGACGCACACACATCCGCTGACACGGAACGCCCTGCGACCTGTCCTGTCCACGCAGGCAAGGACCATCCCGCGATCAAACCCGCGCGGGTCGGTATTCTTGTCGCGAACCTCGGCACACCTGATGCGACGGATTACTGGTCGATGCGGCGGTATCTGAACGAATTTCTGTCCGACAAGCGGGTGATCGATTATTCCGCATGGCTCTGGCAGCCGCTGTTGCAGCTGGTGATCCTGACCAAGCGGCCGTTTTCATCGGGCGCTGCCTATAAATCCATCTGGAACGAAGAGGCCAACGAAAGCCCCTTGATGACGATCACCAAGGCGCAGACGGCGGCGATCAAGAAGCAGATGGTCGAGCGGTACGGCGACGATGTGCGCGTCGATTTCTGCATGCGTTACGGCAACCCGTCCACCAAGTCCAAAGTCCGCGAGATGGTCGAGGCCGGCTGCACCAAGATCCTGTTCTTCCCGCTTTATCCGCATTACGCGGGTGCGACATCGGCGACCGCGAACGACCAGTTCTTTCGGGCGCTGATGGATGAAAAATGGCAGCCCATCGCGCGGGTGGTCGAACCCTATTTCGAGGAACCGGCCTATATCGAGGCTTTGGCGCAATCCATCGAAAAGGCCTATGCTGCGGCCGAACACAAGCCCGAGATGCTGATCTGTTCCTACCACGGTGTGCCGGAACGCTATCTGCGCGAAGGCGATCCCTATCATTGCCAGTGCCAGAAAACGACGCGCCTGCTGAAAGAACGGCTGGGCTGGGACAATACCCAGATCAAGACGACGTTCCAGTCGCGCTTTGGCCCTGAAGAATGGTTGAAACCCTACACGGTGAAGGAAGTCGCACGTCTGGCAGAAGATGACGGGATCAAGCATATCGCCGTCTGCGCGCCTGCGTTTTCCGCCGATTGCATCGAAACGCTGGAAGAGATCAACGAAGAGATCAAGGAAAGCTTTGAAGAGGCGGGTGGCGAGCATTTCACCTATATCCCCTGCCTCAACGACGATGCCGCGCATATCGACGCGCTGTGCGGTGTGATCGACAAGAACCTCAAAGGCTGGCTGGACTGAAAAGGACGCAAGGTGAAGGTACGCAGGACCGAACACGGCTTGACCGTCGACGCTGCGGACCTTGGCCCCTTGCTGGGCATTCCACCTGCCGAGGTGCCCGCAAAGATGCGAGCGGGCGCAATCACCAGCCAGTCCGAAACCGGCGTGGGCGAGGACGAGGGCAGAATCAGACTGACCTTCTGGTATGACGGGCAAAGGGTCCGTCTGGTGTGCGATACGGATGGCAACGTGCTGACGACAAGCCGCGCGCCCGTGCGGCGGCAAGCACCTGCCAAAGGCGATTCGTGACGTAACGTTATTTCGTTGCAACACTGTTCCTTGAAATTTTCTATGCACGATCAGGACGCATGGTCATTCCTTCGTTTATATGTCAAAACCGTGTTTAATCGCTCTGGTTGACGCAGTTCTGGCGGTCTCCTGACATAAACTGTGCCGTCAGATGCCCAAAAGACACCATAATATAGCGGTATGTAGTGTGTGTAGTGTGTGTGAAGGCGCGTCTTTTTTGGCGCGATGTTTGGTGAATTATGGATGCAGCGAAGCCTTTAGGCAGTGATGCAGCTAAGCCGGAACGGACGGAGGCTCTTGTCCGGGGTACGACACTCCTCGGGGATCAATTTACGATCCTGAGACCGCTCAGCAACGGTGGGTTTGGCATCACATATCTGGCCCAGGACAATTACCTGGAACGGAAAGTCGTGATCAAGGAATGCTTTCCGGAGGTGTTTTGCCGCCGCGAAGGCAAACGGGTCATGGTCCGGTCACATACCCATTTCGAAAAGTATCGCGCGATCGTTGAAATGTTCATGCGCGAGGCACGCAGCATCGCCAAGATGCGCCATCCCAACATTGTCGGCGTGCACCGCATCTTCGAGGATAACGATACGGCCTATATGGTGCTGGACCTGATCGACGGGCGCGATCTGCTGTATGTCATCAAGAACGAACGCGAGGACCTGTCGCCGGATCAGGTCAAGGATATCCTGATCAAGGTGTTGGACGCGGTCGATCTGGTCCATGCGCAGGACCTGCTGCATCGTGACATTTCACCGGACAACATCCTGCTCGACAAATGGGGCAGCCCCGTTCTGATCGATTTCGGCGCCGCCCGCGAAGAGGCCAGCCGGGAGACGCGCGCATTGTCCACGGTGCTGATCGTCAAGGACGGGTATTCGCCACAGGAATTCTATTTCGCGGGGGGCAAGCAATCGCCGTCCAGCGACCTTTATGCGCTGGCCGCCACGTTCTATCACGTCATCAGCGGCGAGGCCCCGCCGAACAGCCAGACCCGCATGCAGGAATTCGCAAGCCGGAATCCCGACCCGTGCAAGCCGCTTGCCGGCCGTTTCGACGCCTATGAACCGGAATTTCTGGCCGCCATCGACAAAGCCATGAAAATTCTGCCCAAGGACAGGATCCAGTCCGCACGCGCATGGGCCGATATGATCGCCCCCCTGCGCGCCACCAAGGTCGCCCGCAAGATCAAACCGCCCAAAGAGCTGGGCAAGACGCTGACAAAGCTGGTGAATGAAACCAACAATTATGTGCTGAATTCCGAACCGCGCGAACCGCGTTCCGTGGTGTCACAACCCGTGTCGGAACCGCGCAGGGCACCCGAATGGGTCAACGAGTTCAATGCCGAAACTTCTGCCGCGCGCGAAGGTGCGTCGCGTCAGCGGATCAGGCAGCAGGAACTGGCCCAAGAAGCTGCGCGCCAAAAAGCCGCGAGCGCGCCACCTCGGGGTATTCCGACATCCATCTTCGGGCGGCTTGTGCAGCTGATCTCGGGTCCACGCCGCTGATGATGGGCAGATTCGTCGCATGCAAACTTGTTCAAGTCACGGCGATGTGGGTTTGAACTTATGCGGCAATCCCGCTAAACGACGCTGAACTGTTAGCAAGAGAATCCAGATGTACAGACGCGCAATGATTTTCGGCCTCGCCGCAGCAGGTCTATCCGCTTGCGCCGGTAGACCAAACCTTCCGTTGGGCCCCGACGGTCTGCCGTTGCCGACAGCCTATATCATCGCCCCCGGCGAAGAGGCGGCGGTCAAATTCCGCATGCTGGACAGTGTCAATTCGCTGCGTCAGGCCGCGAACCTCGCGCCTGTCGCGCTTGATCCGCAACTGAATGCGGCGGCAGCGACCCATGCGCGCGATATGTCGATCCAGAACCGGCCTTGGCTGTTCGGTGCTGACGGGTCCAGTCCGGTCTTGCGGGCACAGCGCGCAGGTTTCCGAGGCAGGTTCCTGGGCGAGAATATCTCGGAATCCTACGAATCAGAATTGGCGACCCTGACGGCGTGGATGGGTGACGAACGCACCCGATCCGTGATCATGGACCCCAACGCACGCTTGATGGGCTTTTCCTGGTTTCAGGAATCGGCTGGCAAGTTGTGGTGGACGCTGAACATGGGCACAGCGCCCGGTTTTGCCGGCGGTTTGTCCTGACCTCGTCAGGACACGCCCGTCACGCGTAAATGAAGATCTTGGTGCCCAGTCGTACCATGGAATAGACTTCTTCCATTTCTGTATTGGTCACAGCGATACAGCCCCATGTCCAGTCCGGCACGCCGACCCACTGCGACGGGGTGCCGTGAATGAAGATGTCACCGCCCGGTTTGACGCCCATCGCGCGGGCGCGCGCCACATCGTCCGCATTCGGATAGGAAATCCCGATCGAAAGATGGAAGCGGCTGTTGGGGTTCTGGCGGTCGATCAGATAGGCACCCTCTGGCGTGCGCCCGTCGCCTTCCTGCTGCTTGTGATCCTTGGGATCAAAGCCCAGATCAATCCGGTATTGCCGCAAAAGGCTGCTATTGTGCAGCAGCTGCATCGTGCGCTGCTCTTTGAATACCTGAATCCGCGTCACTTCCGGCCCGAAATATGCCGGAACCTCTGGTGCTGTCGAAGAAGAACACCCAGCGACGCCTGCTGCGGCGCCCATCATCATTGTACGTCTTGAAATCATGTCACTGCCCGAAAAAACCGCGGTCTGCGCCGCCTGTTTTCATGCTTAGGGTAAACATTTCCCTCTACCTAGCAGCTTTTCTGTCGCAGCGTTCATTTTCGTGTGAAGGGTGATACCATTTCCACATGCGGCGACCAGCGGAACTGGTCCACGACCTGCACCCAAGGCATTGCGAAACCAGCGTCGATCAGGACCTTTGCGTCGCGCGCAAAGGTGACCGGATTGCACGACACCATCGCGATGGTCTTGATATCGGACCTTGCCAGCGCCTCGATCTGCGCCTCGGCACCCGCGCGGGGCGGGTCGATGACGACGGCGTCATATTTCGCGAATTCGTCGGGTTCCAGCGGGCGGCGGAACAGGTCGCGCGTCTCGGTCGTGACCTTGCGCAGGTTGCGGCCTGCACGCCAGCCACGGTCAAGTGCTGTCAGCATGGCGGATTCGGATTCCACCGCGTGCACCTCGGCCCGCGCGGCCAGCGGCAGGGTAAAGGTCCCGCAGCCTGCGAACAGATCGACGATGCGCGATGCACCTTGCGTGATCTCGTCCACAGCGGCCAGCAAGGCCGTCTCGCCCGCTTTGGTCGCTTGCAAGAACGCACCGGGGGGCGGTGTCACCTTGGTGCCGCCGAAATCCTGATCGGGCGGGTTGATCGTGACAACGGGTTCATCGTTCCACACCAGCCGCGACAGCCCATGCGCATTGGCCAGCGCCGCCAAGGTCACGCGCAGGTCGGGCGTCAGGTCCTTGTCGGTGCCGACCAGCACATCCGCGCCCAGCGCCGTTTCGGTGACGGTCAGATCAACCTCGCCCTTGCGGGATGCGGCCAGCAGCGTCAGTTCCTGCAAGGCGGGCATGGTCGCAAGCAAGGCTGGCGTGACCAGCTGACAGTCCGGCACGTCGATCAGCGTATGCGATGCCTTGCCGTGAAACCCGACCAGCGCGCCCTTTTTAGTGCGCCGCCCTGCAAATTTGGCACGGCGCCGCGACTGGGCCGGCGATGTGGCGATGGGGCGGAAATCTGGGTGCAGGCCGTGGGCCGCCAGCGCACGCGCGACAATGTCCTGTTTCCAGCCTGCCACGAATTCGTCGCTGGCATGTTGCATGGCACAGCCACCGCAGCTTTTGAAATGGCGGCATGGCGGTGCAACGCGGTCCACCGACGGCGTGACGATCCGCACGGTCCCGTCCTGGGCCACGTCGATTTCTTCGTCCGGCAACACGCGCGGGATCAGCGACCGCCCGTCAGAGGCGCGGCCAAGCCCCAGATGGGTCAGGCTTTCGATTGTCAGCATTTATTCCGCAGCATCCTGCACATTGATGAAACCACCCGACTGCCGGTTCCAGTAGCGGGCATAGAGCCCCGCCTTGGCCAACAAGTCGTCATGGGTGCCTTGTTCCACAATGCGCCCGCCGTCAAGCACGACGATCCGGTCCATCGCCGCCAATGTGGACAGCCGGTGCGCGATAGCGATGACCGTCTTGCCGTTCATGATGATGTCGAGAGAGTCCTGAATGGCCGCCTCGACCTCGGAATCGAGCGCGCTGGTCGCTTCGTCCAGCACAAGGATCGGCGCGTCTTTCAGGATGGCGCGGGCAATGGCGATGCGCTGGCGCTGGCCGCCGGACAGTTTCACCCCCCGTTCGCCCAGATGGGAATCGTAGCCCTTGCGCCCTTTGAAATCGCGCAGGCTTTGGATGAATCCATGCGCCTCGGCCTTGATCGCGGCCGCCTCGACCTCTTCCTGCGTGGCGTCGGGTTTGCCATAGCGGATATTGTCGCGGGCGGAGCGGTTGAACATCGCCGTTTCCTGCGTGACCATGGCGATCTGGCGGCGCAGGCTTTCCTGCGTCACGTCGCGGATATCATGGCCGTCGATCAGGACTTGCCCGTCCTCGGTATCGTAAAGCCGCAGCAGGAGCGCGACGAGCGTGGATTTCCCCGCCCCCGACGCGCCCACGATCCCCAGCTTTTCACCCGAGGCGATGGACAGGCTGACATGGTCAAGGCCCCCCGGCCCGCCGCCATAGCTGAAGGTCACATCGCGCAATTCGATCGCACCGCCCTTGGGCTTCAGCTCGACCGCGTTTGGCGCATCGGTCAGCTGGTGCGCGGGCGACAGGGTTTGCATGGCATCCTCGATCTCGCCCACATTGGCGTAGATGCCCATCAGCGTGAAACTGACCCAGCCGGTCATCTGCGCCAGCCGCAGCGAAATGGCCCCGGCAGCGGCAATATCACCCGCTGTCGCGGCACCGACCGACCAGAAATAGAGCGTTGTACCCACCAGCAGCACGGGCAGCAGCCCGCCCAGCCCCATCAGCCAGAACCGGAATGATGTGGACAGCCAGCCGAAACGCACGGCGGACCCCCAATAGGTTTCCATCGCATCGGTGGCGGCGCGATCCTCGAATGCGTCATGCGCAAACAGCTTGACCGTCTTGATATTGGTGATCGTATCGACGACCTGCCCTGTCACCATCGCGCGTTTCGCGGCACGCGCCTGCGACCGCGTGCGGATGCGCGGCATGTAGAAAGTAATCAGCCAGATGTAACCCAGCACCCACAGCGCCAGCACACCTGCGGTGCGGTAATCAATCGTCAGCAGCAGCACGACCGACCCGACAAGCGAGGCCAGCGCATAGGCAACGGTCTGGATCATATCGACCACAAAATCCGTCGTCGCCCGCGCGCCCTGCATCTGTTTCTGTGCGATGCGGCCCGCGAAATCATTGTCAAAGAACGTGACCGACTGGCCGAGCGAATGGCGGTGCAGGCGTGACAGCACGAGGTTGTTCAGCGATGGCCCCAAAACGACGCCTTGGAACATCCCCGACAGGCCAAGGATCACTGGCCGCAGGATCACGAAAAACGCACCGACACCGACCAGTAACCACAGGTTCGTGCTGAAATAGGATTGCGCCTCGCTCTCGATGGCGGCGTCGATGACCCAGCCTAGCATCAGCGCAGTCGCGACCTCCAAGAGACCCGCCAGCGCCGACACAAAAGCGCCAAGCCCGATCACAGGCATCGCGCCACCCAGACACCAGCGCAAAAACGCCATCAGCGTCTGCGGCGGCGGGCCTTCTGCGCGCTCGAACGGGTCGATCCAGCGTTCAGGTTTCACGATGCATCCTGCCCCAGAAACCCGCCCGATTGCCGTGCCCAGAACCGCGCATATTGCCCGCCCTGCGCCAGCAGCGCGTCATGCGTCCCATCCTCGATGATGCGGCCTTGGTCCATGACGATAATCCTGTCCATCTGCGCGATTGTCGAAAGGCGGTGCGCAATCGCGATCACCGTCTTGCCGGCCATCATGCCGTAAAGCGTTTGCTGAATGGCGGCCTCTACCTCGCTATCTAGCGCGCTGGTCGCTTCGTCCAACAGCAAAATGGGGGCATCCTTTAGCATGACACGGGCAAGCGCGATCCGCTGTCGCTGGCCGCCCGACAGTTTCACGCCACGTTCGCCAACGCGCGCGGCGTAACCTTGGTTCCCTTCGCTATCCTCCAGACGCAGGATGAAATCATGCGCCTCAGCCTGTTTTGCAGCGGCGATCATCTGGTCCTCGGTGGCGTCGGGGTTGCCGTAAAGGATGTTTTCGCGCACCGACCGATGCAGCAAGGATGAATCCTGCTGCACCATCCCAATGGCGCGGCGCAGGCTATCTTGGGTGACCTTGGCAATGTCCTGCCCGTCGATGGCGATGCTGCCTTGTTCGATGTCGTAGAACCGCAACAGCAGTTTGACCAAGGTAGATTTGCCCGCGCCCGACTGGCCGACCAGCCCGACCTTTTCGCCCGGATTGATGTGCAAAGTGATCCGGTCCAGCCCGCCCTTATCGCGCCCGTAATGATGCGACAGATCGTTGATCGTCACCGCCCCCGCCGTCACGCGCAGGTCGTCGCGCGAGTGGTCCAGCAATGTGATCGGCTGCGCAATCGTCTGCATCCCTTCGGACACGACGCCAAGTTCGCGGAAAAAGTTGCTGATCGCCCACATGATCCAGCCCGACATCGCATTGAGCCGCAGGGTCAGCGATGTCGCCACCGCAACCACACCCAGCGTTGCCAAGCCCCCGCCCCACAGCCAGATTGCCCAGCCGACAACGCCCACGATCAACAGACCGTTCAGCAGCATCAGCACCACATCCATCAGCGTATAAAGCCGCATTTCATGCTGGAATGTGCGGCGCGCGTTTTCGATCGCGTCCTTGGCATAGGCGATTTCGCTGTCGTGATGCGCGAACATCTTGACCGAATGGATATTGGTATAGCTATCGACGACGCGCCCCGTCACCACGCTGCGCGCGTTCGACGATGCCTCGGATGCGGGACCGATCCGGCGCACGACCCAACGCAGCAGGAACAGATAGGGGATCAGCCAGACCAACAAAGGCAGGATCAGCCGCATATCGGCATCACCCAAAAGGATGATCGCCCCAATGATATAGGCGATGGCAAAAGTGATTGCGTCGAACAGCTGGAACACGACCTCGCCCGCGGCGGGCGGGGTTTGCATGATCCGGTTGGCGATGCGGCCTGCGAAATCATCCTCGAACCAGCCGACTGACTGGCGCAGCACATGCCGATGCGCCCGCCAGCGGACCAAGGTGCCGAAATTCGGCAGGATCGTGTTGTTCAGCAACATCACCTGCAACACATGCACCGCAGGCCGCAGTGTCAGGATGAACAGCGCCACAAGGATCAGTTCGGTGCCATGTCGCGTCCAAACCTCGGACGGGGTGCCGCTTTGCAGGATATCGATCAGCCGCCCCAGATAGGAAATCAGCCAGATTTCCACCGCAGCGACAATGACCGACAGCGCCCCCGTCACCCAGAAGACCGCGCGGAACGGTTCTGCATAGGCCCGTAGGAACGCATAGAGCCGCTTGGGCGGCGTGTCGGTCTCCTGATACGGGGTATAGGGATCGACCAGTTCTTCGAAAAACCGGAACATGATGTCTGCCTTGGGATGTAGGCGTCCCTGATACAGATGTTTGGGCGAAAGGAAAACTATCCGCGCAACTCTAGGAGCAAATCTGCCTTTGTCATGGTAAAGTCCGAGGCGATCCAGACCGCCTCGGCCTTTTTCATCGCTTGGCCTAAGGCTGGCCCGTTCAGGTCGGGCATCAGGTCAGCGGCTTGCAGGGGAAAGGTCCGGCTGGCCGCGAATTGCGCATTTTTGACTATGTTAGTGTCTAGTTCTTGCCCTAGCACCGCCGCCGTGATCGCTGCCTTGTTGATCGCAGCCTCGGCCCCGTGACGATAGGCAAGCTCTGGCAAGGGCAGATCGGATCGCATATGTTCAAGCGCCAGCGCATCCCTCTTGGACAACTTCAGCGCGCCCGCAGGATCACCGCCCAGCGCACCCAATCGGCGAATGGCCGACGGTGGCAGGCCTGCCACGCCTTCGATATGGACCAGAACGGCAAGCGGTGCTGCATCCGCGCCCGGCAGGATCTGCGCCAGAACGCCCGCCGCCGCCATCGAGGCAACAGCCGGAGCTGGATCGGGGGCGGAGAGCAGCTTGAACATCTCTGCCGTGACCCTTTCGCGCGACAGGCTGGCCAGCCCGTCGATATTGGCGGCACAGGCGGCCAGCGCTTCGGGATCAAGGCCATCGGCCCCGTACCACGCATGGAACCGGAAAAACCGCAGGATGCGCAGGTAATCTTCCCTGATCCGCTGATCGGCATCCTCGATGAACCGGACGTGGCGGGCGAAAAGGTCGGGCAAGCCACCCAAAGGATCGACAACCACCCCATCGGGTCCCGCATAAAGCGCATTCATCGTGAAATCACGGCGGCGGGCATCTTCGACCATCGTATCGGCAAAAGCGACGACAGCGCGCCTGCCGTCCGTCGCCACATCGCGGCGAAAGGTCGTGACCTCGAAAGGGGTGTTTTGGGCAACAACAGTGACTGTTCCATGGTCGATCCCCGTCGGGATCACCTTCAGCCCTGCGGCCGTGGCAAGCTGCGTGACAACATCAGGCCGTGCATCCGTGGTCAGGTCGAGATCGGCGACAGACACGCCCAGCAGTGCGTTGCGTACGCAACCGCCGACGAACCACGCCTGATATTCGGCATCCGTCAACACGCGGCACACCTGTTGCGCGGCAGGATCGGTCAACCATGCGCCGTTGACACGTGTCATGACACGCGGTCCGCGAAAGCACGCAAAATACGTGCGGTGGCACCCCAGACATAATAGGGGCCATATGGCACCGTGTAATACAGCCGCTTGCGCCCCTGCCAATGGCGGCCTTCGGTGCGGTAATGCGCTGGGTTCATCAGATGAGCCAAGGGGACCTCGAACACTTCGCTGACCTCGTTCGCCTCCGGCTTGGCGTCAAAAGCGCCGCGAACCACAGCCAGAACAGGCGTGATCAGATAGCCGGTAACCGTCTGGTGCGGCGGCAGCACACCCAGCACATCGACCTGATCGGACAACAGGCCGATTTCTTCATGCGCTTCGCGCAGGGCGGCGGCGGTCAAGGACACATCGCCCGCATCCTGCTTGCCCCCGGCAAAGGCGATCTGGCCAGGATGGTGTTTCAACCGCGCGGACCGTTTGGTCAGGATCACAGTTTCCGTCTCGGCCCGCACGGCAAACAGCACCGCCGCAGGGGTCAGTTGCACCTGCGGCAGCGCGATATCCTGATTGAGGTCGAAATCACTGGATGCGCGCCCCTCGCGGGACAGCGCATCCAAAAGGCGCTGATGCAGATCAGGCACTGGCATCCTTGGCTTCAAAGCCAAGGGTTTCCGGCGCGAACACATAATGCGCCCCGCAGAATTGGCAGTCGGCTGTCACCGTGCCTTCGTCCGTAGTCATCGTGGCGATGTCCTTGGCCGAATAGATCGACAGGCTTTGCCGCACGCGGTCTTCCGAACAGGTGCAGCCGAATGTGATGGGCTGCGCGTCATAGACACGCGGCCCTTCTTCGTGGAACAGGCGGACCAGCAGGTCGGTTGGCGTGACGCTTGGCCCGATCAGTTCCAGATCATCGACCGTATCCAGCAGCACATTGGCGCGGGTCCAGTTTTCACCTTCGTCGTCGGACAAAAGATCGGCCGCGGCAAGCAGCCCCTGCTCGCCCGACCCACCCTCGCCCGTGGCAAATGGCGAGGCCTTGGGCATGTGCTGCAGCATCACGCCACCGGCACGCCAATGCGCAGCCTCGCCTGGGGTCTGGCTGCGGCCATAGGTCAGCGCAAAACGGGTCGGGATCTGTTCGGACTGCGCGAAATAGGTCTGCGCACAGGCCGACAGCGACCCGCCCGCCAAGGGCGTGATCCCCTGATAAGGTGCCGTGCCTTTACCCTGATCGATCAGGATCGCGAAATAGCCGTTGCCGACATGGCTGAACGGGTCGGCGTCATGGTCCAGCCTGTCGGCGTCATAGGACGCATAGGCGCGGATACGCGCGGGCTGGCCGTCATCGGTCGGGCCATAGTAATCGGTGGCGATCAACCGCGCGGCACCCGACCCGCGCACCTGCAGGGACAGTTTCCAGCGCAATTTCATCGTCTGCCCGATCAGCGCGGTCAGCAACGCCATTTCCGCGACCAGCGCTTCGATCACGGGGGGATAGTCGTGCTGCTTCAAGACCTGTTCCAGCACGCCATCAAGGCGCGCGACCCGACCGCGGATATCGGATGCGTCAAGTTGGAACGGCAGGACGGTATCGTCCCAAGCGATTTTGGCGCTGAGGCTCATGGGCTTTCCTTACATGTCAGGAATTGGCATACCGCGCCTATATAGGCGGGGCAACCCGGCGTCCAAGAGGCAAGCTATGATCAGACGGTATGGCACGGTCCCGAAAAGCGGTCAGCGCTACACGACACGCGCGGGGGCCTATGCGATCCTACCGCGCGGCGGCAAGCTGTTGCTGACCTATCAGGGCGACCCGCATTTCGAGGTGCAACTGCCTGGCGGCGGCATCGACCCCGGCGAAAGCCCATTGCGCGCGCTCCACCGCGAGGTGTTCGAGGAAACCGGATACCGCATCGCTGCCGCGCGCAAGCTGGGCACGTTCCGGCGGTTCACCTTCATGCCCGAATACGACCTTTGGGCCGAAAAGCTGTGCCATATCTATCTGGCCCAGCCCGTCCGCCCCCACGGCCCCCCGCGCGAACCGGGGCATATGGCGATCTGGATGACCCCTGCAGAAGCGCTGGCAGAGCTATACAACGACGGCGATGCCGCATTTGTGGCGCAACACGCCTAGGCACGCTGCCCAAGACACCGTGGCGCGGGATAACTTGGAGCCTCCGGCGGGGATATTTTCTTCTCGGAAGATGGAGGAAGTAGCCCGAAAATTGCGCAACTTTTATTCAAATGCAAAGGGATGCATTTCTTCCGAGCCCAAATATCCCCGCCGGAGGCCCTTCTGCGTCGCAGACGCAGGAGGATCGGGCACATCCTTGCCCCTTCCCGCAAAACCCGCTATCGCGCAAAACAAGAGATTTTGACGCAAAGGCATCCCGCATGACCGCTCCGAAAAAAGTTGTTCTGGCCTATTCCGGTGGCCTTGATACCTCGATCATCCTGAAATGGCTGCAGACCGAATACGGCTGCGAGGTCGTGACCTTCACCGCCGATCTGGGTCAGGGCGAAGAACTGGAACCAGCCCGCGCCAAGGCCGAAATGATGGGTGCCAAATCCATCTATATCGAAGACCTGCGCGAAGAATTCGTGCGTGATTTCGTGTTCCCGATGTTCCGCGCCAATGCGCTGTATGAAGGTCTCTATCTGCTGGGCACATCCATCGCGCGGCCGCTGATCTCCAAACGTCTGGTCGAAATCGCCGCCATCGAAGGTGCCGATGCCGTCGCCCATGGTGCGACGGGCAAAGGCAACGATCAGGTGCGGTTCGAACTCGCCGCCTATGCGCTGAACCCCGATATCAAGGTGATCGCCCCTTGGCGCGAATGGGATCTGACCAGCCGTACGAAACTGCTGGAATTTGCCGAAGCCAACCAGATTCCCGTCGCCAAGGACAAACGCGGCGATGCGCCGTTCAGCGTGGACGCCAACCTGCTGCACACCTCCTCCGAAGGCAAAGTGCTGGAAAACCCCGGTGAGGAAGCGCCCGATTACGTCTATCAGCGCACCGTCGCGCCGGAAGATGCGCCCGACACACCCGAAATGGTGGAAATCACGTTCGAGCGTGGCGATGCCGTGGCGATCAATGGCGAGGCGATGTCGCCCGCCACGATCCTGACCAAGCTCAATGAACTGGGCGGCAAACATGGCGTCGGTCGCCTTGATCTGGTGGAAAACCGCTTTGTCGGCATGAAATCCCGCGGCATCTATGAAACGCCGGGTGGGACCATCCTGCTCGAGGCGCATCGCGGGATCGAACAGATCACGCTGGATTCAGGTGCGGGCCACCTGAAAGACAGCATCATGCCGCGCTATGCTGAACTGATCTATAACGGTTTCTGGTTCAGCCCCGAACGCGAGATGTTGCAGGCGCTGATCGACAAGAGCCAGGAACATGTCTCCGGCACAGTGCGGGTGAAACTTTACAAAGGCTCTGCCAGCACCGTGGCGCGCTGGTCCGACCGGTCGCTCTATTCCGAGGCGCATGTGACGTTTGAAGATGACGCCGGTGCCTATGACCAGAAAGACGCGCAAGGCTTCATCCAGTTGAATGCACTGCGGCTGAAACTGCTGGCCTCGCGCGCACGCCGCCTGAAATGACGCTGGCGGAAATCACGGCCCTGCTGCAACGGGGCGTCGATCACGCGCCGTTGCAGGGATCGTTGAAATTCGATTGTGGGTCTGACGGGGTTGTCGTGTTGGAAAACAACACGACATCGAACACCGGCCGCCCCGCCGATTGCACGATCCGCATCACGCTGGACAATCTGGCCAAGCTCGTCAAAGGCAAGCTGAACCCGATGACAGGGGTGGTGACGGGCAAGCTGAAAGTATCCGGCGACGCCCGCATCGCGCTGAAACTGGGTGAATTGCTGAAGGGCTAAAGCTTTACAGCGGCCAGTTTTTCGTAAAACGGCATGGCATCGCGGCACAGCTGCGCTGCCTCGCCTGCCAGTTCCGGCAAATCCTCCTCTGCCCCGGCAAAACCAGTGCTTTGGTGCACGGCGTTATACCAATGGCTGGCCCATATCCCGTCCTCGGCCCTTGGGCCTGCGGGCCAGTGCAGCATGCCAGGGTCAAAATCCAGGTTAATCGCGGCGCAAAGCTTGTGCAGCATCGCTTCGGGATCGGCGCGGATATCGGCGCTGTCGATCACAACGCCGCCCAGACGGTCGAACAGTGCTGCCTGCTGGGGATAGCCGATGGCGTCCAAGGACATATGATCCATCTTGGCACCGTAGCTCGCGATGACCCGCGCGGGATGGCGGATTAGATGCACGTTCATACATTGCGCCGCCCAGTCCAAAGGAAAGCCTGCGATCATGTGATGCGGCATGTGTTTCATGTAGAAATGCGGCTTTTGAGCCGGAATAGTGTCTAAACACCGCCGCGCCACCGCATCAGGATCTGTTTCATGCGCTGCGATGATTTCGACCTTCATCGGATGGTCGGCCCCTGTCGCTGCCAGATAAGGTGCATAGAACGGCTCATCCCAGATCGCGCAATCGGCGCGGTTGCCAAAGGCATACATCATCGCGGTGGACAGGTTCCGCGGGCCGGACCACATGGCGATCCTCATGATGCGGCGACCAGATCTTTGTAAAGCGCGCGCAGGCGGGTCGTGACAGGGCCAAGCGCGCCCGTGCCGATCACACGCCCGTCGATGGTGCTGACAGGCGTTTGCGCGCCAAAGGTGCCGGTCAGGAACGCCTCATCGGCGCTATAGGTGTCGACAAGGCTGAAATTGCGTTCAAAAACAGGGATATTGTTGGCGCGGCACAGGTCGATGACCTTTTGGCGGGTGATGCCGTTCATGCAATAGTCGCCGGTGCTGGTCCAGACCGCGCCCTTTTTCACGATAAAGAAATTGCAGGCGTTCGTTGTGTTCACGAACCCATGCACGTCAAGCATCAGCGCCTCGTCTGCGCCGGCCTTTTGCGCGGCGATACAGGCGAGGATGCAGTTCAGCTTGGAATGGCTGTTCAGTTTCGGGTCCTGCGTCATCGGCAACCCGCGCATGTGCGGGACGGTGGCCAGAGTGATGGGGCGCGGGATCTTGGGCTTTGAGTGTTCCATGATGATGACAAAGGTCGGCCCCTGCTGCGACAGGTTCGGATGCTGGAAAGGCCGCGTTTTCACGCCACGCGTGACCATCAGGCGCGCATGGGCGTCAGTGGTCATGGCATTGGCCTTTTGCGTGTCTAACAAAGCGGAAATAACGCCTTTCCGGTCCAGCCCGATATCCAGATCAATCGCTTTCGCGGCCTCGAACAGGCGGTCGATATGGTCGTCCAGAAAGGCCCATTTGCCGTCATAAAGCCGCAGCCCTTCCCAGACGCCATCGCCGAGCATGAAGCCGCTGTCATAGACGCTGACGACGGCCTGCGCCTTGGGGACAATGCGGCCATCGACATAGATCACGATCGCGTCGTTACGCGCGTCTTCTTCGGCCTGATGGGTGGTGACGTCGGACATGGTTTATCCTTGCGGGTGAAAGTCCTGCACTTCGGACAGGTCGGGGATCACATCGGCGGTGCCGTGACGCATGACCATCAGCGCACCTGCGCGCGTGGCCAGCCCGATCGCTTGCGCCATCGGCATGCCACGGTCGAGCCCCGCCAGAACATAGCCGGTAAAGGTATCGCCCGCGCCGGTGGTATCGACAGGATCGACCTTGATCGCGGGGAAATGCTGCTGGCCGTTTGCACTGTACCAATCCGCGCCATCCGCGCCCAAGGTCACGATCACATCGGCCACGCCTAGATCGGCGGGAGTTTTGCCGGTAGCTTGGCGCAGCTGGTCCGCCTCGACCGCATTCAGGATCAGGAAATCGAGATAGGGCAGCACCGCCATCACCCTGTCCGCATCGAACGGGGCGGCGGCATAGGCGACGCGCAGCCCCATCTTGCGGCCAAGGCTGGCGGCGGTGCGTTGCAGGTTCGTTTCGTTCTGGATCACCAGCCAGTCGCCTGTCTGCGCCTCGGCCATCGCGGTCTGCAGGATCGTCTGCGGAATTTCGGCATTCGCCCCCGGATGCAGCAGGATCGCATTTTCGCCATGCGGATCGACCATGATGATCGCCTGCGCGGTTTCAGTGTTTAACACGGCGATATTGCGGGTATCGACGCCGTACTCCAGCAAGCGTTCGACCGCCCAAAGCCCGTCCTGCCCCACCGCCCCGATGTGATGCACACGCGCGGCGGCACGGGCGGCGGCGACCGACATATTCGCCCCCTTCCCGCCCAGAAACATCTGGCGGCCTGTTGTGCTCAGCGTTTCACCCGGCGTCGGGATGCGCGGCACGGCATAGACAAAATCCGCATTGATCGACCCAAGATTCCAGATGGCCATCAGTCAATTCCGCAAGCGGCGATCACCGCCATGTTCAGAATGTCGTTCACCGTGGATACGGTCGAACAGATCTGCACCGATTTGCCGACGCCCGACAGGATCGGGCCAATCACAGTAGCCCCTGCCATTTCCTGCATCAGTTTCACGGAAATAGACGCGGAATGGCGTGCAGGCACGACCAGCACATTCGCAGGCCCTGTCAGGCGCGAAAACGGATAGTTTTCCTGCGCTTTGGGGTTCAGCGCGACATCGACGGTCATTTCGCCCTCGTATTCGAAATCGACACGGCGGGAGTCCAGCACTTTGGGCGCCTTGTGCATCTTTTCCGCGCGTTCCGACACCGGATAGCCGAAGGTCGAAAACGAAAGAAACGCCACACGCGGCTCCAAGCCCAGTGCGCGCGCCACGGATGCGCCACGTTCGGCGATATCGGCCAGATCGTTTTCATCGGGCCATTCATGGACCAAAGTATCGGTAATCAGCACGATCCGGCCTTTGTTCAGCACCGCCGTCACGCCCACCGCACCGTCATGCGGCTGGGCGTCAAAGACGTGGTTGATGACCTCCAGAACATGGGCCGATTTGCGGGTCACGCCGGTGACCATGCCGTCAGCATGGCCATGCGCCAGCATCAGTGCGGCGAACACATGCCGATCACGCGCGGCAAGGCGGTGGACGTCATGGGCGTCAAAGCCCTTACGCTGCAGGCGCTGGTACAAAAACGCCTTGTAGGTTTCCAGATGCGGGGTGTTGGCGGCATTGACGATCTCGATCTCGTCCACGGCGTCGGCCAGCCCTTCGGCGGTCAACTTGGCCAGCACATCATCGGCGCGCCCGACGACCAGCGCGCGGCCAAGGCCCGACCGCTGGTACAGGACCGCCGCACGCAACACGCGAGGGTCATCGCCTTCGGCAAAAACCACGGTGGATTGCGCCGCACGCGCACGGGCGTTCAGGTTCCGCAGGATCGACGCAGTCGGGTCCATGCGGGATTTCAGCGATGCCTCGTAAGCGTCCATATCGACGATCGGCCGCCGCGCGACGCCTGTTTTCATGCCAGCACGGGCGACAGCGGTCGGGATGCGGTGGATCAGGCGAGGGTCAAACGGCGTGGGAATGATGTAGTCGCGGCCAAAGGACAGTTTCTTGCCATAGGCCATGGCAACCTCGTCCGGCACATCCTCTCGTGCGAGTGCGGCAAGGGCTTCGGCGCAGGCGATCTTCATCTCGTCGTTGATCGCGCGGGCGTGGATATCCAGCGCGCCACGGAACAGATACGGAAAGCCCAGCACGTTGTTGACCTGATTGGGGTAATCACTGCGGCCCGTGGCGACGATGGCGTCAGGGCGGACGGCGTGCGCCTCTTCTGGTGTAATCTCGGGATCGGGATTCGCCATGGCGAAAATCACAGGGTTCGGGGCCATGCTGGCGACCATGTCCTGCGTCACGGCACCTTTGGCGCTGACGCCAAGGAACACATCGGCGCCCTGCATCGCATCGGCAAGGCTGCGGGCGTCCGTGACCACGGCATGCGCCGATTTCCACTGGTTCATGCCTTCGGTACGGCCTTGGTAGATCACGCCCTTGGTGTCGGCCATGATGCAGTTGTCATGCCGCGCGCCCATGGATTTGAGCAGTTCCAGACAGGCGATCCCCGCCGCCCCCGCGCCGTTCAGGACGATTTTGACATCCTCAATCTTTTTGCCCGACAGATGCAGCGCGTTTAGTAGGCCAGCGGCACAGATCACCGCAGTCCCGTGCTGGTCGTCGTGGAACACCGGAATGTCCATTTCTTCCTTCAGCCGCTGTTCGATGATGAAACATTCGGGTGCCTTGATGTCCTCCAGATTGATCCCGCCAAAGGTGGGGCCCATCAGGCGCACGGCGTTGCAAAACGCATCGGGGTCTTCGGTATCGAGTTCGATATCGATGGAATTCACATCGGCAAAACGTTTGAACAGGACGGATTTGCCTTCCATCACCGGCTTGGACGCCAGCGCACCCAGATTGCCAAGGCCCAGCACAGCCGTGCCGTTCGAGATTACGGCGACCAGATTGCCCTTGTTGGTATAATCATAGGCCGTGGCAGGGTTGGCGTGGATTTCCTCGCACGGGATCGCCACGCCGGGGGAATAGGCCAGCGACAGGTCGCGCTGCGTGGTCATGGGGACAGTCGCCTGAATCTCCCATTTGCCCGGTGTCGGCTGCATGTGGAATTGCAGCGCATCCTCGCGGGTCAGTTTGTTCTTGGCCATGTGGTTCCCCCTCTGCCCGCCATTCATAGCGGGTTCCGCCGGACGCCCGCAACGGATACATTTCGGGGTTTCGCCACAAGGGTCCGCTGGATAGTGTGCGACCAATGTTTGCGGGGGCAAGATGAACACCACAGCCACACCCATGATGGCCCAATATCTGGAGATCAAGGCGCAGCATCCCGATGCCCTGCTGTTCTATCGCATGGGCGATTTCTACGAGATGTTTTTCGACGATGCCGTCGCCGCCGCCGAGGCGCTGGATATCGCGCTGACCAAACGCGGCAAGCATGACGACGACGACATTCCGATGTGCGGTGTGCCGCATCATGCCGCCGAAGGGTATTTCCTGACCCTGATCCGCAAGGGGTTTCGCGTGGCCGTCTGCGAACAGATGGAAAGCCCCGCCGAGGCGAAGAAACGCGGCCATAAGTCGGTGGTCCGGCGTGAGGTGGTGCGGTTGGTCACCCCCGGCACGCTGACAGAAGACTCCCTGCTGGATGCGCGGCGGCACAATTATCTGGCGGCGCTTCATGTGGTGCGCGACCAAGGTGCGCTGGCCTGGGTCGATATCTCGACAGGGGCGTTTCATGTGATGCCGTGTGCGGGGGCTAAACTGGGGCCGGAACTGGCGCGCCTGACCCCGCGCGAAGTGATCGTTGTCGACAGTGCGCAGGGCGATTGGGCTGCGTTAGTGTCTGAATCCGGTGCCACGCTGACGACCTTGGGCGCGGCAGCATTCGATAGCACGGCGGGGGAAAAGCGGCTCTGCGCGCTGTTCAAGGTGGGCTCGCTCGACGCTTTCGGCGCGTTCGAGCGGGCCGAGATTGCCGCCATGTCCGCCGTCGCGGAATATCTGGAAATCACCCAGCGCGGCAACCTGCCCCTGCTGCGCCCACCCGTGCGCGAAACCCAGAAATCCGCGATGCAGATCGACGCGGCGACACGGCGGTCGCTGGAACTGACCCATGCGCTGGCAGGTGGACGGCAGGGATCGTTGCTGGCCTGTATCGACCGGACGGTGACGGCGGGTGGCGCGCGATTGCTGGAGCGGCGGCTGGCATCGCCCAGCTGCGATCTGGGTGTCATCACCGCGCGGCAGGATGCTGTCGCGTTTATGGCAGATCAATCGCGGCTGTGCGATGATATCCGCGACGGCTTGCGCGGCACGCATGATCTGGACCGCGCGCTGTCGCGGCTGGCGCTGGACCGTGGCGGGCCGCGCGACATGACCGCGATCCGCAACACGATTGCGCAGGCGGCGCGGTTGCCGGTGCATCCTGACATGCCGCCGCTGCTGGCCGATGTGGCGCGCGATCTGGCGGGGCATGACGATCTGCTGGCCTTGCTGGATGCGGCCTTGGTCGCTGAACCGCCGCTGCTGGCCCGCGATGGCGGGTTCATCGCGGCAGGCTATGACGCCGAACTCGACGAGGCACGCAAGCTGCGCGACGAAGGCCGGTCCGTGATCGCAGGCATGCAGGCTGATTTCATCGCAAAGACGGGGATCACCTCGTTGAAGATCAAGCACAACAACGTGCTGGGCTATTTCATCGAAACCACCGCGACCCATGCCGAGAAAATGTTCGCTCCGCCGTTGAGCGATACCTTCATCCATCGCCAGACAACCGCCAACCAAGTGCGTTTCACGACGGTGGACCTATCCGAGATTGAAACCCGCATCCTGAACGCGGGCGGACATGCGCTCGAGATTGAAAAGCGGCTCTATTCCAGCCTGAAAGACGCCATTCTCGCGCAGGCCGGACCATTGGGTGCGCTGGCGCGCGCCTTGGCCGAGGTTGATCTGGCAAGCGCCCTTGCGCATCTGGCGCGGACCGAAAACTGGGTGCGGCCGAAACTGGACGACAGCCGCGCATTCGAGATTACAGGCGGGCGGCATCCGGTCGTGGAGATGGCCCTGCAAAAGCAAGGCGCACCCTTTGTCGCCAATGATTGCGCGCTGAGCGCGGCGCCGATCTGGTTGCTGACGGGGCCCAACATGGCGGGTAAATCGACCTTTCTGCGGCAGAATGCCTTGCTGGCAATTTTGGCGCAAATGGGTGGGTTTGTGCCTGCGACGGCGGCACAAATTGGCATCGTGAGCCAGATTTTCAGCCGTGTGGGCGCATCCGATGATCTGGCGCGCGGGCGGTCGACCTTTATGGTGGAAATGGTCGAAACGGCGGCGATCCTGAACCAAGCGGATGACCGGGCGCTGGTGATTTTGGACGAAATCGGGCGCGGCACGGCGACCTATGACGGGTTGTCGATTGCCTGGGCAACGCTGGAACATCTGCACGACGTGAACCGCTGCCGCGCGCTGTTCGCCACGCATTACCACGAGATGTCGGCGCTGTCGGCCAAACTAGACGGCGTGGAAAACGCCACCGTGACGGTCAAGGAATGGGACGGCGACGTGATCTTCCTGCACGAGGTGAAACGCGGCACGGCTGATCGCAGCTATGGCGTGCAGGTGGCACGTCTGGCGGGGCTGCCGCAGGTCGTGGTGGACCGCGCCAAGGTGGTGCTGGAGGCGCTGGAAAAAGGCGAGCGCGAAGGCGGGCGCAAGGCATTTGTGGACGATCTGCCATTGTTTGCGGCAATGCCAACGCCGCCGCCCGTGAAACACCAAGCATCCGAGGTAGAGGCGCGGTTGAAAACCGTTCTGCCGGATGAGCTGACACCAAAAGAGGCGTTGGCGCTGATTTATGAGCTGCGCGGAATGGTGGAGCCGGGGTAAAACCCCGGCCTATCCCATGGCGGTAGGTCGGGGTTTAGACCGACTTAGGACGCCGGTGTCGATGACACGCCAACCTGCGCGGGGCGCAGCAGACGGTCGTGCAGCATGAAGCCTTCGGCGGCGACCTGAATGATGTCGCCGGCCTTTGTGCGGGGCAGCGGGGCCTCGAACATGGCCTGATGCAGTTGCGGATCGAAACGGTCACCTACCTGCGGTACGATCGGATCGATCCCGTGTTTCTTGAACACGGAAATCAGTTCGCGCATCGTCAGTTCGACGCCTTCCAGAAGGGCTTTGTTGATGTCCTGCTCTGCCTCGTCGGCGGATTGCAGGGCACGGCGCAGGTTGTCGTAGATCGGCAGCATGTCGCGGGCAAAACGGGCGCTGCCGTAGTTTTCAGCCTCGCGGCGGTCGCGGTCGGCGCGTTTGCGGGTGTTTTCGGCATCGGCCAAAGCGCGCATGAACTTGTCACGGAATTCGTCACGCTCGGCGCGCAGGGCGTCCAGTTCTTCCAGGCTCGCTTCGGCGGCCTGATCCATTGCATCGCCTTCGGCGGCCATTTCATCAAGGCTTTGGAGTGCGGCGTCTTTATCGGCCATGTCTGTCTTCCTTCAGGAGCGGTCGGCAATCATCTTGCCCACCAGCTGTGCAGTGTAATTCACGATCGGCACGATCCGGCCATAGTTCAGTCGGGTCGGGCCAATGACGCCCACGGCGCCAATGATCTTGCGGTCGGCGTTCATATAAGGGGAAACGACCAGAGATGAACCCGTCAAAGAGAACAATTTGTTCTCTGACCCGATAAAAATCCGCACGCCGTCGCCATCCTGCGCCAGATCCAGAAACTGCGCGATGTCGCGTTTGCGTTCCAGATCATCAAACAGGCTGCGGATGCGGTCCAGATCACCTTCGTTTTCCTTTTCCGACAAAAGGTTGCCGCGTCCGCGCACGATCAAGCGTTCGGTCGGCTCGCCTTCGTTTTCCCACAGCGCAAGGCCGCTTTGCACCAGCTCGGCGGCCAGACTGTCGATCTCGCGGCGGCGCGTCTTGATTTCGCGGGCGATGACTTGGCCGAGTTCGGACAGGGTATGCCCTTCGGCGATGGCGTTCAGGAAATTCGCAGCCTCACGCATCGATGACGGGGTCTGGCCGGGGGGTGGCGTGAAAATCCGGTTTTCGACATGGCCATCGGCAAAGACCAGTACGACCAGTGCGCGGTCCTTGTTGAGCGAGACAAATTCGATGTGCTTGATCGCGGCCTCGTGTTTCGGGGTCAGCACGAGACTGGCACCATGTGTCACACCGGACAGCGCCTGCCCGACCTGATCCAGCATGGTGGCGACATCGCTGTCTGCGGATTGCATCGTCTGGTCGATGGCTTGGCGGTCCTTGCCGTCAAGTTCGCCGATTTCCAACAGACCATCGACGAACATGCGCAAGCCGAGCTGTGTCGGTACACGGCCGGCACTGATATGCGGGCTGCCTAGAAGCCCAAGGTATTCAAGGTCTTGCATCACGTTGCGGATTGTCGCGGCGCTGACCTTTTCGGACAGGGTGCGCGTCAGGCTGCGCGATCCCACGGGCGCGCCGCTTTCAAGATAGCCTTCGACGACGCGGCGAAAGACTTCGCGCGAGCGTTCGTTCATCTGGGCGATGTTCGGGGTCTGGTCCGGCACATTGTCCTCTTTCAGGGCGCAGGCAGTTAAGGCCAAGTTGCGCTGTCCGTCAATCGGGGTTGGATTTCAGATGTGGGCATACTATGCCCGCAAGGCAAGCAACAGGAGTTTCCCCATGCGTCCATCTGGCCGTCAGATCAACGAAATGCGCAACGTCACGATCGAGACCAATGTCACGATGCATGCCGAAGGGTCTTGCCTGATCAAATGCGGCAATACCCATGTGCTGTGTACCGCCTCTATCGACGAACGTGTGCCGCCGTTTCTGAAGAATACAGGACTTGGCTGGGTGACGGCGGAATATGGCATGCTGCCGCGCGCCACGAACACGCGGATGCGGCGCGAGGCGAAAGAAGGCCAGTCTGGCCGCACGCAAGAGATTCAGCGGCTGATCGGGCGGTCGCTGCGCGCAGGCGTGGACCGTGTGGCGCTGGGTGAGCGGCAGATCATCGTGGATTGCGATGTGATTCAGGCGGATGGTGGCACGCGCTGTGCGTCGATCACCGGTGGCTGGGTGGCGCTGAAACTGGCGGTGCTGAAACTGATGAAAACAGGCCAGATCATCAGCGATCCGCTGGTCGATCCGGTGGCTGCGATTTCCTGCGGGATCTATGCGGGGCAGGAAGTGCTGGATCTGGACTATCCCGAGGACAGCGAAGCAGGCGTCGACGGCAATTTCGTCATGACCGGCGGGCGTCTGGTCGAGGTGCAGATGTCAGCGGAAGGCGCGACCTTCAGCCGTGCGCAGATGGACGGGTTGCTGGGGTTGGCGGAAAAAGGCGTGGCGGAACTGACCGCCTTGCAACTGGCTGCGGTGCGCTGATGCGCAGGTTTGCGGGCGATCATCTGCTGGTGGCGACCCATAACAAGGGCAAGCTGGAAGAGATCGCCGATCTGCTGGCACCTTTTGGCGTGAAGATCACTTCGAACGCGGATCACGGCCTGCCGGAACCGGAAGAGACCGAGACGACATTTGTTGGCAATGCGCGGATCAAGGCGCATGCAGCAGCACAGGCGACCGGCCTGCCCGCCCTAGCGGATGACAGCGGGATCACGATTGACGGATTGGGCGGCGCGCCGGGCGTCTATACGGCGGATTGGGCCGAAACGCCGCAGGGGCGAGATTTCGTGATGGCCATGGAACGGTCCTGGGCCGAACTGGAGGCGGCAGGCGCGCCCTACCCGCGTCTGGCACAGTTCCGCTGCACTTTGGTGCTGGCTTGGCCAGATGGCCATGACGAAGTGTTCGAAGGTGTCATGCCGGGGCAGATCGTCTGGCCGATGCGCGGCGATCAGGGGCATGGCTATGACCCGATTTTCCAGCCCGAAGGGTATACCCAGACTTTCGGGGAAATGGACCGCTGGGAAAAGAACAAGATCAGCCACCGCGCTGATGCGTTCCGCAAGCTGATCGCAGGTTGCTTTGGCTGAGGATTGGGAACACGGGGGCTTTGGCCTTTATATCCATTGGCCGTTCTGTCAGGCTAAGTGCCCATATTGCGATTTCAATTCCCATGTCGTGGCGCAGATCGACCACAAAGCGTGGGAAGCGGCATATCTGAGTGAAATCAGCCGGTTAGGGGAAGAGACCGAAGGGCGTGTCCTGCGGTCTGTGTTCTTTGGAGGCGGCACACCCAGTATGATGGACCCAGCGGTTGTCGATGCGGTGCTGACGCGGGTGCGCGCAACATGGCCGATGGCCAACGACATCGAGATCACGCTGGAAGCAAACCCGACATCGGTCGAGGCGGAGCGGTTTGCGGGCTATCGTGAGGCAGGCGTCAACCGCGTGTCGATGGGTATTCAGGCGCTGAACGATCCTGACCTCAAGGCGCTGGGGCGGTTGCACGGGCGGGACGAAGCGCTGCGGGCCTTCGAGATCGCAAGGGGCGTGTTCGACCGCGTGAGTTTCGATCTGATCTATGCGCGGCAAGGACAGACCGTGGCGGCGTGGGAGGCGGAATTGCGCGAGGCCTTGAGCCTGGCCGTGGATCACCTGTCGCTCTACCAGCTGACGATCGAGGACGGGACGGCCTTTGGTGATCGTTATGCCGCGGGAAAGCTGCGGGGGCTGCCGGATGATGACGCGGCGGCGGATATGTATGCCCTGACGCAAGAGGTTTGTGCGGCGCAGGGATTCGCTGGTTATGAGGTGTCGAACCACGCGCGGCCGGGGTGTGAAAGCATCCACAACCAGATTTACTGGCGTTATGGCGATTACGCCGGGATCGGTCCCGGCGCGCATGGGCGGCTGACGCTGGGCGGGCGCCGCTATGCGACAGAGGCGGGGTTAGCACCGCTGGGCTGGCTGTCGCAGGTCCGCAAGACGGGTAACGGCGATCTGGGCCGCAGCGTGCTGGACGATGCAGCGCAAGCGACGGAACGGCTTTTGATGGGGATGCGGCTGACCGAAGGGGTGTTGCTCGAACGGCTGGACATGGAATCTTTATCAATCAAAATCAATGATTTAACTGATATGGGGATGGTCGAGATCGCAGAGGACCGGCTGCGCGTGACGGCAGCCGGCCGGCCTGTACTGAACGCTGTTTTGCGGGTCTTGCTGGAAGATTAGTTTCCGGCCAAGGCGCGCAAGAGGTCGTCGAGTTGATCCAGCGACTTGTAACTGATCGAGATCTTGCCGCCTTCTTCCCCTGCTTTGTGGTCGATCGTGACCTTCATATGCAGGGTTGCGGACAATTCGTTTTCGATCTGGATCGTGTCAGGGTCCTTTGGCACCGGCGCACCGGGCACAGAGCGGCGTTTGATCGCGGGGCCTTTCTTGGCCAAAGTCTCCGCCTCTCGCACCGAAAGTTTCCGCTGGATGTATTCGCGCGCAAGGGTGACAGCCTGCGGATGACCGACCAATGTGCGGGCGTGACCGGCTGTCAGGGCACCGGAGACAAGATAGCCCTGAACTTCGTCTGGCAGCGATAACAGCCTGAGCAGGTTGGCAATATGGCTCCGGCTTTTGCCAAGCGCAGTCGCCATCTGGTCCTGTGTGTGACCAAATTTGTCCATGAGCTGGCGGTAACTGGCGGCCTCGTCCACAGCGTTGAGGTCGGCGCGCTGAATGTTTTCGATGATCGCGACTTCGAGAACCTCGGTATCTGTATAATCGCGCACAAGAACCGGAACTTCGTGCAGTTTCGCCATTTGCGCGGCACGCCAACGGCGTTCACCGGCGACGATCTCGAAGGCGGCCGGGTCTTGCGGGGATACACGTACGATCAAGGGTTGGATGATCCCCTTTTCGGCAATAGACGCCGCCAATTCCTGCAACGCATCTTCGGCAAAGGTGCGGCGCGGCTGGTCAGGATTGGGGTGGACACGTTCCACAGGCACGATCATATCGGGTTTTTTCGTGGCTGGCTGCGACTGTTCGGACTGGCCCACATCCGACATCAGGGCCGAAAGGCCCCTGCCCAGACCGCGCGGGTTTTTGATGCTGCGTGCCATGATCCTAAACCTTCGGTTTTCTTGATTTCTTGATGATTTCGCGGGCAAGTGCGCGATAGGCGACGCTCCCTTTCGAGGCGCTGTCATAGGCCAGGACAGGCATAGCAAAAGAGGGTGCTTCGCTGAGCCGCACATTGCGGGGAATGACAGTCTTGAACACCATGTCACCCATGTTTTCGCGGGCGTCCTGTTCGACCTGAAGTGACAGGTTGTTCCGGCTGTCGTACATCGTCAGCACGATCCCCTCGATCCGCAAGTCGGGATTTGCCGATTGCCGCACATCACGGACGGTCAGGATCAGTTGCGACAGACCCTCGAGCGCGAAAAACTCACTTTGTAGTGGGACGAGAATTGATTGCGCGGCGACCATCGCATTGACAGTCAATATATTGAGAGAAGGCGGACAATCTATCAAGATATAGTCGTACCCAGTGACGTTTTGCAGAACATCCCGCAGCAGAAAGCTACGTTTCTTGTTGTCTAGAAGCTCTATATCGGCGGAACTGAGATCGGTGGTTGCAGGAACGATCATCAGCCCGGGCACATTCGTGGTCTGTGTCGCCTCTAGCACGGTCGAATCGCCCGACAAAACGTCGTAAGTTGTAATCTCGCGCTGATCAGCGGCCACGCCAAGTCCGGTCGATGCGTTGCCTTGCGGGTCCAAGTCGATCAACAGTACACGCTTTTTCAGCTCTGCAAGGGCGGCACCAAGATTGATTGTCGTGGTTGTCTTGCCCACCCCGCCCTTTTGATTGGCGATTGCGATGATTTTTGGGCCAACTTTAACGGTATCAAGCGGCACGGTGTATCCTTTGGATCAAGAGGAGTCGCCCATCAGGATCAGTCATACTGGGGGCTTCTTCAAGGTCAAAGCGCCATTCACGGCGCGCATCGGCGATTTCATTCGCGGCCTGCCTGCCCTTGTGCAGAATAGCTGTGCCCTCGGGGCGCATGTGATGTGAAATGAGCGGCAACATCAGCGCCAAGGATCCCAATGCGCGTGCTGAAACCACATCAGCACCCGTTGGCGGGAGACTTTCGATCCTATCGGCAAGGACGCTGGCCGCAAGATCCAGGTCTCTTATCGCGGTGCGCAGAAACGCAGCCTTGCGCTGGTCGCTTTCGATCAGCACGAAACGGGCATCAGGGTGTTTGGCCTTGCCCAGAATCGCCGCAACGATCCCAGGAAAACCGCCACCACTGCCGATATCAAGCCAGAGCCGCAGATCAGCCGGCGCGTGACGGTAGATTTGAACAGAATCAACGACATGGCGATCCCAGATCGATTCCTCTGAACTGGCACTGATCAGATTGATCTTGGGCGTCCACTTCAGAACGAGGGCAGCAAAAGCCTGTAAGTCACCCATTGTTTCACGTGAAACATCAACTCCGCCGACATCAACCATGCTGTCAGCTTCCGGTCGCGGCCAGCGCACGGCGTTTGATTGCGCCAATCAGCAGCATCAAGGCAGCTGGCGTCATCCCCTCGATCCGCCCTGCCTGCGCGATTGAGACCGGGCGGGTCTTTTGCAGCTTTGTCACCAGTTCGGTCGAAAGGCCCTGCACATCAGCATAGTCGATGTCATCAGGGATCAACTGCGCCTCGTCGCGCTCAAGCGCAGAGACATCCTTCTCCTGCCGCAAAATGTAATGCGCATAAAGAGCATCCTTTTTCACCTGATCCTGAATATCCTGTGCAATATCAGTGGTTTCAGGCACAAGCGCCGTGAGATGCGCAAAACCGAAATCAGCCAACGCAAGCGCTTCTAACGCGGTTTTGCGGGGCCCATCAGCATTCAACTGCACTCCAGTTGCTGCGATATCGCGCGCCGAAAGACTGATCTGCGACAGCTGGTCTTTCGCCTTGGTGATCTGGTCCATCTTTGCGTTGAAAACCGCCCACCGCGAATCGCCAATACAGCCGATTGCGCGGCCACGCCCCGTCAGCCTCTGGTCAGCATTGTCCGCGCGCAGGGACAGCCTGAACTCTGCTCGTGAGGTGAACATGCGGTAGGGTTCCGACACGCCGCGTGTTATCAGGTCATCAATCATGACTCCGATGTAGGATTCACGGCGGCTGAATACCACATCGTCTTTGTCATGCGCGGCAGCCGCTGCATTCAGCCCGGCAACCAGACCTTGCGCTGCTGCTTCTTCGTACCCGGTGGTGCCATTGATCTGCCCCGCCAGATAAAGCCCCGGCACATCACGCAGTTCCAGCGTCGGACGCAGGGCGCGCGGATCAACGTAGTCATATTCGATTGCATAACCCGGTTGCAGGATCACAGCATCCTCCAACCCGTGAATCGACCGCACATAGTCGTGCTGCACATCCTCGGGCAACGAGGTAGAGATCCCGTTGGGATAGATCGTGTGGTCGTTAAGTCCCTCCGGTTCAAGGAAAATCTGGTGCGACGTCTTATCGGCAAAGCGCACAACTTTGTCCTCGATCGAAGGGCAATACCGTGGCCCTACCCCGTCGATATGGCCACCGTACATAGCAGATCGCCCGAGGTTACCACGGATAATCTCGTGTGTTTTCTCGTTTGTATGGGTGATTCCGCAATTGACCTGCTGTGCAAAGACAGAGGTCGAGAGGAAGGAAAACATGACAGGGTCGTCATCAGAGGGCTGTGTCTCCAAGGCATCCCAGCGGATTGTACGTCCATCCAACCGCGGTGGTGTGCCCGTTTTCAGACGACCCATCGGCAGACCGAAACTGTCTAGTCGCTCTGCCATACGGACAGAAGGGTCATCGCCCATACGTCCACCGGGCCGAGAAACATCACCGATGTGGATCACGCCGCGCAGAAAAGTGCCGGTTGTCAGGATCACACCATGTGCTGTCAGCACCTGTCCATCGCGCAAGTGGACACCCGCGACACGGGCGCCATCCATAACCAGATCCGTCGCTTCACCTTCGATGATCGTCAGGTTCGGTTGCGCGGCCAGAACTGACTGCATCGTATCACGATAGATAGCGCGATCTGTCTGCGCACGTGGTCCCTGTACCGCAGGCCCCTTTTTGCGATTAAGCAGGCGGAACTGAATCCCCGCGCGGTCAGCCACATGGCCCATCACACCGTCCAGCGCATCGATCTCACGGACCAGATGGCCCTTGCCTAGCCCGCCAATCGCAGGATTGCACGACATCACCCCGATAGACCGACGTGTCAACGTTACCAGCGCGGTGCGCGCGCCCATACGCGCAGCGGCATGCGCAGCCTCGCTGCCAGCGTGACCACCACCAATGACGATGACGTCGTAGTCATGATGTTTCACGTGAAACACTCCTCACTTGCCGATGCAAAAGCTGGAAAAAATCTCGTCCAGCACCTGTTCTACATCAACGCGGCCAACAAGGCTATCCACCGCGCGAATTGCCGTCCGCAGATCCTCAGCGATCAGGTCCAGCATGCCATGGCCCGCATCAAGGCCGGCACGCGCGTCATCCAGTGACGACACTGCCCTTAACAACGCTACCCGATGCCGTTCTCGCATCGCCAATCCAACAGAAGCGACACGCTTACCCAATTCTTCGCCAACCAGTGCGATCAGATCATCGACGCCCTGACCCGTCAGCCCTGACACGGCAAGACCGGACCGTTCGCCGGTATCAGCCTTCGCCGACACATAGATATCACCACCCTCAAGGTCATGTGGCGGTACCGCGCCTTCTAACACCATATGTATCCGAAGGTCAGCTTGTTGCGCCCGCGCCCGCGCCCGCGCCACACCAAGACCTTCCACGACGTCATCGGTTTCCCGCAGCCCTGCAGTATCCAGCAAAGTGACAGGAATCCCGTCAAGATCCAACCGGACTTCGATCACATCGCGCGTGGTCCCTGCGATATCTGACGTAATCGCAACGTCCCGCTGGGCCAATCTGTTCAACAACGTCGACTTACCGACATTCGGCGCACCAATGATCGCAACCTCAAAACCGTCTCGCAGCCGCTCGGCCATCCGCACACCTGCTGCTTCACGCGCCATCTCTGCGCTGACATGCTCAAGCAAATCACGGACTTCCGGCACCACATCGACCGGCACATCCTCGTCGACGAAGTCGATCGTCGCCTCAAGCAGAGCTGCGGCACGAATCAATCTTTTGCGCCAGCTGTCGGCAATTTCACCCAATGCACCGGAGAATACCCGCACAGCCTGTTTGCGCTGACTTTCTGTCTCGGCATCGATCAGGTCGGCAAGACCTTCGACCTGCGCAAGGTCCAGGCGTCCATTTGCCAGCGCGCGGCGCGTGAATTCGCCCGCTTCGGCAGGACGCAGCGCAGGGTCATCGCCAAGTATCCGCAAAACGGCTGCAACGACTGCCGGACTACCATGCAGATGCAGCTCGATCACCTCTTCGCCGGTAAAGCTTTTGTCCGCGTCAAAACGCAGCACCAGCGCCTCGTCGATCAGTTCCCCGGCTCTGTCACGCAAGGCCCGCACACCGCGCCCAAGAGGCACATGCCGCATCAGCAGTCCAGCCGAAACAGCCGCCGCAGGTCCCGAAATACGAACGATCGCGACACCCGCCCGTCCCCGGGCGGTCGCTAGTGCAAAGATTGTATCCATATCTCTAACTCATTGTTCTAAAACAATAAGTTATGTGTTCATCGAATCGAAGAAGTCCGAATTTGTCTTGGTCTGCTTCAATTTCCCGATCAGGAATTCAATGGCATCGGTGGTGCCCATCGGGTTCAGGATGCGGCGCAGAACATAGGTTTTCGCCAGATCGGACTTTTCGACCAGCAGTTCCTCTTTCCGCGTGCCAGATTTGAGAATATCCATAGCCGGGAACACGCGCTTGTCGGCGACCTTGCGATCCAGCACAATCTCGCTGTTACCGGTGCCTTTGAATTCTTCGAAAATCACCTCGTCCATCCGGCTGCCGGTATCGATCAGCGCCGTCGCGATGATGGTCAGCGACCCACCTTCCTCGATGTTCCGCGCCGCACCAAAGAACCGCTTGGGCCGCTGCAACGCATTCGCATCGACACCGCCGGTCAGCACCTTTCCCGACGACGGCACAGTCGTGTTGAAAGCCCGCCCCAGACGCGTGATCGAATCCAGCAGGATGACCACGTCACGCTTATGCTCGACCAGGCGCTTGGCCTTCTCAATGACCATCTCGGCCACGGCCACGTGTCGCGTGGCGGGCTCGTCGAACGTCGATGACACAACCTCGCCCTTCACCGACCGCTGCATGTCGGTCACCTCTTCAGGCCGTTCATCGATCAACAAAACGATCAGGTAACATTCGGGATGGTTCTTTTCGATCGAATTGGCGATGTTCTGCAACAGCACCGTCTTACCCGTCCGCGGCGGCGCCACGATCAGCGACCGCTGGCCCTTCCCGATCGGCGCGACAAGGTCGATGATCCGCGCCGACCTGTCCTTGACGGTTGGATCGTCGATTTCCATCTTCAGCCGCTCATCGGGATAAAGCGGCGTCAGGTTGTCGAAAGCCACCTTGTGACGCGCCTTTTCTGGGTCCTCGAAGTTGATCCGCTCCACCGAGGTCAGCGCGAAATACCGCTCGTTGTCGTTGGGTTCCTTCATCACGCCTTCGACCGTGTCACCGGTGCGCAGCGAATACTGCCGGATCATGTCGGGCGAGACGTAAATATCATCCGGTCCCGGCAGATAGTTTGCCTCGGGCGAGCGCAGAAATCCGAACCCGTCCTGCAACACTTCCAGCACGCCATCGCCGCCGATGACCCATTCGTCATCCGCACGTTCCTTGAGGATGGCGAACATCATGTCGCCCTTGCGCATCGTCGATGCGTTTTCGATCTCCAGCTCTTCTGCCATAGACAAAAGATCCTTGGGGCTTTGCGCCTTCAGATCGGCAAGGTTCAAACGGTCTTGTTGCATGGGACAATCCAGTGCCAGCAGTGTCGCCAGCGATTTATAGACGGAAGGGGAAATCAATGACCCGGACGGATCACCCCCGGCAGTTAACCGCGGATGCCTGCAGAGTCAATGTGCCTTCAGAATGGACGCACGATCACCGCGATCACGATCACCACCATCAGCACGGTCGGCACCTCGTTGAACAGTCTGTATGTCCGCCCTGTCCGCGTGTTCTGGCCGGCCACGAAGTCTTTACGCCGCTTGGCCATCCAGCCATGGGCACCCGTCATCGCAAGAACCGCGCCGATCTTGATCCACGACCAGGCCGCACTCCAATCGAACATGCCCATCGCCAGCAGCACAAGACCGGCAAGCCACGCCACAATCATCGCAGGGTTCATGATCAGCCGCAGCAGTTTTTCTTCCATCACCTGGAACGTCTGATCAAGCTCCGATCCGACAGCCGCCCGTTCCGCATGATACACAAAGAGCCGCGGCAGATAGAACAAGCCCGCCATCCACGCGATGACCGCCATGATGTGCAAAGACTTGATCCAGGGATACAGGGCAAAGACTAGATCAGGCATTGGCTACTCGCATGTGAAGGTCAGGCATCATTAATAAATATATATAGAAAGAAAAGATGATGTTGATTTTAGAGCACCTTTTTCCTGTGGTTTCTTTTTTCATCCGCAGAGTTATCAACAGGCGGTGTCTTGGCCGCTGACGATCAATGGCAGACTAGGACACCATTAAAATTATTTAATATCAGGTCTTTAAGAGACATAAAGAATCACTACTCACCCTTATTACCTGCCTTGACACACCCACGGCCCACGATTCTTCCACACCCCCGACTTATCCTTTTCCACGGTGGAAAAAGCTGGCGGCGACCTCCAACAAGTCTAGGTTTCTACACAGTCCGGCGGTAACACCCATCTTGGGGTTCTTTTCCCGGTCAGTTGCCACGGTTTTTTCCCTCAGGTTATCCACATGCAAGACAAGATCATCCTCGCGTCTGGCTCCACCATTCGGGCACAGCTGCTCCGCAATGCGGGTGTCGCGTTCGATATCCACTTGGCGCGCATCGACGAAGACGCCGTGCGCGCATCGCTGCAATCCGAAAACGCATCGCCCCGCGACATCGCCGACACGCTTGCCGAACTCAAGGCGCAGCGGGTTGCCGCCAAACATCCCGGCGCGCTGGTGATCGGCTGCGACCAGATCCTTGCGCTTGATCAGGACATAGTCGCCAAACCGGAAACACCCGCCGCCGCGCTTGACCAACTACGCGCCTTACGCGGGCGCAAACACCAGCTGCTTTCGGCTGCGGTCATCTATGGTGAAGGCAAGCCGCTCTGGCGGCACGTCGGCGTTGTCCGCCTTCATATGCGTGACGCATCCGACGATTATCTTGCCGCCTATGTTGACCGGAACTGGGACAGCATCCGCCACGCGGTTGGCGCCTACAAGCTCGAGGAAGAAGGCGTGCGACTTTTTACACGCATCGAAGGAGATTATTTCAATGTTCTTGGCCTGCCGCTGCTTGAACTCTTGTCATATCTGACGCTTCGCGGAACATTGCCATCATGACAGATTTTCCCCGCGCCGGCGTGATCGGCAATCCGGTCAGCCATTCCCTCTCGCCCAAGCTGCACGGGCATTGGCTGCAACGCTATGGCATCAACGGCAGCTATGACGCCCTGCATGTCACCGAAGACGCGTTAGAGCGCACGCTCCGGTCGCTGCCTTCCCAAGGCTATGTTGGTGTGAACGTGACGCTCCCGCACAAGGTTGCCGTTCTGCAAATCGCCGATCAACTGACAGACCGTGCCACGTTGATCGGTGCCGCAAACACGCTGACGTTCAAGGACGACGGCAGGATTTTTGCCGATAACACAGACGGTTACGGTTTTCTGGAAAACCTGCGGCAAGGTGCGCCGGGCTGGGATGCAAGGACAGGCCCCGCCGTCGTTTTTGGCGCAGGCGGTGCAGCACGCGCCGTGATCGTCTCCTTGATCGAGGCGGGCGCCCCCGAAATCATCCTGACCAACCGCACCCGCCCAAAGGCCGAGGCGCTGCGCGCCGATTTCGGCGCCCGTATCCGTATCATCGACTGGGTGCAGGCGGGGACTGTGCTGCCCGATGCCGCGACCGTGGTGAACACGACCTCGCTGGGTATGACCGGCGGGCAGGAATTCCGTGTCCCGCTTGATGGCCTGCGGTCCGGCACCGTCGTGACCGACATCGTCTACACGCCGCTGCGCACCAAGTTCCTTGATGCTGCCGCCGAAAAAGGCTGCGTGACCGTCGACGGTCTGGGCATGCTGCTGCATCAGGGTGTGCCCGGTTTCGAACGCTGGTTCGGCAAACGGCCAGAGGTCGACGACGACCTGCGGCGCGCCGTACTGTCATGACGCATTATCTGGGCCTGACCGGGTCCATCGGGATGGGCAAATCGACGACCGCCCAGATGTTCCGTGATGCGGGCGTGCCGGTCTGGGATGCCGACGCCGTGGTGCATCGCCTCTACGCGCAAGGTGGCGCGGCTGTCCCTGTTTTCCGTGACGTCTATCCAGACTCCATCGTTGATGGCGCTGTGTCACGCGACAAACTGAAAGACATCATCGCCGCCGATCCGACCGCCTTGGGCAAGATAGAACAGATCGTGCATCCGCTTGTCGCGGCCGACCGGCAGGCGTTTATCGCTGTCAACACAGCGCCATTGCTGGTCTTCGATATTCCGCTTCTCTTTGAAACAGGTGCTGACGATTGGCTGACCTCCGTTCTGGTCGTTACCGCCCCGCCTCAGGTGCAGCGTGACCGTGTCCTTGCCCGCCCCGGCATGACGCCGCAGCACCTTGACCAGATCCTGCAACGCCAGATGCCCGATGCTGAAAAACGCGCCCGCGCCGACCATGTGATCGAGACGCTGACGCTGGACGGCACCCGCGCTGCCGTGCAAGAACTGATCGGCAAACTGACGGGATAAGACATGCGCGAAATCGTTCTGGACACCGAAACCACCGGCTTTGAACCCGGCGAAGGCGACCGGATCGTCGAAATCGGTGCAGTCGAACTGATCCGCCACGTGCCTACGGGCCGCACCTATCACCAATATATCAACCCCCAGCGGACTATGCCCGCCGAAGCCTTTGCCGTGCACGGCTTGGGTGATGACTTTCTGGCCGACAAACCGCTGTTCAAGGATATCGCGGACGATTTTCTCGGCTTTATCGGCGATGCAAAGCTGGTCATCCACAATGCCACTTTCGATATGAAATTCCTCAACGCCGAGCTTGGCTGGCTGCACAAACCTGTTCTGCCGATGGACCGTGCGGTTGACACGCTGATGATCGCGCGGCGCAAGTTTCCGGGCTCTCCGGCCTCGCTCGACGCGCTGTGCCGCCGGTTCGGGATCGACAACTCGTCGCGCACCCTGCACGGCGCGCTGCTCGACAGTGAAATTCTGGCAGAGGTCTATCTGGAGCTCATCGGCGGTCGTCAGCCTGATTTTGCGCTGGCCCAAGGCAGCACTGGCAGCACCCACCAGGATGGCACCGCATGGCGCGCCGGGCCGCGCCCCGCGCCGTTGCCCTCGCGGATCACAGCTGAAGAAACCGCCGCCCATCAAGCCTTTGTCGAGGCGATGGGCGACGCGGCGTTGTGGAAACGCGCCTAGTTGACGATTTTCTTGTCGGCCTCGGCACGGCGGGCCAGTTCAGCGCGGTAAAGTGCCAAGAAATCAATCGTTTCAAGGTTCAGCGCGGGGAAACCGCCGTCGCGTGTCACGTCGCTGACGATGCGGCGCAGGAACGGGAAGGTGATGCGCGGGCATTCGATCAACAGATAGGGGTGCATCTGTTCTTCGGGTACGCCTTCGACGTGAAACACGCCGGCATATTCGATTTCCAGCACGAACAGCGGCTCGCCTGCCGATTTGGTCTTGCTGGTGATGTTCAGCTTCGTGATCACCTCGAACTGGTGGTCCGCCGTGCGCTTGCGGGCGTCCAGATTGACCTGCACCTGAATCTCCGGCTGCGCGTCACCCTTCACGCCCTTTTGGGCAAGGATGTTTTCGAACGACATGTCGCGGATATACTGCGCCAGAACACGGCTGGTGATCTGCTGTTGCTGGGGTGCGGCGGCTGCGGCTGGCGCTGCTGGGGCGGCGTTGTCGGGTGTATCAGTCATGAAAACCTGCTTTGATTGCGATTGGGTTGCCTGTTCCTAGCAGCCCATGCCCGCAGGCTCAATGCCGGGTCCATTTTGATGGTGCATGTGTCGGGCGTTTCTCGGGGGGGATTTCCTCGAATTCGCCGTCGATGACGGTATCGGCGGGGCGGCGTGGTTCGTGTGGGTGCTGATGTGCCTCGAATTTGGCGAAACGGACGCGCGCCTTGATCCAGTGGAACGCCGCGCGCCGGACAGCGGGGACCAGCAGCGACAGGCCGACAGCATCGGTGAAAAAGCCCGGTGTCAGCAGCAATGCCCCGGCAAACAGGATCATCGCGCCATAGGCCAGCGGTTCGGTCGGGTCCTTGAGGTCGGAAAACGACCGTTGCAGGTTACCCAGCTCGCGCAGCCCTTGGTGGCGCACCAGATATGACCCGGCGAGCGCGGTCGCCAAGACGATCAACAGGGTCCACCAGATGCCGATGGCTCCGCCAACCTGAATGAACAAGGCGATCTCGATCATGGGGACGGCGATGAATGCAAATAACAGCCACATAGTGCGGGCCTTTCACAACTTGTTGGTGGTACGGTGGACTTGACCGCACCTGTGACCTACATAAGAAGCCAAGAGGCATGTTTCCATGCTTTGCTCTGACACGAGGTCCTGATGAACTCTCCGATTATTCAGCTTTTGGTGCTTGCGGGCATCGCTGTTTTCCTGATCCTGCGCTTGCGCGGCGTTCTTGGCACGCGCGAAGGGTTCGAAAAACCCGCCGTGACCCGGCAGGAAACCACCACCCGCCGCAAACCGGATTTCGACGTTATCGAAGGCGGGCCGGATCTTGATATCACCGATCACGTCGAAGAAGGCTCTGCCGCGGCCAAGGCGCTGGCCGCGATGAAGCGCGTGGATCCCGATTTCAACGTCAGCGAATTTCTGGGCGGAGCGCGCGGTGCCTATGAAATGATCCTGATGGCGTTCGAAAACAGTGATCTGGACAGCATCGTCCCCTTCATTTCCCAAGACGTGTACGAGGCTTTCGCCAGCGTCGTTGATGACCGCCAGCGCCAAGGTCTGACCGTCACCGCCAATTTCATCGGGATCAGCGACATGACGCTGGCCCATGCGGAATTTGACGAGACGACGAAAGAAGGCGAAGTATCCGTCCGCTTCAAAAGCGAGATGACATCAGTCGTGCGCAATGCCGAAGGCGAGGTCGTCGAAGGCAGCGAAAAGGAAATCAAGCGGCTCAAGGACACATGGACCTTTGCCCGCAAGATGGATGCAGGCGATCCGAACTGGAAACTGGTCGCCACGGGCGAGTGATCTGACAGCTTTTGGCGGCCTAATGGCAAAACAGGCGGCAGAATGGCCAAGGCGACATATCACATCTGTAGTTTCGACGACTTGAACGGATGGGCGGCCGATGATCATCGCGCCGCCCTTGATGTTTTCTGCAAGACGGCCGACAGGATCACCGACCCTTGGTGGCAGGCTGTCTGCCATCTGGCCCCGACCAGCACCGACCCGCGCGGGTTTTTCGAGCTGTATTTCCGCCCCCTCATGATCACCGATGGTCAGCCCATGCTCTTCACCGGCTATTACGAGCCTGAAATTGCAGGCGCGCGCGTGCCTGATGAGAGGTTCCGCTATCCTGTTCACGCGCTGCCGCCTGACCTGCCCAAAGGGGCGACCCGCCGCCAGATCGCGGAACATGACCTTGCCAAAGGCCACGAGATCGCATGGCTTGCCGATCCGGTCGATGCGTTTTTCCTGCAGGTCCAAGGGTCGGGGCGTATCAGGCTGCCGGACGGGTCAGTCCTTCGCTTGGGCTTCGCGGCCAAGAACGGGCTGCCCTATACCTCCGTCGGCAAGGAACTGGTCGCGCGGGGTGTTGTATCGGCACACAAAGTGTCCGCAGCGTTTATCCAGACTTGGGTCAGACAGAACCCCGCTGCGGGCCGCGACCTGCTATGGATCAACGAGAGCTATGTTTTCTTTCGTGAACTGACCCATCTTGCTGCTGATGATGGCCCTATCGGTGCGATGAAGCGCCCCGTGACCGCAGGGCGCACGATTGCGGTCGATCCAGACCAGGTTCCTTTGGGCGCGCCTGTCTGGATCGAAAAGGACGCACCCGACCCGATGACGCGGCTGATGGTCGCGCAGGACACTGGATCGGCGATCAAGGGCGCGCAGCGCGCGGATATCTTTTTCGGGACGGGTGATACAGCAGGTGCCTTGGCCGGTGGCGTGAAACATGGCGGCCGCATGGTCGTGCTGCTGCCCATCGCGGTTGCGGACCGCATGGTCGCGGGGGTCATCTGATGCGCAGGCCCCGCCATCTATCGCCTGAGGAACGCGCACTGTGGGATCGCGTCAAAGGCACGACCAAGCCGATGTCCCCCGAGACGAAACCCGACCCCGCCCCACTGCCCCCCGTGCGCAAGAAACCCGTGATGCCGCGTGACCCTTTGCCCGATTTTCGCGTCGGTCAGAAAGCGGATGCACACCGGCCCAACGACCTGCTGCCCGGCATCACGCACCGTCTGGCCAATGCGCCGGTCAACATGGACAGCAAATCCTTCGGCAAGATGAAACGCGGCAAGCTGGTGCCGGAGGCGCGGATCGACCTGCACGGCATGACGATGGCCGAGGCGCATCCTGAACTCTTGGCCTTCATCCTCGGGTCGCAGGCGATGGGGCGCAGGCTGGTGCTGGTGATTACCGGCAAAGGCAAGCACCGCGACGATGGCGGCCCGATCCCCACGCGCAACGGCGTGCTGCGACATCAGGTGCCGCAATGGATGGCCATGCCGCCTTTGGCGCAGGCGATCCTGCAAGTCACACCCGCGCATCTGAAACACGGCGGGCATGGGGCCTATTACGTCTATCTACGCCGCCGCCGCTAGCGCGATCCGCGCCTGTCTGACCGGCACGACCATGATGAGCGAGGCAAAACCGAACAGCGCGGCATAGCCCAGTTGCTGCACCTCGAACCCCACGCCGATGTCGATCAGCCAGCCACTGAACCCCGGCCCGATGGCGGAGCCAAGCACCATCAGCGCCGTCGCCACCGATTTGATCGCCCCGATATGCCGCGTGCCGTAAAGCTCGGCCCAGCATGCGTTCAGGATCGTCGCCTGCCCACCGCCCGCCAGCCCCATCAGGATGATTGCAATCGCCGTCCACCACAGTGACGGCGCGTACCAGTGCAGCACAAACGCCACGACCAGCGGCAAAAGGTAGACCGGCAACAGCCGCACCGCGCCGAACCTGTCCACCGCCCAGCCATAGATGATGGTGGAGACCAGCAGCGCCGCTGTGCCCAGCGGAAAGACCGCGACCAGCGACAGATGCGACCAGCCTTTGATTTCCGCAAAATGCGCCTGATGGAACCAGAAGGCTGTCCCGAACCCCGAAAATGACATGACCGCCGGTGCCATGACCCAGAACATCGGGTGGCGCAGCGCCTCTGCCCTTGTCCAATAGCGGGCGTTCATGCCGGTGGACTGGTTGCTTTCCGCCACGGATTGCGGCGTGCGTTCCAGACGCAGCAGGCGGAACAGAACCGCACTTGCCAGCACGCAGAACAGGGCGCTGCCGACGAACAGCATCCGCCAGTCGATAAAGGATTTCAGCCAGACCATCGTCAACGGCAAAGCCGCCTCGCCCAGCATGAAACCGAAAGTGGCGATCGCCAGCGCGCGGCCGCGCGTGGCGATGAACCAGCGCGCCATTGCCACAACAGCGACATGGCTGGTCATGCCTTGGCCCGTAAACCGCAGTGCGAAAATGACAAAAGGCAGCAGCATCGCCGCCGGGTTGAACGCCATCGCCAGACAGGCCAGCGCCAGCATCCACACCACGACGATTCCCAGCGTGCGCACGCGAAACCGGTCGGCAAGACCCCCCGCAAACACCATCAGCGCCGCCGACGCGCCGGTGCCGACCATGTAGATCAGGCCCCATTCGCCGTTGGTCAGGCCGAACTCTGCCCTGATTTCCCCGCCGAAGATCGAGATGAAAAAAGTCTGTCCGAAGCTCGACAGAAACGACAAGAGCGCACCCGTCGCAAGGAAGGGGGCGTTGTCGCGGATAAAGGTCAGATAGCTGCGCAAACCGGTCATGCCCTAGTCATGATCCGGTTAAGCGGAAGTTAAAAGTATACACCAAACAAAATCATAAGTTAGTCTGCGGAAACATTCCAACTCGCGCCTGACGAATTCTCGATAAACTTGATTGTCTTCACACGAGCGAATGATGCCACATAAGAATGATGAACCGACAAAACCAACTCCTGCAGCTTTTGGTCATCTTCAAGTCCAACAATGTTTAGTCCAATGTCTGAGCATTTTCTCCGTAGAAAATGGTGACCATGCTCGGTGGTTTCTTTGAAGCTCATCAAGTGAGCTATAGTCGCTGCAGCCTTTGCGTTAGAATCTTCTTCACCGGCGAACATATTCTCAGCGAGCCAAGTCATTACCATTTGCTTGGTTCCCTCGATTGCTCTTTCACAATTTGAGATGAAAGCTGGAGGAAACTGTCTGAAAACTTCCTGCCAAACGATTTGACGCAAGGGATCCGCCCTAACTTCATCTAAAGCTGTCTTTATCTCTTCAATAACACCCATCGCAGGTACGCCGCGAACTTGTGGGTCAGTAGGGCCTAAGCTTGAATGCTTCCCCATGATGATAGTCTTGCTAGCGCAAGCAATCATCGTGCCCGCCGAGAATGCACAGTGCGGAACAATGACACGAATATCTTTGCCGAACATGCTGTACAGGTATTCTACAAGTGCTCGGGTTGCTTCGATACTTCCACCGGGAGTCTGGATAAGAAGATCAAGGCCGCGGCTGCGATCCAAGTTATGGATTACAGCCATAAAGCCATTCATGTCGAAATCATCAATAGATGAAGATGGATGTGGGGGTTGCTGCAGGTAACCGGAGTAGTAGGCGATCACGGGTCGCCCAACATAGTCCGATAGCTTGCTAAGATAGCTGGACCGAAGCTTGTCACAGACTTCGACTATATCTTCTCCGCTAAGCTCTTTGCTTTGAATTTCCCGATCTATCTCGTTCCATGTAGGCATCTTTGGTAATTGAACTCGATCTAACTGTGATTGGCGTGAACTGACCATACATCGAAAAATTGACTTCGTGGAAGCTCACATTTTCAGCGCGCAATGCAACACCCTCATTGCGCCTTAGCAAACCAGACTGGTTTAGCCTGTTGATTAGATCTGACATCGAATCACTCCTACACGATGAGTCATAATCACACACTTGAGTCAACCTAACAAGCACCAACCGCAGGTCACAGCACGTAGCGGCTGACATCCACCGAGCGGGACAATTCCCCCAGATGCTTTTCGACGAAATCGGCATCGACGGCGATTTCGTCGCCGCCACGGTCGGGTGCGTTGAAGGACAGATCCTCGAACACCCGTTCCATCACGGTATACAGCCTGCGGGCGCCGATGTTTTCCACCGCTTCGTTCACATCGGCGGCGATCTTGGCCAATGCCTTGATCCCGTCCTCGGTGAAGGTGACAGTCACCTGTTCCGTCTGCATCAGCGCGGAATATTGCAAGGTCAGCGCATTGTCGGTTTCGGTGAGGATGCGGACAAAGTCGCCTTCTGTCAGGGCGCGCAGTTCCACGCGGATCGGCAGACGCCCCTGCAATTCAGGCAACAGGTCGGACGGTTTGGCGACATGGAACGCACCCGATGCAATGAACAGGATGTGGTCTGTCTTGATCGGCCCGTGTTTCGTCGAAACGGTCGTCCCTTCGATCAGCGGCAGCAGGTCGCGCTGCACGCCTTCGCGCGACACATCGGCACCGCGCGCGTCGGACCGCGCGCAGACCTTGTCGATCTCGTCCAGAAACACGATGCCGGATTGTTCCACCGCTTCCAGTGCGGCCTTTGTGACGGTTTCATCGTCCAGCAGTTTGTCCGCCTCGTCCGCGACCAGCGCGTCATAGCTGTCGGCGACCGTCATGCGTTTCTTGACAGTGCGTCCGCCCATCGCCTTGCCGAACAGATCGCCCAGATTCATCATGCCGCCCGGTTGTCCGGGGATTTCGAAGCCACCCATCGGGTTGGATGTGTCGGTAAGTTCCAGTTCGATCACGGTGTTGTCCAGCTCACCTGACTTCAGCTTGCGGCGGAACATCTCGCGCGTGCCTTCGCGGGCGTCGGTGCCGGCGACAGCGGTGATGACACGTTCCTCGGCGGCTTCGCGGGCCTTGGTGCGCACGTCCTCGCGCATATGTTCACGGGTGTCGAGAATAGCGGTATCCACCAGATCGCGGATGATCTGTTCCACGTCGCGCCCGACATAGCCGACCTCGGTGAATTTGGTCGCCTCGACCTTGATAAAGGGCGCGCGCGCGAGTTTCGCCAAACGGCGCGAGATTTCGGTTTTGCCGACACCGGTGGGGCCGATCATCAGGATGTTCTTGGGATACACCTCGTCACGCAGGTCGTCGCCCAACTGCTTGCGCCGCCAACGGTTGCGCAGGGCAACGGCAACGGCGCGCTTGGCCTCGGCTTGGCCGATGATGAAGCGGTCCAGTTCGGACACGATCTCGCGGGGGGTCAGGTCTGTCATGTCAGTCCTTAGATATGAGAGGGCGGAAGTTTGTGCAGCGGCACGAAGCCCGGCATGATGCGCAGGATGCGGGCACGGATGCGTTCCCAGAACGCGCCGAGTGCCACAAGGACGATCCCGAGCGCCAGAACAGTATAGGCGGCACCGCCTCCTTCCAGCACAGTGCCCGCCAGCACGACGATGTAACCAATGGCAGCGATCAGGAACGACCGCCGGTCAATGACAATGGCGACGATGGCGAACAGCGTCAGGAAGGCCAGCAGGATCACGTTCGACCCGCCGTTGTCCTGATCCAGCAGCGTCAGCGCGATTGTATTCACCAGCGCGGGGGCAGCCACGACGTGCAGCCAGAACCCATTGGCGGACCTGCGGGTCACACGGTGCGGATCGCTCATGTCAAAGGCCATGGCGACGGCAAAGACAAGCAGACCCAGCGCCAGCGTGATAAAGGCGAAAGGCCCGCCTGCCGACAACAAGAACAAATCACTGATCCCGTTGATCCGCCCGCCGCGACTGGCGGTAAAGATGATCGCGACCGCAAACAGCCCGACCGCGATCATCGCCATCGCAAATGGCACGCGGAACCGCCACCAATAGACCGCAAGCGCGAGGGTGGTGACAAGCAACGGCAGCGGAATGCTGGAGTAATCGCCCTGCGCGACCATGAAAGGTTGCGACATAACCGCGATCAGCCCAAAGGCCGCATTGCCCGCAAACATGACCGACAGGGCAATGGCAGGCGCGACCATCCGGCGTTTGCGGACGAAATACTCTGACAAAAGCCACAACAGTCCCGCCCCGATCAGCGAAGCCATCCCTGAAAAGCTGACCAGATTTATGACGCGGTCCGACAGGACGACCGCCAAAACACCCCACCAACCTGCGGCAAGGATCAGCAGACCAATCACGATGAAAATCTCGTTGAAGCCTTTGAACAACTCGAACGGTTCGTCACCTTCGCTCAGCGCTTCGCGCGCACCACGGCGGCTGTCGGCAAGGCTGACCAGTCCGGCCGCCTGTCTTTCCGACAAAAGCCCGCTGCTGACAGCGGCTTTCAGGTCGTCGCGGTCGATCATCCGATGCTCTCCACCGTCAGTTTGCCGTTGGTGTAAACGCAGATATCCGCCGCAATCGCCATTGCCTTGCGCGCGATCTCTTCGGCAGACAGGTCGCTGTCCATCAGCGCGCGCCCTGCGGCCAATGCGTAATTGCCGCCCGATCCGATGGCGGTGACGTCATGTTCGGGTTCCAGCACATCGCCCGCGCCGGTGATGACCAGCATTTCCTTGCCGTCGCTGACGATCAGCATCGCTTCGAGCTTTTGCAGGTATTTGTCGGTGCGCCAGTCCTTCGCCAGCTCGACGCTCGCACGCGCTAACTGGCCCGGCGTCGCCTCGAGCTTTTTCTCCAGCCGTTCCAGCAGGGTAAAGGCATCGGCGGTCGATCCGGCGAAACCGCAGATCACATCCTGCCCGCCCGGTGACAGACGGCGCACCTTGCGCGCGGTGCCTTTGATGACGGTCTGGCCCAGCGACACCTGACCATCGCCAGCGATGACGACCTTGCCGCCTTTGCGCACCCCGATGATCGTGGTGCCGTGCCAGCCGGGAAAGTTGTCTTGTGTCATCGTCACCATCTCCATTCCGCTTGCGGGTTATATGGCGGCAGCGCGCAGGGCAAACAACCCCGCCACCTTGCCGCTGCCCAAAGCCAAGGCTAGCGTCATCGCATGAGCGCCGCCAGTACTGTCACCTTTTACCTGCATCCCAAGCTGCGCAAGCAGGCACAAGACGGACGGCATAACTTCATCGCGCTGATCTGCAAGGTGCTGACCAATGCGGGATTGACCTTCGCCTTCGACAATGACGACGCCCTTGCACGGTTGCGCGCGATGGCGCGGCCGGGGCGTGGCCTGTTCCTGATGGACCCGCCCGTCAACGACCGCAGCCTGACGATGCGCAAGACCTATATCTTCCCGTTCTGGCACATTGAAAAGCAGGCCGAACGCTGGAACTGGCCAGTGGCGCAAGCGGCTTTTGACCCGACAGCGGTAGATGCAACCAAAGCGGCGAATTTCCGGAGGTTCTGGCAAAAGCGGCTGTTCGGTGATGCCATCCACGATACCCGCAAGGACGGTTTCGTCTATGTCCCGCTCCAAGGGAGGCTGACGGCGCAGCGGTCTTTCCAGCACTGCAGCCCGGTCGAGATGATCCGCGCTGTTTTGCGGCATGATCCTGACCGCCCCGTCATCGCCACGCTGCACCCGTCCGAAACCTACCAGCCCGACGAGGAACGCGCGCTGGAACAGCTGCTTGCGGAACATGACCGGCTTTATATCCGTAAGGGCGAACCGGATAGGTACTTGCGGACCTGCGATTACATCGTCACGCAGAATTCCGGGGTGGCGTTTGAGGGGTTCTTTGCCGGCAAGCCCGCGATCCTGTTCGGACGGTCAGACTTTCACCACATCGCGCTGAATGTGGCCGATATCGGCGCAGAGACAGCGTTCAGCGCTGTGACCACACATGCGCCCGATTACGCGGCCTATCTTTACTGGTTCCTGCAAATAGAGGCGATCAATGCCGGCAGGCCAGAGGCGCAAGACCGGATTGCACAGGTCTTGCGCGGCCATGGCTGGCCTGTGTGAGGATCAGATCGAGGCTTCGATCCAGCCTTGGATCGCGGCCTTTGGCGCTGCGCCTGCCTTGTTCGCGACGACCTGACCGTTCTTGAAGACGAACAGCGCAGGGATGCCGCGCACGCCCATCTGCGCAGGCGAGTTGGGGTTGTCGTCGACGTTGACTTTGACGATTTTCACCTTGCCAGCCATCTCGTCGGACAGTTCTTCCAAAGCGGGGCCGATCTGTTTGCAAGGGCCGCACCATTCCGCCCAGAAATCCACGACGACGGGGATATCGGACTGGCGCACCTCGGCGTCAAAGGTTGCGTCTGTTACTGCTACGGTGGCCATTGGGATGCTCCTTGGCGAAAATCATTGGAAGGCGAAGGTATGAACGCGGGCCGCAATGGTCAAGCCGTGGCAAGTCCTGTCATCGTTTCGTGAAGCAGCGTTTCAGGCAGGGTCATCAGTTGTGCCGTCGCTGTCCACAGGATCGCGACGGTGATTTGCCGGTCCGGAAACACCTGCCGCAGCGCCGCATCATAGACCGCCTGCTGGCGCAACACGCCCAGCGGTGTCAGCGCGGGGTTGTCCGGCACGATGCGGTTGGTCTTGTAATCCACCGCCAGCACGGTCGAAGGCGTCAGGATCAGCCGGTCTATCGTGCCGTGAACGCGCCCCAAGGCGGGCAGATCGGCGGTTACCGGCACCTCGGTCAGCGCGTCATCGCTCCACAGATGGCCAAGCGCAGGCTGGTCCAGCAGCCGGATCACGCTGTCCGTCAGGGTGGGGTCGGTCGGCACCAGCGCATAACCCAGACCCGCCCTGTCGGCAGGCGCAGTGCGCGGCAGATGTTCCAGCAGCAGGTGGATCAAGGTGCCGCGTTCCTTGGCGTCTTCATCATCTTCCGTCACATCGCCGGGCAGGACCTTGGCCCCCGGCAAATCCGACGGGGAAATCGTCTTGCTGCGCGCGATATCGGGTAGCGGGCCGAAAGCCGGCACGATCACCTCGGGTGCTGTGACCGCTGGCTTGTCCTCCAGATCCAGCCCGTCCCAATCGAGATAAGCGACGCGCTGCACCTCCAGATCGCCCGATATCGCGGTTTCGGCCTGCTGTTGCCTCATCCCAGCGGCGACAATGTTGTACCAGCTGTCCATATCCTCGCCGACATCACCCGAGGCCCCCACGATCAGCCATTTTTCCGCCCGGGTCATCGCGACATACAGCAGGCGCAGGCGTTCCTCGTCCTGCTTGGCCAGCACAGCCTCGCGCAGGGCGACAACCGCAGCGGGCGTTGCCGCACTTGGCGTTTTCCAGATCACGCAATCGGGGGCGGGCAGGATGTCGCCCTTGAAATCGTTCTTGCGCTTCATCGTTTCGGGCAGGATCACGATGGGCGCTTCCAGCCCCTTGGCGCCATGGACCGTCATCACCCTGATCTTGTCGCCTTGACTGTCCATCTGGCGTTTGACCTCCAGATCGTCGGTCTGCATCCAAGTCAGGAACCCCGTCAGGCTGGGCACGCCGGTCTGTTCATAGGCCAGCGCCTGCGACAACAGCGCGTCGATCCCGTCTTCGGCCTCTGGCCCGAGACGTGCGAGCAGTTTACGCCGCCCGTCGTGGCGGGTCAGGATGCGGGCGATCAGGTCGTAGGGGCGCAGGAAATCGGCCTTGCCGCGCAGGTCGTTCAATACTGTCAGCGCTTCGGGATGCGGCGCCTTGCGCAAAGCTTCCCACAGGAATTCCTTGTCACCGCGATGGTGCGCCAGCGTGAACAGGTCCTGTTCCGACCAGCCGAACAGCGGCGACCGCAAGGCAGCGGCCAGCGAAAGATCATCCTCGGCCAGCGCCAGAAACGATAACAGCGCCGCCAGATCCTTGACCGCCAGTTCCGCGCCGACGCGCAAACGGTCCGCACCGGCGACGTTCAGTCCTGCGGCCTTGCAGGCGCGGATGATCTCGGCGAACAGGTCCGACCGGCGTTGCACGAGGATCAGGAAATCCCCTGCCGTGATCCTGCGGCGCGTGTAGGTGCCGGAATTGCCGTCCTCCACGGGGATGGTTTCATGCGCGATCATATGGCTGATCTGGTCCGCGATGCGCTGGGCCATCTGGACATTGTGGTCAGCCTCGCCGGGCTGGTCGACAGGCTGATACCAGGGGCGGTTATCCTCGGTCTTGGCGGCTTCGATCACGGGCCACAGATCGACGCGCCCCGGCATGCGGTCCTTGAACGCGATATGGGTCAGGCTGTCGTCCATCCCCGCCGCCTGTTCGCCCGTGAACGTGGCATCGACCACCGACAGGATCGCCTGCGACGACCGGAACGAATGGTCGAGCGATGTGACAGCAAACCCCTTCCCGATCGCATCGTGCGCCGCGCGGAAATGCGCCTTCATCTTGTCAAAGGCGGCGGGATCGGCCCCTTGGAACGAATAGATCGACTGTTTCTTGTCGCCCACGACGAACACCGTGCGTTCGCGGTTGGGCCGCGACCCTGCGCCGGTGGCAAATTCCTGCGTCAGCGTTTCGACCACGTCCCATTGCGCGGGGCTGGTGTCTTGGGCTTCGTCCACCAGCACATGGTCGATCCCGCCATCGAGCCGGAACAACACCCATTGCGCAACGGCCGGATCGGTCAAAAGCGCGCGCGCCTTGCTGATCAGATCGTCGAAATCCAGCGCCCCCATCGCCAGCTTGCGCGCCTCGTAGGCTGGCACGAAAGCGCGGCCAAAGGCGTATAGGGCGAGGGTGCGGTCCAACGCGGCAAGCGCCATCCGGTCCTGACGCGCCCCAGCGACCAGTTCCATCAGGATGTCGATATCCGCGATCAGCTCGGGGTGGGCTGCGCGCAAAGCCTTGGTCGGGAAACTGCCGATCTTGGGGCCAAATGGGTCTTTTGCCGTCTCTCCGAACAGGAAAATCCCTTCCAGCACTTGCAGGTCAGACAACCTTGCTACGCCATCGGTAGCGACGGCGCGCAGTTTGTGCGCGGCCTTCTGGTCCGTCACGCTGCCTGTGGCGCAGATCTGCTGGAGCTGGCGGATGGCCACAATGGCATCCGCATCCAGCACGCGCGAGACGAGGCTTTCCGCTGTCATTGACGGGTCAATGGCAAGCGTGCGGCAAATGTCGGCGCGTTGGGTGTTTTGTTCAAACGCCGCCTTGTGGCGCGCCACCTCGGCGGTCAGTTTCGCCAGATCATCGCCGGTGAAATGGCGCAGCATCCCTTGGACGGCATCCGCGGCTTCGCCTTGCACCAGCTGGTCCATCACATCGGCACGCAAAAGCTGGGCTGCGCGGTCCTCCATCTCGCGGAATTGAGGGCTGACGCCCGCCTCTAGCGGGAAGCGGCGCAGCACACCGGCGCAGAAGGAATGGATCGTCTGGATTTTCAGCCCACCCGGCGTTTCGATGGCCCGTGCAAACAGGGTGCGCGCAGCGCGCAGCTGATCGGCGTCGATGGACCGGTCCACGCCAAGGCCGCGCAGATCGCTGCGCAACGCATCATCGGGCATCATCGCCCAAGCGCCGAGACGCTTGAACAGGCGGTTCTGCATTTCGGCGGCGGCGGCTTTGGTATAGGTCAGGCATAGGATATTCTGCGGCGACACATCCTCCAGCAGCAGACGCGCCACGCGGTCGGTCAGCACTCGGGTCTTGCCCGATCCCGCATTGGCCGCAAGCCAAGTCGAGATCCGCGGATTGGCGGCATCAACCTGGCGCTGGGTGGCTGCATCGCGGATCATGTCAGCACCTCGGGGTGCGCGGGGTCGCTGGTGTCCCATTCGCCAAAGCGGGACAGGTGGTCATAGCTGCCGGCATCGTTCTTGGAAAACAGCGCATAGCGGGCGGTATAGCCGCTGTCAGGCCGCTGCCAGTGTTGCAAAAGTGCGATCATGCCCGCCATGGTCACGTCGGTCGGGCTGTCCTTCATCGGGGCGGGTACGGTTTTGCCATCGGCCTTGATGCTGATGAACAGCGCATCCGCGACCTGCACAGGGCCCACACCTGCAAAGCCACCGTTTTCGACCATCGCCACCTCCAGCAGCAGTTGCTTGTCGAACTTCTCCTGCTGCGGTTTGGTCGGCATCGTGCCGGTCTTGTAATCGTAAAGGATCGCCGTGCCGTCCGGCGTCAGGTCGATCCGGTCGGCTTTGCAGGTCAGCGTCACGCCCACGGCAGGGATCAAAAGCTTGCCTTTCTCCTCGACCAGACGCGTGTCGGACAGGGCGTGCCGGTCCACCTCGGCGGCGCAGAACGCCACCGCCGCCTGTGCGAACCGCGCCATCCATTGCGCGCGGTTTGTGGGCCACGGGCATTTTGCGGTGAACTGCCGTGCGGCGATATCCAGCAAGGCGTCCAGATCATCGGGTGCATGGTTTTGCCTGATGAAATCCTCAAGTATCCCGTGGATGATCACCCCGCGCAGCGGCGCATCCGCGCTGGGCGTCAGCGGGTCGAGAGGGTCCAGCCGCAGCACCTTGCGCGCATAGATCGCATAGGGGTCGCGGATCAGCGTCTTGATCTGCGTGACGGAAAACTGGTCGGGCCGTGACGCGACCGGCGGGCAGGGCGCGGGGCGTCTGGCCTTTGCCGTTTCACCCATGGGTGCGGCAAGCTTGGCTGCTTTTGCAAGCCAGTCATCGCCACGCGCGCGCATGTCTTTCAGCGCCGTGTCACCGTTTTGCGCAGGCAAGCCGCCCAGCAGGTTCGTCAGCCGGTTGACCCAGCGCGACGGGATGGTTTCCGCGTCCGAGGACCGTTTGGCGCGGGTGATCCAGACCTCGCGCCCGGCCACGGCCTGCTGGTAATCATGCGCCGACAGACCCACGCGGCGTTCGGGCAAAAGCAGCCCCGCCTGCGCGCGCATCATCCGGTTCAGCCACGGGTCGGGTGCTGGGGCCTCTGGCCAGACACCGTCGTTCATGCCGCCAAGGATGGTCAGATCGGCACCCTGCACCCGCGCCTCGAGCGTGCCCCAGATCAGGATTTGCGGATGGCCTGCATCGCGGTCGCGCACGACGCCGCCTGACAGGATCTTGCCGAACAAAGCTGCATAATCGCGGGGCGACATGGTGCCACCGGAACTGGCATGGGTGCGCAGATCGGTGCAGATGCGCTGCGCCTCGCGGCCTGCCGCCTCGGCCCACAGGCCACCGGCACCGGACAAGGCGGGACCGGCGCAAAAGGTTTCCGCCAGCGTCAGATGCGCGTCCAGATGGTCGGCCAGATGTTTGTCGCCCCCGCCATCAAGGCCCGAGATCAGCCCTGCCACCCACTCTGCCCACGGCTGCCGGTCCGCACGCGCGCCCGCCCATTGCAGCAGCGTTTCGGCCGTCGGGAACGGCGGCCCGTAGCGGCGCAGGTGCAGTTCCAGATCATGCGTCAGGCGCAGGTGATCGCCGCGCTGGGCATCGCCTGAATGGCACAGGGGATGCTTGAGCAATGTCAGCAAAGCCTCGCCCGTCAATTGCGTGCCGAACAGGTCCGCTACATGCCGCAACAACCGCCCCGGCGGGGACAGTTGCAAGGGCACACCAGCGCTGTCGTCGGGCTTGATGTCCCACCGGTCAAGCGCTGCGGTCACCTGCCGCGTCAGCATCCGGTCGGGCGAGATCAGGGCGGCGGTGATCCCTTCATCTACCGCTTGGCGCAGGCGCAGCGCGATGGCCTCTGCCTCGGCGCGCGGCGATGCGGCTTCCAGCAGGGTCAGCCCTTCGGTCGCGGCGATCAGATCTCCCAATTCGGGGCCTTCTTGTAGCCACTGGCTGGTGACGGGCGCCGGCCGCAGCGACAGCGACACCAGCCTGTTGCGCGCGGGGCGCTGCGGCGCAAGGTCGGACCAGCGCGCGACATCGGCAGGGGCAAAGCCGATCAGGTCCATCAGCCGTTTGAACCGGTATTGCGGATGATCCTCATGCGTCAGCCCGTCATCCATCGCGGACCAGACCGTATCGGGCAGGTCGGTATCATAGCCCGGCAGTACGATCGCTCCTTGCGGCAGTTTCGCCACCGCCTGCATGAACAGCGCGGTCGCCCCGCGCGACCCGGTGGACCCCGCCACGATCACCGGATGATCAGGGGGCGCGTCCGCCCAACGCGCGGCCAGCGTTTCGATCACCAGCCTTTGGCGGGCTTCCGTATCGGGCTGGCCGGTGGTGTCGAAGAATTGCGCGATGATCGTCAGGAATTTCTGCGCGCGCGCCCAATGGCCGGACTGGTCGCTGACATCAAGCGCGGCGATGGCATCGGGGCTGACGCCTTCGCCCTGCATTTCATCCATCAGGCTGGCCAGACTGTCGGACAGATCGTAAAGCGCGGCACGCGGGGCCAGATCGGGTTCGCTTCCCAAGAGCTGCGCAACCAGTTGCGACAGTTCCAGACGGCGCTGCAAAGGGGCCACGGCAGGGGGCACATCCTTTGAGATCGGGTCGCGGGCAAGGTCCGTCACCAGCCGGATGCGCGGCAACAGCAGTGCAGGCCCTGCATCGAACATCGCGCGGATGCGCCGCTGCATGCGGGCGGTGTTGACGTAAATCTCGACGCGCGCAAAATCCTCGGGTTTCATACCTTCCGCCCGCGCCATCAGCCCCGCGACAAGGCCCTTGGCGTAATCGACCCCGCAGGGTTCGACGAAAATGCGCGGGGTGGGGCTTGGGTCAAACATGCAGCATGGCCTCGGCCAGCGGAATACTGGAGGGTTGCCCCACATCGCACCATCGGCCATCATAAACCACGCCATAAAGCCCGCCGCGCGCCGCCATCCCGTCCCAGATCAGGTTCAGCGAAAAGGCGTCTTGTGCGACATCGGCTAACGTCTCGGTGCGGATGATCTGCACGCCGGTATAGATCGCATCCGATGCGCGGTGCAGGCGGCCATCCGCGTCGCGGGTGAAATCGCCCGCGCCTTTGTGCCCGTGGACGCGGTCGCGCGGAACGATCAGCAAAAGCGCCTCCATCCCGTCGCGCCACGCAGCGGTCAGTTGCGCAATGGGGTTCGGCCCGCGCCAGACAGCATCGGTGTTCATCGTGATGACGGGACCAGCACCCAAAAGCGGCAGCGCGTGGCGCAAGCCGCCCCCGGTTTCGCGCAAGAGGTCGGTTTCATCGGAAAACAGGATTTCTTGCCCAGCTAGATGATGGCGCAACATGTCGGCGTGATAATGCAGGTTCACCACCTTTGTCCCGACCTCTGGCACGTCCGTCAGCGCCAGCGCATGGTCGATCAACGGCTTGCCTGCGACCGGCACCAGCGGCTTGGGCCGGTCCTTGACCAGATCGCCCATGCGGGTCCCCAACCCCGCCGCGAACAAAAGCGCCGGAAACCTCATCGCCGCAACCTTGCCAGCAAGGCCGCGTCCGGTGGCGGCAGCAGGTCAGCCACCACGGCGCGCAGATCGGCCAGCGCGGGATGTGCGAGGTCCTTTTGCAACTGCGCCCAGACGCGCGGGATCATCGGGATATAGCGGGTCTTGCCCTTCTCGGTGGCCAGCCGTGCAAAGACGCCCAAAATCCGCAGGTTCCGCTGTGCGCCCAGACAGGCCAGTTGCGCAGGAAAATCCGCGCCAGCTCCGGTTGCGGCCATGAAATCCGCGACCATCGCGCTGCAGACGTCGCCCGCGACGTCGCGCCGTGCGTCGCGCAGCAGCGACGCCAGATCATAGCCAAGCGGTGCGACGAAAGCGTCCTGAAAATCCAGCAGACCGACCCTTGCCAGCCCGTCCCGTTCTGGCCGCCAAATCAGGTTTTCCGCGTGATAATCGCGCAGCGCCAGCCTGTCGGGGGTGGGAGCCAACTCGGCCATCGCGCGGGTCACGGCGGCGACAAGATCTGGCACGGGGCGCTGGGCGTAATGCGTGCCGGTGATCGCCACCATCTCGCCTGCGACGGCGGGCGTCAGCTGCGCGAGCTTGGGAGGCGTCACCGTGGCCAGATGGACCAGCACATCGACACTGGCGCGGTAGAGCTGCAGTGCGTCGCCCGGGTGCCGGTCCAGCCATTGCGCCACGCTGTTGGGGCCAAGGTCGGACAGCAAAAGCAGCCCCGCCTGCCTGTCCTGCGCCAGTATCGCGGGCGAGTGCAGTCCCTCATCCGCAAGAAACATGGCGATTTCAACAAAGGGTGTGACGTTTTCGCCTGCCTCGGGTGGGGCATCCATCAGGATGAGGGATTCCGCACCATCCGCCAGCCGTAGATAACGGCGGCCCGATGCATCGGCGGCGACAGGCTGCTGTTGCCAGCCGTCATGCCCTGTCTGCGCCAGAAAGGTTGCGATGGCGTGGTCGCGGTCAGACATGCAGGCCTGCCAGACGATCCTGCCACGCGGGTGGCGCCTCAAACGTCACAAGGTGGTCGTCCGCACGCGCGGCAAAGGTCAGTGTCAGCGCCGTATCGGGTGCATCAGGGCCCAGCCTGTCGGGCCATTCGATCAGGCAGATCGCGGTCTGGAACGCTTCATCAAGGCCCAGCTCCAGCACTTCAGACGGGTCGGTCAGGCGATACAGATCGCAATGCCAGATGTCGCCGTCGGGCGCGTCATAGGTCTGGACCAGCGTGAAGGTGGGGGATGGCACATCCTCCATCCGGTTCAGGCGGGCGCGGATCACGCCGCGGGCAAATGCGGATTTCCCCGCACCGATGGGCCCTTGCAGTAGGATTGTATCGCCGGGGCGCAGCACTGCGGCCATCGCCGCGGCAAAGCGGGTGGTCGCCGCTTCATCGGCAAGGCTGATTTGTCGGGCTGTGGCGGTCATGGCGGGACTCTATGGCCTGTGCCATCGCCCGCAAGTCCAAATCAGCGCTTGATCGCGCGGATCGCAGGATCGGGCTGGGTCAGCTTGCGCAAAACCGGCAGGTTGCGCGGGGCCAGCGTGAACCGCACCATCGTCATGCCGCCTGCAATCGGTGTCGCCTGACAGCGCAACATGCGTCCATCGGCCAGCAGCGCATCATCCGACCACGCGTCACGCGGGCCTGTCTGCTGGATGAACTGGTGCAGCTCCGTCCAGTCTGTCGCAGGGGCGCAAGAGGCATGCCACGCGATGATCTCTGTCGCAACGGCGCGGTGTTCCAGCCCCGACTCCGCTTGCCCGCCCCAAAGGGACGCATAAGCGCGGTTGAACATCACGAGCGTTCCGGCCACCGTGAACACGGCGATCCCGTCGGTCAACGCGTCCAGCACGGCCTGTCCGGTTTCGATGTCCGAACGGAACCGGCGGGTCAGGGACAGATCGGCGGTGATATCCTCGAACAAAAACGCAAAGGCGCCGTCGGGGTGTGGCCGCCCTGTTACGCGAAAGGCTTGTCCGTCGGGCAGGTTCCAGATTTCGCTGTAGGTGCCGTTCTTGGCGGCGTTTTCCACGGCGGTGAACTGGTCGCGCCATGATGCGTAATTCTTGGGTTCGGGCAGGATGCGGGTTTCGCGCAGGCGGTCGAGCACCGTGTCGATCGTCGGGCGGGTGCTAAGAAACGCGAACCCCAGCCGTGTCATGTCGAGCAATGCGGGATTGAACGTCGCCAGTTTGCGCTGCTTGTCGAAAATGGCAAGCCCGACGGACAGGTCGGCAAAGGTCTTGCCCATTGTCTGCACAAAGGTGCGGCGTTCCTGTTCCGCACGCACAGCGCCGTTGGCATCTGTCGCGAAATGCAAGGTAGAGGCGCCTTGTGACACCGACACGATGTCGAACCAATGCTCCGCGCCGCCGCGCATGCCGGGCACGACCACGCGGCGGTTTGATGACCCATCTTCGAAAATCCGCTTTGGTCCGGCCGCAGGTTGGGCATCAAGATGGATCCGCGCGCAGAAATCCAGATAGGATTTGTTGGCCCAGACCACGGTTCCATCATCGTCCGTCCGCCAGATCAGTTGCGGAGCCTGCCGGATGATTTCGCGCAACAGGTCCAGTTCGGCCATCTGCTGGTTAAGCGCGAATTGACCCTGTGCGCCTGTCCCGTCGCCGGGCAACGTGCCACCCACCGTGACACGCAACTGCCCGTTCGGCCAATCGAGGTCGATCCAAAGGCTGTCGTGGCTTTGATGAGCAAGGCGGCAAGGTGTTCGCTGCGTGGATTGCAGATGCGTCGCAAGATCGGGAAACTGCGCACCAAGCGCATGGATCATGGCGTCGCGGTCGGGCATCAGGTTGAATGGCGCGATCAACTGCTGCGCATCGGGCGTCGTGTCGATCAGGTCATCGCCATCGAACAGAAACACCGGCCCCATCGGAAGCGCGACAGCCTGATCGTGCAGCGGGTCGGACGACGTGTTCTGTCGATGCGTTGCAAGCGTCGCGCCAAGTGCCGCCGCAATCGCCATAGCAGCGATGGTCAAGAGAATCATCGACATCGTCTTGTGGTCCTAGCCTGTTCAGAGCAGGACCGTCGCCGAGTAAAGTTAATCAGTGGTTAAGCCAAAGGTGCCACGGCCAAAATCACGGCCATGGCCTGATCGGCACATTCTGCCCCAGAGCAGGCGCAGTTCCCTTGGAATCCATCGCCACCTTTTCGCGTGGCCAGACCACATCGACGATCGCGCCGCCCGTCGCTTGTCCTGTCCAGCTTGCATGGCCGTGCCTGCGGCTGTTGGCAAAGGTCAGTTGCGCACCCGACCGTTCCAGCAAGGTCTTGGCGATGAACAACCCCAGCCCCATGCCTTCGTAACCGGGCCTGCGGTTGCCATCCTCTGCCAGCCTGCGCCGCCGGACATAAGGGTCGCCGATGCGCCCGATCACGGATTGCGGAAAGCCGCTGCCGTCGTCGGAAATGCGGATGCTGATCGCGCTGTCGGACCATGTCATCTCGATCCAGACCTCGCTTTGCGAAAAATCGACGGCGTTCTGGATCAGGTTGCGCAGACCGTGGATGATTTCGGGCCTGCGGTTGATGACAGGTTGGGTCTGGGTCGCACCCTGTTCGGGCGCGATCTCGAACGTGACCATCTTGCCACGGCTCAGATGCGGTTCAGCCGCTTCGCGCACCACGGTTTCCAAGGGGGCCTGCCGCAGATGCAGGTCGTCCTTGCCCACGCGTCCCATCGAATGCAGGATGTCGCGGCACCTGTCCGCTTGCGTTCGGATCAGGTTCGCGTCTTCCAGCAGTTCGGGGTGGTTCTCCAGCTCTTCCATCAGTTCGGTGCTGACCAGTTTGATCGTCGCCAAAGGCGTGCCAAGTTCGTGCGCGGCGGCGGCGACGACACCGCCCAGATCGGTCAGCTTTTGTTCGCGCGACAGCGCAAGCTGGGTCGCCAGCAAAGCCTCGCCCATGGCGTGCATCTCGTTGGTGACCTGACGGGCATAGATCGCGAGAAACACAACGCCGATCACTAGCGCCAGCCAGAACCCGAACTGGAACAGACCGGGCAGAACCAGAAGGCGGCCATCGGCCAGTTGCAAAGGCATGCTGTAGTTGCTGATCAGGCTGATCAGGCAAATCGCCGTCACACCCAGAAACACCGTGCTGCGCAGGTGCAGCACCGTTGCCGCAATGGTGACGGGGGCCAGCAACAAAAGAGCGAAAGGGTTGTTCAGCCCGCCCGTCAAAAATAGCAGCACGCCAAGCTGCATGAGGTCGAAAAACAGCCACAGCGTCGCTTCGCGTTCGGACAACCGTTTGTTTTCGGGGTTGCTGTAGCGCGACAGCAGGTTCGCAAGAACCGAGCTTGCGATGACGATGCCGACCAGCCCGTACTGGAATTCCAACTGATAGATTTTGGCCGCGACGATGGCAGCAACCGCCTGACCCGCCGCCGCGAACCAGCGCAGCGTGACCAGCGTGCGCAACCGCACCCAGTTGCTGCGTTCCTGGTCGTGGAACATCTGGAATTCGGACATCGACATCGGCAGCGACCTTGCACCTGAAAGCGCCGTGATAATGCTTGCCCGCGTTGCAAGCAATGCGACCAATCGGCGATCGGCGCTGCGCCGTTGACGGGGTGCTGGCGCGGCCTAGATATTAGGCAGCAAGATCAAGGATGACACGCATGATGACCGAGCCATTGGACCTTGGCGACGACAAATCGCTGCTTTTGGTTGATGATGACGATGCTTTTCTGAAACGATTGGCCAAGGCCATGGAAAAGCGCGGGTTCGAGGTTGAAATGGCCGGGTCTGTCGCGGCAGGCAAGGCGATCGCCACGGCGCGCCCGCCTGCCTATGCCGTCGTCGATCTGCGTCTGGAGGATGGCAACGGTCTGGATGTGGTCGAGGTTCTGCGCGCGCGCCGTCCGGAAAGCCGGATTGTCGTGCTGACAGGCTACGGCGCGATTGCGACCGCTGTTGCCGCCGTCAAGATCGGTGCGACGGATTATCTGGCAAAGCCTGCGGATGCGACCGACGTGACCAATGCCCTGCTGGCGCTGACAGACACCCTGCCGCCGCCCCCCGAAAACCCGATGAGCGCGGACCGCGTGCGTTGGGAACATATCCAGCGGGTCTATGAACTGTGCGACCGCAACGTGTCAGAAACCGCGCGGCGGTTGTCCATGCATCGGCGGACCTTGCAGCGTATCTTGGCCAAGCGCAGCCCGCGCTAGCTGTTCTTGTCGGGCGTGCCTTGCCGCGGTAAGGCACCCCGCAAAGGAGAGCTTGATGAAGAACCTCATAATTGCCGCGCTTCTGCTACCGACCACGCTGTTTGCGCATGACTACACCGTTGGTGGTTTACAGATCATTCACCCCGCAGCCGGAGCCACGGCGCCGACGGCACAAGCAGGCGCGGGATATTTCCAGATCGTGAACACAGGCACCCAACCGGACCGTCTGATCGGGGTCACGGCCGATTTTCCGCGCGTGATGATCCACACGACCCAGATGGACGGTGATATCGCACGGATGGTGCACGTCGACGCGGTCGACATTCCCGCAGGCGAAACCGTGACCTTCGCGCCCGGCGGATTGCATGTGATGTTCATGGGCCTGAACGGTGATCCGTTCGAGGTTGGCGAAACGTTTGACGCCGTGCTTGTCTTTGAAAACGCAGGAGAAGTGCCAGTTGTCTTCTATGTCGAGGATATCAGCGACATGACCGATCACAGCAATCACTGACCGTCGTCGGGTTCCCGCGTCAGCAAATCGAACTTGCGCAGTTTGACGTAAAGCGACTGGCGCGACAGGCCAAGCATTTCGGCCGCGGCGACGCGGTTGTTCATGGTCAGCGCCACCGCGGTTTCGATACACATCTTTTCGACGACATTGGTGGTTTCGGCCACGATTTCCTTGAGCGTGGCGCTGCCCACCAGTTCGACCACCGAGCGCATGCTTTCGTCGTTGCTGGGCAGCATCGCGCCACGGCTGGTGTCGGCATGGTTGGAATCGCGCATCACGAAGGCAAAAACCGAATGGGTGCCAGCGTGCAGCTTGGTCACCGAAATCTCGACTGACCGGGGGCTGCCGTACTGTCCGGCGATCCGTGTCGCATAAATCCGCATCCGGCCTGCACGGGTCGCGTTTTCGGTCATCACCTTCAGATCGACACTGCCGCGTTGCAGGTAATCGGCAAGGCTGCGCCCGCGCACGTTGATGTCATGGGCGACATCAATCAGGTCAAGGAAGGCATCGTTCGCGGACAGCACATCGCCGTTTTCAGACGCGAAAACAATGGCTTCTGGCCCGCTGACATAAAGGTCCTGCATATTGCGGGCAAGGTTGTCCGCCTTGAGACTGTTGTCATCGTCGGGCACGATCCGGCACAGCAGGATCCGTTCACCCGCCGCACGGAATAGCGTCGGCGCAAGCTGGACCATTTTGGATTTGCCGCGCAATTCGATCTTTAGACCGTCCGCACGTTCCGAAATTGCCAGCGTCGTCAGCGCCTCGACCAGATCGCCGCGTTTGCGGGTCTCAAAGCAGCTCATCAACGGGTTGCCGATCAAGTCATCGCGCGAACGGTCCAGCAGGGTCGTTGCGGCGGCATTTGCTTCGGTGATCTCGCCGCTGTGGACGGAAACAAACAGCACAGGTTCGGCCATACTGCCCAAGAGCACGCGGAAACGTGTGTCGAATTCGCGCTGCACCTCGTAATCGCGTTCCAGCGCAAGCTGCGCCTTGATCAGTTGTTGCTGCATTTCGGAAATCGCGCGCAGATCGCGGCCCAGCATCAGCACGGCGCCATTGGGGGCGATGCGGTGAAAACTGTAGCGGACAGGCGAATCCCAGTCGCTGACGTCGCGCGAATGGTTCAACTCCACGGGGCGGACATCGGCGTTGCCAGCCAGAAACTCTGCCAGCCGGCTTTCGAATTTCGGCAGGCTTTCGACAGCCAGAGAATCGCGGATATCCTTGCCTTCCCAATGCTCGAGCACCAGAAACGACGGATGGTTCGGATTGACGATGACCGACAGAACCTTGCAATCCTCGGAAATGACAATGGCCAGATCGGCCACATCCGCGATGATATCCCCAAGGATTTCGGGTGCGACAAGCGGGATCGCCCCGCTTTTCCAGAATTTCGCCCCACGCGAGGTCATGGCAATGTCCCTTTGGGCAGCGTGTTGTGCATGACCTAGACCTCGCGCGGCGGTGGCGCGATGGTCAGATATTTTGTGGTCAGGCCGCAAAGCTCTAACGCCTCGCTTGGCACATTTGTTGCATGGTCCGCACCCGTCAAAGCCGTGACGTCATACCGATTTTCGACTTCGAGGATGGTTCCGCCTATCACAACAGGCGTCGATGTCTTCGACGACGTGCGAATGACGTAGACAATACGTCGCAGCGATTCAAGGCTTTCGCCGGAAGAAGATGAAATGAACACAGCATCATAGCTGGTTTTAGACAATTTTTGTGCAAGCTCGTGCGGCTCTGCACCCAGCATCAGCCGGACCGACAGCCCTTTGCGGCGTAACTGCCCGCTCAGCACCATCGCACCCAGAGTGTGATAGACGTCCGGTCCGACAATCAGCAAGATCGACGGTGCCGCCGGATTGGCCGACTGGTCGCCCGCCCATTCAGGCCCCAGTTCGCGCAGCATCGCCTGCAGCCGCGAGACCGCAATCGTCACCGAAGCAAAGCTCAGCCCGTCAGAGCACCAGTCGTCACCAAGGTCGCGGGCCAGTGCGGGGATATAGAAATCCGCAATGTCATCGCGGGCGATGCCAGCCTGAAGCGCGTTTTGCAGGACGGCGGTGCAATCCTCGCGGTTCACGGCCAAGGCGGCGGCGCGCATGGAGGCCATGATCTGCGGGTCCAGTTGGCGCGCTGTGAAGGGCACCAGCGTCAACCCGGTGCCTGCGGTCTGCGCCACGGAGTCCGCACGCCGACGAGGGACAGTTTCTGCCATGACGTCTATGTTCCGGCGATCAGCCATGCCCGCTCCCGACCTTTGACCCGCATCAGCGCACATCAACAGTATATGGCATTGTCGGCCCTGCAGGGCCTAATGTCAAAGTAAATTGACACCAACAGAAAACAGTCTTCGACATGTTCTGCTAAGATACTGTTTTGTTAATGACAATATGCCCTTTCAGGGGTGGTGCGGCGAACTTACACATGCCGCGATATAGGTGTAAGTTAAAGTTGACACATGCCATGGAACGCCCTTAATCTGGGCACAGTCAGTATCTGGAGGCCTCATGTCAGTCACAAGCACCGCGCCGGGAAATGCCGCCACATCGGGTCGCCCCGCGACCCGTCGGCTGTATTCCGATGCAGAGCGGGCGCGGCGTGATGGCACCCGTTGGACGATGGTGCAGGGGATACTGGCCCCGGTGCAATTCGTGGTCTTCCTGATCTCGCTTGGATTGGTGTTGCGCTATCTGGCAACCGGCGCAGGCTACGAAGCGGCAACAATCTCCATCGTGATCAAGACCGTCTTCCTGATCATCATCATGGTCACGGGTGCGATCTGGGAAAAAGTCGTTTTCGGTCAATACCTTTTCGCGCCTGCGTTCTTTTGGGAAGACGTGTTCAGCTTTGGCGTGATCGCGCTGCACAGCTGGTACATGGTCGCGCTGCTGACGGGTGCGATGGACCCCGTATCGCTGATGTATGTGGCCCTTGCCGCCTATGCCGCCTATGTCATCAACGCAGGCCAGTTTCTGTGGAAACTGCGCATGGCCCGCCTTGATGCGGAGGGTCGCACATGAACGCCCTGACCCCTTCCAACGGCGGTTGCCGCACGGCCCCTGTCCTCAAGGAACGCGGCCAGCGTGAAGTCTTTTGCGGCCTGACGGGAATCATCTGGTTGCATCGCAAGATGCAGGATGCGTTCTTTCTGGTCGTCGGATCGCGCACCTGTGCCCATCTGCTGCAATCGGCGGCTGGCGTGATGATTTTCGCCGAACCCCGATTCGGCACTGCGATCCTTGAAGAAACCGATCTGGCGGGGATGAAGGACGCGCAGACCGAAATCGACCGCGAGGTCGCCCGCCTGCTGGAACGTCGCCCCGACATCCGGCAGTTGTTCCTTGTCGGCTCCTGCCCGTCCGAGGTCATCAAGATCGACCTCGCCAAGGCTGCTGAACGCCTGTCCCAGATCCACGCCCCCCATGTGCGGGTGCTGAATTACTCCGGCTCAGGCATCGAGACGACTTTCACCGAGGGCGAAGACGCCTGCCTTGCCTGCATGGTCCCCGTGCTGAAATCGACCGAGGCGCGCGAATTGCTGGTCGTCGGTGCCCTGCCCGATGTGGTCGAAGACCAGATGCTGTCGCTTCTGGCCGATATGGGCGTCGGCCCCGTCCGCCTGCTGCCCGCTCGCCGGATCGACGACACCACCGCTGTCGGCCCCAATACCGTTTTTGCGCTGGTGCAGCCTTTCCTTGGCGAAACCCACTCAGCCCTCGAACGCCGCGGCGCGCGCCATCTGGCGGCGCCTTTCCCCTTTGGCGACGAAGGCACCACCGCCTGGCTGCGCGTGATCGCCACCGAATTCGGCGTCAGCGAAGAAACGTTCGAGGCCGTCACAGCCGCCCCCCGTGCCCGTGCCCGCAAGGCAATTGCCCAAGCCGCCGAAGTGCTGCGCGGCAAGTCCGTGTTCTTCTTCCCTGACAGCCAGCTCGAAATCCCGCTCGCGCGTTTCCTGACCCGCGAATGCGGCATGACCGCGATCGAGGTGGGCAGCCCCTATATCCACGATGCGCTGCATGGTCCCGACCTCGATCTTTTGCCCGCTGGACCGCAGATTTCCGAAGGGCAGGATGTCGACAAACAACTCGACCGCGCCCGTGCCGCGCGGCCTGACCTGACCGTCTGCGGTCTTGGCCTTGCCAACCCGCTGGAGGCCGAGGGCCTGTCGACCAAATGGGCCATCGAACTCGTCTTTACGCCGGTGCATTTCTACGAACAGGCGGGCGATCTGGCCGGTCTCTTCTCGCGCCCGCTGCGCCGCAAGGCTGTCCTGCATCTGGAGGCCGCCGAATGAAGCTGACCGTCTGGACATATGAAGGCCCGCCCCATGTCGGCGCGATGCGCGTCGCTACGGCGATGAAGGGTCTGCATTACGTTCTACACGCCCCGCAGGGCGACACATATGCCGACCTTTTGTTCACCATGATCGAACGGCGCAACCACCGCCCGCCCGTCAGCTATACCACCTTTCAGGCGCGCGATCTGGGCGCCGATACTGCCACCTTGTTCAAGAAATCCTGTCAGGATGCCGTCGACCGGTTCCAGCCCGAGGCGATCATCGTCGGTGCGTCCTGCACCGCCGAACTGATTCAGGATGATCCCGCAGGCCTGTCGGAAACGATGGGCCTGTCCATTCCCGTCATCCCGCTGGAACTGCCCAGCTACAGCCGCAAGGAAAACTTCGGCGCGGATGAAACATTCTACCAGATCGTCAAGGCGCTGGCCAAACCGCAGGACCGCACTGCACGGGTGACCTGCAATATCCTTGGGCCAACGGCCCTTGGCTTTCGTGCCCGCGACGATGTGGAAGAACTGACAGGGTTGCTGTCCGACCTTGGCGTGCAGGTGAATGTCGTGGCCCCCTTGGGTGCGACGCCATCTGACATCGCCCGCCTGCCCGCCGCGCATTTCAACGTGCTTTTGTCGCCCGAAACGGGCGAAGCCGCCGCGCGCTGGCTGGAAAAGAACCACAACCAGCCGTTTACGAAAATCGTCCCGATTGGCGTCGGTGCCACCCGCGATTTCATTGCTGAAGTCGGCGACATCATCGGCAAACCCGTCCTGATCGACGAAAGCCGCCTGCGCTTGCCTTGGTGGTCGCGGTCGGTGGACAGCACCTATCTGACCGGCAAGCGCGTGTTCATCTTTGGCGACGGCACCCATGTCGCAGCCCACGCCCGCATCGCGCGCGATGAAATGGGGTTCGAGGTGGTCGGCATCGGCTGCTACAACCGCGAAATGGCGCGGCCTGTCCGTGCTTTGGCCAAAGCCTACGGTTTGGAAGCGCTGATCACCGACGATTATCTGGAGGTCGAGGCCGCTATCGAGGCGCTCAGCCCCGAAATGATCCTGGGCACGCAGATGGAACGCCATATCGGCAAACGTCTGGGCATCCCCTGCGCCGTGATCTCCGCGCCCGTCCATGTGCAGGATTTCCCCGCCCGCTATTCGCCGCAGGTCGGGTTCGAGGGTGCTAATGTCATCTTCGATACGCTAATCCATCCGCTGGTCATGGGTCTGGAAGAACACCTGCTGACCATGTTCCGCGACGATTTCGAATTCCACGACGACGCGGGTGCCAGCCACCACGGCGGCAAGGCCAAAGCCAAGGTCGAAGCCGTCGCCGAAGAAGCCCCCGCACCGCAGGACGACAAGATCATCTGGCTGGCTGACGCCGAAAAAGAACTGAAGAAAATCCCGTTCTTCGTGCGGGGCAAGGCGCGGCGCAACACCGAAACCTATGCGACGCAAAAGGGTCTGCACCAGATCAGCCTTGATACGCTGTATGAAGCAAAGGCACATTATGCGCGATAACGTCGATCATAGCGCGTATCGTTTCGTCATCCTGACGCTGGATTCGCATTCCGCAGGCCCCGCGATGCGCGCCAGCGACAAGCTGACAGCGGCCTTTCCGGGGCTGGATATCACCATCCACGCCGCCGCCGAATGGGGCGAAAATCCTGCCGCGCTGATCGACGCCAAACAATCCATCGCGACGGCCAATATCATCGTCACGAACCTTCTGTTCCTCGAAGCCCACACCGCCGCGATCCTGCCCGACTTGATCGCGCGCCGCCCGAACTGCGACGCTATGATCAACATCATCGCCGACAGCGATATCGTCAAACTGACGAAAATGGGCGATCTGGACATGTCCAAGCCCGCCAGCGGCCTCATGGGCCTACTCAAGCGGTTGAAACCCACCGCCAAGGCCAGCAAATCCGGCGAAAGCCAGATGAAAACCCTGCGCCGCCTGCCCAAGATCCTCCGCCTGATCCCTGGCAAAAGCCAGGATCTGCGCAACTGGTTCTTGTCGATGCAATACTGGCTGGGCGGGTCGGACGACAATATCGAACAGATGGTCCGCATGCTGGTGTCGCGCTACGCCAAAGGGCAGGACTGGAAGCCGGTCAAGATCGCGGCCCCCATCGAATACCCTGATGTCGGCGTTTACCACCCCGACCTGCCCGGCCATCACATCAGCACCAATCTGGCCGATCTGCCGAAGCCTGCAGCCCCTGTGGCGACCGTGGGCATCCTGATGCTGCGGTCTTATATCCTGTCCTCCGATTGCGCGCATTACGACGCCGTGATCCGCGCGTTCGAGGCCAAGGGCCTGCGCGTCATCCCCGCCTTTGCCGGTGGGCTGGATGGGCGTCCCGCCATCGAACAATTCTTCCAAGGCCGCGTCGATGCGATGGTGTCGCTGACCGGCTTTTCGCTGATCGGCGGGCCTGCCTATAACGACAGCGATGCGGCTGTGGCGCTTTTGTCGAAACTCGATGTGCCTTACATCTCGGCGCAGCCTTTGGAATTCCAGACGCTTGGCCAGTGGGCCGGATCAGCGCAGGGCCTTGGCCCGATTGAAACCACGATGCTCGTCGCCCTGCCTGAAATCGACGGTGCGACCAACCCGACCGTGTTCGCCGGACGCCACGGCCCTGACGGTTGCGACGGCTGTGCGCATAAATGCGCGCTGCAATCCGATTGCAAGGCCATGGCCCCTTGCCCCGAACGCATCGAAAGTCTGGCCGAAAAAACCCGCCGTCTGGCCGTGCTGCGACGCAAGGATAACGCCGACAAAAAGGTCGCCATCGTCCTGTTCGGCTTTCCGCCCAATGCGGGCGCTGTCGGCACCGCTGCCTATCTCGCCGTGTTCGAGAGCCTGTTCAACACGTTGCACCGGATGAAATCCGAAGGTTACGCGCTGGAAGCCCCCGAAACCGTCGACCATTTGCGCGCGATGATCCTGCAAGGCAATGCCCAGCAATACGGCCAGCAGGCGAATGTCGCGGCCCATGTCGATGCCGATACCATCGTGCGCACATCGCGGCATCTACCCGAGGTCGAGGCTGCTTGGGGCCCCGCCCCCGGCAAGGTGCAATCCGACGGGCGCGGCGTGTTCGTTCTGGGCCACCATTTCGGCAACGTCTTTGTCGGCGTCCAGCCCGCCTTTGGTTACGAAGGCGACCCGATGCGCCTGCTGTTCGAACGCGGTTTCGCGCCGACCCATGCTTTCGTTACTTTCTACAGCTACCTGCGCAACACATTCAGCGCCGATGTCGTGCTGCATTTCGGCATGCACGGCGCGCTGGAATTCATGCCGGGCAAGCAAGCGGGCCTTGGCGCACGCGACTGGCCGGACCGGTTGATCGGCGAGATGCCGAATGTCTACCTTTACGCCGCCAACAACCCGTCCGAGGCGTCATTGGCCAAGCGCCGGTCGAACGCGATCACGATCACCCACCTGACGCCGCCGTTGACGACGGCGGGCCTGTACAAAGGCCTGATCGACCTCAAGGACAGCCTCAAGCGTTGGCGCGAAATGCCCGCCGAAGACAGCCAGCGCGACGATCTGGAACAGCTGATCCGCGATCAGGCGAATGCGGTTGATATGAACGCGCGCAATATCGACACGCTGTGGCTGAAACTCTTGGAAACCGAAGGGTCGCTGATCACCGAAGGTTTCCATGTCGTGGGCCAGCCCATGTCCGCCGCCGCCCGTGCTGACATGATCCGCCTGATGCCAGCGGGTGAAGCCGCCGACCGTGCCGCCGAACTGCTGAAAGAAGACCACGAACTGCCCGCGCTGATGCGCGCGCTGTCGGGCCATTTCATCGCGCCTGTGCCGGGTGGTGATTTGATCCGGTCGCCGTCCATCGTGCCGACAGGCCGCAATATCCACGCCTTCGACCCGTTCCGCATGCCGACCGCCTTTGCCATTTCCGAAGGCCGCAAGCAGGCCGATCTGCTGCTGGAAACCCACCCCACCTTCCCGCGCACCGTGGCGTTGGTGCTCTGGGGGTCCGATAACATCAAATCCGATGGCGGACCCATCGGGCAGGCGATGGCGCTTATGGGCACGATCCCCCGTTTCGACAATTTCGGCCGTCTGGCGGGGGCCGATCTGGTGCCGCTGGAAAAGCTGGGTCGTCCGCGTATCGACGTGGTGATGACGCTGTCGGGCATCTTCCGTGACCTGCTTCCACTGCAAACCCGCATGCTGGCCGAGGCTGCGCTGAAATGCGCCCAAGCCGACGAACCGCTGGACCAGAACTTCATCCGCGCCCATGCGCTGACCTATGCGCGTGAAATGAACTGCGATCTGGAAACCGCGGCGCTGCGCGTGTTCTCGAATGCCGAAGGTGCCTACGGCTCCAACGTCAACCAGTTGGTCGACAGCTCTGCCTTTGGCGATGAGGATGAACTGGCCGATGCTTATGAGGCGCGGAAATCCTTTGCCTACGGTGTCAACGGCAAGGCCACGCAAAACCCCGGACTGCTGCAAAAGGCGCTGAAGGATGTGGATCTGGCCTATCAGAACCTCGAATCCGTCGAACTGGGCGTCACAACGGTGGACCATTATTTCGACACGCTGGGCGGCATTTCCCGCGCCGTGAAACGTGCCAAGGGCGGCGTGTCTGCCCCCGTCTACATCGGTGACCAGACGCGCGGTTCCGCCAAGGTGCGGACCCTGCAGGATCAGGTCGCACTGGAAACCCGCAGCCGCAGTCTGAACCCGAAATTCTATGAAGGTTTGCTGAAACACGGCCACGAAGGTGTCCGCCAGATCGAAGCGCATGTCACCAACACGATGGGCTGGTCCGCCACGACCGGCGAGGTGGAACCCTGGGTCTACCAGCGCCTGTCGGAAACTTTCGTGCTGGACGAGACCATGCGCGAACGGCTGGCGGCGCTGAACCCGCAAGCCTCGATGCGGATGGCCAACCGCCTGCTCGAAGCATCGGACCGCAAATATTGGGCACCCGATGCCGCAACGCTGGCGGCCCTGCAAAACGCAGCCGACGCCTTGGAAGATCGCATGGAAGGGATCGCCGCAGAATGACCCCTTTCGCAATGAATATAACGGAAAGGAGGCTCCCATGAGCCCCAGAGACGAAATCCCCAACCTGCGCGGTCAAGACGGCGAAGGATCGGTGCAGGTCCATCAGGACGACGACGCCAAGATCGAAGGCGCAAAGGTGTTTGCCGTTTACGGCAAGGGCGGCATCGGCAAATCGACCACATCGTCGAACCTGTCGGCGGCCTTTTCCAAGCTTGGCAAGCGCGTGTTGCAGATCGGCTGCGATCCGAAGCATGACAGTACCTTCACGCTGACCGGCACGCTGGTCCCCACCGTGATCGACATCCTAAAAGAAGTCGATTTCCACGCCGAGGAACTGCGCCCTGAAGATTTCATCTTCGAAGGCTATAATGGCGTCAAATGCGTCGAGGCGGGCGGCCCCCCCGCTGGCACCGGCTGCGGCGGTTATGTCGTCGGCCAGACGGTGAAACTGCTCAAACAGCATCACCTGCTGGAAGACACCGATGTCGTGATCTTCGACGTGCTGGGCGATGTGGTCTGCGGTGGTTTTGCGGCCCCGTTGCAACATGCCGACCGCGCGCTGATCGTCACCGCCAATGATTTCGACAGCATCTATGCGATGAACCGGATCATTGCCGCCGTGCAGGCGAAATCCGCCAACTACAAGGTGCGTCTGGCGGGCTGCGTCGCCAACCGCTCCAAGGCGACAGACGAGGTGGACCGCTATTGCGCCACGGTCGGTTTCAACCGCATCGCGCATATGCCCGATCTGGATGCGATCCGCCGCAGCCGCCTGAAAAAGAAGACTCTGTTCGAAATGCCCGATGACCAGGACGTGGTCATGGTGCGCGCCGAATATATCCGCCTTGCCGAAACGCTCTGGAACGGGACCGAGGCGCTGGCGCCCGCACCGTTGCCGGATCGTGAAATCTTTGAACTGCTCGGGTTTGACTGATGACGCAATACGCCGCCACACGTGACCGGGTCGAACATTACTTCGACCGCACCGCGACCAAGGTCTGGGAACGGCTGACGTCCGACGCGCCGGTGTCGGGCGTGCGGGCGACCGTGCGCGCGGGCCGCGACCGGATGCGTGCGCTGATGCTGTCGCAACTGCCCGACGATCTGCGCGGCGCGCGGATCCTTGATGCGGGTTGCGGCACGGGTGCTATGGCGGTGGAACTGGCGCAGCGCGGGGCGGATGTGGTGGCGGTGGATATATCCCCCGCACTGGTCGAAATCGGCGCAAAGCGGATGCCAGCCGGTCTGCCCGGCACGATCACCTGGGTCGCGGGCGATATGCTGGACGCGACCACTGGCACGTTCGACCACGCCTTGGCGATGGATTCTCTGATCTATTACACCGCCCCCGATATCGCGGCGCTGCTGGACCGCGCTGCACCCCGGATCAACGGCAAGTTTGTCTTTACCCTTGCCCCGCGCACACCCGCGCTGATGCTGATGTGGCGCATGGGCAAGCTGTTCCCCGCCGCCGACCGCAGCCCCGTGATGATCCCGCACACGACCGCTGGCGTCGCCGATGCCCTGCGCAAAGGCGGCGTCAAAGGGGCGCTGCGCGATGTCGAGCGGGTCAAATCGGGATTCTACATCTCGAACGCGTTGGTCTTTGAAGGGGCGCGCAGATGATTTTCAAGGCATCATCACTTAAGCGGATTTCGGTCAACCTCTTGCCCTTCAGCGATGCGGTCAGTGACGACCTGCCGCTGGGCCAGTTGTTGCGCCTGTCGCTGTTTCAGGTGTCGGTGGGCATGGCGGCTGTGATGCTGCTCGGCACGCTGAACCGGGTGATGATCGTGGAGTTGAACATCGCCTCGACCCTTGTGGCGATGATGATCGCTATTCCGGTGCTGGTGGCCCCGTTCCGCGCGCTGGTGGGATTCAAATCCGACAACTACCGCTCTGCTATCGGGTGGAAACGTATCCCTTACCTGTGGTTCGGGACGATGTGGCAGTTCGGCGGGCTTGCGATCATGCCGATGGCGCTGCTGGTGCTGTCGGGGGATCGGACGCTGGACGCGGATTGGGCGGGCTATGTCGGCGCGGGCCTTGCGTTTCTGCTGACCGGTATCGGGATGCACATGACCCAGACCGCTGGTCTGGCGCTGGCCGCCGACCGCGCGACCGAGGAAACACGCCCCAAGGTCGTTGCCCTCCTTTATGTCATGAACCTTGTCGGCATGGCGGTTGCGGCCCTTATCATCGGCGCCTTGTTGCGCGATTACAGCGCCCTGCGTCTGGTGCAGGTCGTACAGGGCACAGCGGTTGTGACGCTGCTGTTGAACCTGATCGCCCTTTGGAAACAGGAACGTGTCACGCCGATGACTAAGGCGCAGCGTGAAGCGCCCGGCCCGACGTTCCGCGAAGCTTGGACCGATCTGGCCAAGGGCGGCGATGCGGGCCGTCTGCTGGCGGTCGTGTTCATCGGCACGATGGCGTTCAATATGCAGGATGTGCTGCTGGAACCTTACGGCGGTGAAATCCTCGGTTTGTCTGTCTCCGCTACCACGATGCTTACGGCGATGTGGGCCTGCGGCGCACTGGTCGGCTTTGCCTTTGCAGCGCGTTGGCTGGCGAAAGGGCTTGACCCTTACCGCATGTGCGCGCGCGGCATTCTGATCGGCGTCGTCGCCTTTACTGCCGTGATTTTTGCCGCGCCGATGGACTCGCATCTGATGTTCTATGTCGGCGCAGGTCTGATTGGTCTGGGGTCGGGCCTGTTCGGGGTGTCCACCCTGACCGCCGCGATGACCATGCCGACGATCGGGCGCGCCGGTCGCGGTCTGGCTCTTGGTGCATGGGGGGCTGCGCAAGCCACCGGCGCGGGGCTGTCCATCTTTATCGGGGGCACCACGCGTGACCTTGTAAACCACGCCGCTGGGAACGGCATACTGGGAGAGGCGCTCGCCACGCCTGCCACGGGGTATTCGGTCGTCTATCACACCGAAATCGCCCTTTTGTTCATCACACTGATCGTGCTGGGGCCGCTTGTGCGGTTGCGGCCGATAACACAACGGGGGTCTGCCAAGCTGGAATTGGCCGATTTCCCGACCTGATCCCGAAAGGACCACAACATGGTTGGAACTACATTCTTTGGCAACTTCGATCTGGCGAGCGCAGCAATCTGGCTTTTCTGGATCTTCTTTGCGGGTCTGATCTATTACCTGCAGACCGAAAACATGCGCGAAGGCTATCCGCTTCTGGACGAAGAAGGAAAGCCTGCCCCGAACCAGGGTCCGTTTCCGGTCCCTTCCGACAAGACATTCCACCTGCGCGACGGTCGCGGTGAACTGGCTCTGCCAAGCGGTCAGCGCGGTGATCGTGACGATCTGGCGCTGGTGCAATCGTCGCGCGCGGCGGGATCGCCTTACATCCCGACCGGCGATCCGATGATGGATGGCGTTGGTCCGGCATCCTGGGCGCCACGTCGTGACGTGCCGGAACTGGACGCGCACGGCCACGCCAAGATCCGTCCGATGTCGCAACTGCCTGAATTCCGCCTGTCGGCAGGCACCGATCCGCGCGGCAAGGTCGTCGTCGGCGGTGATGGCGAGGTTGTCGGCCGTGTGACCGACATGTGGGTCGATGTGCCGGAATCGCTGGTGCGTTTCCTGACCGTCGATCTGAACCCCGAAGGCAGCGGCAAGACCCGCCTGATCCCGATCAACATGTCACGGATCAAGGGCAATCGCGTCGTCGTCCGGTCGCTTTTTGCGCATAACTGGGATGGCGTTCCTGTGACCAAGTCACCGGATGTCGTCACCCTTCTCGAGGAAGAAAAGATCATGGGCTACTACGCCGGCGGCACGCTTTATGCGTCTGCCGCACGTCTTGAGCCGCAAGTCTGAACCGCTACCGGCCCCGGCTCGCCACCGGGGCCCTCCAACCCAAGGGAACACGACAATGAGCCACGACGATTTCGCAGTAGAACCGATCCCCGGCCTGCCCGAAAAGCTGCCCGCCGATGAATATATCATCTGGCAGGGATCGCCCGACCACAAAGCACTGGCGCGCGAAGCCTTGTCGGTGCGCTGGGTGGCAGGCTATTTCGCGCTGCTGACGGTGTGGCGCATTGGCGCGTCTTCCGCCGATTTTCCGATGCAGATCGCGGTGATGCATGGCTTGCCATTCGTCATCAGCGGCCTGATTGCCTGCGGCCTGCTGTATCTGGTCGCCTATGTGCAGGCGCGCGCCACGATCTACACGCTGACCAACAAGCGCGTCGCGATGCGGATCGGTGCGGCGCTGACCATGACGCTGAACCTGCCCTACACATGGATCGGCACCGCCAAGCTGGACCTGCGGCCCAAAGGCACCGGCACCTTGGCATTCGAGCTGATCGGAGACAGCCGCGTTTCCTATCTGATGACCTGGCCGCATATCCGGCCTTGGTACATGACCCGCACCCAGCCTGCGCTGCGCTGCATCCCCGATGCCGCCAATGTCGCCAAGCTGTTTGCGGAGGCTGCGGAAACCCGCATTTCCGCGCCGCAAGTCACCCGTGTCACCACCGAAACCGGCGCATCTGCCGTCGCAGCGGAGTAAATGTCATGGCACATTCCCCCAATACGATGAAGCATCCTGAAACGATCCTCGTGCCGCCCTTTGTCGCGCGGGCGATGTTCGCGCTGATGATCGCGGCGGTCGGTCTGGTCGCCTATGCCAAGATCACCGACAAGCCGCTGGTCGCCGTCGTGCAACAGGCCCCCGTCGTGCAAAGCATCGATGTCATCATCACCGGTGACAAAAGCGGGATTTATACGGTCACCAGTCTTGATGGCACCCTGCTGGCGCGGTCATCCGATGACATGGCAGGTTTTCTGGGCGTCATGGGCCGCGTGATCGACCGCGAACGCCTTGTGAACGGTGTGACCGGCACGCCGCCCCTGCAGGTCGTGCGGCGCGACAACGGCAATGTTGCCATTCTTGACCCAACCACGGGTATGGCGACCGAACTGATTGGCTATGGCGCCGATAACGTGGCAGCCTTTGCCAAGCTGCTGGATTGAAACTGCGGGCAGGCTAGCCCCCTGCGCGCGATGATGTGAAAGGGAACTCACATGGGACTATTTTTGAGAGAGACGGAAACCGCGCCTTGCACGGTGACCATTTCGCACCGGTTCGAGGAACTGTCGGCGCATGTCCGGCTGGACAACGGCGCTGTCATCTATCCGGGTGACACCGTGCAGGTGCAGGGGCCGGAAATCATGGCCGCCTTTGGTGAATTGATCGAGGAAAAGCGCACCGCGATCATCACGCGTGCCAGCAAGATCGAACAGCTCTGGACCCGCGCGACGGGCGATTTCGAATTCATGGAACTGTGTGAATTCTCCTTCAGCGACGAGGTGCTGTCATGAACATGCATTCATCCAATGCCGCCACCGCCGAAGAAGCGATTGCCGCGCAAGAGGCCTTGCCGCCGCTGACGAATGAAGAAGCGACCAAGGTTGCGATGTCGAACACGCTGCTGACGCCGCGGTTCTACACGACCGATTTTGCCGAAATGGACGCGATCGACGTGACCCCTGTGCGCGAAGACTGGGACGTGCTGATCGGCCAGATGAAGGCCGATCCCAACAAAGGCCATTTTCGCAAGAACGAAGACTGGGACCATGTCGATTGGGACGGGATGGAACCCAAGCTGAAGGCGGAGTTCATCGACTTCCTGATCTCAAGCTGCACGGCGGAATTTTCCGGTTGCGTGCTTTACAAGGAAATGAAACGCCGCGGATCGAACAAGGACATCACAGAGCTGTTCCAGCTGATGGCCCGTGACGAGGCGCGCCATGCCGGTTTCATCAACGACGCGCTGCGCGAGGCAGGCATTGCCGTGAATCTCGGTTTTCTGACGCAGGCCAAGAAATACACCTATTTCCGGCCCAAGTTCATCTATTACGCGACCTATCTGTCCGAAAAGATCGGCTATGCGCGCTATATCACGATCTATCGCCACCTCGAGGCGCATCCGGAATACCGGTTCCACCCGATTTTCAAATGGTTCCGCGAATGGTGCAATGACGAGTTTTCGCATGGCGAGGCGTTCGCCCTGCTGTTGAAAACCGACCCCGCGCTGACCGAAAGCCGGATGAACAAGCTCTGGATCAAGTTCTTCCTGACGGCGGTGTTTTCGACCATGTGGGTGCGCGACCACCAGCGCCCCGAGTTCCACAAGGCGCTGGGCGTTGATCCGGCGTGGTACGGGCAGGAAGTGTTCCGCAAGACATCGGACATCTCAAGGCAGGTATTCCCGATGGTGCTGGATATCGACCATCCCCGCTGGATTCCCGCGCTGAACCGGATGCAGGACGCCAATGTGCAGATCGCACAGGGGCGCAAACAGGGCGGCGTTGGCGGCTGGGTCAAGCGCATGGCCGGATCGGCCAGGGCGGCGACGGCCTTTGTGTCCTTGCTGACGATCCCTGTCGTCAAAAGCGAAGTGCCCGACAGCCCGCGCATGGCACCGGCCTATTGATGGCGCGGGCGGTTTTCATCCTGAAAACCGGTGGAGGCGCTGCCTCCACACCTCCGGGATATTTGTGCTCGGAAGATGAAACATGACCGGCGCGGTGACAGCCATCATCGCGGCGATCTTTCTGTGGTGGTTTTCCACGGGGGTTATCCTGCTGGCCGTGCGCAAGGCGGACCGTAGCGGTCGGCATCTGGAGACGGTGATCGCCGGTTTGCCGCTGCTGGTGGCCGGTGTCTGGGCGGTCGCAGCGTCGCTGATGCGCGCCGATGTGGCAGGCGTCTATCTGGGGTTTCTGGGCGCGCTGGCGATCTGGGGCTGGATCGAGCTTGCGTTTTTGGCGGGTGTCGTCACTGGCCCGATGCGTAACGACTGCCTGCCCGGAATGTCAGGAAAGCCACGTTTCTTTCGTGCCTTCGCGACTGTCGCCCATCACGAATTGCTGCTGACCGTCGGTCTGCTCGGGCTGGTTCTGGCCTCTGGCGGGGCAGAGAACCAGATGGCACTGGCGACTTACCTAATCCTCTATCTGGCGCGCATATTCGCCAAGCTGAACCTGTTTTTCGGCGTGCCGCGGATCAATATGGAATTCGTGCCGCTGCGCCTGATCCATCTGAAAAGCTATTTCCGGCGCGGCCCTGTCACGCTGGCCTTTCCTGCTGCGATTACGGCGCTGACCGCGTTGCTGGCACTGTGCACCGAGCGGTTGTGGTTTGCGGGGTCCGATGCGACGGTCGTCGGCTATGGTCTGCTGACCGCCCTGACCGCACTTGCCCTTCTCGAACACTGGCTGATGGTCATTCCATTGCCCGATGCGAAACTCTGGCGCTGGATGTTGCCTGCGCCCAAAACGATGCCCAAAGAAGAAAGATAAGACCGATGGATTTTGACGCCCTTTTTAATGCGCAGCTGGATCAACTGAAGGCCGATGGCAATTACCGCTATTTCGCGGAACTGGAACGCCAGTGTGGCAAGTTTCCCCGCGCGGCCAGCCATGCTGTGGACGGTGGCGTGCGCGATGTGACGGTGTGGTGTTCCAATGATTATCTGGGCATGGGCCAGCATCCCGCTGTGATCGGCGCGATGTGCGAAGCAGTCCAGCGCACCGGCACCGGTTCGGGCGGCACCCGCAATATCAGCGGCACCAACCATGACCATCTGCTGCTGGAACGCGAACTGGCCGACCTGCATGGCAAAGAGTCAGCGCTTTTGTTCACCTCGGGCTATGTGTCGAACTGGGCGGCGCTGTCCACTCTGGGCAGCCGGTTGGAGAACTGCGTGATCCTGTCGGATGCGGGCAACCATGCGTCGATGATCGAAGGCATCCGCCATTCGCGCGCGCAGAAGGTGATCTGGAAGCATAACGATTACCACGATCTGGAAATGAAGCTGCGCGCCCTGCCCGCCGATGTCCCCAAGATCGTCGCCTTCGAAAGCGTCTATTCGATGGATGGCGATATCGCGCCCATTCGCCAGATCGTCGAAGTCTGCGAAAAATACGGTGCCATGACCTATCTGGACGAAGTGCATGCTGTCGGCATGTACGGCCCGCGCGGTGGCGGCGTTGCCGAGCGTGAAGGTCTGATGGACCGCATCACCCTGATCGAAGGCACCTTGGGCAAGGCCTTTGGCGTGGTGGGCGGCTACATTACCGGATCGACTGCGCTGTGCGATTTCATCCGCAGCTTTGCGTCGGGGTTCATCTTTACTACGGCTCTGCCGCCAGCAATTGCTGCGGCTGCACGCACATCGATCGCATATCTCAAGGAATCCGAGATGGAACGCGCCCGCCAGCGCCGTCAGGTCGCGCGTTTGCGTGCCGCGCTCGACCGTGCAGGCATTCCGCATATGCATAACGACAGCCATATCGTGCCGGTTCTGATCAAGGACCCGGTCAAGACACGGATGCTGGCGGATTACCTGATGCGCGAATGGGACATCTATGTGCAGCCGATCAACTATCCCACGGTGCCCAAAGGCACGGAAAGGCTGCGTTTTACCCCATCGCCGCTGCATTCGGACGAAGATATCGACCATCTTGTCAATGCGCTGCGGGTATTGTGGAAACAATGCGCGCTTGCGCATGCCGTCGCATAAAAACTACACGATTTCTTTTGTATGCGGGGGTGGACCGATGCACAGGATGCATTACATTGAGGATCGACTGGGGCAACGGTCACAGAATCAGATCGAAAGGAATACGATCATGAAGAAGTTCACAATCGCCGCTGCGTTCGCCGTACTGGCGGCGCCGGCATTCGCACAAGATCTTACTCCAACCATTGGCGATGCCGCCAACGGGGAAGAGCAGTTCAACCGTCAGTGCGTGGCATGCCACATTGTTGCTGACGATGCAGGCAACGTTCTGGCCGGCCGCAACTCGCGTACGGGTCCGAACCAGTATGCCCTGGTCGGCCGCGCGATCGGGTCTGCCGAAGATTTCAACTATAGCGATGGGCTGGTGGCTCTCGGCGAAGCTGGCGAAGTCTGGAACGAAGAGAATTTCGTGGGCTACGTTCAGGACCCGACCGGCTGGCTGCGTGAAAAGCTGGACGACCGTCGCGCCCGTGGCCGGATGGCCTATCAGGTGCGTGCCGAACAGGATGCCTATGATCTTTATGCCTATCTCGCCACATTCTCCGATCTGGAAGCTGGCGCAGAAGAGACAGTGACGCAGTAACGTACCGCCTCGCAGTATCAAAAAGGCTGTCAGGGAAACCTGGCAGCCTTTTTTATTGGCTTGTCACCAGCTTTGCGATCAGCGCTGCGTTTTCTTCATGCGCCAAATGGCCCAGCCCCGCCAGTTCTGTCAGGCGCGCCTGCGGCAGCCGTTGCGCCGCATCGCGACAGACTGAGGGCGGCACGGCCTTGTCGTTCAGCCCGACGATCAGATGCACCGGCACCATGATCTGCGGCAAACGCGCCAGCAACCCGTCGAGCGACCATTGCGCCATCATCGCCAATGTTCCGTCGACATGCCCACGGTCACTCAGCAGCCGCAGATAGAGATCGACACCCGCATCATCCAGATACGATCCGGTGCCCTTTATCAGCGACTGGATCGTGCTGCGGCTGCTGGTGGCGGTGACAAGGCTGGCACTGAACGGGGTCGCGGCAAGAGCTTTGGCCATGGCGGGAAACAGCAAACCCGCGACACCCTTGAAATTGCTGAGTGCGGCGTTGACCAGCACGATTTCGGCGGGCCGCAGACCCAGTTCCCACAGCCGCAGGGCAATCGCGCCGCCAGCCGAATGGCCGACGATGATCGCAGGGTCCCAGCCTTGGGCGCGGCAGAGCGACAGGATATCCTCGGCCATGTGGTCCAGCCCGCAGCGTTGCCGCGCGCCCATCTGGGTGAACCCCTGACCGGGCAGGTCGATGGCCACGACGTGATGCGTCTGCATCAGGATCGGGAACAGATGCCGGAAACTTTGCGTGGCCCCGCCTGCGCCGTGGATCAGCAGGATCAGCGGGCCACTGCCCGCCTCTTGCACGTGCCAGCGGTGCGGGCGGTGCAGGATCTGGCGGGAATGGTCTGACAGCGGCCAGTCGCGCGGGGGCCAGCGCATCAGTCGCCCAAGGCGGTGGCAACGCCCGCCGACAGGCGCGCCGCATCTGCGCGCGGCAAGGGCAGATAGATCGCGCCCAAGGTCTGCGCCAGCGCGGACAGAGCCGGTTCCGGTCTGTTGCCTGTGTCGATCACCAGCGCGTCGATCTTTTGGGCGCGCACCGCCTGCGCCATGCGCTGGGCATCGGCGGCGGCCTGCATGCGGTTGCCCGCACCATCTAGCGCCACGTTCGCGCGCCCGTCCGTCAGGATCACGATAGTCGGCGTCAGCCCTTTGCGCGTGGCGGCGATGGCCTGCTCCAGTGCGGCCACGATGCCCGCCGCAAGTGGTGTGCCACCGCCCCCCGGCAAGGCGGCAAGGCGGCGTTTTGTCTGCACCAGCGACCGTGTGGGCGGCAGCAGCACCTCGGCCTGCGTCCCGCGAAACGACACCAGTGCCACGTGGTCGCGCCGCGCATAGGCTTGCGCCAGAAGCAGCTCGATTGCGCCTTTCGCCTCGGCCAGCCGCGACAGCGCGGAAGACCCAGAGGCATCGACGGTGAATACCAGCAGGCGGTCGGATTTTTCCTCGAACCGTTTGACGCGGATATCGTCGCTGCGCACTTGCAGCCCGTCGCGCCCTGTCGCCTGTTTGCGGATCGTCTGCCAAGGTGCTGCGGCGCGTAGGGTAGCGACAATATCAATCCGCGCGCCATCGCCCAATCGACCTGCGCGCGACGGCATCGGCCTGCCGCGCCGGTTGCCCTTGCGCGCGGCCCCGCTGCCGCTGCCCTTGCCTTGTCGCGCCTTTTGCGCAGCGATCCGGTCGAGCAGGTTGTCGGGCAACAGCGCCTTGATCGCCTCCAGCAGCAATTCGTCCGGCAGGTCGAGCGTGTCGGTCTGATCCTGATCGTCGCTGTCGGTCTGGTCAGGTTCGGGGGCGTCCTGTTCCTGTTCGTCGCTGCCCGGCATCTGCGTGGCGCGATGGGCGAAAACCAGCAGGCAGGCGACTTCGACATCATCTGCATCGACGGTCATCTTGCCGCGCAAGGCGGCATGGGCCTTGGCAGCGCGCAATGCAAACAGTGGCGCGCGCAGGCTGTCGATGCCGAATTGCGCGGCGATCCGTGTCAGTTGTTCACACAGATCATCGGGGACAGCCACTTGCCGCAGATGGGTGATCGCGGCGGCGGGGTCGAAAGGCTCGGGCAGGGTGGCCTCGGTCACGCTGACCTCCGACAGGTCGGCGGCAAAGGCCAGCCGCTCCGCCAGTTTCGGGTTCAGCGCCTCGTCCGGTTCAGCGCCTTCGTCGAGCGCGATCAGCCGGTGGGTGGTGCCGGCATCCAGCACCATCGCCAGACGTGCGGCCAGTTGCGTCGCCGCCCGTTCCGCCATCGTCAGGATCACCGTGCCGGGGCGCGATAACAGACCCTGTTCCTGCACAAACCGGCCTTTGGCCAGTGTCGCTGACAGGTCCAGCCCGCCAAACAGCGCCTCGTCGGAAATCGCGGGATGGATGCGGTGTTGCGGCTGCGGCAACCAGTCCAGCAGACCGACCAGCCTGTCGCGCACTGGCCCGGACCGTGCGCGTACCGCTATGCCGCCCAGCGCGGGGTCAATCGCCAGCAACTGCATCGCAAGGATGGCGCGGTGCCAGACGGCCTCAGCCAAGGGTTTCTTCCACAATCCGCGCAACCCGCGTGCCGCTGCCCGCCTCGTCCAGAGGATCGCGGCGCAGGCGGTGGCGCAGGGCCATCGGCGCCATATCCTTGACATGCGCACGGGTCAGCGCGGTGTCATTGCGCCACGCGGCATAGGCGCGGGCAGCTTTCAGCAAGGTCAGTTCGCCGCGCAAACCATCGGACCCCAGCGCAAGGCACAATTCGGCCACATCATGCAGCGTCTTTTCGGGCGTTTTTAGCCGTGTCAGAGCCTTTCTTGCCGTCAAGATCCGGTCGCGGATCGCTGCATCCTCGGCCTGCCAGCGCAGCATGAAGGCGGTGTTGTCGTTGTCGAACGCATCGCGGCGTTTGATCACCTCTACCCGCGTGGCGATATCCTTGGGTGATGCCACCTCGACCGACAGGCCGAAACGGTCCAGCAGCTGCGGGCGCAATTCGCCTTCCTCGGGGTTGCCGGAGCCGACGAGCACGAAACGTGCGGCGTGACGGATCGACAGACCTTCGCGTTCCACCACGTTTTCGCCCGATTGCGCCACGTCCAGCAGCAGATCGACGATGTGATCTTCCAGCAGGTTCACCTCGTCGATATAAAGATATCCGCGATTGGCGCGCGCCAGCAGACCGGGTTGAAATGCCTTCTCGCCCTTGGTCAGCGCCTTTTCGATATCGAGCGCACCGGTCACACGGTCCTCGGTCGCGCCAAGCGGCAGATCGACAACGGGGGTGGGCATTTCGACCAGCGTTTTTGTCTCTAACACAGCCCAATCGGGCACATCGGCGGGTTTGGCGCTGTTCACGGGGCAGCCCTGTACCGCCATGATCGGCGGCAGCAAGGCGGCCAGCGCGCGCACGGCGGTCGATTTGCCGGTGCCACGGTCGCCGAACACTAGCACACCACCGATGGACGGGTCGATGGCGGTCAGGATCATGGCCTGTTTCATCTCGTCCTGACCGACGATGGCGGAAAAGGGGAAGGGCTGTTTCATGCGGCCTCTGGTCTGGCAAGGGGGGAGATGCCGTTCCACGTGCCGGCATCGGAATGCACGGCGAAACGGGCGTAGAGTTCTTCGCTGAACCAGCCTTCGTCACGCACGGCGCGGATCGCTTCGGCATGCGGGCCGGTGCGGGCGAAAGCAGCCATCGCGGCCTCTGACGGCCAGATCGAGAACGTGACCTGATGCAGCATCGGCACTTCACCAATGCCGATCTTGAACATCACATTGCTGTCCGCGCCGATCTTGGCGGAAATGTTGGGCACCCGCCCCCAGAACCGCGCAAGGATGCGTGGCTTGATCGTCGCGCGCGTCAGCGCGGCCAAAGGACCGGGCGTGGCGGTTGCGTCTGGCGTGAAGGGTTCCTTGCCCGACCATTGCCCGCGGGCTGATTGGGTTTGCAGAAAGACCGTCCAGTGTTCCGCCGCGCGGCCCATATAGCGGGCGAAAACGCCTGTGCTGGTGCGCGCCTTGGCGGTTGCGATGTCGGGCCATGTCGCAAGGATCGCATAGACGGCAGTGTTCGGAACAGGTGTGAACCCTTCGCCGGTGCCTGACCCGCACAGCTTCCAGAATCCGATGTCAGGCGTGCGCGACAATGGCAACCGCGCGCCGCCCATCATCACCAGCGCCCAAGCCCGCGCCAATGGCCCGGCAAAGCGGAAAAACGACAATGTCACGATCTGGGTCAAGGGCGGGCCTGCGTTTGTGTCAACTTAGTCTGACATAGCACCCATCTTTTTGAAAGGGTGCGCGAATAATATTTGTCAACTTTGGTTTACACATCTACTGTAGATTCATGTTTACATCTGACCACACCGATTCAAATGCTGCAATCGTGATTGGCGCGGGGCTTGGTGGCCTTGCTGCCGCGATGCGACTGGGCGCCAAGGGCTATGCCGTCACCGTTCTGGACCGGCTCGACAGCCCCGGTGGGCGGGGGTCGTCCGTCACGCAGGACGGGCACCGTTTCGATCTGGGTCCGACGATCATCACCGTGCCGCAGGTCTATGAAAACCTGTGGCGGGACTGCGGACGTGATTTCCACAAGGACATCAGCCTGCGCCCGATGGACCCGTTCTACGAGGTGCGCTGGCCCGACGGATCGACATTCACCGCGCGGCAGGACACCGATGCCATGCTGGCCGAGGTTGCCCGCCTCAGCCCCAATGACGTGGCAGGCTACAAGCGATTCCTGAAAGACAGCGAGGCCTGCTACAAGGTCGGGTTCGAAGGCATGGTCGCCAAGCCGATGAACCGCATCATGGACACGGTCAAGGTCCTGCCCGAATTCGCGCGGCTGCGCGCGGACCGGTCGATCCTCGGGCTGGCCAAGGCGCGGGTCAAGGATGCCCGCCTGCGCATGGCTTTGTCGTTCCATCCGTTGTTTATCGGGGGCGATCCGCGCAAGGTGACGTCGATCTATTCGCTCGTCGCCTATCTCGAAAAAACTTATGGCGTGCATTACGCGATGGGCGGCGTGCAGGCGATTGCCCATGCGATGGTCAAGGTCATCAAGGGGCAAGGCGGCACTGTCCGCCAGAATGCCGAAGTCGACGAGGTGCTGATCGAAGACGGGGCTGCGAAGGGCGTGCGCCTGACTGATGGCACCGTGCTCCATGCGCCGCTGGTCGTCAGCAATGCGGACGCGGGCCATACCTATCAGCGCCTGTTGCGCAACCATCCGCGCAAACGCTGGACCGATGCCAAGCTGAAATCGCGCCGCTGGTCGATGGGTCTGTTCGTCTGGTATTTCGGGACCAAAGGCACGGCGCAGATGTGGCCCGACGTGGGCCATCACACGATCACCAACGCCCCCCGTTATGAAGGTCTGCTGCGTGACATTTTCATCAAAGGCAAATTGTCCGACGACATGAGCCTCTATATTCACCGCCCCGGTATCACCGACCCCAGCGTCGCGCCCAAGGGGGATGATACGTTCTATGTCCTTTCACCTGTGCCGCATCTTGGTTTCGACAATCCGGTGGACTGGCAAAAGGAACGCGACATCTACAAGGCCAAGGTCATGGCCGAAGTGGAAAAGACCATCCCCGGTTTTGCAGAGCGCATCAGCACCGAAATGATCCTGACGCCCGAGGATTTCCGCGACCGGTATCTGTCGCCGAACGGATCGGGGTTTTCGATCGAACCGCGCATCCTGCAATCCGCCTATTTCCGCCCCCACAACATCAGCGAAGAGGCCAAGGGCCTGTTTCTTGTCGGCGCAGGCACGCATCCCGGTGCCGGAGTGCCGGGTGTTATTTCCAGCGCCGAGGTGCTGGCGAAGCTGGTCCCCGACGCCGCGCCCGGCGCCGCGTTGAAGGTGGCGGCAGAATGATCCGGCCCGACGATCTGGCGCATTGCGAAAACGCGATCCGCCACGGGTCGTTGTCGTTTCACGCGGCCTCGCGCCTGCTGCCCTCCTCGGTCCGCGATCCCGCGCTGGCGCTTTATGCCTTTTGCCGTCTGGCCGATGACGAGGTCGACGAAGGCACCCAGCAGGCCGGTGCCGTGCTGCGGTTGCAGGAACGGCTGGACCTTGCCTATGCCGGCCGCCCGCGCAACGCACCCGAAGACCGCGCCTTTGCCGCGATTATCGAAGAATTCGACATGCCGCGCGCCTTGCCCGATGCCTTGCTGGAAGGGCTGGCATGGGACGCAGCCGAATACCGCTATGACAGCTTGTCCGGTGTGCGCGCCTATTCCGCGCGTGTGGCCAGTGCCGTGGGTGCGATGATGTGCGTGCTGATGCGGGTGCGCGACCCCGATGCGCTGGCCCGCGCCTGCGATCTGGGTGTCGCGATGCAGCTGACCAATATCGCGCGCGATGTGGGCGAAGATGCGCGGATGGGCCGGATCTATCTGCCGCTCGATTGGCTGGCCGAGGCGGACATCGACCCGCTGAACTTTACCCGCGACCCGCTGCCCGACACGGCTTTGCGCGGCATGGTCAAACGGTTGCTGGCCGAGGCGGACAGGCTTTATCTGCGGTCCGAATCCGGCATCAATACCCTGCCCGTCAAGGCGCGCACCGGTATCTGGGCCGCGCGGCTGATCTATGCGGGCATCGGCAGACAGGTCCGGCAGAACGGCTATGACAGCATCACGATGCGCGCGCGGACGTCCGTGGCGCAGAAAATGGGCTGGGTCGGGCAATCCGCGCTGCGCACGGCGTGGTCAGTTGTAACGCCAAAGTCGCCCATCATTTACGCGCGTCCTTTGGACGAGGTGGCCTTTCTTGTCGATGCCGTAAGTCGGTCCAAACCCAGCCAAAGCCGGTCCCTCGCCGTGCTTGATGTGCTGGCCGATTTGCGCAACCGCGAAGCAGGGGTTGGAAACACCGGCCATCGCGCCTAGGTATCGGGGGTACCGCGAAAGGGCCCCTGATGGACTATCTTCTGTTCTTCCTGTTTCTGGCTGCGACTTTCGCCGCCGGATCGACGGGTGCGATGTTTCCGACAGGCGCGTGGTACAAAAGCCTGAACAAGCCGACATGGGTGCCGCCTGACTGGGCTTTTCCGGTCGCATGGACCTCGATCTATCTGCTGATCTCTTTCGCAGGCGCGCGCGTGGCCGTCATCGATGGCAACGCCTATGCGATGGCGTTCTGGGCGATCCAGATCGCGTTTAACGCGCTGTGGACGCCGGTATTCTTCGGCCTGCGTCGCCTGAAAGGATCGCTGCCGATCATCGCGGGGCTCTGGCTGGCCGTGCTGGGCTGCACGATCACGCATTTCCAGCTGGATTTCTGGGCGGGTCTGGCCTTCGTGCCCTATCTGCTTTGGGTGACGATCGCGACCGCGCTTAGCATCGCGATGGTGCGGCTTAATCCCAACGAAAAGCCGCTCGACCTCAGCGCGATCTGACCCCCCTTGAACACCGCCGGAATCGGTGTCAATTTTGGGGATGGAAAATCACATCAAATCTTGGGCGGAGGTTGCTCCGCAATTGGTGGCCGTCGCTGCGGGGCGGATGCCTGCGGATTGCGTCATTCGTGGCGGCAAACTGGTCAATGTCCAGACGCGCGAGGTGCTGGACTGGCAGGTCGCCATCGCCGCTGGACGTTTCGCCTATATCGGCCCTGACGCCAGCCATTGCATCGGCCCTGACACTGAAATCATCGAGGCGGCTGGCCGTTACCTGATCCCGGGCCTTTGCGATGGTCACATGCATATCGAAAGCGGCATGCTGACCCCCGCTGAATTCGCAGCCGCCGTGATCCCGCATGGCACAACGACCATGTTCACCGACCCGCACGAGATTGCCAATGTGCTTGGCCTGCGCGGCGTGCGGATGATGCATGACGAGGCACTGATGCAGCCCGTCAACATCTTTACCCAGATGCCGTCCTGCGCGCCCTCCGCCCCCGGTCTCGAAACCACGGGTTTCGAGATCAGCGCCGATGACGTGGCCGAAGCGATGGCGTGGCCCGGCATCATCGGTCTGGGCGAGATGATGAATTTTCCGGGTGTCGTGAATGGCGATCCGCAGATGCTGGCCGAAATGGCCGCCACGATGCGCGCAGGCAAGACCGTGGGCGGCCATTATGCCAGCCCCGATAAAGGCGTGGCCTTCAGCGCCTATGTCGCAGGCGGCGCCGCTGACGACCACGAAGGCACGGCAGAGGCTGACGCGTTGGCCCGCACCCGCAACGGGATGCGATCAATGATGCGGCTGGGGTCGGCGTGGTATGACGTCGAAAGCCAGATCACGGCGGTGACGCAAAAGGGGTTGGATCCGCGCAATTTCATCCTGTGCACGGATGATTGCCATTCAGGGACCTTGGTGAACGACGGCCATATGAACCGCGTCGTGCGCCATGCCATCGCCTGCGGCTGCGACCCGCTGATCGCCTTGCAAATGGCGACGATCAACACCGCGACCCATTTCGGGCTGGAACGAGAACTTGGGTCGATCACCCCCGGACGCCGCGCCGATGTGATCCTGACATCTGACCTTGTCACCCTGCCCATCGAGCATGTGATCGCACGCGGCAAGACCGTGGCGCTGAACGGCAAGATCACGGTCGATTGCCCGCATTACAACTGGCCCGATGATGCGCGCCAGACCGTGCGGATGGGCAAGGTGCTGGATCACGCCGATTTCGCCGTTCATGCGCCCAAAGGGGCCAACAGCGTCGTCGCCAAGGTGATCGGCGTCGTCGAAAATCAGGCCCCGACCGAGGCGTTGTCCGCTGAACTGCCTGTTGTCGATGGCGTCGCCTGCGGGCAAGGCGACACCTACCAGATCGCATTGGTTGAACGGCACCGCGCGACGGGCAAGGTGGTGAACGGCTTTGTCTCGGGTTTCGGCTATACCGGGCGGATGGCCATTGCGTCGACCGTGGCGCATGACAGCCACCATATGATTGTTGTCGGCACCGACCGCGCGTTGATGGCCAAGGCTGCGAACCGGTTAGGCGAGGTCGGCGGCGGCGTGACCGTCTGGAAAGACGATGCCGAACTGGCGCTGGTGGAACTGCCCATCGCGGGCCTCATGTCCGATAGTCCAGCGGCAGAAGTCGCCGCTAAAGCCGATGCCATGGTCGCCGCGATGGCCGCCTGCGGTTGCACGCTCAACAATGCCTATATGCAGCATTCGTTGCTGGCGCTTGTTGTCATACCCGCGTTGCGGATTTCTGATCTGGGCTTGGTCGATGTGACAAAATTCGAAATTACCGATCTGTTCGAGGAAAATACATGAACGCTCCGCAAAAGGTTGTCATCCGGACACCTGATCTGCCGCAGGCCAAGGCCTTTACCGATCCGAAAAAGGCCGTGGCGCGCCTGAACGAACTCTATACCGCCTCCGTGCGGTTCCTGTCCGAGAATTTCGTCGCCGCCCTGCGCGATGGCCAGCCTGACGGGCGTTTCCGCGCCTTCTATCCCGAAATCCGGCTGACGACGACGGTGCATTCCAAAACCGACAGCCGCTTGTCCTTTGGCCATGTCGCCGAACCCGGCACCTATGCCACGACCGTCACGCGCCCTGACCTGTTCCAAAGCTATCTGGAACAGCAGATCGACCTTTTGCTGAAAAGCCACGGTGTGCCCGTGGTGATCGGCACGTCCGATACCGTGATCCCCGTGCATTTCGCGGTGGCCAACGATGCCGGTGTGACGGTGCCGCAGGACGGGTCGATGGAATTCAACCTGCGCGACAATTTCGACGTGCCGGACCTGAGCACGACGCATGATGCCATCGTGAACGGGGCTGGTTTCACCTATCCCGACGGGGCGCGCCCCTTGGCGCCGTTTACAGCGCAGCGGATCGACTATTCGCTGGCACGACTGACGCATTACACCGCCACCGCACCAGAGCATTTCCAGAACCACGTTCTGTTCACCAACTACCAGTTCTATGTCGAGGAATTCGAGGCTTTTGCCCGCAAGATGCTGGCCGATCCCGCCAGCGGCTACACGAGTTTCGTCAGCACGGGCAATGTCGAGATCACGGCGCATGATGCCCCGCTGCCGGTGCCTGCGAAGCTGCCCCAGATGCCGACCTATCATCTCAAGCGGGCAAAGGGTGCGGGGATCACGCTGGTCAATATCGGCGTCGGTCCCTCCAATGCGAAAACCGCGACCGACCATATCGCCGTGCTGCGCCCGCATGCCTGGCTGATGGTTGGCCATTGCGCAGGCCTGCGCAATTCGCAGCGCCTCGGTGATTTTGTGCTGGCCCATGCGTACCTGCGCGAAGATCACGTGCTGGACGACGACTTGCCCGTCTGGGTGCCGATCCCTGCGCTGGCCGAAATCCAGATCGCGCTGCAAACCGCCGTGGCCGATGTGACGCAGCTCGAAGGGTATGAGCTCAAGCGCATCATGCGCACTGGCACCGTGGCGACCATCGACAACCGCAACTGGGAATTGCGCGAACAGGCAGGGCCGGTGCAGCGTCTGTCGCAATCACGCGCCATTGCGCTGGACATGGAAAGCGCCACCATCGCCGCCAACGGTTTCCGGTTCCGCGTCCCCTATGGCACCCTCCTTTGCGTGTCCGACAAACCGCTGCATGGCGAGTTGAAACTCCCCGGCATGGCGTCGGAATTCTATAAGACACAGGTCGCAGCACATCTGATGATCGGTATCCGCGCCATGGAATTGCTGCGCGAAATGCCGCTGGAACGCATCCACAGCCGCAAATTGCGCAGTTTCGAGGAGACAGCCTTTCTCTGACCCCATAAAAAACGGCGGAAAAGTGCGTTTTTGCCTTGTCAGGAGCCGCTATTCGTTGTGGTGTGCCACAACATACCGTTATATGGGCGGGGAATAGGCCCTACAGATGGGGCGAATGAGGGAGACCAGTAAAATGGCGACGAAACCAATGACCAAAGCGCAGCTGGTTGCTGCAATTGCCGATCAGACAGGCATGGACAAAAAAGCTGCCGGTGCAGCGCTGGATGCCGTGACCGGCATCATCACATCCGAAGTGGCTGGCGGCGGTGCCGTCACTCTGCCCGGCGTTGGCAAGATCTATTGCCGCGAGCGTCCAGAGCGGATGGTGCGCAACCCCGCCACCGGCGAGCAGATCAAGAAAGAAGCCGACAAGGTTGTCAAAGTGACGATCGCAAAGGCGCTGAAAGACAGCGTCAACGGCTAAGCTATCGGGCCTTGTGCCGGATGCGAAATCAGGAAAGGGTCGCCCGAACAGGCGGCCCTTTTTGCGTGAGGTGACATGGATATCAAAGCGGTTCTGATGGGCCTTGCCTTCGCGTTCATGTGGTCCTCGGCCTTTACCTCGGCGCGGGTCATCGTCGAATATGCGCCGCCTTTGTCGGCACTGGCGCTGCGGTTCCTGATTTCCGGTCTGATCGGCGTGGCCATCGCATGGTGGCTGGGCCAGTCCGCGCGGCTCACACGGCGGCAATGGACCGGCGTGCTGATCTTCGGGCTGTGCCAGAATGCCCTGTATCTGGGCCTGAATTTCGTGGCGATGCAGACCATTCCCGCATCATTGGCGGCGATCATTGCCTCCACCATGCCGCTGCTGGTCGCGCTGGTGGGCTGGGTCGTGTTTGGCAACACGGTCCGGCCTTTGGGGATCATCGGGCTGATGGCGGGGCTGTTGGGTGTCGTTCTTATCATGGGCGCACGGCTGCAGGGCGGCATCGATTTGTTCGGCCTGATCCTGTGTGTGATTGGCGTGATGTCCCTGACGGTCGCGACGCTTGCGGTTCTGGGGGCGTCGTCGGGTGGCAATGTGCTGATGATCGTGGGGCTGCAGATGCTTGTCGGCAGTGCGCTGCTGTTCATTCCTGCCGTGGCGCTGGAAACGCTGGTCGTCACATGGAACTGGCAGTTGATCGTCGCCTTCATCTACACCGTGCTGGTGCCGGGGCTGGCGGCGACGCTGGTCTGGTTCCTGCTGGTGGGCCGGATCGGCGCGGTCAAGGCGTCAACCTTCCACTTCCTCAACCCGTTTCTGGGTGTGGCAGTCGCGGCTGTGCTACTGGGCGAAAAGATCGGGCCGCTGGATGTGCTGGGCGTTGTGATTATCGCCGCCGGTATTCTGGCGGTGCAGTTGTCGCGTCAGCCCGCGCCGATCACACCGCGCACGCCGCCCGTCTGACCGCGATCTAAAAGCAGGTGGTCGAGGATCACGCAGGCCATCATCGCCTCGCCCACCGGCACGGCGCGGATGCCGACGCAGGGGTCGTGGCGGCCTTTGGTGATGACTTCGGTCGGACTGCCGTCCATCATGATCGACTTGCGCGGGGACAGAATGGACGATGTCGGTTTCACCGCGAACCGTACGACGATATCCTGCCCCGTGCTGATCCCGCCAAGGATGCCGCCCGAATGATTGGATGAATATTCCGGCCCGTTCGGCCCCATAAAAATCTCGTCCGCGTTATCGCGGCCTGTCAGCGCGGCAGCGGCCATGCCTTCGCCGATTTCGACACCTTTGACGGCGTTGATCGACATCATCGCAGCGGCCAGATCAGTGTCTAACTTGGCATAAACCGGCGCGCCGATGCCCGCAGGCACACCGCGCGCCACCACCTCGATGATCGCCCCGACCGAGTTATGATCGTCCTTGCGCAGCCACGTCAGATAGTCGTTCCATTCCGCTGCGGCCTGCGCATCGGGGCAGAAAAAATCGTTGCGGTCGATTTCATCCCAATCCATCCGCGCGCGGTCGATTTGTTTGGTGCCCATCTGGGTCATGTAGCCTTTGATCTGCACATTCGGCGCAATCAGCTTGATCGCCTCGCGCGCGACACCGCCAGCAGCGACACGCGACGCGGTTTCACGCGCCGATGACCGCCCGCCGCCGCGCGGATCGCGCAATCCGTATTTCTGGTGATAGGTGATATCGGCATGACCCGGGCGGAACGTGTTCAGGATATCGCCGTAATCTTTGGACCGCTGGTCGGTGTTGCGGATCATCAACTGGATCGGGGTGCCGGTCGTCCGCCCCTCGTAAACACCCGACAGGATTTCGACCGCATCGGGTTCATTCCGCTGGGTGGTGTTCTTGTTCAGACCGGGGCGGCGTTTGTCCAGCCATTGCTGGATCATCGCAGGTTCCAGCGGGACACCCGGTGGGCAGCCATCGACCGTGGCACCCAAGGCTGGCCCATGGCTTTCGCCCCACGTGGTGAACCGGAACAAATGACCGAAACTGTTGATGGACATGGCAAACCCCTGTTTGGCAACGGTCTAACGGGCGGGGGGGACAGGCTCAAGAGGTTTCCCTTGCACCCGGCCCTGTTCCACCCTAGCTTCCGCCCCACCTCGGGGTGCCTTTACTGGCTGAGATGCGCAAGCAGACCCGTTGAACCTGAACCGGTTAGGACCGGCGGAGGGAAGGTATGGCAATTCCGCTATCCCCCAATCCGCCCGATGCATTTGGAGGATAGAATGCAAAAATCCATTTATCTGCCACTTGTCGCGGGATTTGCGCTTTGTGCCAGCGGCACAGTCGCGCAGACCCCCGTGCTGCAAGTGATGACCTACGACAGTTTTGTCAGCGAATGGGGCCCCGGCCCCGCGATCAAGGCCGCTTTCGAGGAAACCTGCGGCTGCGAATTGCAGTTTATTGGCACGGGCGACGGCGCTGCCCTGCTCGCACGTTTGCAGTTGGAAGGGCCACAGACCGAGGCTGATATCGTGCTGGGCCTCGACACCAACCTGATCGCCGCTGCGCGCGCCACGGGCCTGTTCGCACCGCATGGCGTTGATGCCGCCCTTGACCTGCCGATCACGTGGGACGATCCCGATTTCCTGCCGTTCGACTGGGGTTATTTCGCCTTTGTCGGCAATGCGGGTGAGGCTGCCCCGACATCCCTGCGCGCCTTGGCCGACAGCGACATCCGGATCGTCATTCAGGACCCGCGGTCATCCACTCCCGGTCTGGGTCTGCTGATGTGGGTCAAGACGGCCTATCCTGATAGTGCCGCTGAGCTGTGGGCCGATCTTGCGGATAACATCGTCACCGTCACCCCCGGCTGGTCCGAAGCTTACGGGCTGTTTCTTGAGGGCGAAGCCGACGCCGTCCTGTCCTATACCACCTCGCCCGCCTATCACCTGATCGCGGAAGAGGATGACAGCAAGGTCGCATGGGCTTTTGACGAAGGGCATTACATGCAGGTCGAGGTCGCGGCCAAGGTCGCTGGCACCGACCAGCCGGAACTTGCGGACCAGTTTCTGGCCTTTATGGTGTCCGATGCGTTCCAGTCCATCATCCCCACGACCAACTGGATGTATCCTGCTGTGGTACCCGAGGGTGGCCTGCCCGCAGGGTTCGAGACGCTGACCGTCCCTGAAACCGCTCTGCTGCTGTCCCCCGAGGATGCCGCAGCGATCCGTGACGTGGCGCTGGACGAATGGCGCAACGCGCTGTCGCAATAGCCCCGCGCTGGCCCGGTGCCGCTGCGGCGGCGCTGGTGCTGGTGCTGACCATTGGCACGCTGGCCGCTGTCGGCTGGCGTGCCCAATGGCAGCGCGGGCTGTCGCCTGCTGATTGGGCGGCAATCCAGTTTACTGTCATGCAGGCGATGGTGTCTGCGGGGCTGAGCGTGCTGCTGGCCATTCCCGTCGCGCGCGCGCTTGCGCGACGGCGGTTTCGGGGGCGGTCGGCGCTGATTACGCTGATGGGCGCGCCGTTCCTGTTGCCGGTTGTAGTCGCGGTAATCGGATTGCTCGCCGTGTTCGGGCGCGCGGGCGTGGTGAACAGTGGCCTTGCATGGCTGGGCCTGCCGGCGATCACAATTTTCGGCTTTCATGGCGTCGTGCTGGCGCATGTGTTTTTTAACCTGCCACTGGCGATCCGGTTGATCCTGCAAGGCTGGCTGTCGATCCCTGCGGAACGGTTCCGCCTGGCCGCGTCGCTGAACGCGCCAGTGGGGCGGTTGCTGGAATGGCCGATGCTGCGGGCTGTCGTGCCGGGGGTTTTCCTTGTGATTTTCCTGATCTGCCTGACCAGTTTCGCGGTGGCGCTGACGCTGGGCGGCGGTCCGCGCGCCACGACGGTCGAGCTGGCGATCTATCAGGCGCTCCGGTTCGATTTCGATCTGGGGCGCGCGGCCTTGCTGGCCTGTGTCCAGTTCGGGCTGTGCGCTGTGGCGGCTGTCGTCGTCTGGCGCCTGACCAGCCTGGACGCGATGGGTGCAGGGCTTGACCGCGTTGTGCAGCGCTGGGACCTGCGCTGGCCTGCGCTGGATTATCTGATGATCGCTCTGGTCGCCATTTTCCTGTTCACGCCTTTGGCGATGGTGATCTGGCGCGGTGTGCCGGGACTGATGGGCTTGCCGACAAGCATCTGGCTTGCCGCGGGACGGTCCGTGACTGTTGCGGTTTTTTCTGCGTTGCTGTGCATCTGTATGGCGCTGGCGCTGGCACTACGCGGCGGGCGGGTGGTGGCCGTGGTCGGCGTGCTGCCGCTTGCAGCCTCTGGTCTGGTCGTGGGGACGGGGGCGTTTCTGCTGGTCTATCAGTTCATCAATCCCGCGCGTCTGGCGCTGCCGATCACCGTGCTGGTGAACGCGACACTTGCACTGCCCTTTGCGCTGCGGGCCATCGGGCAGGCTGTGGACGGGATCGACCGCGATTTCGGGCGTTTGGGGGCCAGTCTGGGCCTGTCGCGCTGGGGCTGGGTGCGCATCGTCGTGCTGCCGCGCATCCGCCGCCCTTTGGGGTTCGGCGCGGGGCTTGCCGCAGCCTTGTCGATGGGCGACCTTGGCGTCATCACGCTGTTCGCGGGCGAGGCGGAGCAGACGTTGCCGCTGGCCATGTACCGCCTGATGGGGGCTTACCGGATGGAGGCCGCGGCAGGTGCTGCGCTGCTGTTGCTGGCGCTCAGCTTTGCGGCGTTCTGGATCTGCGACCGAGGGGGGCGCGGCAATGCTGATCTGTGACAAACTGGTGTTGCAACAGGACGATTTTCGCCTGACTGCCGATGTGACATTTGGCGCGGGCAAGATCACGGCGCTGATCGGTCCTTCGGGCGCGGGCAAATCAACCTTGCTTGCAGCCTTGTCAGGGTTTCTGGAGCCTGCGGCGGGGCGGGTTTTGTGGCAGGATACGGACCTGACCGCGCTCGCCCCCGGCGCGCGCCCGATCAGTGCGGTCTTTCAGGATAACAACCTGTTTCCCCATCTGAACATTGCGCAGAATGCGGGCCTTGGGTTGCGCCCGTCACTGCGGCTGACTGCCGACGAACGTGCGGCAGTCGAGCGCGCTTTGTCGTCAGTCGGGCTGGAAGGGTTGGGCAGTCGCAAACCGGCGGCCCTGTCAGGCGGTCAGCAAAGCCGTGCGGCACTGGCGCGTGTATTGCTGGCGGACCGGCCTGTGGTGTTGCTGGACGAACCTTTCGCCGCTCTTGGGCCGGCGATGAAGGATGACATGCTTGATCTGGTGCGCGCGACGCTGGGCGCTGGCGGACGGTCGGTTCTGATGGTCACCCATGATCCTGATGATGCACGGCGCATTGCGGATGAGGCGTCTTTGGTCGCTGATGGAATTGTGACGGCCCCAGTCACTGTATCAGCATTCTTCGACAGACCATCAGAGGCGCTGGCCGCCTATTTGGGCTGAACGAAAAAGGCCCGCCAGAGAGGCGAGCCTTTTATGTCGGGACAAGCCGGTGTTACGACTTTTTGTTCTTGTAGGGTGCCCAAAGGCGCTTGTTGGTCAGATAGAGCAGAACCGACAGCAACGTCAGGAAAATGACGCCTGTCAGACCAGCCTGCTTGCGCGCCATCATCTTGGGTTCGGCGGTCCACATCAGGAACGCAGCGACGTCCTTTGAAACGGCTTCAAGATCGGTGGGGCTGCCATCCTCGTAAAACACGTCGTCGCCATAAAGCGGGGGTGCCATGCTGATCCAGCTGCCCGGAACCATGTGGTCGCCATTGGGGTATTTGCAGCTGTCGGGGAAACCACCGGCGGCAAAGGCGATGTTATAATAGCCGTCCATCGGATCGCCTTCGAGGGCGCATTCAGGTTCTTCGACATAACCGGTCATCAACGACGCGATATATTCCGCGCCGCCCATGCCTTGGAACAACTGGGCCATGCCCGTGCCATAGGGACCAGAGAAGCCAGCGCGTGCTTTGGCCATCAGCGTCAGGTCTGGTGCGGTCGACAGGTTCGACATCGGAAACTTGTCGGCCGGGGTGGCGGGGCGGAAATCGCCTTCGCCATCGAACAGGGCCTGATCGAAGACTTCGTAGAATTCGGCATAGGCGCGCATCTGGTCTTCGGGCAGGCCTGGACCGCCTGCGTCCGACAGGTTGCGGAAGGACAGATACTGCAGGCCATGGCAGGCCGCGCAGACCTCTGTATAGACCTGAAGACCGCGCTGAAGCTGCATCTGGTCGAACTGGCCAAACGGACCCTCGAACGAGAAGGCATAGTCGGTCACTTCGATCTTTGCGCCCGCTGCCAGTGCCTGCCCTGATGTCAGGGCAAGCGCTGCGGCGGCGGCGAGTGTGGCGTTACGGAGCATATTCATTGGTCTTCCTCACTCGGCCGGATTGACGACAGGCGCGCTGCCGCTTTTCGGCGCGTAATGCGCGTTGTAGTCTTCCTCGATCGTCGCAGGTGGTGTCAGCGGCTTTTCAATGACGCCAAGCAGCGGCAGGATCACCAGGAAATAGGCGAACCAGTAGACCGAACCGACCAGCGCGATATACGGATAGATACCCTCTGCCGGCATGGCCCCTGCCCACATCAGGACAAAGAAGTCGACGACCAGTAGCCAGAACCACCACTTGAACATCGGGCGGTACCGACCGGAACGGACGGTCGAAGTGTCCAGCCACGGAGCCAGCGCCATCACGACGATTGCGCCGAACATCGCCAGAACCCCAAAGAACTTTGCGTCGATGATGCCGAAGGTGACCCACTGGGTGAAAATCACGAGCCAGACGTCACCGTCAAAGGCGCGCAGGATCGCGTAGAATGGCAGGAAATACCATTCAGGCACGATATGCGCCGGTGTCGCCAGCGGGTTCGCAGGGATGTAATTGTCGGGGTGGCCCAGATAGTTCGGCATAAATCCGACGATCGCCACGAAGACGGCAAGGATGACCGCCAGCGCAAACAGGTCCTTGATCACGAAATAGGGCCAGAACGGCAGCGTGTCCTTTTCGGCGTCTTCTTTCGACGTGCGGCGGACTTCGACGCCTGTCGGGTTGTTGTTGCCGGTGGTGTGGAACGCCCAGATGTGCACGATCGTCAGGCCCAGCAAGATGAAGGGCAGCAGGTAGTGCAGCGAAAAGAAGCGGTTCAGCGCGGGCTGGCCCACAGCGGTCGCACCCAAGAGCCATGTCTGCACGCTTTCGCCCACAAAGGGGATCGCGCCGAACAGGCCGGTGATCACGGCAGTCCCGTGGAACGACATCTGGCCCCATGGCAGAACGTAACCCATGAAGGCAGTGCCCATCATCAGCAGATACATCAGCATGCCGATGATCCATGTCACTTCGCGCGGGGCTTTGTATGACCCGTAGTACAGCGAGCGGAAAATGTGGGCGTAAACGGCGACAAAGAACAAGGATGCGCCGTTCTGGTGGAAATAGCGGATCATATGGCCGCCGTTCACGTCACGCATGATGTGTTCGACCGAGGCAAAAGCCATGTCCACATGCGGGACGTAATGCATCACCAGCACGACGCCGGTGATAATCTGCATCACCAGCGTAAAGACCAGCACGATCCCCCAGATCCACATCCAGTTCAGGTTGCGGGGGGTCGGCAGCATCAACGTGTCATAAAGAAGCCCGACGATCGGCAGGCGTGAATGCAGCCACTTTTCGCCGTTTGACTTTGGTTCGTAATGGTCGTGGGGGATACCAGCCATGGATCGCTCTCCTTAACCGAGTTGAATGGTTGTCTCGTCCACAAAGGACGCGACGGGAATATCGAGATTGCGCGGTGCAGGTCCGCGGCGGATGCGGCCGGCAGTGTCGTAATGCGACCCGTGGCAAGGGCAGAACCACCCGTTGAAATCGCCCGACTGGCCAAGCGGCACGCAGCCAAGGTGGGTGCAGATGCCCATCTGGACCAGCCAGACGCCATCTTCGGACAGCGCACGGTTCGCATCGCTCGCGTCTGCAGAAGCATCAAGGTTTGCGTTCTGCGAAAGACGGTCGGGCAAGGACGAGATATCGACAGCATTTGCTTCTGCGATCTCTTGCTCGGTGCGCGCGCGAATGAACACGGGTTTGCCCTGCCACAGCACGGTCAGCTGCGTGCCCGGATCAACGGCGCTGACATCCACGCGGATCGACGCAAGCGCCAGCACGTCTGCAGATGGGTTCATTTGATTGACTAGAGGCCATACCGCGGCACCTGTCACGACAACGCCGGCTCCGGCGGTGGCATAGTAAAGGAAGTCGCGGCGTGTTCCCTGATGTTCTTCAACTTGTGACACTGGGTGCATCTCCGGTTCGTTGGCGGGCGCATTGCCCATAAATCAAATAGGCCGATGTCGCCACCAGTCCAATCCGCCGCTATGTATCCCCGTTCACCACAGGCGTCCAGCGGACAATAGGGCGCAGGGTCAAGCGCCGTGGACCGGCGGTCAAAACGTCTTTCAAGCCCACCCTGCGGATACGCAAACGTGGCATCTGCCTGCCGCGACCTAGGACGAACTACGGCCCGATATCACATCAATTCGCTTTTTTTCGATTAATCTGCCATCATTTGTGGCCAAGTGGGCACAGCATCACAAGATGCCAAGGATCACTTAATGTTTTGTTGTGAGTCGTTCTGACTATCTTTAGGTGTCCGCAGTGCCTTTGACCTTGGGGATTCGACAATGATACGCGCCTTTGCACTTTGCTGCAGCCTTCTTGCTTTACCGACCGTCGCTGCGGCGCAGGTCGAGCTGAGCTTTTATGGCGGCGCGCAATCGGCACCTGCGTCCGACATCATGATTCGCAATGACAGCAGCATTCCGGATTCAGATTTCTCGCTAAGCTGGGAAGGCCGGTCCGCCAGTGCGCCGATCTATTACGGCATCCGTGCGACGCGGTGGCAGTCGCCCACATTCGGCTTTGGCCTCGATTTCGCGCATAACAAGGTCTACCCCAAGAACGACGAACTGCCCGAAGGTTTCGACGTGCTTGAATTCACCGACGGGCTGAACACGCTGACGGTGAACGCCTATCGGCGCTGGCCGAATATGCTGGGCGACGTGACGCCCTATGTCGGTGGCGGCATCGGTATCTCTATTCCCCATGTCGAGGTGACGAACGGGGACTCGGAAACGTTCGGCTATCAATTGACTGGCCCCGCCGCGACATGGATCGCGGGGGCGAGCTATCCGATCAGCGACCAGTGGTCCGTCTTTGGTGAATACAAGGGCACGTTCACGTCCAACACCGGCGATCTTGACACCGGCGGCACGATTGAAACCGACATTTTCACCAATGCAGTGAATGTCGGCGTCAGCTTCAATTTCTGAACGTCAGACTGCGGTGGCGGCCATGCTGTCGCGCGTCATGAAATCCGCGTGCCATGCAGCCAAGGCGTCATTGCCATTGCGCCAGCCCCGCGCGTCATGACGCAGATCGACATAGGACAACGCGCAGGCGATCCCGATATGACCGATCTCGAGCGGGCCGTGAAGATGGCTCATCCAGCGGGCGTTGACGGCGGCGATGGTGCGGCTGGCCTTACCCCATTGCGCCTCGACCCAGTCGGATGATTGCTGTGCTTCGGGCCGCAGCCGTGCCTCGTAGGTCATCAGCACGGCAGCTTCCATGATCGCGTCTGCCGTCGCTTCGAGCGTCAGAACCTCCCAGATCCGGGCCTGCGGATAGAGCGTTCCGCCAGCGTGATCGTCCAGAAACCGTGTGATAACCCGGCTGTCATAGATCGCGGGGCCCGTCTCGCGCACGAGCGCGGGGATTTTGCCCGTCGGGTTCGCCGCGACCACAGCGGGATCGGAGGCAAGCGGTGTCGTCGTCACTGTCACCTCTGCTACCTGATCCAGCAGATCAAGTTCGCGCAGGACCACACGGACCTTGCGCACAAAGGGGGAAGCGGGGGACATCAGCAGTTTCATGGCGGCACCTATGTGAAGATCACGCGAACAAGACCTGATCCTGCCCGTTTTGCCAAGGCGGATATTTCCGCATCACGGCGGCAAAGCGTGCGGAGCTTTTGAAATCGTCCAGCCAGCGCGCGAGGTCCGGCATGTCCTGTGCGGTGAACCACGCGAAGTCGATATGCGCGAACTGTCGCACGAAAGGCAGGATCGCCATATCCGCCATGCGCGCCTGCGGTCCGAACAGGAACGCCGACCCGCGCAGACGTGCGTCGAGATCGCGCAGGAACGCGAGCGCCTTGGCGCGTTCGGTTTCTATGTCCAGATCGGGATAGCGCACGGCATATTTGGTATGGTCAAGCGCGGTCTTGAATGGCCCGTCGCAGTGGTCGATCAGGTCATGCCCGTCCTGCGGCATATCGAGCCAGCCTTCGGGGTCGTGCTGCGCCAAGGCCCAGAACATGATGTCGCGGCTTTCGGCGATCACACGGCCCCCGGTTTCGATGACAGGTACGGTCCCCTTGGGCGAGGTGGCCAGAAACGCCGCCGGTTTGTCGCGCAGAAGGATTTCACGCAGTTCGACCTGCACCCCGCTGGCATGGATCGCCAGCCTTGCGCGCATGGCGAAAGGACAGCGGCGGAAGGTCCAGAGGATGGGGCGGGATTGCAAAGAGTCTATGCCTCCGGCGGGGATCACGTCAAATCGCGCTCTGTGCGAATTGACGCGCTCGAACGATGTCAGGCGGTCAGGCGATTGTCAGCCGAACCTGTGATTGTTGCCGTGACGATCCGGCTTTCGGGCTGGTCGGTGGCAAAGGTCACTTCGGTGAATTGTTCGGTGCGCCCCATGCGGGGGCTTTCCATCAGGATATGATGGGTCCGCCCGATCTGGGCGGCGAGATGTGTGCTGACCTGCGCATCGCCAGCGGCGCGCAGGCGGGCAGCGCGGTCCTTGATCGCGGTGCCGTTCACGGCGGGCATGCGGGCGGCTGGCGTGCCGGGGCGGGCGGAATAGGGAAAGACATGCAGCCATGTCAGATCGCAGTCCCGCACGAGTGCCAGCGAATTGGCGAACATCTCTTCGGTTTCGGTGGGAAAGCCCGCAATGATATCGGCGCCGAATGTCATGTCGGGACGCAAGCTGCGCGCGGTTTCGCAGAACCGGATCGCATCGTCGCGCAGATGGCGTCGTTTCATCCGCTTCAGGATCAGATCGTCGCCATGTTGCAGCGACAGATGCAGATGCGGCATCAGGCGCGGTTCGGTCGCGATGGCGGCCAGCAGGTTGTCGTCCACTTCAATCGAATCGATCGAGCTGATCCGCAGGCGCGGCAGGTCGGGCACCAGTTTCAGGATTCGCATCACCAGATCGCCCAGTTTCGGGGCTGATGGCAGGTCAGCCCCCCAGCTGGTCAGGTCGACGCCGGTCAGCACAACCTCGGCATAGCCGCGATCGACCAGCCGTTTGATCTGGTCCACCACGACACCGGCGGGGACAGAGCGCGAATTGCCGCGCCCGAAGGGGATGATGCAGAATGTGCAACGATGGTCGCAGCCGTTTTGCACCTGCACATAGGCGCGGCTGCGGGTGCCGAAGCCGTCGATCAGATGGCCCGCCGTTTCGGTCACGGACATAATGTCATCGACCTGCACGGGTTCGGTCTGGCCGATCAGGTCTGGCGTCAGCCGCGCCCAAGTGGCGGGGTCCATCTTTTCGGTATTGCCGATGACCAGATCGACCTCGGCCATTTTCGCGAATGTGTCGGGTTCGGTTTGGGCGGCGCAGCCTGTCACGATGATCCGTGCACCCGGATGGTCGCGGCGCAGCTTGCGGATGTCCTGACGGGCCTTGCGCACGGCCTCGGCTGTCACGGCGCAGGTGTTCACGATTACGGCGTCCTGCACGCCTGCCTGTGCTGCAAGCTCTTTCATGGCTTCGGTTTCATAGGCATTCAGACGGCAGCCGTGATTCGAAAAGATCGGTGCTTTGGTCATCACAGCCGCCATTGCCCGTCAAAGACATAGGCGGTCGCGCCTGTCATCCAGACCCCGTCATCGCGCCAGTCGATGGCAAGGTCACCACCGTCAAGCGTGATGGTCACTTTGCGCCCTGTCAGCCCGCGCCGTACCGCCGCGACCGCCGTGGCACAGGAGGATGAGCCAGAGGCCAGCGTCACGCCCACGCCCCGTTCCCAGACGCGCATGCGCAGGTGGTCTGGGCCGATCAGGCTCGCGAATTGCACATTGGTGCGTTGCGGAAACAGCGGGTGATGTTCCATCAGCGCGCCGCGCGCGGCAAGGTCGACCGCTTCGGCATCGTCGACGAAGAACGTGCAATGCGGGTTGCCCATGCCGGTGGCCGTGGGTGATCCGTCGATGGGCAGGTGCAGTGTATCCATCTGTTCTGCCAGAGGAATTTCGTGCCAATCGAGCTGCGGCTGGCCCATGTTGACCGATGTCAGCCCATTCCCTGCATCGACAGCCTTCAGCGTGCCACGGTCAGTCGTGATCGTCAGATCGCGCTGTCCGGTCTGGTCCATGACCAGCCGCGCGATGCAGCGTGTCGCATTGCCGCAGGCGGCAGCGGTCGTGCCATCGCTGTTCCAGAAAGTCAGATGCAGGTCCGCATCGGGTGTATCAGTGATCACCGCCAGCTGGTCGAACCCGACGCCCCTGTGCCTGTCGGCAATCGCGCGGGCAAGCGCTGCCGTGACGCGCGGCGTTGTCCCGCGCTCGTCCACGACGACGAAGTCGTTGCCAAGCCCGTGCATCTTGCGAAAGGGCAGAAAGGGCAGAAAGGTCTGATCGGTTTGTGTCATGGCGGCGATATAAACAATGCCCCGACACATATCCAGCGGCGAAGGCATTTGGGGGTTGACCGCGCTGCATCACCTTTCTAAGTAGCGCCCTGTGTGGGCCGGTAGCTCAGTTGGTAGAGCAACTGACTTTTAATCAGTAGGTCTCGGGTTCGGATCCCGACCGGCTCACCAAAATAAAAAGGCTCAGGCATCGCTGCCTGAGCCTTTTGTTTTGTCGGGTGGCTTTCGCGTGCTTTCAGAACAGCAGTGCGATGATGATCACGACGAGCAGTGGCGCGCCGAGAAGCCATGCGATGATTGCTGGCATTGTCTTATCCTTTCATTTTCCGTTCGGGCGTTATCCGCGACGGGCTGTGATGGCGTCGAATCCCAAGCCTTCGTCACGGTGGTGTCCCCCCGCGATGGCGGCGAAGAACGCTGCGACTGCACCGATCAGCAGGGTCGCTGCTGCGATGAACCCGAACACAACACCTGCGATGCGGGCTTGTTCCACGGCGTCCTGCGCCGTGGCGATGGCTTGGTCGATTTCGCCACCGATCTCGTCAACGCGGGCGCTGGCTTCCTGCTGTGTCAGGTCGGTGTTGGCGGCGATCACTTGCGCAAGATAGGCACGGTCGCGGTCTGCGATCTCGCCAGACGTCGCGGCGCGAGCGATGATGCTGCCCACCTGCTCTTGGACTGCGGGGTCGATGGTCGTGGCTGGCGCATCGCCTGTGGGCGAGCGCAGCATCAGGTTGGCGAAGTAATCGGACGACACCGCGTCTTCGACAGCTTCTGTTGCGCTTTGTGCGCCCGCACCCAAGGCGGCTGAACCGGCCCCGGCGATACCGCTGATGCCGGATGCGGCGACGACCATGCTGATCACGGCGCCCGTTGCCCAGACCATCAGGCCATGCGTGCCGTCACGCACAGATACTTCGTCCGCCGTTGCGTCACCGACGCGGCTGCGCATGCGACCGGCAAGATAGCCGCCCGCACCAAAGGCTGTGACCATGACCCAGGCAAACCAGATACCCGCGGCGATGGCGATCCAGGCGGCAGAGACGCCTTCGTTTGCATAGGGCGAGGTCAGCGAAAGCCCCAGGCCCCCACCAAAGCTGATCAGAACGAAAGAGACGGCCAGCGCAAAGACGGCACCGGCAAAAATGGCGGGCCAGTCGATGTAGGACGGCACGGCCGCCCCATGCTGGGGTGGTGAGATCTGGGATGGACGAGGCGGAATATTGGCGACTGTCATTGCTGGGGTCCTTGCAAACAGGGGAATTAACGAAGGCCGACGAAGCTGAGGATAGCCATGACGATGACGACAGCGCCGACGATGTAGATGATCTGGTTCATGATGGTTTCTTTCGTTTCGCTCGCCGGCCGCGCGGCATGCAAAATGGTCCGGCGGGCAGGTTACAAGCGCGTTTCGTTGAGGGTCTGCCCTGCTGGGCGGATGGTGAAATGATCGACCGGACAGTCAGTCTGGGAGGGCATAGAGCCGTGGGGAACGCCATGCGAGGGACATGGTACTACGTCATCTTGGTCCTGCTGTCCGATCTCTCAGACTTGTAACTGTCCGCGCGCCGGATGGTTCCATCTGTCGCAGGCAAGGTCGCTCGTGGCGCCGAAATGACGCGTGGAAAGGGCCGGCTGCACGGTTTTCATTCTGGAACATTCGCCCTCCCCCCTTGTTCAACCACCCATCAGCATGGTGCCGCAGACGATCTGCGCCACAAGCAGCAAGGGAGTCCGGCATGGTGCGCGCAGGCAAATCGAAAGTTCCTACTACTGACGGTGCTGCCGACGCCAAAATGCTACCCCGACTGGTGATCGAGGCGATTGAACCCTCGGTGGAGGGTGGCCGCTTTGCCGCCAAGACCGTTGCTGACTGGCCGACGCTTATTGCGGCGGATATCTTCTCCGATGGCCACGATATGATCGCGGCCGAGGTCGTTCTGACCTCGCCGGGCCATAACGCCGTCACAGTCCCCATGCACCACGATGACAACGATCGCTGGGTTGCCGAAGGCCGGTTTCACGCAATCGGACCCGCCCGTTTCACGATCCGCGCATGGCGCGACCCCTTTGCGACCTTGCTGCGCAATGCCCGCAGAAAGATCGTGGCAGGCCAGTCGGTGTCGGTCGAGATGTCCGAGGCGCGGCAGATGGTCAAATCCTTGCGCGTGAAGGGAGAGGACGGGGATGCGCTGAAGGCGCTCAAGGCTGCATTGAAGGGCGCAGGCGGCGAGGAAACGCTTGTCGCAGACGCGACCGAGGCGCTGATGTCGCGGATCGCACCGCGCGCCAACCTGACCGTATCGCCCGATATGCCCGTCTGGGTGGACCGAGAGGCCGCCGCCTTCTCCGCCTGGTACGAACTTTTTCCTCGCTCGATGGGCGCACCGGGGCAGCACGGCACCTTTGACGATGTGATCGCCAAGCTGGATTATGTCACCGACATGGGGTTCGACACCCTGTATTTCCCGCCGATCCACCCCATCGGCCTGACCAACCGCAAGGGCAAGAACAACACGCTGACCGCAGATGCGGATGATGTCGGATCGCCTTATGCGATCGGGTCCGACGCAGGCGGGCACAGCGCGGTGCATCCCGATCTTGGCACGCTGGAGGATTTCGACCGCTTGGTCGCCAAGGCAGCCGAGGCAGGGCTGGATATCGCGCTCGATATCGCGCTGAACGCCTCGCCCGATCATCCGTGGATCAAGCAACACCCCGACTGGTTCGAATGGCGGCCCGACGGGACCATCGCCTATGCCGAAAATCCGCCGAAGAAATACGAGGATATCGTCAATTTCCGCTATTATCTGGATGACGGCAGCCCCAATGCGCCGTTCTGGGATGCCGTGCGGGACATCTTCCTGTTCTGGGCCGACCACGGTGTCACCGTATTCCGCGTCGATAACCCGCACACCAAGCCGTTTCCGTTCTGGGAATGGCTGATGGCCGAGGTCCGGCGCGCCCATCCAGGTGCTATCTTTCTGTCAGAGGCCTTCACCCGCCCCAAGGTCATGAAACGGCTGGCCAAGATCGGGTTCAATCAAAGCTACAGCTATTTCACATGGCGCAACACCAAGGCGGAACTGACCGAGTATCTGACCGAACTGACGCAGGACGCGTGCCGCGACTACATGCGCGTCAATTTCTTCGTCAACACGCCCGACATCAACCCGATCCCGTTGCAGACCTCTGGCCGTCCGGGGTTTCGCACCCGCGCGATCCTTGCCGCGTCGCTGGCGGGCAACTGGGGTCTCTATTCGGGGTTCGAATTCTGCGAAGGCGCGCCGATGCCGGGCAAGGAAGAATACCTTGATTCCGAGAAATACGAACTGCGCCACCGCGACCCTGACACGTCCGGCCATATCCGTGACGATATCCGCCTGATCAACGACATCCGGCGCACACACCCGCAGATGCGCGACATGCGCAATCTGGCCTTTGTGCCTGCCCATGACGACCGCGTGTTGTCATATGCGCGCTGCGATGCGGACGGGGCGGTGCTGTTCCATGTGCTGCTTGACCACCACGCCCCCGCCGAATTCGGCTTCGAGGTGCCTTTATGGCAATTCGGCCTGCCGCATGACGCCTCGGTCGAGGTGCAGGACCTGATCCAAGGCAACAGCTTTACCTGGCACGGGCGCGACCACCGCCTGACGCTTCACCCTGTGGATCGCCCCTATGCCATCTGGAAACTTACTGCACCGGGAGGAGCACGATGAACGCCCCCACACCCCAGCTACATGCTGAAAACAAGGCCGACCGTCCCGACTGGTTCAAGGATGCGCTGATCTACCAGTGCCATGTGAAGGCCTATCAGGACAGCGACAGCGACGGCATCGGCGATTTCAAGGGGCTGATGCAGCGCCTTGACCATATCGAATCGCTGGGCGCCTCGGCGGTCTGGCTTTTGCCGTTCTATCCGTCGCCTTTGCGCGACGACGGCTATGACATCGCCGAATTCAAAGCGGTGAACCCGCAATACGGCACGCTCGAGGATTTTCAGGCCTTCGTGGACGAGGCGCACCGCCGTGGGCTCAAGGTCATCACCGAACTGGTCATCAACCACACATCAGACCAGCACGCATGGTTCCAGCGCGCCCGCAACGCGCCCAAAGGATCGCCCGAGCGTGATTTCTACGTCTGGTCGGACGATCCGAACAAATGGATGGACAAGACGCGCGTCATCTTCAACGACACCCATGACAGCAACTGGACATGGGACCCCGTCGCGCAGCAATTCTACTGGCACCGCTTTTTCGACCACCAGCCCGACCTGAACTTCGACAATCCTGCCGTGTTGCAGGAAGTCCTCGACGTGATGCATTTCTGGCTGGACATGGGGGTGGACGGCCTGCGGCTCGACGCAATCCCCTATCTGATCGAACGCGACGGGACCAACAACGAAAACCTGCCTGAAACCCACGAGGTGCTGAAGGCGATCCGCGCCGATCTGGACGCGCATTACGAAGGCCGGATGCTCTTGGCCGAGGCGAACCAGTGGCCCGAAGACACCCGCCCCTATTTCGGTGATGGCGACGAATGTCACATGGGTTTCCATTTTCCGCTGATGCCGCGCATGTACATGGCCGTCGCGCAAGAAGACCGCCACGCGATCACCGACATCATCCGCCAGACCCCCGAAATCCCCGAGGATTGCCAGTGGGGGATCTTCCTGCGCAACCATGACGAACTCACGCTGGAAATGGTGACGGACCGCGAACGCGACTATCTGTGGGAAACCTATGCCGCCGATAACCGCGCGCGGATCAACATGGGTATCCGCCGCCGTCTGGCGCCGCTGATGCGCAACGACCGGCGCAAGATCGAGCTGCTCAATTCCATGCTGCTGTCGATGCCCGGCACGCCGATCATGTATTATGGCGATGAAATCGGGATGGGCGACAACATCTATCTGCGCGACCGCGACGGGGTGCGCACACCGATGCAATGGACCGCCGACCGCAATGCCGGATTTTCGCGGGCTGTGCCGCAGCAGTTGTATCTGCCGGTCATTCAAGACCCTGAATACGGCTATCAGGGGCTGAATGTCGAAACGCAGGCGCAATCACCGTCGTCCTATCTAAACTGGGTGCGGCGCATGATCAGCGTGCGCAAGAAACATGACGTGTTCGGGCGGGGCGAGATTGACCTGCTCTATCCGGCGAACCGCAAGGTGCTGGCCTATGTCCGCCGCAACAAAAACGTCGAGGCGGGCAGCGATGGCGATGATGCAGTGTTATGCGTGGCGAACCTCAGCCGTGCGCCGCAGGCTGTCGAGATCGACCTGAGCCGCTATGAAGGCCGCGTGCCGGTGGAACTGGTCGGCCAATCGCCGTTCCCGCCGGTGGGCGAACTGCCCTATATGCTGACGCTGCCTGCCTACGGGTTTTTCTGGTTCCTGCTTGCCTCCGAGGAAGAAGCCCCCGACTGGCACACCCCGCTGCCGCAGGTCCTGCCCGATTTCGTGACGCTGACGACGACGGACGGGCATCTGTCCACCGCCTTGAACGACCGCAGCGCGCGGCAGTTTCTGGACAGGTCCTTGCCGCAATTCATCAGCCTGCAACGCTGGTTTGCCGGAAAATCGGCAGGCGCAAGCGCCGTGACATTGCACCCCTTGGCCGAGATCAAGCAAGGCCGGCACATGATCGCCCTTGCCGATGTGGCGACAGGCGGCGAGATGCAGCGCTATTTCATGCCGCTGTCGGCGGTGTGGGATGATGATGCGTCCACCATGACGCCGCGTATGCCCGCGACCATGGCCAAGCTGCGCCGCGCCAACAAGGTCGGCGCCTTGATGGATGGCGCCTCGGACGAGGATATGGCGCGCAGCCTGCTTGATGCGATGCGCGACCAGCGGGTGATCGCCTGTGACGGTGGCAAACTGGTCTTTACCAGCACCGACCTGCCCGATGCGGAAACGGCAGGTGAACCGCGGCTTTTGGGTGCGGAACAGTCGAATGCCTCGATCGCCTTTTCGGACCAGATCATTCTGAAGCTTTACCGCCGTGTGCGCGAAGGCGTGCAGCCCGATATCGAGGTGGCGCGGTTCCTGTCCGAAGCGCAGAACTTTGACTCTTCCCCTCGCCTGCTGGGCACGATCGCGTGGCAGGGTGACGATGGCACCGAAACCATCCTTGCCGCCGCATCCGAATATGTCCCGAACCAAGGTGACGCCTGGACATTCCTGACCGACTGGCTTGACCGTGAAATGGAAGCGCGCGAGGTCGGGCACGACGATGTGCAACTGCCCCTGACCGTGGGCGCGCTGAACCTTGGCACCTTGCTGGGGCAGCGCACGGCGCAAATGCATCTGGCGCTGGCGTCGGGGTCGGGTGCTTTTGGCACCGAACCGCTGACGCAGGACAGCGTGAAGGCGCTGGTCGACGAGACCCGCGCAGAGGTGGTGCGCACGCTCGACATGCTCAAGGCGGCCAAGCTGATCGGCCATGCCGCCGAGATCGCGAAGGATGTGGTGGCCCACCGCACGGCGATCCTTGACCGGATCGACAGGGTGACCGCCCTGCCCCTGTCGGGCGCGCAATCGCGGGTGCATGGCGATTATCATCTGGGGCAGGTTCTTGTCGCGCAGGATGATCTGGTCATCATCGACTTCGAGGGGGAGCCATCCCGCGGTCTGGCCGAAAGGCAGGCGAAATCATCGCCGCTCCGCGATGTCGCGGGCATGTTGCGCAGTTTCGACTATGCGCTGGCCGCAGCCTTCGACCGCCGGACCGAGGCCGGGGCCGACCCTGCGCGCACCACCGCACAGCTTGATGCGTGGTACGAATCCACCGCCGGTGCGTTCCTTGACGCATGGCGCGACACGATGGGCGATGCCCCCGTGCGCCCGCTTGATGCCGCGTTCGAGCAAGCCCTTCTCGACCTGCATCTGCTGCGCAAATGCGCCTACGAGGTGCAATACGAACGCGCCTTTCGTCCCGCCCGTATCGACGTGCCGCTTGCCGGACTGCTCAAGATCGCGAAAGCCATATGACCCGACCTGATGACCATACCGTCGAGGCGATCGTCCGCGGTCGCCTGTCCGACCCCTTCGCCACTCTGGGGATGCATGGCAGCCCGCCTGCGATCACCGTCTTTGCGCCCGATGCGGGTGCCGTGACCGTGCTGGACAGCAACGGCGAACCGCTGGGGGTGATGGACCGCATCCACCCCGAAGGCGTGTTCCACCTGTCGTTCCCGAAAAAGCGCAAACCCTTTGCCTATCGCCTGCAATGCCGCGCGGGCGATCATGTCTGGGACAAGGACGACCCCTATCGGTTTGGTCCCGTTCTGGGCGACATGGATGAACACCTGCTGGCCGAAGGGCGGCACGAAGAGCTTTGGACACGGCTTGGCGCGCATCCGGTCACGCATGAAGGGTGCGATGGCACGGCCTTCGGCGTCTGGGCGCCCAACGCGCGGCGCGTCAGCGTTGTGGGCCATTTCAACGCTTGGGACGGGCGCCGCCACCCGATGCGGCGGCGTGGTGGCGGGTTGTGGGAAGTGTTCGTGCCGGGCATCGGCGCGGGCGAGATCTATAAATACGAGATCCTTGGCGCTTATGGCGAGGTGCTGCCGCTCAAGGCTGATCCGGTCGCGTTCCGGATGGAACCGGCCCCCGGCACGGCATCTATCGTCACGGGTCCTGCGAACAGCACGTGGACCGATGGCGACTGGATGGCCAAAGCACGCCGCGACCTGCGCGACCAGCCTGTCAGCATCTACGAGGTGCATCTGGGGTCATGGCGGCGCGGCGATGGCGACCGTATCCTGCCCTATGCCGAAGTCGGGCCGATGCTGGCCGAATATGTCAGGGACATGGGCTTTACCCATGTCGAATTCCTGCCGCTGTCCGAACATCCCTATACCCCGTCCTGGGGCTATCAGCCCATTGGCATGTTCGCGCCCACGTCACGTTTCGGCGGGCCGGATGATTTTGCGGCGATGGTCGATCATCTGCATGGCGCGGGGATCGGGGTGATCATGGATTGGGTGCCTGCGCATTTCCCGTCCGACGAACACGGGCTGGCACGGTTTGATGGCACAGCCCTTTATGAACATGAGGACCCCCGGCAAGGGTTCCACAAGGACTGGAACACGCTGATCTACAATTTCGGGCGCAGTGAAGTGTCCAATTTCCTGCGGTCCTCGGCGTTGTACTGGCTGCGCCAGTTCCACATTGACGCGCTGCGTGTCGATGCCGTGGCATCGATGCTCTATCTCGATTATTCGCGCGACGCGGGCGAATGGCTGCCCAACCGCGAGGGCGGGCGCGAAAACCTCGAAGCGATCAGTTTCCTGCGCGACGTGAACACGCAGATCGCCGCACGCAGCCACGGCATCACCATCGCCGAGGAATCGACCGCCTTTCCCGGTGTGTCGCGGCCGGTGGATCAGGGCGGTCTGGGGTTCGATTTCAAATGGAACATGGGCTGGATGCACGACACCTTGGAATACATGGCCGAGGACCCGATCAACCGGCGCTGGCACCACGACAAGATGACCTTTGGCCTGCACTACGCCTTTTCGGAAAACTTCGTCCTGCCGATCAGCCATGACGAGGTGGTCCATGGCAAAGGCTCACTGTTGAACAAGATGCCGGGCGATGACTGGCAGCGGTTCGCCAACCTGCGCGCCTATCTGGGCTGGATGTGGACGCATCCGGGCAAGAAGCTGTTGTTCATGGGGTCCGAATTCGGGCAGTCGCGCGAATGGTCGCATGACCGGTCGCTTGACTGGCACCTGCTGGACGATCCGCGCCATGCGGGGTTGCAACGGCTGGTGCGCGACCTGAACGCCGCTTATCGCGACCATCCCGCGCTGCATGTGCTGGATTGTGCGCAGGACGGGTTTCGCTGGATCGACGGTGGTGACGTCGTAAACAACATCTTTTCCTTCATCAGACTTGGGCAGGATTGCGACCCCCCTGTCGCGGTGATCTGCAACATGGCCCCTGTCCTGCGCGAGGATTTTCGCCTCGGGCTGCCGATGCCGGGACGCTGGACCGAGGTGCTGAATTCGGATGCCGCCGATTACGGCGGAACCGGGTCAGGCAATGCGGGTTCCATCATGGCGGACGGCCAAGGCTGGCACGGTCAGCCAGTGTCAGCATCGATCACGCTGCCACCGCTTGCGACCCTGATCCTGACCCCTGACACCAAAGGCACATGATGACATCCACTTACAAAGTCGAAACCGGCATCGGGTCGCGGCGCGGGGCCACTTGGGACGGCGCGGGCACGAATTTCGCGATCTTTTCGGCCAATGCAACCAAGGTCGACCTATGCCTGTTCAATGCCTCCGGCACGCGAGAGATCGCGCGCGTGCCGCTGCCCGAAAACACCCACCAGATTTGGCATGGGTACTTGCCCGAGGTCCGGCCCGGCCAGTTATACGGCTACCGCGTCCACGGCCCCTATGCGCCGGAAGAAGGGCACAGGTTCAACCCCAACAAGTTGCTGCTGGACCCCTATGCGCGCGCGCATCACGGCGAACTGCGCTGGCATGATGCGCTGTTCGGCTACCGCGTCGGCCACCGGCGCGGCGATCTGAGCTTTGACCGCCGCGATTCCGCGCGGTTGATGCCCAAATGCGTGGTCGCCCCCAGTGCCGCGACCTGGGGCGATGATATGCGCCCTCGCACGCCGTGGCAGCGCACGGTCATCTACGAGGCGCATGTCGGCGGCATGACCATGCGCGCCCCCCATGTGAACAATCCGGTGCGTGGCACGTTCGAAGGGCTGGCCGATCCGGGCACGATCGCACATCTCAAGCGGTTGGGTGTGACAGCGGTGGAACTGCTGCCGATCCATTCATTCCACGACGACCGGCATTTGCAGGAAAAGGGTCTGGTCAACTGGTGGGGCTATAACACCACCGGCTTTTTCGCGCCTGCGAACCGCTATCTGGTGCAGCACGGCGCGCTGGATGAATTCCGCGTGATGGTCCACCGCCTGCACGATGCGGGGATCGAGGTGATTTTGGACGTTGTCTACAACCACACCGCCGAAGGCAACCAGATGGGGCCGACCCTGTCGTTCCGGGGCATCGACAACGCGTCCTATTACCTTTTGGGCGACGATCCGCGCTATTGCTTTGATACGACCGGTACCGGTAACACGCTGAACCTTGAAAACAGCCGCGTCATGCAGATGGTCATGGATTCGCTGCGCTATTGGGTCGAAGATTGCCACATTGACGGGTTCCGGTTTGATCTGGCCACCACGCTGGGGCGGCGGCGCGATTACTTTGACCCCGCCAATCCGTTCCTGACCGCTGTGCGCCAGGACCCTGTCTTGAGCCAGGTCAAGCTGATCGCGGAACCCTGGGATACCGGCAATGACGGCTATCAGGTCGGCAATTTCCCCCCGGGCTGGGCCGAATGGAATGACACCTACCGCGATACTGTCCGCGCTTTCTGGAAAGGCGACCACGATCAGGCGCCCGAAATGGCCGACCGTCTGCTGGGCTCTGCCTCGCGGTTTGAACACAATGGCCGCCGCCCGTGGACATCCATCAATTTCATCACTGCGCATGACGGTTTCACGCTGTCGGATCTGGTGTCCTACGACCACAAGCACAACGATGCCAATGGCGAGGATAACAAGGACGGCCATTCGCATAACCTGTCGTGGAACCACGGTGCCGAAGGCCCGACCGACGACCCTGCCATCATCGCGCTGCGCGACAGGCAGCGGCGCAACCTGATGGCCACGCTGCTGCTATCGCAAGGCACGCCGATGATCCTGATGGGCGATGAGAACGGGCGCACGCAGGGCGGCAACAACAACGCCTATTGCCAACCCGGAGAGATGAACTGGTTCGACTGGGATACCGTCGACGACCCTTTCGTCGATTTTCTTGCTGGGCTGATCGCGCTGCGTGCCGCGCGTCCGATCCTGATGGCGCAAAGGTTTCTGCATGCCACCGACGACAACCCCGAACACCGCTATGTCCGCTGGCACAAGCTGCGCGGCGGCGACATCGACCCCGAAGCCTGGCAGGAATCCGACAGACGGGCGCTGGCGCTCAGCTTTCACGGGGACACCGACCGCACCCTGTTTCTGGCGATGAATGCCGCAGCCGACCCGCGCGATCTGCACCTGCCCGAAGGCCGCTGGCAGCACCTTGTCTGCACCAAGGACGCGCGCGCCGATCCGCAGGGTTTCGGTGATCCGGTCGAAAGCCGGATGCAGATCGACGCCCGCGCGCTGATTTTGCTGGAGTCCGTTCCATGACGGGGCTGCCTGCATGGGGCGCTGTTCCCGACGGGGCGGCGACGCGGTTCCGGCTTTGGGCGCCCGACGTGGCCGATGTGCAACTGTGCCTGCCCGACAAAGAGGTCGTGATGCAGGCCGCAGGCGACGGATGGTTCGATCTGACGACCAAGGCACCGGCAGGCACCCCATATGCGTTCCGCTTGCCCGACGGGTCGCGTGTGCCCGACCCCGCATCGCGGCTGCAGGCGGACAGCGTGCATGGCGACAGCGTTGTGGCGTCGTCGGACTACGACTGGCAGCATGACCGCCCCGACCTGCCATGGCATGCGGCTGTGATCTATGAATGCCACATCGGCACCTTTACCCCCGAAGGCACCTATCGCGCCGCGATGGCAAAGCTGCCGCATCTGGCCGATCTGGGCGTGACCGCGCTGGAACTGATGCCTGTCGCGCAGTTCGGTGGTGATCGCGGCTGGGGCTATGACGGCGTTTTGCCTTACGCGCCGCATCCGGCCTATGGCACGCCCGACGACCTGCGCGCGCTGATCGACGCGGCCCACGGGCACGGGCTGATGGTGCTGCTCGATGTGGTCTATAACCACTTCGGACCAGACGGGAATTACCTGCACACATATGCATCGCCATTCTTCGACGACAGGCAGACACCTTGGGGTGCAGGCATCGCCTATGGTGCGGCACCCGTCCGGCGGTTCTTTATCGACAATGCGCTGTACTGGCTGCGCGATTTCAACTTCGACGGGCTGCGGCTGGATGCCATCGACCATGTCCGCGACCCTGACAGCGACCCCGAAATCCTGATCTCGCTTGCCCGCGAGATCCGTACCGAAATCGATCGGCCCGTCCATCTGACGACCGAGGATAACCGCAACGTCATCCATCTGCATGAACGGACGGGCGATGCCGTGCCCCTGATGACAGCCGAATGGAACGACGACTGGCACAACGCCGCCCATGTGCTGCTGACGGGCGAGACCGCTGGCTATTACGGCGGCTTTGCCGACCATCCCACCGCTATCCTGACGCGTGCGATGGCCGAAGGCTATGCCACCAAAGGCGCGGGCGGCCAAGGATCGCCGTCCGGCCATTTCCCGCCTGATGTCTTTATCAACTTTCTGCAAAACCACGACCAGATCGGCAATCGTGCGCTGGGCGAACGGCTGACGGTACTTGCCCCCGAACCCGCCTTGCGGGCGATGCAGGCGGTGCTGCTGCTGTCGCCCCATGTGCCGATGATCTTCATGGGCGATGAATGGGACGAGATGAACCCGTTCCTGTTCTTCGCCGGTTTCGAGGGTGATCTGGGCCGCGCCGTCACCGAAGGGCGCAGGCGCGAGTTTGGAGCGTTCGACAGTTTTGCCGCCGAGGATGTGCCGGACCCGATCGACCCGCAGACCTATCAGGACAGCCGGATCGACTGGACCAAACTGGACACCCCTGCCGGTCGCGCGGCCTTTGCGCGGTATCGTGATCTGCTGCGCCTGCGCCGCGACCGGATCGTGCCGCTGATCCCTGGCACAGGGCCGGATTGCGGCACGCGGCTGGACGCGCCGGACCGCTGTCTTGCCGTCGATTGGCGGCTTGGCGGCGGGACATTGTCGGTCCGGGCGAACCTGTCGACGAAGGCGGCCCAACTGCCCGACGCGACCGGCGAAAGCATCCACCTGACAGGCGATGCACCGGGCGCGCCCCATTCCGCCGCGTTCTGGATCGTATGAGACGCCTTGCCCGCCATCACGGCATCAAGCTGGACTACGACGGTCGCAAGGTGCCGGACGCGACGCTCGCCCTGATCCTCGACGGGCTTGGCCAAGACCCAAAGGCCGCCCCCGCAGGTCCGCCTGCGCCGCGGCGGATGACGGTGCCGTCCGACGTGTGCTGCCATCTGCCGCAATCCCTGCTTGATGCGAAAGGCTGGGGCGTGTTCTGCCAGCTTTACGAACTGCGGTCGGACAGGTCATGGGGGATCGGCGATTTCGCGGATCTGGCGGCCCTGGCGCGCATCTGCGGTGCAGAAGGTGCGGATTTTCTGGGCATCAACCCTGTCCATGCCCCGTTCACCGCGATGCCCGAACGCGCCTCGCCGTTTTCGCCGTCCAACCGGCGGTTCCTGAACCCGCTTTACATCGCCCCCGATCTGCTGGGCGTTGACCGGCCCGCGATGGAGGACGGCGATACCGTCGATTACACCGCTGTCGCGCGTACGAAACTGGCGGCCTTGCGCGGGGTGTTCGACAGGCGCAGTCCCGATCCAGCATTTGACGCATTCGTCGCGCAAGGGGGCGATGCACTGCACCAGCATGCCCTGTTCGAGGCGCTGAGCCACGCGCACGGCGGCGGCTGGAATGACTGGCCCACGGCGTTCCACGATCCGCAGTCTGCCGCAGTTGCCGAATTTGCGCACAGCAACGGGCATGAGGTGCAGTTCCACCTCTGGCTGCAGTGGATCGCACGGCAACAGCTTCACGCCGCACAGCAGGCCGCGAAAGACGCCGGCATGCGGGTCGGTCTTTACCTCGATCTTGCCGTGGGCGAGGCGCTGGATGGATCGGCCACATGGTCGGGTACGGCTGTATCCTTGCCGGACCTGACCATCGGCGCGCCGCCGGATGTGTTCAGCGAGGATGGCCAGAACTGGCACCTTGCCGCGCCCTCGCCCGCAGCGCTGCGCGAGGCGGATTTCGCCCCCTATCGCGCGGTGATCGCAGCGCAGTTGCAGGACGCGGGGGCCCTGCGGATCGACCACGCCATGGCGCTCTGGCAGCTGTTCCTGATCCCGAAGGGCGCGCCTGCCGCCCATGGTGCGCATCTGCGGTTTCCCCTGCCCGACATGCTGCGCGCGCTGGCCGAGGCGTCGCAGACCCATCAGGCCGTGGTCATCGGCGAGGACCTTGGGTTCGTCCCCGATGGCTTTCGCGCGGCGATGGAACAGGCGGGGGTGCTGTCCTACCGGATCGTCTATTTCGAACAGTCCGAAGATGGTTTCGCCCCTGCCGATACCTATCCGCAAATGGCACTGGCCTGTCTGTCGACGCATGACCTGCCGCCGCTGAATGGCTGGTGGGACGGGATCGACATCGACCTGCGCGAAACGAACGGGCTGGTGTCCAAGGGCGCAAGTAGCACCCATCGCAAACATCGCATCTGGGAGCGTGTGCATCTGGCCCGCGCGCTGGGCGTCAGCAAGCCGGATGCCGATACCCTGCTGGATGCCGCCCACCGTTTCATCGCGGCGACGCCATCGGTGCTAGCTGGGGTGCGGCTGGCCGATCTGGTCGGACCGGCGCGGCCCACCAACCTGCCCGGCGTGACCGACGGCTATCCCAACTGGAAACCGCGATCGCCTGTCAGCATCGCCGATATCGCCACCCATCCCACCTTTGCCCGCATCGCGCGTATCATGCGCCAAGCCCGACCGAGGCCCGAATGAAGCTACCCACCGCCACCTACCGCCTGCAACTGCGCAACGGCACGGATTTCGCCCGTGCGGCGGAGCTTGTGCCTTACTTTCGCGATCTGGGCGTGTCCGATCTGTATCTCTCGCCGATCTTTACGGCGGCACCGGGGTCCACCCACGGCTATGACGTGACCGACCCGAACGAGGTGGAACCTGCACTTGGCGGGCGCGATGGGCTGGAATTTCTGGCGCAGCGGTTGCGGGACGCAGGGTTGGGCCTGATCCTTGATATCGTGCCGAACCATATGGCGTTCACGGTGCAGACCCCGTGGCTGGCCGATGTGTTGCGGCACGGGCAGGACAGCCGCTATGCCCGCCATTTCGATATCGACTGGTCGGGCGGGCGGCTGCGCCTGCCATGGCTGGGCGCGCCCTTTGATGAACTGGCGGCGGCGGGCGAGATCACCGTCGAAGGCGACATGATGTGCGCCCCCGGTCTGCAGGTGCCGCTGGCCGTCCCCGCCGAGGGCAGCATCACCCAAACGCATGACGCACAGCCTTGGCGGCTGACGGCATGGCAGACCGAGGCGGCGGCCATCGACCACCGCCGTTTCTTTACCGTCACCGGACTGATCGGGCTGCGGGTCGAGGATCGCGCCGTGTTCGACGATGTGAATTGCCTCACCTTCGACCTGATCGACAGCGGCGTCGCGACCGGCCTGCGTGTCGATCACGTCGATGGGCTGGCCGACCCTGCCGCCTATCTGGCGCGCTTGCGCGACAGGTTGCCCGATACGCCGATCTGGGTGGAAAAGATCCTGACCGGCGACGAACCCTTGCCCGATTGGCCTGTGCAGGGTGAAACCGGCTATGTCGCGGCGCGGTCGATCACCCGCGTGCTGACCGACCCCGATGGCGCTGCGCAACTGGCCGAGGGCTGGCCCGCATTCGCCGATATACGCGACGAAGCGAAAATGCAGATTCTGACGGTCGAATTGCAGGCCGAGGTGGAGCGGTTGACCGATTTGGCCGCGCGCGCGGGTGCGCATCTGGACTGGGGGCGCGGGGCATGGCGGCAGGCAATCCTTGCCTATGTGCGCGCCTTTCCGCGTTACCGTAGTTATGCCACGGCGGAAGATGTGCCGGACAGTGACGCCGCGCTGATCCGCGCCACGGCAGCGCGTGCGGCGCTGCATCTGCCTGCGGCCTTGGCGCTGGACGATCTGGCCGTGCTGCTGTGCGATGTGAACGCCACCGAACTGCGCCTGCGGATGCAGCAACTGACCGGAGCCGCCATCGCCAAGGCGCAGGAGGATACCGCGTTTTATCGCTGGACCCCGCTATTGTCCGCCAACGAGGTCGGCGCGGAACCTGACGCCCCCGCGATGAGCGTCGCTGATTTTCACGCAACGATGCGGCGACGGCAGGCTGAGACGCCTTACGGGCTGACGCTGACTTCCAGCCACGACACCAAACGGTCAGAGGATGCGCGGATGCGCATCGCCGCCCTGTCGCATGATCCGGCGTTCGCCGAAACCTTGTTGTCGCACGTCCCCGATGCGCCCGCACCGTGGCGCTGGTATATCGCGCAATCGGCCTTTGCCGCTGCCCCTGCGGGCGCGCTCGCCGACCGGTTGGCGGCCCATCTGGAAAAGGCCATGCGCGAGGCCAAGCAGGACACCTTCTGGACCGCGCCCGCCGCCGATGTCGAAACCCCTGTGCTGGATGCTGCCCGCAGGTCAGCGCAGGCCTTTGGCGATGACAGCGCGCTGGCCCACCTTGTGACGCGGGCGGACAACCTTGCGCTCGCGCAATGCGCGCTCAAGCTGTTCATGCCCGGCGTGCCCGACATATATCAAGGCACCGAAATCGGCAGTTACCGCCTGACCGACCCCGACAACCGCGCTGCGGTTGACTGGACACGCCTTGCGCATCTGGCCCAAGGGCGCCCCGCAGGCACAGCCTTTGACCGCACCAAGTTCGACCTGACCCGCACCCTGCTGCATCTGCGCCGCGCTGAACCAGAGACATTCGCCGGTCCGTGGCAACCGCTTGATGCCGCCGAGGGCGAATTGCGGGCCGCACGCGGCCGGTTCGCTTTGCATCTGTCGACCTGTGGACAGGTTTTGCCTGATGCTGAAGGGGCGTTGTGGCCCACGCAGCCGACACCAACCCCCGTCCGCATCACGCGCGCCGATTGACGGCAACGGGGCACCGCTGCTTTTGCAGGAACAAACCAAGGACGACCCTGTTCTGGAGTTTCGGTAACCAAGGAGACATCATGCGGACCCTCAACATCCTCACCTTCATCCTCGTCATCGTCGGGGGCCTGAACTGGCTGCTGGTCGGTGCCTTTCAATTCGACCTTGTCGCAGCGATCTTTGGCGGTCAGGCGGCACTGCTGGCGCGGATCGTCTATATTCTGGTCGGACTGTCGGCGATCTGGCAATTGACCCGGATCGGCACCGTGACGCAGGACCACGGCCGCACCACGTACTGACCTTTGCTGATCGTGCCAGCGGTGCCGCAAGGGTGCTGCGGGCACACCGCCCCGGCCTTGCTTTATGGCGCGGTTTCCGGCAGCGTCAGGCCAGATCCGACGGGTTCAATCGCCCCGTCTGGCGGGAACCGGAAGATCAGCCATGCACGCCTTGTTCTTTGAAATGCGGCCCTTGCCGGGGCATCTGGACCATTATTTCGCCCATGTCGCGCGGCTGAAACCCGTGCTGGCGCGACATCAGGGGTTGATGTTTCTCGACAGGTATCTGTCGCTGAATGAACCCGATCTGATCCTGTCGCACCAGCTTTGGGCCGATGAGGAGGCAATCATGGCCTGGCGTGCCGACCGCGACCATCGCAAATCGCAAACAGCGGGGCGCAATGTGCATTTTGCCGATTACCGTATCCGCGTCGGCGCGAGGGTCGTGCATCAGGAATTTGGGCAAGCCGCCCGCACGGATGAGACCGCAGCAGCGGATGTGCCGCATCTGCTGGCGCTTTATGGCACCGCGCCGGTAACGGCGGAGGGGATTCGCGCCTTTGAAAGCGTCAATCACAAAGGCCGGTTCATCGCGCTGGCCTCCTACCCGGCGCTGGGCGCGGCGCAGGATGCTTTGGGCATCCACGCCGCCGCTGAAGGCTTGGATGAGGCCGCGATCTACAGCCTGCGCCGCGATTACGGGCAGTTCGACAGGGCGCAGGCACCGAACGGCTGATCGGTCAACCTTGGCGGTACGGGGGCAGGATGTCGCCTGTTGCCGCTGTCGCCTCGTAGACCGCGCGCGCGATGGCGCGGCTGAGGCAAACCGCACCTGCCGCCGCGATATTGCGAAAGGCGGTCGCATCGACCGACCCGTCGTTGCCAGTGGCCACCCCGAACACCAGATCACCATCCAGAGGCGTATGCGACGGCACGATGGCGCGGGCCATGCCGTCATGTGCGGTTACGGCAAGCCGATGGCATTGCACCTTGGTCAGCGGGGCATCGGTGGCGACGATGGCGATGGTCGTATTCGCGCCGCGCATGGCCTGCACCTGCATGGCCTGTTCTTTCAGGCTGGGTTCAGGGCTGATCAACCCGCCGCGCGGATCAGGGCCAATGCCGCCGAATTCACCGTCCATCTCGAACGGGGCCGCCCAGAAATGCCGCCCACCGGGGGTTGTCACACTGCCCAAAGCATTGACCGCGACCAATGCGCCGACCGTGGTGCCATCGGGCAGGACCAGTGACGCCGACCCCAGCCCGCCTTTTTGCATCGCGGCCAGCGCGCCGGTGCCCGCACCTGTTGTGCCAATCGCGAAATCCATGCCTGCGTTTTGCAAGGCCGCAAGACCAAGCGCCCGGTAGGGGTTTTCATCCCAATCCTTCGCCCCGCCGTTGATCAGATCGAAAATGATCGCCCCCGGCACGATGGGTATCCGCATCGGCCCGATGGCAAAGCCGCGCCCCATCGCGCGTAGCCCGTCCATCACACCCGAACAGGCATCCAGCCCGAACGCCGACCCGCCTGACAGCACCAGCGCATCAACCTGTTGCACTGTCTTGTCTGGGGCGAGAAGATCGGTTTCCTTCGTCCCCGGTGCACCGCCCATGACATGCACGCTGGCGGTAAAGGGCGCATCGGCGACCAGCACGGTTGTGCCTGTCTTGATCCGGTCGTCCTGCGCATTGCCCACGCGCAGGCCAGTCACGTCGGTGATCAGATTGCGGGGGCCTGTTTTATATGCAGCGTCCACCGTCCACCTCCATTGCGACACCTGTGATCATGCTGGCCTCGTCCGAGCAGAGGAAACAGGCGGCGTTGCCCATATCCTCGGGCGTGGAAAACCGGCCCAGGGGGATTGTCGCCAGAAACTTCGCCCGGATTTCGGGCGTATCCTCGCCCATGAAGGATTTCAGCAAGGGCGTTTCCCCCGCCACCGGATTGATCGCATTGACGCGGATGCCGAAGGGCGCAAGTTCCACCGCCATCGTTTTCGTCGCGGTGATCATCCAGCCTTTGGAGGCGTTGTACCAGTTCAACCGTGGGCGCGGCGACACGCCAGCGGTGGAGGCCACGTTGAGGATCGCGCCAGTCTGGCGGTCCTTGAGATGAGGGACGAAAGCGCGCGCTGTCAGATAGACCGATTTCATATTCACACGGAACACGCGGTCAAAATCATCCTCGGTCACATCCTCCATCGCCTGTGGCAGATGCGTGATGCCTGCGTTGTTGACCAGAATGTCCAGCGGTCCGGCGGATAGTACGGTTTCCGCCATGTTAGACACTGATTCCGCGCTACCCACATCGCATGTAATCGCCGAGGCACCCAGTTCCGCTGCGATCTGCTCGGCTGCCGCGCCGTTGATATCGGCGCACCAGACCTTTGCCCCTTCCGCCGCAAATTTGCGCGCGATGCCTGCGCCAAATCCTGATCCGGCCCCCGTCACCAAAGCTGTCTTGCCTGCCAGTCTCATGCTTTCACCCATGCCATGCGGCCACGGTTTTCAGGGTAGAGAAGCCATAAAGCGCCTCGAACCCCTTTTCGCGGCCATGCCCCGATTTGCCGACGCCGCCAAAGGGTAATTCCACCCCGCCGCCTGCGCCGTAATTGTTGATGAACACCTGCCCTGCCTGCAGCGCCTTGGCTAGCCGCATCTGGCGGCCACCGTCGCGGGTCCAGACGGACGCGACCAGCCCGTAGACGGTGCCATTGGCGATGGACAGCGCCTCGGCCTCGTCGTCGAACGGGATCAGCACCTGCACGGGGCCAAAGATTTCGTCCTGCGCCAGCACATGATCGGGGGGCACATCGGCGAACAGCACGGGCGCGATGTAATGGCCCGCCGCATCGGTCACGATCTGGCCTCGTGCTGCGATGGTCAGGTCGGCACCTTGGGCGATGAACCCAGTCACGATGTCCTTTTGGTGGGCAGAGATCAGCGGGCCAAGGTTCAGATCGTCCAGCGCAGGCCCGACCCGCAGGCTGCTGTAGGCTGCGGCCATCCGGTCGAGGACCTGATCATAGACGCCGCGCTGCACAAGGATGCGGCTGGACGCCGAACAGGTCTGGCCCGCGTTCTGGATGCCCGCATTCACCAGAAACGGCAGCGCGCGGTCCAGATCGGCGTCGTCGAACACGATCTGGGGCGATTTGCCGCCCAGTTCCAGCGTGACGGGGATCACGTTCTTTGCGGCTGCCGCTTGGATCGCCTCGCCCGTGCGGACCGAACCGGTGAAAGACATGTGCTGCACGCAAGGATGACTGGCGAGTGCGGCACCTGCCTCAGCCCCCAACCCTGTCACGACATTCAGCGCCCCCGCTGGCAGGCCCGCCCCCTGCGCGATGGCGGCAAAGGCAAGGGCGGTCAGGCAGGCATCCTCGGCCGGTTTCAGCACGCAGGCATTGCCCATCGCCAACGCCGCGCCCACGGATCGCCCGATGATCTGCATCGGGTAGTTCCACGGGATGATATGGCCGGTCACGCCATGCGGTTCACGCAGGGTATAGACGGTGTAGCCGTCCAGATAGGGGATGGTTTCGCCCATGATCTTGTCGGCGGCCCCGCCGTAGAATTCCATATAGCGGGCCAAGGCCACCGCATCCGCGCGCGCTTGGGTCAGGGGTTTGCCGACATCGCGCGCCTCGAGTTGTGCAAGCGTTTCGGTCTGCGCCAGCACCGCCTGTCCGATGCGGGTCAGGATGCGGCCACGCTCAAGCGCGGTCAGCCGGCCCCAGTCGCCCGCGCGGGCGGTATGGGCCGCAGCGACAGCCGCATCGATATCCGCCGCTGTGCCGCGCGCGATTTGCGTCAGGGGCTGGCCGGTCGACGGGTCCGTCACGGGGATTGTGGCCGTGCTGCGCACCCAATGTCCGCCGATCAGGTGGCTGGCGGTGGGGATGTCAAAGGGCGTCAGCGGCATGGGCAAGCTCCGGCAATTGGGGGGCGGCGGCGATCAGGGATTGGGTGTAGGAATGTTGCGGATTGGCAAAAACAGTCTCTGTTACGCCTGATTCCACGATTCTTCCCCCATGCATGACCAGCACGCGGTCGGTGATGCTGCGCACGACGCTGAGGTCATGGCTGATGAACAGATAGGCCAGCGGGCGCTTGCGGCAGAGGTCGGCGATCAGGTCGAGGACTTGCGCGCGCACCGATACGTCGAGTGCGGAGACCGCCTCGTCAAAGATGATCAGATCGGGTTCGACGATCAGCGCGCGCGCGATGGCAAGGCGTTGTCGCTGGCCGCCGGAGAATTCGTGGATGTATTTGCCCGCCGCATCGGTCGGCAGGCCGACATCGGTCAGCGCCTTGGCGATGGCCTGATCGCGGGCCGCCCCCTTCGGCGGGTTGTCGAGCAGATGGAACGGTTCGGTGATCAGCCGGTCGACGCGGTGACGGGGGTTGAAACTGCCATAGGGGTCCTGAAACACGACCTGCATCTTGCGCCGCAGGGCATGGTCGCCGTGTGACACCGGCGCGCCATCAAGGGTTATTTCCCCGCTCTGAACCGGCTCCAACCCCAAAATCGCCCGTGTTAGTGTCGATTTTCCGCAGCCGCTTTCGCCCACCAGCCCCACACGTTCGCCACGGTTGATGGTCAGCGACACATCGTCCAGCGCGCGAAAGGTCGGGCGCGGGCCGAACAGCGACAGCCGCTTGGTCGGGTAATCGCGCACCACATGGCGCACGGCGAGCAAGGGTGCATCTGTCGGCACCGGCGGCAGGTCAACCGTATGGGTCGAGGCGGCGAACAGCGCGCGGGTATAGGGGTGGCGCATGGCGCGCAGCAGGTCGTGGGTCGCGCCTTCCTCGACGATGCGGCCATTTTGCATCACGGCGATGCGGTCGGCCACATCGGCCACCACGGCCAGATCATGAGTAATCAGCAGCAGGCTCATGCCGAATTCATCCACCAGCCCTTGCAGCAGGTCCAGAATGCGCGCCTGTGTCGTGACATCGAGCGCGGTCGTCGGTTCATCCGCGATCAAGAGCTTGGGGCGCATGGCGATGGCCATCGCAATCACGACACGCTGGCGCTGTCCGCCGGACAATTCGTGTGGATAGCGCGTGGGCGCCACCTTCAGCCCGACACGGTCGAGCATGGCGGCGGCGCGGGCATGGGCCTCGGCCTTGGTCGCTTTTTCATGGATCAGGATCGTTTCGGCCACCTGTGCGCCGATGGTCTGCACAGGGTTCAGCGCGGTCATCGGTTCCTGAAACACCATGCCCATCGCATTGCCGCGCATCCGGCACAGGGCGGGTTCGGGCGTTTGCACGATATCGGTGCCATCCAGCAGGATTTGCCCCTGCGCCGCCGCCCCCTGCGGCAACAGCCCCATGATCGCCAGCGCGGTCATGGATTTGCCCGACCCGCTTTCGCCGGTGATCGCGGTGATCTGGCCCTGTGCCATATCCAGAGTGATGCCTTGCAGCACGGACGTGCCGCCGATCTGCACTGACAGGTCCCTGATCGAAAGCAAGGTCATGTCCGCATCACGCGAAGGCGCGGATCAAGCCAGTCGCGCAGCCCGTCGCCCAGCAGGTTCAGCCCCAGCACCGTCAGCAGGATCGCGAAACCGGGGATCAGGGCCACATGCGGCGCGATACTGACCAAGGTCTGCGCATCAGCCAGCATCCGTCCCCAACTGGCCGTAGGCGGCTGCGCGCCAAGGCCGATATAGGACAAAGCGGCCTCGGCCAATATCCCCAGACTGAACTGGATCGTGCCCTGCACGATCATCAGATTGGCGATATTGGGCAGGATATGTTCGGCCGAGATGCGCGCCGCGCCCTTGCCGCTGACGCGGGCGGCGCGGATGAAATCGCGTTCCCACAAGGGCAGCGCGGCACCGCGCGTCAGGCGGGCGAAAACGGGAATGTTGAAAATGCCGATGGCGATGATGGCATTCACGGCAGAGGGGCCGAACACGGCGGTAATCAGGATCGCGATCACCAGCGACGGAAAGGCGAAGACCAGATCATTGCCGCGCATGATGAGGTCATCCACCAGCGAGCCCCGCCGTGCCGCAGCCCAGAGGCCGAGCGGCACGCCAAGCCCCATCCCGATACCCACAGCCACCAGTGCCACGGCAATCGAGGTGCGTGCGCCCATCATCACCATCGACAGGATATCGCGGCCGAAATGGTCGGTGCCCAGCAGATGCGCACCGCCGGGGGTCAACAGGCGGTTGGGGATGTCCAGCACTTCGATATTGTAAGGTGTCCAAAGAAAGGACAGCGCCGCCAGTCCGGTGAAAAATGCGGTCAGGCCCGCGCCGATGATCAGGTTGCGCGACATCAGGCGCGCGCCCGCAGGCGGGGATCGACGGCTGCATAGGTCAGATCGACGATGAAGTTGACCATGATCACGGTAAACACCAGCAGCATCACCACGCTTTCCACCACGATCAGGTCTCGCGCGCTGATCGCCTGAAAGATCAGCCGCCCCAACCCCGGCAGGAAAAACACCTGTTCGATAATGATCGCGCCTGCGAGCAGGAAGGAAAACTGCAACCCGATGATCGTCAGCACGGGGATCAACGCATTGCGCAGCGCGTGCCGCCAGAGCGCCTGCCTGCGGGTCAGCCCTTTGGCGCGGGCGGTGCGGATGAAATCCTCGCCCAGCATGTCCAGAAGCGACGATCGCATGACCCGCGCAAGGATCGCCGCCTGCGGCAGGGCAAGGGCGATGGCAGGCAGGGTCAGTGCCTTGAGTGCGGCCAGCGGATCGGCCCAGCCCGGAAAGCCGCCTGCCGAAAACCAGCGCAGGTTGATCGCGAAGATCAACACAAGGATCATGGCGAACCAGAAATTCGGGATCGCCACGCCAAGCTGAGTGGCTCCCATGATCGCGGTGTCGCCTGCGCCACCCCTGCGGCTGGCGGCATAGATGCCCGCCGGAAAGGCCACCAGCGTGGACAAAGCCAGCGCATAGATGGCCAGCGGCAGTGACACCCAGATCCGGTCCGCGATCAGCGTCGCGACGGGCGTCTTGTAGGTCCATGAGGTGCCGAAATCACCCTGCAGCATGCCACCGACCCAAGCCGCGTAGCGACTGACCAGCGGTTCATCCAGCCCCATTTTGGCGCGCAAGGCGGCGATCGTGTCAGGCCGTGCATTCACCCCCAGCATAAAGGCCGCCGGATCGCCGGGGATCACCTCGACCACCGCGAAAATCACGATGGAGGCGACGATCAAGCTGGCGATCAGCGACGCAAGCCGCCCGAGGGCAAAGCGGATCATGCCCGCTCAATTGCCCCAGGACACGCCCGTCAGATCGACCGCAGCGGTCGGCTGGTTGACCCAAAGCCCCATAATCTCAGCCCGTGCGACGGTCGCGACACCCAGCTGGAACAGGTAGGCGTTGACGTAATCCTCGGAAATGATCGTCTGCGCCTGTGCCAGCAGCGCGGACCGCCCTGCGGGGTCGGTCGTCGCGTTCAGTTCTTCCAGCACGGCGCGGAAATCGGCGTTGTCGTATTGGAAATAATAGTCCGGATTGGCGTAGATGTTGATGTCCATCGGTTCGGTATGGCTGACGATGCTCAGGCCGAAATCCTTGTTGGTGAACACTTCTTCGATCCATTGGGCCCATTCGAGGTTCGTGATCTCGGTCTGGATTCCGACCTCGCGCAGCTGGCTCGCGATGATTTCACCCCCGCGACGGGCATAGGACGGCGGCGGCAGTTTCAGCGTCGTGGTGAAACCGTCCGGCAGGCCGGCCTCGGCCAGCAGGCTGCGCGACAGGTCGGGGTCGAATTGCGAATTGGCCAAGAGGTCCACGTAATCGGGGTTATGCGGCGCGAAATGCGTGCCGATGGGCGTGCCTTGGCCAAACATTGCGCCGTCGATGATCGCCTGACGGTCAATCGCATGGGTGACAGCACGGCGCACCAAGATGTTGTCGAAGGGTTCACGCTGGTTGTTCATCGCCAGAATGGTTTCGCCTTCGGTATTGCCGTTCAGCACTTGAAAGCGGGGATCAGCCTCGAACTGCGGCAGGTTTTCAGGGGCGGGGAAGCCGACGAACACATCCACATCCTCGGCCATCATCGCCGCAAAGGCGGCGGTCGGGTCAGAGATGAAGCGGAAGGTCGCGCTTTCCAGCGCGGGGGCGGCACCCCAGTAATTCTCGTTGCGGGTCAGCTCCAGCCGGTCACCCTGCACCCAGTTGGCAAAGGTGAAAGGCCCCGTGCCGACAGGGTTGGTTGCGATGGTGTCGATGCTTTCAGGCGCCACGATCACGGCATCGCCCCAGGCCATGTTGAACAGGAACATGCCGTTGGGCTGCGACAGCGTGACCTGCACGACCAGCGGGTCGATCACGGTGACCTCGGCGATGTCGGCGAACAGGGCCTTTTGCGCGTTGGTGCTGTCCTCGGCGCGGGCACGGTCAAGGCTGAATTTCACATCCTCGGCGTCCATCGTGGTGCCGTCGTGAAAGGTCACGCCTGCGGCAAGGTTGAACGTGTAGGTCAGCCCGTCCTCGGAAATATCCCAGCTTTGCGCCAGACCGCGGATGATCGCACCATCGGCATCGAAACGGGTCAGCCCCTCGAACACGTTGGCGTAGAGCACCGAGTCAATCGCCTGCGCCGCCCCGCTCGTCGGGTCGAGGTTCGGCGGCTCCAACTGGATCGCGACGGTGATGCTGTCTTGCGCCAGCGCACCGGAGGCGCAAAGCACGACGGCGGTGGATGCGGCAAGGCGTTTGAAATGATGCATGAGGACCTCCTGTTGTTGGTGACAGTGTTCACCCATGTCGATGGGCAATTCAAGTCCCGTAGGTCGGGGTTCACCCCGACGTCACACCCGTGATCGCCGCCAATCCTCGCGCCATCACCTGCGCGCTGTCGATCATGTCGTCCACGCCGATATATTCATCCGGCTTATGCGCCAGTTCCAGCAGCCCCGGACCGTAGGCGATGCAGTTTTTGAGCTTGCCGATCCGGTCGATGTGTTTCTGGTCGTAGGTGCCGGGGCTGGCGACGAATTCTGCCGGACGCCCAAGCACCTTTTCGATTTGCGCGGCGATCACCTGCACCACGGGGGCGTCGCGGTCGGTCATGCTGGGCAGGACCATGTTGATCTCGCGCAGGTCATAGCGGAACTTGTCGCGCTGCGCCTTGATGTCCTCGAGCAGGGCTGTCACCTCGCCGCGCACCTCGTCGATGCTTTCCTCCGCCAGAAAGCGGCGGTCGATCACGATGCGGCAGCTATCGGGGACGCAATGGGCGGGCAGGCTGGTGTCGTCTGCGGCGAATTCGGGCTGGCCGCCGTGGACGGAATTGATGTTCATCGTGGAGGACCGCGCGCCATCGGGGACCACGGGCATATCGGTGCGTCGGGCGGCCATTGCGGGGTAAAGCGTGGTCTCGAACGCAGCCAGCACCGCCCCCATGTGCCGCACGGCGCAATCGCCCAGAAACGGCATGGAGCCGTGGGCGATTTCGCCATGTGTCTCGATCTCGGCCCACCAGCCCCCGCGATGGCCCAGACAGACGCGGTCCTTATGCAACGGTTCGGGGATGATGACATGCTGCACGCGGGCGGGGTCGAAGAACCCCTGTTCGGCCAGATAGGCGACACCGCCATAGCCGCCTGATTCTTCATCCGCGGTGCCGGAAATCTCGACCGCGCCCGCGAAATCGGGATGGGTGGCGATAAACGCCTCGGCGGCGATGATCGACGCGGCAAGCCCGCCTTTCATGTCGCAGGCGCCGCGGCCATAGATCTTGCCGTCGATCAGCGCGCCGCCGAACGGGTCTTGGGTCCAGCCATGACCCACCTCGACCACGTCGATATGGCTGTTGAAATGCACGCAATCGCCAGCGCGCGCCCCTTCGCGCCGTGCGACGATGTTCCAGCGGGGGTATTTGTCGCTGTCGCCCGGTGTGCCATGCGCGCGGATGAGTTGCGTGGCAAAGCCCGATTTGCGCAGCCGCCGGTCCAGATAATCGCAGATGTCACGGTAAAACGCGCCGGGCGGGTTCAGCGTGGGAATGCGGATCAGGTCCTGGGTCAGCGCGATCAGGTCCTCGCGCCGGTCGGTGATGGCGTCCATCAGGTGCGTGTGGTCGGTCATGCCGGAACTATCCGCCAAGCCTTGCGCCCCCGCAAGGGGCTAGACGATCTGGCCGGGGTTGATCCGTTGTTGCAGCATCGACGCAAGGAACCCCGTCGTGATGATTTGCACCCCGAGCGAGGCTGTGACCACGGCCAAGGCGGCAGGCCGCACGATGCGGCTGGCGTCCAGATCGCCGAAACCCGTGGCTCCCCAGCTGAACACACCCGCCAGCGTGGCAAAGATCGCGACCAGCAGCAAAAGACCACCCGCGATGCAGGCATTGTCGACTGACAGGCGGGACTTGAACCTCTCGAACCGGGCGGAGCTGGGCAAAAGCGCGAAACGCACCGCGAAAATCCGCGACAGCGCGTAAAAGCAGATCATCTGGAAACCCGTCAGGACCAGTGCCGCAGCAAGGATCAATGTCGCAACGTCGAAACTGACGCCGCCAATGGTGACGGGGCCGAACAACAGCGCCAGAAAACTGACGCTGCCCAGCGCGAACAACACCAGACCGGGGTAATAGAACAGCCAGTAAGGCGCGAAGGTCATCAGCAGCTTCAGATGCAGCCAGCCATCTCGCCAGCTGCGCAGATGCGGCGGGCGCGAACGGCCGTCGGGTTTCAGCGTCGTGGGTACTTCGCGGATGTCTAGACGCGACAGGGTTGCCTTGATGACCATTTCGGACGCGAATTCCATCCCCGGCGTGTTCAGATGCAGGCCAAGGATGGCGTCACGGTTGAACCCGCGCAGCCCGCAGTGGAAATCCCCGACCGGCGTGCGGTAAAAGACGCGCCCGACCGTGGAAAGCACCGGATTGCCCAGATAGCGGTGCAGGGGCGGCATCGCCTTGGGTGCGATTCCGCCGCGAAAGCGGTTGCCCATCACCAGATCCGCCCCATCGCGCAATTCTGCGACGAACGGATCAAGGTTCGAGAAGTCATAGCTGTCATCGCTGTCGCCCATGATGACATAACGGCCCCTCGCGTCCGCGATCCCCGCGATAAGCGCGGCGCCATAGCCTTTGGTGGGCACATCGACGACGCGCGCACCAAGGCGGCGGGCGATGTCCTGACTGCCGTCGGTGGACCCGTTGTCGGCGATCAACACCTCGCCATCAACGCCAGAGCGTTCCAGATAGCCCTTAGCCTTGACGATGCAGGTCTCGAGCGTCTCGGCCTCGTTCAGGCAGGGCATCAGAATGGTCAGTTCGGTCATCAAGGCGCCCCGTTCCGGTGGTGGTGTCCGGTCAGCGATCCGGCCCGCCCCAGCGATATGGCAGGCAGTGGCCATTGCGCAACAGCCGTGGCGTGCGCCCTTGCCCGCGCCAACGGTGTATGTTGCCAATTGGTCACCTGTGATAGCGGTCTGAAATCCTTGCAAGAAGACAAAACCATGACTGACAGGCGACCGCTGATCGATATGCGCAGCAATCCGTTTCCCTATGCAATGGCCGCTGCCCTTGTCTTGATCCTTGTGCGGGCGGCGTTTGACGGGTCGGGTCTGCACGCCAATTTCGCGACGATGGACAATGACGACATCCTGCGGTTGGTCATGGTGCGTGATTTCATCGACGGACAAGGCTGGTTCGACATGACACAATACCGGCTGCTGCCACCTGATGGGGTGGTGATGCACTGGTCGCGCTACGTCGATCTGGGGATCGCCGCGATCATCGTGCCGCTGTCATGGCTGGTACAGATGGACATGGCGGAACAGCTTGCGGTGACGATCTGGCCGACGTTGATCTTTGTGCTGACCCTGCTGGTCATCGGCTTCGGCACGCGCCGCGTTTTTGGCACATCGGCGGCGTGCTTTGCCCTTGCCATCACTGTGATCTGGCCGACGACCGGGCATCTGCATTCTGGCGCCGGGAACATCGACCATCACAACGTCCAGATTCTGATGATGACGATCGTCGCCTTCGCGCTGGTCTGGCCTGTGCGCCCTGTCACTGCGGGCCTGATCGGGGGGATTGCCGCTGCATTCTCGCTAGCCGTCGGGCTGGAGGCGTTGCCCTTTATCGTCGTGGCGGGTGCGGTCGCGCTTGGCCGTCATCTGTTGGACACTACGCCGGAAAGCCGTGCATTTCTGGTTTCCTTCTGTCTGGCGCTGGGCGCTGCGGCAGCGGTTTTCTGGCTTGGTCAGACCGCCCCCGCCCTGCGCGGCACCGCCATGTGCGACCGGCTGAGCCTGCCTGCCTTGTCGTTGATCGGTGTCGCTGTCGCGGCAAGCCTGCTGGCGGCGATCATGTCCCGTTTTGGGGCATGGTCGGGCCTTGCGACCGCCGTGCTGGTCACCATCCTCGGGGTCGGTGTGATCTGGCCTGTCCTTGGGCCGTGTCTGGCGGGGCCTTATGGCGACTTGCCCGAGGAATTGCAGACCTTCATCGCGACCCGCATCAGCGAAGCACAGCCGGCCCATCGTTTCATCCAGAACAACCCTTCGGGGTTTGTGAACCTCGCCCTGCCGATCATTGTGGTGGTGGGTGCGGGCGGCCTGCTAGTGCTGCGCGAAACTGCCCCACGCGCGCCGCTGACGGTGCTTTGGGTGCTGTGTTTGCTGGGGCTGCTGATGGTGCTTTACCAGATGCGCACGGTGATCATGGCGGCGGCTGTCGTCCCGATGCTGGGTGGTGTCGTGATCGCGCGGGCGCTGACGACCTATCTGCAAACACGCGCACCCGAGGCGGCCGTCATCTGGCTTGTGTTGGCCACGACGATCATTTCACCTGCGTTGATCGCCTCTCAGATCGAAGCCCTGACAGCGAATGATGATGGAACGCCTGCCGTCCTCGCGGCGGCATGCCGCGGACCTGACGCCCTGACGGCGCTGGACGCGGTTCCTGCAAGCGTGTTCATCACGCCGATGAACCTTGGGCCTTCGGTGCTTTGGGCGACGCACCATGCGGTGTTGTCGGCGGGCTATCATGTCGACCCGAGGATCCTGATCAACAGCCTACAACCTTACCAACTGGCCGAGGACGACATGGCGGCCTTTTTGCGCGCCTCCGGTGCAGCGTATTTGCTGATGTGCAGCCAGACGATCTACGAAAGCGAATTCGCAACCTCGCTAGCGGCTGGCGCGCAGGTCAATTGGCTGCGGCCCGTGCCATTGCCGCAGGGCGACCTGCTGGTGTTCGAGATCCTGCCGCAATGATGGCCTTTGTCCGGTTCGTGCTGGTCGGCGGCAGTTTCAGCCTTGGCTATGCGCTGATCACCGCCGGACTGATCCGGTTCGCAGCAGCACCGCCCCTGCCCACCTCTGTCGTGGTCTATCTTTTGTGTATTCCCGCTGCCTTCTGGGCACAGCGGCGCATCGCATTTCGCGCGGACCAGCAGGCCAAGGGCGCAATCTGGATCTACACCGCCACGCAGATCGGTAGTCTTGCCGTCGTGTCCGCCATCACAACGCGGTTCGTCACGCGGGTTTTCTGGCAGGATACGCTGCTGTTTTTGCTGACGGCAGGCACTGCGGCTGTCGCAAGCTTCCTGATCTGCCGCTACATCATCTTCAGGACGCAGGCACCAGACGGGCGATGAAGTGCAGTTTGCGTCCGAATACCCAAGACGCAGGCGCCGGATAAAGCGGGATCGCGGTGTCGAACACGTCGGTCGCAAGACCCGCCTTCGCGAACCAGCGGTTCCAATCGGCGCGCGGCGCATAGTTATAGGGCAGCACGACGCCATGCGGAGCGTTGCCGACCCAATCCATCAGCCGCAATGTCGCGTGATCGAGCCTGTTCTCGCTCAGGTGATCCTTGATGATGACAGCGCGGCGGGCAACGCGCGCTGCCTCCGAGATCAGGCGTTGGGGATCATCGGTATGGTGCAGCACATCGACAAAGGTCACCACATCGACGCTGTTGTCATCGAACGGGATGGTCATTCCGTCGAACAAGGTGACCGGAATGTGCGTCTTTTCGCGCAGCATGATGTCGATGCCCTGCACCTCCGCGCCAGCCTGTTTTTCACCGATCATCTTGGCGATCTGCCCGTCGCCGGTGCCGACATCCAGCATCTGCGCCCCTTGCGGCACCAGTGCGCCGATATGGTCCACCAGCACGCGCACACGCCGGTTGAACACGAGCGTTTCATGGGCCTGACCGAGGGTTTTCTTCAACATCATCCTGATCCATCACGCGGGTTTCGCGGACATTGGGTCAGAATTACGCCAAGGTAAAGATTGCACCGCCAAACGCATAATCCGCGTTGCAATTTCGCCCGTTCCTTCGTTTACCGAGTGGGCAGGATTTTCAAGGGTGCCGGATGGCTTATCTACTCGGGGTCGATACGGGCGGCACCTATACCGATGCGGTTGTGCTGGATGACGTGGCACAGCAGGTCGTGGCGTCGGCCAAGGCGCTGACCTCGCGGCCTGATCTTGCGCTTGGCGTGGGCGCGGCGATTGACGCGGCCTTGGCCAAGGCGGGGGTTGCCGCGCGCGATATCGCGATGGTGTCCTTGTCCACGACGCTGGCGACCAATGCGCTGGTCGAAGGGCAAGGCGGGCGGATCGCCCTTGTCTTCATCGGGTTCGACGCCGCCGAACTGACCCGCGCGGGCCTTCAGGACGCTTTGCGCGGCGATCCGGTCATCGCGCTGGCAGGCGGGCACAGCCATGCGGGGGTCGAGGCGGCACCTCTTGATCTGGCACGTTTGCAGGCGGCGCTGGCTGATCTGGATGCGGGGATCACCGGCTTTGCCGTCGCCGCCAGTTTCGCCACCCGCAACCCCGCGCACGAGATCGCGGCGCGTGACCTGATCCGCGACCTGACTGGCCTGCCCGTGACCTGTTCGCATGAACTGTCCTCGGCCTTGGGCGGGCCCAAGCGGGCGCTGACGGCGGTGCTGAACGCGCGTCTGATCGGGATGATCGACGGGTTGATTACTGCTTGCGAAACCCATCTGGCGGCTTGTGGGGTCAGTGCCCGTCTGATGGTCGTGCGCGGTGACGGGGCGCTGGTTTCAGCGGCTGTCGCGCGCGAAAAACCGATTGAAACGATCCTGAGCGGTCCTGCCGCATCCATCGCCGGGGCCAGCTGGCTGACCAAGCAAACCGACGCGCTGGTCAGCGATATCGGTGGCACGACAACCGATGTTTGCCTGTTGCGCGATGGTCGCCCGATGATCGACCCCGCGGGCGCGCGTGTCGGCCCGTTCCGCACCATGGTCGAGGCGGTGGCGATGCGCACGACCGGTCTGGGCGGCGACAGCGAGGTGCATGTGACCGAAGGGCTGACCGCCGGTCTGCGCCTTGGCCCGCGGCGGTTGATGCCCATCGCGCTTGCTGCAAAGCAATTTCCCGAGCTTGTGCATCTGGCTCTGGACCGCGCGCTGGCCAGCGGTGTGCCTGCGTCCGATGGCGGGCAATTCGTACTGCCTTTGTGGAAAACGCTGCCGCAGGGCCTTGATCCGCGCGAACTGATCGTAGCGCAGCGGCTGGCGGATGGTCCCTTGCGGCTGGGGCAGGCGGTGCAGACGCGGATGGAGAACCCCGCGCTGGGCAGGCTGATCGGGCGCGGGCTGGTGATGCTGGCGGGGGTGACGCCATCGGATGCGTCGCATGTGCTGGGGTTGCAGGATGTCTGGGACAGCGACGCCGCAACCAAAGCGCTGACGCTGTTCGCGCGCAGGCGCACAGGTGGCGGCCAGCAGATCGCGCCGGATGCGCAGGCCCTGGCGCGGATGATTATCGACCAGTTGACCGCGCAGACCGTCGATTGCCTGTTGCAGGCCGCCTTTGCCGAGGATGGGCGCGACTGGCCCGACCCTGCGGCATTGGCGCAGCATCCGCTGACGATGGCGGGGTTGGACCGGCATCGCGGGACCCTGCGGATCGACCTCGCGCTGGCTCTGCCGGTGATCGGGCTGGGGGCGTCGGCGCGCGCCTATTACGGTGCGGTCGGTGACAGGCTGGGAACCACGATGCTGGTGCCGGACCATGCCGATGTCGCCAATGCCATCGGCGCTGTTGTGGGGCAGGTGCAGATGCAGGCGGCCGGCACGGTGACCAGTCCGGGCGCGGGCGCGTTCAAGGTGCATCTGGCGGGAGATGTGCAAAGCTATACCAGCCGCGATGCCGCGCTGCAGGCAATCGTTGATGCCTTGTCCGCGCAGGCCAGTGCCGCGGCACGCGCTGCGGGGGTGGAGGATATCACCCTGCATGCTGTCCAGGATATCACCGAGGTCGAGGTCGAAGGCCAGCCCATGTTCATCGAGGCCAAGGTCAAGGTCACAGCACAGGGTCGCCCCCGCATCGCAGCGGGCTAGCATTTCGGACGCTCACTTTCTTGTCACCGCGATTGCGCGACGCGGCGCGATCAAGGACAAGATAGCGACCTTCAGGACCAGAACATGCTTGACCGCCACCTTCGCCCGCTCATCGACCCGCCGTTGAACCGGATCGGGTTTGGCCTTGCCGCGCAGGGTGTCTCGGCCAATGCGGTCACGCTTGTCGGGCTTTGTCTGGGGCTGGTTGCGGCGCTGATGATCGCCTTTGGCGCGCCTGTGCTGGCGCTGGTGCCGCTCTTGGCCAGCCGTCTGGCGGATGGGCTGGACGGGGCGGTCGCGCGCGCGACGCACAAGACCGATTTCGGCGGTTACCTTGATATCGCGGCGGATTTCCTGTTCTACGCGATGATCCCGCTGGCCTTTGTGCTGGCTGATCCGGTGGCGAACGGGGCGGCGGGGGCGTTCCTGCTGGCCTCGTTCTATTTCAATGGCACCAGCTTTCTGGGCTTTGCCATTCTGGCCGAAAAGCACGGACACAAAACCGAGGCCCAAGGGCAAAAGTCGCTGTACTATTCGAACGGCATTCTGGAAGGGACCGAAACGATCGTGTTTTTCGTCCTGCTCTGCCTGTTTGAAACTTATTTCGCGCCGCTGGCGTGGGTGTTCGGAACGCTTTGCTTTCTGACCGCCCTGCTGCGTATCCACGCCGCATCCCGAATCTATGTCAACTAAAGGACACCGCCGAATGAAACATCTTGCCGTTCTCGCCGCTTTGCTGGCCCCCTTGCCCGCGCTTGCCGATATCGACCCCGCCGATTGGGACGCGGTCACAGCGCAGGCCGAAGGCCAGACCGTTTACTGGAACGCCTGGGGCGGATCGACGACGACCAATGATTTCATCGCCTGGGTCGGGTCGCGCGTGGCCGAGGACTACGGCGTGACCCTTGAGCATGTGAAACTGACCGATACCGCCGATGCCGTGACCCGCGTGCTGTCCGAAAAGCAGGCCGGTCAGGACGATGGCGGCGCCATCGACATGATCTGGATCAACGGTGCGAATTTCGCCGCGATGAAAGAGGCCGATCTGCTGTTCGGCCCCTATGCCGAACAACTGCCCAACTGGGCGCTGGTCGATTTCGAAAACAAATCCGTGCAGACAGATTTCACCGTGCCGGTGGACGGGTTTGAAAGCCCTTGGGCGATGGCACAGGTTGTCTTTGTGCATGACACCGCCCGCATGCCCGACCGTCTTGGGTCGATGGAGGCCCTTCTGGACTGGGCGCAGGCCAATCCGGGGCGGTTCAGCTATCCCCAGCCGCCAGATTTTCTGGGCTCGACCTTCCTCAAACAGGTGCTGATCGACATTCTGCCTGATCCTTCCGTGCTGGCCGACCCTGCGACGGATGAAAACTATGACGCGGTGACAGAGCCTCTCTGGGCGTATCTGGACGCGCTGACGCCGCATCTGTGGCGCGAAGGGCGCGCCTATCCCGCGACCGGTACGGCGATGTTCCCGCTGATCGCTGATGGAGAGATTGACCTGTCGATCTCCTTCAGCCCCGGTGCTGCCTCGACCGCAATTGCCAACAACGAATTGCCTGACACAGTGCGCACCTTCGTGCTGGACAAGGGCACGATCGGCAACGCGTCCTTTGTGGCGATCCCCTATAATTCCAGCGCCAAGGCCGGTGCCATGGTCGTCGCAAACTTCCTGATGTCACCCGAGGCGCAGGCCCGCGCGCAGGACCCTGCAATCCTTGGCTATGGCACCGTTCTGGCGATGGACAAGCTGGCGGATGATGACCGCGCGCTGTTCGATGCGCTCGACCTCGGGATCGCGACACTGACGCCGGCCGAACTCGGCACGGTGCAGGCCGAACCGCACCCAAGCTGGATGACGCGGATCAGCGACGATTGGGTCGCCCGCTACGGCGTCGCCCAGTAAACGCCGATGTCCCGCCGTCGCCTGTTGCCGCTGTTGCCGGCCCTGACGCTGCTTGCGTTGCTGGGGCCGGTGGCGGCAGGGCTTTGGGGCACGGTGCTGCCCGCCTTCGGGCATCTGCCAGCGGCGGGGCTGACGGGGCCGTCACTGGACCCGTTCCGCGACCTGTTCGGCTGGGCCGGATTGCCGCGAGCGGTGATGCTGTCTGTGGGGACGGGGGTTCTTGCGACGGTGATTTCCCTGTCCATTGTCATGCTGGTGACGGCGGGCTGGTCAGGCACGCGGGCCTTTCGGGCATTGGAGCGGCTGCTGTCGCCCCTGCTTGCGGTGCCGCATGCGGCAGCGGCGTTCGGGCTGGCGTTCCTGATTGCGCCGTCGGGGTGGCTCGCGCGGCTCGCCTCGCCGGGGTTGACTGGCTGGGACCAGCCGCCCGATCTGCTGATCGTGCAGGACAGCTGGGGTCTGGCGATGACCGCGGGACTGATCGTGAAAGAGGTGCCGTTCCTGCTGCTCATCACGCTCGCAGCCTTGGGGCAGGCGGATGCGCAGCGCAGCGTCAGGGTGGCGCAGGCGCTGGGATACGGGCGGGTCACGGGCTGGCTCAAGACCGTGTTTCCCCGCGTCTATGCGCAGATCAGGCCGCCGGTCTATGTCGTGCTGGCCTATGCGATGTCGGTTGTCGATGTGGCGGTGATCCTTGGGCCGAACACCCCGCCGTCGCTGTCGGTGCAGATCGTCAAGTGGATGTCGCATCCCGACCTGTCGTTCCGGCTGGAGGCGGCGGCAGGTGCCTTGCTGCAGCTTGGTCTTGTGATCGGCGCTCTGGCGGTCTGGCGGCTTGGCGAAATGACCGTCGCAGCGCTTGGGCGGCGCTGGATTTCCTCGGGCGCGCGCGGCAAGGCTGATCCGGCGGTGGCGGGGGTTGCCTTGCTGGCAGGTTCTGTGTCGGCGCTGGCTGTTTTCCTCGGGCTTGTGGTGATGGCGATCTGGTCCTTTGCGGGGTTCTGGGGCTTTCCGGACGCATTGCCTGACGAGATGACGTTGCGAAACTGGGCGCGATTCGGCCCCGGTACGTTGAAAGCGCTCGGCGAGACGGCGCTGATCGCCGTCACCGTCGCGCTGGTGGCGCTGGTCCTGACCATCGGCTGTCTGGAGGCTGAATACCGCCATAACATCCGCGTCAGCCAGCGGGCGGTCTGGCTACTGTATCTGCCTTTGCTGATCCCGCAGACGGCTTTCCTGCCCGGCCTGCAGACCCTGATGCTCAACCTTGGTGCTGATGTGGGCCGTGTGCCGGTGATGCTGGCGCATCTGGTGTTTGTGCTGCCTTACGTGTTTTTGTCGCTGGCCGATCCGTTCCGCGCTTGGGATGCGCGGATGGGTGTGATCGCGGCTGCCTTGCGCGCCAGCCCTGACCGCATCCTGTGGCGCGTGCGCCTGCCCATGCTGCTGCGCCCGATCCTGACGGCGCTGGCCGTGGGGTTGGCGGTGTCGGTCGGACAATATCTTGCGACGCTGCTGATCGGGGGCGGGCGTGTCGCGACCCTGACGACCGAGGCGGTGGCGCTGGCCTCCGGTGCTGACAGGCGCGCCATCGGGGTTTACGGGTTGATGCAGACGGGGGCGGCGCTGGTGCCGTTTGCGCTGGCCTTACTGATACCGGCGCTGGTCTGGCGCAACAGGAAAGGACTGCGGCATGCATAAAGGGCTATCGCTGCGCGACGTGACGATCTTGAAAGGTGGCCTGCCGCTGATCCGCGTGGATCACGAAGTGGCCCCCGGCGAGGTCTTGACGGTCATGGGCCCGTCGGGTGTGGGCAAATCCACCTTGCTGGCCTTCATCACCGGCACGTTGCCTGCCGGTTTCACCGCGACGGGGGCTGTCTGGTTGGAGGGCCATGACATCACCCATGCCGCGGCGCATCAACGGCGTGTCGGTATCCTGTTTCAGGATGACCTGCTGTTTCCGCATCTGTCGGTCGGGGCGAACCTTGCCTTTGGTCTGCCGCCCGGTGGCACCCGTGCAGACAGGCAGGCGCGGATCGACGCGGCCTTGGCCGAGGTCGGGCTTGAGGGCTTCGCGGCGCGTGATCCCGCGACCTTGTCAGGTGGGCAAAAGGCGCGCGTCGCCCTGATGCGGATGCTGCTGTCGGACCCTTGCGCGCTGTTGCTGGACGAGCCGTTTTCGCGACTGGACGCCGCCCTGCGCGCGCAGGTGCGGGAGATGGTTTTCGACAGGGCGCGCAGTCGCGCCTTGCCGGTTCTGATGGTCACCCATGATGCCGAAGATGCACAGGCCGCTGGTGGCGACATCATCACACTGGGTGATGACTGCGCAACGCAAACGACCGGCGCACGCCTGTCACATCAGTGATGTGAGGTTGATCCCGACCGTCATCGCACCGACGACGGCACCGGTGCTGTCGACGATGGACATAGAGACCTGAGCCTGCACTTCACCCGAGGATTCATCCAGTTCGACCTCGCCGAAATGGATGGCATTTGGCCCTTTGGGGAAGGTTTCTGAAAACTTCGCCTCGTCCCCCTGCCAGTAGTCCGATGTCGCTGCGGCAGCGGCGACATTCAGGCCGCGCGCATCCATCACGAAAACTTCGGAAATCGCGCCATCGGACGCCGTCATGCGTTGCCGCAGGAAATCGGATGTCGGATTCTGCAGCACACCGTCGATCAGTGGAATGCCCGCCATCCCCATCTGCGCCATCCACAATGCGTCGAGTTCCGCGATCTTGGCGTCATCATAGCTGGCGGTGATTGCGTTTTGCGCAATGATCGCGTCAACGATCACGGGATCGGACGCCCAAGCCATAACGTGATCGGTCACGAATTGCTGCATCTGCGGCTTGAAATCCTGTGCTGATCCGGCAGTTGCGGTGGCCAGCGCAAGCGCCAGCCAGAAAGTCAGTTGTTTCATATGTATCTCTCCTTTGCGGAAGACGGATACCAACCAAGCCTTTCCACCAAGTTAAGAGACGTTGCAGATTACACAGCGTTTTAGGCAAACCGTCTTAATCGCCCTGCGGCCAGCCTGCGCGTCGTGGCACGCGGAACGCCAGCATCGGCTTGATCAGCGGGGATGCGTAGCGGTCCAGATCCAGCGCTTCGTGAACGCCCGTCACGGCTTCCCCGTTCAGCACGGTCTGCACGGCAGAGCGTGAGTAGAACGGCGCGTCCAGCATGCCCAGCACCTGCCTGGGAACCACGCCGGGGTCGGCACGGGTTTCACGCCTGATCCGCCAGCCGGACGATTTGAACGGCACGCGCGGTGGCGCGCCGACCTGTCGGGCCGTGCCGTCTTGGCCAAAGGCGATGGCGGTTTCCAGCATGCTGCCGTCGCGCCGTGTCGCGTCATAGATGCAGGTTGCGCCTGTCTTGGTCGGATACCGGCCCCATGTCCAGAATTTGAAATCGTCCTCCAGCGGTCGGATGCCAAAATTGGCGTCGAAATAGCCGTGCCCCGTCCACTGCCAGCCTTTCGCCGCCAGATCGACCGTGATGTCCGAGGATGGCGCGAAAGGCCGCCAGACATGCGCGCCATCGGGCGTCAGCGGCAGTTCGACGGATGTCACCGCGCGCGGCGTGATGGTGATCTGCCCTTGCACGCGGCTGATTATGGGGGGTCCGCTGATTTCGTTGATGTCAATGACCAAGGCCTTGCCGTTCCAGTGCATCGACGACGGGCCGACTTGCAAGGTGTCGACGCTGGTGCGCAGCGCCTGTCGCCCGCGGTCTGTCATAGTGAACCGCCCGCCGGGGCCGTAGGTCGCGACATTGATGCAGCAGTGGTTGGTAGGATCACCGCGCCCCGACCATGCATACCACGGCGAAAAGACCGACCCTATGAACCCGATGACGCTGACGGCCTTGGTGCCGCAGGCGCTGATCCCGTCGATGTACCACCACGCATAGCCTCCGGGCGGGACGTCGAGCGCAAAGCAAGGTCGCTCAAGATCGCCGCGGCCGCGTGCTGGCCGCAGAGCGTCGCCATCGGCACCCCCGCCCCCGGATGCACCCCGCCGCCCGCCAGATAAAGCCCCGGCATCGATGTGCGCACCGTCGGCCGCTTGAACGCCGCTGTCAGCCCGTGCGGGCTGCGCCCGTACAGTGAACCGAGGCTCGCGGGGAACAGATCCTCGAACCCCTGCGGCGTGGTCAGGCTGTCCGGCCCCGGTGTCGGGCTGAAGGTCAGTCCGAACTGGCGGAAACGGGCGAAAATCTGTGTCTGACATTGGGCTTTTTCCTGTTCGGGGTCGCGCAGAACGGGGGCTGCGTTCATGATGATTTCGAAACGTTGCAAGGCGTCGGGTGCTGCTGTCGCATGATCCTGCGCACATAGGTACAATGTGGCGTCGCTGGGCATCTGGTTGCGGGCCAGTGCGGCAAATTCCGCCTTTGGGTCGTGGCCGAAGAACACGGTATGATGCGCAAGATCCACCCCGTGCGGCTTGGCTGCAAACGCATGAACATAGGCTGACAGGCTGCGGGGTTCGGTGCCGGTGACCGGCACGGCCGCGGCAATGGCCGGGCCTAGCAAACCGGTCGCCAGCGCCCTCGGGTCGCCGTTGAAAACCACGGTGTTGCCCGCGAAATGGCCCTTGGTCGTCTCGACACCGCTGATCTGCCCGCCTTGGCGGGTGATCCGGAGGGCGCGGGTGTCGTGGTGGAACTGCACGCCATGCCGTTCGGCCAATGCCGCAATGGCCTGCGCCAGCTTTTGCATCCCGCCTGCAACGGTCCAGACGCCCTGCGCCTCGGCCTGCCAGATCAGCGACAGGATCGCAGGCGATTGATAGGGCGAACCGCCGACATAGGTGGCATAGCGCCCGAAAAGCTGCGCCAGACGCGGGTCGCTGAAGCTGGATTTCAACAACCCTGCCATCGTCCGATGCGGCGCCATATCGGCGATCAGGCGCGGCTGGGCCAGCACTTTGCGCGCCACAGCGATCTGGTCGGGCATCGCGGTGCGCATCATCGGCGCATCGAAAGCATCGAACAGCCGCTTGGCGCGGGCCGAGAAACTGGCGAATTCCGCCGCCGCCGTTGCGCCAAAAGCGTCGTGCACATTGGCAAGGCTCGCCTGTGCATCTGCCATCAGGTCAAGCTGCGTGCCGTCGTCCCAGTAATGGCGCGCCAGTGTTTCCAGCGGCGTCAGCGTCACATGATCGGCCAGATCGGCGCCGACATCGGCGAACAGCGTGTCGAATACATGCCGCATCGTCAGCACGGTGGGGCCCGCATCGACCGGACCCGCGGCGGATGGCACGGACCGCATCTTGCCGCCCGGTGCCGCCTGCATGTCAACGACCGTCACGTCGTATCCGGCATGGCCAAGGCGCAAGGCTGTAGCCAATCCGGCGATTCCCGCGCCGATGATCACGATCTTTTCGGCGGATGCGGTCATTTCGCACGGGCCCCTGAGTGTATCGTTTGATTTACATTGACATATGTAAACTAAATTAGACAGTATGGAAGTGAGTTAGGACACACGCCATGAAAATCGCTGACCGGATCGAAGCCACAATGACCGCTGCCATCGCGCAGGGACAGGGTGGCATGGCGCCGCCCAAGCTGGCGGCGGCGTTGAATTATGCCGTGACACCGGGTGGCGCGCGGATCAGGCCGACGATCCTGATGAGCGTCGCGATGGCCTGCGGCGACGACCGTCCGGCGCTGACGAATGCAGCCGCAGTGGCGCTGGAACTGGTGCATTGCGCCAGCCTTGTACATGACGACCTGCCCTGTTTCGACGATGCCGATATGCGCCGTGGCAAGCCCGCGCTGCACCGTGCGTTTTCCGAACCTCTGGCCGTGCTGGCGGGTGACAGCCTGATTATCATGGGGTTTCATGTGCTTGCGCGTGCGGCGGGCGATGCGCCTGCGCGTGCGATCACGCTGCTTGATATCCTTGGCACGCGGACGGGCATGCCATTCGGCATCTGCGCGGGGCAAGGCTGGGAAAGCGAAAGCCAGATTGATCTGTCCGCCTATCATCAAGCGAAAACGGGGGCGCTCTTCATCGCCGCGACCCAGATGGGGGCCGTGGCCGCAGGGCAAGAGGCCGAACCCTGGGCCGAACTTGGCGCGCGGATTGGCGAGGCGTTTCAGGTCGCAGACGATCTGCGCGACGCGCTGTGCGATGAGGCGGCACTGGGCAAGCCTGCCGGTCAGGACGATCTGCACGGACGACCGAATGCGGTTGCCGCTTACGGCGTGCAAGGGGCGGTGAAACGCTTCGACGACATCCTTGGCGGTGCGATTTCATCGATTCCCGCCTGTCCGGGCGAGGCGGCCCTGGCCCAGATGGTGCGCGCCTATGCCGATAAACTGGTGCCTGCAGGGGCGCGTGACCGGCGCACCGTTCCGGGCGAATAATGACGGATGCGGCTGTGATAGTGCCGGTTTCCGGGCCTGACCTAGACCGCCAAAGCGCGTCGCGCTTCACGCGGCTGGTCGCCTCGCCTTCCTTTCAGAAATGGGCTGCACGCTTTCCCCTGACCCGCCGGTTTGTCCGGTCCGAGGGTGAGGCGATGTTCGATCTTGTCGCCGGTTTCTGCCATTCGCAGGTGCTTTATGCGCTGGTGGCGCTGGATATTCCCAAGCGGTTGCTGGCGCATGAACTACCCTTGCCTGCCTTGGCGCAACAGGGGCGGATGCCACCTGACCGCATGGCGGTGCTATTGTCGGCAGCCGTGGCGCTGGGGCTGCTCAAACAGCGCAAATCCGGCCTTTACGCGCTGACGACGCGGGGCGCCGCACTTGCGGGGGTGCCCGGTCTGGCGGGGATGATCGCGCATCACGACGTGCTTTACCGCGATCTGTCTGATCCGGTTGCGTTTTTTCGCGGCGAAGTGGACACGGAACTGGCCGATTTCTGGCCCTATGTGTTCGGCGCGGGTGCCGCGACGGACCCCGGCAGTGCCGCCAAATATTCGCGCTTGATGGCCGACAGCCAACTGCTGGTGGCTGATGACACGCTGTCGGCGGTCGATTTTCGGGGTGTGGCGCGGTTGATGGATGTGGGCGGCGGGACGGGTGCATTCCTTGCCGCAGCCGGTGCGGCCTACCCGAGCCTGTCGCTGACCCTGTTCGATCTGCCTGCCGTCGTGCCTGCCGCGCAGGACAGGTTCGCAGCCGCAGGGATGGCAGATCGCGCACAGATCGTGCCGGGGTCGTTCCGCGACCAGCCGCTGCCGCAGGGGGCCGACATGATCAGCCTTGTGCGCGTGCTTTACGATCACAGCGATGACACCGTGGCGGATTTGCTGGCCTCGGCCTATGCCGCTTTGCCACCCGGCGGGCGCATCCTGATTTCCGAACCGATGACAGGCGGCGCTGCACCGCACCGCGCGGGGGATGCCTATTTCGCGCTTTACTGCATGGCGATGCGCACGGGGCGCGCGCGGTCGGCAGGCCGGATTGCGGCGCTTTTGCAACAGGCCGGATTCGGCGGCATCCGTATGCCAAAGGCCGCGCGCCCCTTCATCACCTCTGTCGTTGAAGGTGTAAGGTAAAGTTTACACCTGTGGTGTCTAAATGAATTGACACAGTGCGCCAAAAAGATACACTCATTTCAAGAGGACGCGCTGCTGTCAGGTCAGATCGACCCGACACACCGCAGGAGAGAATACGTGGAAACAAGGGCCGTCATATTATCAGCACCCCGTAAGCTGGGGCTTGATACGGTGGGAATCACGCCCCCGGCGCGTGATGATGTTGTCGTCCAGATCCGCCATTCGGGTATTTCCACAGGCACCGAAAAACTGTTCTGGTCCGGCGAGATGCCTCCCTTTCCCGGCATGGGCTATCCGCTGATCCCCGGCTACGAGGCTGCGGGCGAGGTGGTCGAGGCTGGCCTCGACAGCGGCTACCGCGTGGGTGAGCATGTCTTTGTCCCCGGTGCCAATTGCTATGAAGGCGCGTTCGGCCTGTTCGGCGCTGCCGCGCAGACCATCGTGACCAAGGCATCGCGTGTGACGCGGATCGACCGTGGTCTGGGGGCTGGCGGCGCATTGCTCGCACTGGCCGCAACAGCGCGGCACGCGATGGCGGGGCCGAACAAATCCGTGCCTGATCTGATTATCGGCCATGGCGTTCTGGGCCGCCTTCTGGCGCGGCTGACCATTGCGGCGGGCGCGCCTGCCCCGACCGTCTGGGAAGTAGACCCTGTCCGCATGACCGGCGCGCAGGGGTACGAGGTGATGACACCCGACACCGACACGCGCCGCGATTATACATCCATCTATGATGCCTCCGGCCGTGGCGATCTGCTGAACGACTGGATCGGGCGCATTGCCAAGGGTGGCGAGATTGTGCTGGCGGGTTTCTACACCGCGCCGCTGCAATTCGCCTTTCCGCCCGCCTTTATGAAAGAGGCCCGTTTCCGCATCAGCGCGGAATGGACCGCTGACGACATGACCGCCACCCGTGCGCTCGCCGAAAACGGCACGTTGCAGCTGGCGGATCTGATCACGCACCAACAAGCCGCCGAAACCGCGCCCGCCGCCTATGAAACGGCGTTCAGCGATCCGGCCTGCCTGAAGATGATTTTGAACTGGGGAACCGCATGAAAGACGAAATACCGAACCTGAAGGATTTCGATCAGCGCCTGCGCGATGAAGCCCATGAGGAACCAAGCCTCGAAGTGCCCAGCGGTCCGCCCACATCGAAAACCCAGATCATCGCGATCTATGGTAAAGGCGGGATCGGCAAGTCGTTCACGCTGGCCAATCTGTCCCATATGATGGCCGAGATGGGCAAGCGCGTGCTGCTGATCGGCTGCGATCCTAAATCCGATACCACCAGCCTGTTGTTCGGCGGCAAGGCCTGCCCGACGATTATTGAGACATCCGCCAAGAAGAAACTGGCGGGCGAAGAAGTCGCCATCGGCGATGTCTGTTTCAAACGTGGCGGCGTGTTCGCGATGGAGCTTGGCGGGCCGGAGGTCGGCCGCGGTTGCGGTGGACGCGGGATCATCCACGGGTTTGAACTGCTCGAAAAGCTGGGGTTCCATGACTGGGACTTCGATTATGTCCTGCTTGATTTCCTCGGCGACGTGGTCTGTGGCGGTTTCGGCCTGCCGATTGCCCGCGACATGGCGCAAAAGGTGATCCTGGTCGCGTCCAACGATCTGCAATCGCTTTATGTCGCCAACAACGTCTGCTCTGCCGTGGAATATTTCCGCAAGATGGGCGGCAATGTCGGCGTCGCCGGTCTGGTCATCAACAAGGACGACGGCACCGGAGAGGCGCAGGCTTTCGCCGCTGCCGTGAAAATCCCCGTGCTTTGCGCGATCCCGCAGAACGACGATCTGCGCAAGAAATCCGCGAATTACCAGATCGTCGGCAGCTATGACAGCGAATGGGGTCCGATGTTTGCAGGCCTCGCCGATGCGGTTGGTATCGCGCCACCTGTCCGCCCGACCCCGCTGGATCAGGACGGATTGCTGGGCCTCTTCGACGCCAAGGATACCGGCGGCGATTACAAACTGGTCCCCGCCACCGACATGGACATGCGCGGCAAGAACGCCGTGCCCAAGGAAAGCCTGGAGGTCATTTACGATGACGCCTGAGCCATCCCGCCAAACCCGTGATGAGGTCCGCCAGATGCTGGCGCAGGCCCGCCCCGACCAGATCCGGCGGTTGCTGGACGATATCGCCCGCGTTCCGGTGAAGGAGGCGCAACACTATGACGCTTGATCACCACGCCAAAGGCTATGAAGTCGGTTATGACGAGGCCGGACAGGTCCGCATCATCGAGGGCGAGGCAGTTGCGGCGTCCCCCGAGGTCGCGCAGACGGCTTTGGCTGGCGGCTGTTCTTCGGGCGTCACGATGAAGGACGCGGCACGCGCTGCGGGCAAATCCGACATTCTCGACCAATATGCCAAGGACTATCCGCAAGGACCACATGACCAGCCACAATCCATGTGTCCGGCATTCGGGTCCTTGCGCGTCGGCCTTCGCATGAAACGTGTGGCCACTGTTTTGTCCGGCTCGGCGTGTTGTGTGTACGGCCTCACGTTTGTTTCCCACTTTTACGGCGCGCGCCGGTCGGTTGGCTATGTGCCGTTCAATTCCGAAACGCTGGTCACCGGCAAGCTGTTCGAGGATATCCGCGAAAGCGTGCATGATATGGCCGATCCCGAACGCTATGACGCGATCGTGGTGACGAACCTGTGCGTGCCGACAGCTTCGGGTGTGCCACTGCGGTTGCTGCCGCGCGAGATCAACGGCGTGCGGATTGTCGGCATTGACGTGCCGGGGTTTGGCATCCCGACCCATGCCGAAGCCAAGGACGTTCTGGCCGGTGCGATGCTGGCTTACGCCCGTGAAGAGATCAAGGCAGGCCCCGTTGCCCGCCCTGTCGGTGGCAAATCTGACCGCCCGAGCGTTGCCCTGCTGGGCGAGATGTTCCCCGCCGATCCGATGATGATCGGCGCGATGCTGGCGCCTATGGGCCTGGCCGCTGGTCCTGTAGTCCCCACCCGCGAATGGCGCGAGCTTTATGCCGCCCTTGATTGCGGTGTCGTGGCGGCGATCCATCCGTTTTATACCGCCTCGGTCCGTGAATTTCAGGCCGCTGGCCGCACGGTCGTAGGGTCCGCCCCTGTTGGCTATCACGGCACGGCCGCGTGGCTGGCTGCGATTGGCGAGGCGTATAATGTGCCCGCTGCGCAAGTGGCTGCGGCGCAAAACGCCTTCCTGCCTGCGATCACCGCCGCCCTTGGTGGCGCGCAGATCAAAGGCACCGTGACTTTGTCCGGTTACGAAGGGTCCGAGCTGCTGGTCGCGCGTCTGCTGATCGAAAGCGGCGCGGATGTGCCCTATGTCGGCACCGCCTGTCCAAAGACACCGTGGTCCGCGGAAGATGCCGCATGGCTCGAAAGCCGTGGGGTGAAGGTGAAATACCGTGCCTCTCTCGAGGATGATCTGGCGGCTGTGGATGCGATCAACCCCGATCTGGCGATTGGCACGACACCCGTGGTGCAGCATGCCAAGGAACGAGGGCTCCCCGCGCTTTATTTCACCAACCTGATTTCCGCGCGTCCGCTGATGGGACCTGCCGGGGCCGGATCGCTGGCGCAGGTCGTGAATGCTGCGATTGCGGGCAAAGAGAAGATGGACACGATGCGGGCCTTTTTCGAAGGCGTGGGTCACGGCGATACTGCCGGTGTCTGGGAAGGGTCGCCCAACCTGCGCCCCGATTTCCGCGCGATGCATCAGAAAAAGCTCGACAAGCAGGCGCGTGCGGCTGCGGCGGAGCAGATGATATGATGGTGTTTGTGGCATATGTCGCAGGGGGCGCTGCCCCCGCTTCGCTCCCCCGGGATATTTGGGCTCGGAAGATGGGGGGCCTGTCATGCTGATTATGGATCATGATCGGGCAGGCGGGTATTGGGGCGCGGTTTATGCGTTCTGTGCTGTCAAAGGGCTGCAGGTCGTCATCGACGGGCCTGTCGGTTGCGAAAACCTGCCGGTGACCTCGGTGCTGCATTACACCGACGGGCTGCCGCCGCATGAATTGCCGATTGTCGTGACCGGCCTTGGCGAGACCGAGATGGGCGAAGGCACCGAGGCTGCGATGAAACGCGCTTGGGAGGTGCTGGATCCGGCGCTGCCAGCCGTGGTCGTCACAGGGTCGATTGCCGAGATGATCGGTGGCGGTGTGACCCCGCAAGGCACCAATATCCAGCGGTTCCTGCCGCGCACGATTGACGAGGATCAATGGGAAGCCGCCGACCGCGCGATGACCTGGATTTTCACCGAATTCGGCATGACCAAAGGCCGGATGCCTCCTGAAAAGAAGCGGACCCCAGACGAGGTGCCGCGCGTCAATATCCTCGGGCCGATGTATGGCGCGTTCAACATGCCATCCGATCTGGCCGAGATCCGGCGACTGATCGAAGGGATTGGCGCCGAGGTCAATATGGTGATGCCTTTGGGCGCCCATGTCGCCGAGATGCGCAATCTGGTGAATGCGGATGTGAATATCTGCATGTACCGCGAATTCGGGCGCGGATTGTGCGAGGTGCTGGGCAAGCCCTATCTGCAGGCACCGTTCGGGATCGATTCAACGACCAAGTTCCTGCGCAAGCTGGGCGAATTGACGGGGCTGGACCCTGAACCGTTCATCGAGCGCGAGAAGCATTCGACCATCAAGCCCGTCTGGGATTTGTGGCGGTCGGTGACGCAGGATTTCTTTGCCACTGCGGAATTCGCCATTGTTGCGAACGAGACCTATGCGCGCGGAATCCGGCATTATCTTGAAGGCGATCTGGGCTTTCCCTGCGCCTTTGCTGTCGCGCGGTGCCGTGGCAAGAAGACCAACAATGACGAAGTGCGCGCCTTGCTGCATAGCAAACGCCCGCTGATCGTCATGGGGTCGATCAACGAAAAGATGTATCTGGCCGAAATGAAGGCCGGACATGGGCCAAGCCCCGTGTTCATCCCCGCCTCTTTCCCCGGTGCCGCCATCCGGCGCGCCACGGGCACGCCGTTCATGGGCTATGCCGGTGCGACCTATGTGCTGCAAGAGGTCTGCAATGGCTTGTTCGATGCCTTGTTCCACATCCTGCCGCTGGGCACCGATATGGATGCAACCGATGCCACACTGACGCCTTTGCGCCGCGACTTCCCCTGGGATGCCGATGCGCAAGCCAAACTGGACGAGATCGTGGCAACGCACCCGATCCTGACACGTATTTCCGCCGCCAAGTCCCTGCGCGATGCCGCAGAGCGGGCGGCGCTCGACGCCGGTAACGACAGGGTCGTGCTGGAGACCGTCGAAACACTGCAACCATCCTCGGGAGGACGCAAATGACCGATTTCACCACAGACGCACCGATTGCGCGGGCGCGGCACACGGCCCCGAAACGGGAATATTACGCGTATTTCGCGCTGATCTTTGTGGCGACTCTGCCGCTGGCGATCCTGACCTGGGTGCTGTTCGCGGCACGCCGGATGGAACTGCCCGAAAAGGGGCCTTTCGCCAAGGCCTGGACCCAGGCGCGCATCATCACGCCGCATATCTTCAACGCATGAAGACGCGGCACGACATTTGTCCTGCAAAGGACATCAAGACATTCGTCATTCCCCCCCGGGATGACGGATTGGGGCAGAGGACAAGCTTCTGTCGTAACCCGGCCGCGGGGGCTGCGCGGCGTCAGTATTCTATTTTGGAGACAAAACATGGCTGACAAATCCGACCTGTCCTTCACAGGTCTCACTGATGAGCAAGCGCAAGAGCTGCACTCAGTCTATATGAGCGGGTTTACGATCTTCACGATCGTGGCCGTCGTCGCGCATATTCTGACGTACATCAAGCTGCCTTGGTTCAACTGGTAAGAAGAGGAATATCCACATGGCACAGTTCTATAAGATCTGGCTGGTTTTCGACCCGCGCCGCGTTTTCGTGGCACAGGGCGTTTTCCTGTTCCTGCTGGCAGCGATGATTCACCTCGTCCTGCTGAGCAACGAAAGCACAAACTGGTTCCAGCGCGCCTTTGGCGGTTGATCAGCGCTTTCAATAACATCGCTACGGGCGGGACTTTGATCCGCCCGCGGCAAACATCGACATCGACGATCACAGGGCGCACCCGAGCGGGGATGCAGGGCCTGTAGTATATGGAGTAGGAAGATGGCACAGCTCAGCTTCGAAAGAAAATACCGGGTCCGTGGCGGGACATTGGTAGGCGGAGATCTGTTCGACTTTTGGGTGGGGCCATTCTATGTTGGCTTCTTCGGGGTCACGACGTTCTTTTTCGCCGTCCTTGGGACAATCTTGATTTTTTACGGGGCCAGCCAAGGCCCGACATGGAATCCGTGGCTGATCTCGATCGATCCGCCACCGCTTGAATACGGCCTTGGTGCCGCACCCCTGCTGGAAGGCGGCCTGTGGCAGATCATCACGATCTGCGCGGTTGGCGCGTTCCTCAGCTGGATGATGCGCGAGGTCGAAATCTGCCGCAAACTGGGCATCGGCTATCATGTGCCTTTTGCTTTCGGTGTTGCGATCTTTGCCTATGTCACGCTGGTCATTATCCGGCCGGTGCTGCTGGGGGCCTGGGGACATGCGTTTCCCTATGGCATTTTCAGCCACCTCGATTGGGTGAACAACGTAGGCTATGCGTATGGCAACTTCCATTACAACCCGGCCCATATGGTCGCGATCAGTTTCTTCTGGATCACGACGCTGGCGCTGGCGCTGCATGGATCGCTGGTTTTGTCCGCAGTCAACCCCGGCAAGGGCAAGACCATCGGCTCGCCTGACCACGAAGACACCTATTTCCGCGATCTGATCGGCTATTCGATCGGGCCCCTCGGCATTCACCGTCTGGGACTGTTCCTTGCGCTGATGGCCGGTTTCTGGAGCGCGGTCTGTATCGTGATCTCGGGCACCATCTGGTTCGAGGAATGGATCGTCTGGTGGGACTGGTACTATGAACTGCCCTGGTGGGTAGACCTGTAGGAGGGTATGAAAATGGCTGAATATCAAAATATCTTCACGCAAGTCCAGGTCCAGGGCCCCGCTGAAATGGGGGTCGTCGCCGACGCGGACACGATGCGCGAACGCACCAAGGGTACGCGGTTCTCGACGCTGCTTGGCCTTTTCGGCAACGCCCAGATCGGGCCTGTCCATCTGGGGTCAAGCGGGATGATCGCGGTCATCGGCTTTGCGGCATGGTTCTTCATCATCGGGATGAATTTCTGGGCCGAGGTCGGCTACAGCCCCGGTCTGTTCTTCCGTGACCTGTTCTGGCTGTCGCTGGAACCGCCAGGACCACAATACGGGCTGGGCTTTGCGCCCTTGGCCGAAGGCGGATGGTGGCTGATCGCCAGCTTCTTCTTTCTGGTCGGGTGCTGTGCGTGGTGGCTGCACACCTACCAGCGCGCCAAAGCGCTGGGGATGGGGCTGCATGTGGCTTATGCCTTTGCCGCGCTGCTGTGGCTGATCTTCGTGCTGGGTCTGATCCGGCCAATCCTGATGGGATCATGGAGCGAGGCCGTGCCTTACGGGATCTTCTCGCACCTCGACTGGACCAACCTGTTCTCGATCACTTACGGCAACCTGTTCTACAACCCGTTCCACGCGCTTTCGATCGTGTTCCTTTACGGGTCGGTGCTGCTGTTTGCGATGCATGGCGCGACGATCCTTGCGGTCAGCCGTTTCGGCGGCGAGCGCGAGATCGAACAGATCGTGGACCGTGGCACGGCATCCGAACGGGCCGCCCTGTTCTGGCGCTGGACCATGGGCTTCAACGCCACGATGGAAGGTATCCACCGTTGGGCGTGGTGGTTCGCGGTTCTGACACCACTGACAGGTGGCATCGGGATCCTGCTGTCGGGCACCGTCGTTGACAACTGGTTTGTCTGGGCACAACTCCGCGGCTATGCGCCCCTGAACTGAGGAGAAAGACGATGAAAGAAGACAACATCCTCGATATGAACAACAAGAGCAGGCTGACCGCGGACATCACGTTCCTGATGCTCAAAGGTGCAGGTTATGCAGCGCTTGTGGTTGTGGCGATCTGGTTCTTCATCGCGGCTTTCGCCGCGATCGGCCGGGCCTTGCCAGAGGAAAGCCGCAGCACGCCCGACCCGATCAACCGGGCTGCACCGATGGAAGAGCCTATGGCTGCGCCCGTGATGGACGAAGCCGCCACCGACGACGCGGAAGCTGTCGTCGACTGATACAGTATTGGATCAGGCGAAGCGCGACGCCTTGCCTGATCCTTCGCCGTCGGATCACCCTTCCCTGGTCGGTCCGTCATTGGGGTCACAAGCCCCAGTTCCCTTCCTGTTGGCTACAGGAGACTAGCGTCGCAAGCGGTTAACCCCACTTGCGACGCTTTTTTATTGTAAAGGTGACGTCATGACGAACCGCCCCCATACCCCGTTTCTCGACTCTGTCGCCGGCCCCGCCGATCTGCGCCGGATGACAGACGCCGCCCTGACCGGTCTGGCCAATGATGTCCGCGCCGAGGTGATTTCCGCCGTCTCCGAAACGGGCGGGCATCTGGGGTCGTCGCTGGGTGTAGTCGAACTGACCGTCGCCATTCACGCCGTGTTCGACACGCCACGCGACAAGCTGATCTTTGATGTGGGCCACCAGTGCTATCCGCACAAGGTGCTGACCGGCCGTCGCGACCGTATCCGCACCCTGCGGCAGGAAGGCGGGTTGTCCGGTTTCACCAAACGCGCCGAAAGCGAATATGACCCGTTCGGGGCGGCCCATTCCAGCACCTCGATTTCCGCCGCCCTTGGGTTCACCGTGGGCCGTGATCTGGGTATGCCCACGGGCGACGCGATAGCCGTCATCGGGGACGGATCGATCAGCGCGGGCATGGCTTATGAGGCGATGAACAACGCGGGGTCCGAAGGGCGGCGGCTGTTCGTGATCCTGAATGATAATGAAATGTCCATCGCCCCACCGGTGGGCGCGATGTCGAAATACCTGTCAGGTCTCTATGCGTCGCCCTTGGGGGATCTGCACAAGATGGCTGAAGGGTTCGAATCCGTCCTGCCAGGTCCGATCCGCGACCATGCCCGCCGCGCGCGGCAACTGGTGACGGGCGTGCAATCCGGCAATGCGGGCACCTTGTTCGAAAGCCTTGGCTTTTCCTATATCGGCCCGATTGACGGGCACGACATGTCCCAGCTTTTGCCGGTCCTGCGTGCCGCCAAGACCCGCGCCACCGGCCCCGTGCTGATTCATGTCTGCACCAAAAAAGGCAAAGGCTATGCCCCCGCCGAGCAAAGCGCCGACAAGTATCACGGCGTCGCCAAGTTCAATGTCGCAAGCGGAGAACAGGCCAAATCGCGCCCCAATGCGCCCAGCTATACCAAGGTCTTCGGCACCGCACTGACGGTCGAGGCGCAGCATGATCCGCGCATCGTCGCTGTCACCGCCGCGATGCCCAATGGCACCGGCGTCGATATCATGGGCCAGCGTTTCGGCAGCCGCGTGTTCGACGTGGGTATCGCCGAACAGCATGGCGTCACTTTTGCGGCAGGGATGGCGGCTAGCGGTCTGAAACCGTTTTGCGCGATCTATTCGACCTTCCTGCAACGCGGCTATGACCAGATCGTGCATGATGTGGCTTTGCAGAACCTGCCGGTGCGGTTCGCCATCGACCGTGCGGGTCTGGTCGGGGCCGATGGCCCGACACATGCGGGGTCGTTCGATATCGGCTATCTTGCCGCCTTGCCCAATATGGTCGTCATGGCCGCAGGGGATGAACTGGAACTGATGCACATGGTGCGCACGGCTGCTGCCTATGACGCAGGCCCTATCGCCTTTCGCTATCCGCGCGGCGAAGGTGTGGGGCTGGAACTGCCCGAACGCGGCGAGATCATCGAGATCGGCAAGGGCCGGATCGTGCAGGAAGGCAGCGACATTGCGATCCTGTCTTTCGGCGCGCATCTGGACGAATGTCGCAAGGCCGCGCGCCAGCTTGAAGCGCAGGGGCTGAGTGTCACCATCGCTGATGCGCGTTTCGCCAAACCGCTGGACCGCGCGTTGATCCGCCAGCTTTTGCGCCACCACAAGGCGCTGGTGACGGTCGAACAGGGCGCGCAGGGTGGTTTCGGGGCCATGGTGCTGCATGATCTGGCCAATGACGGGCTGCTGGACGGGCGCTGTCAGGTCCGTACGATGACGCTTCCCGACCGCTATATCGACCACGCCGCCCCCGATGTGATGTATGCCGAGGCCGGTCTGACCGCCGTCGATATCGCCGCAACGGCGATGCAAGCGGCCAATATCGGCTTGCGGCGGGTCCAGTCTCCGGTGACGGATCGGGGCTGAGGCCACGCGCAGACCGCGGTAAGGGACGTCAACCGTTCGGGTGACGACTGATGCCCTATGGCGAAAAGCACTTGATCTGAAAGCAAGACAAGGCGAGGTTGTAACGCAGGCGGCGACCGGCTGCGGCCTTTTCCCGACCCGTCGGCATCCTACGGTGGCGCAGGCCTTTCAGAAGCGTAGCGAATGAAATTAATCATACAAATCCCCTGCCTGAACGAAGAAGAGAATATCGCGCAGGTTCTTGCGGGGATTCCGGCCCGTATTCCTGGCGTCAGTGTCATTGAAACACAGGTCATCGATGACGGATCGACCGACCGCACGGTCGAAATCGCCCGCCAGATGGGTGTCACCTATATTCTGCGCAACCATGCCAACCGTGGTCTTGCCTACAGCTTTCAGGCGGGGATCGAAAACGCGCTGCGTCATGGTGCCGATATCATCGTCAACACCGACGGTGATCACCAGTACGATAGCGGTAGTATTGCCGACCTTGTCCGCCCGATCATCGAAAATAAAGCGGATATCGTGCTGGGCGACCGACAACCGGGCAAGAACATGGCCTTTTCGCCCTTGAAGCGGCTTTTACAAAAGATCGGCAGTTCGGTCGTCAGCAGTTTTGCCAATGTTGATATCACCGACGCGGTTTCGGGATTTCGGGCCTATTCGCGCGAGGCAGCTCTTGGGATCAACGTGATGACGCGGTTCAGCTATACCACGGAAACCCTGATCCATGCGGGGCAAAAGGGGTTCACGATCACATCTGTTCTGGTCAACACGAACACGACAGACCGGCCATCGCGACTGTTCCGGTCGACATGGTCTTTCGTGTCCAAACAGGCCGCGACGATCCTGCGCAGCTATGTCATGTACCGGCCGCTCAACGCCTTTATGACCTTGGGCGGCGTGATGATCCTGATCGGTTTGCTGCCGGTGGTGCGGTTCCTGTTTTTGTTCATGGCAGGCGATGGCGACGGCAACATCCAGTCGCTGGTTCTGGGAGGGGTGTTCCTGCTGGCGGGCTATATCACCGTCATCCTTGCGTTGCTGAGCGATACGATCGCCACCAACCGGCAACTGCTTGAACGGGTTCTGCGGCGCCTGCATGACATCGAAATGGCGCAGGACAACCCCGCAGAAAAGGCCACGGCCAAGCCGCGGGACCCGCAGCAATGACAACAGACAAAATGGGCGTCTGCGCAGTGATTTGCGCCGCCGTGGGCGCGCTGATCTATGCGCTTTTGGCATTCAGCGTGATCATGCCGCAGCCCTATCCCTATTTTGGTGTGGATATCTATAACGCCTATTTCTACCGGTTGCTGGACGGTCGGTTCGATCTGCCGCTGCGCATGCTCACATTCGAAGGGCATTACAGCGCCGATGGTACAGCCATTCTTTATCACGGGATCGCGCCTCTTCTGACGCGTCTCGTGCTGTACCCGTTTGTCGCGCTTGAAGACTTTCCGACGGCGGCCTTTTCTATCTGGCTCTGGTCTGTTGTCGGTACGGGGTTCTATCACCTCGCGTTGTTTCAGGTGATCCGCAAATACATGGGTCAGATACCCTTGCTTTGGGTCGTGCTGATGGCAGTGGCCATCTGGGTATCCAGCCCCGGCTTTCTGCTGACCACCAATACGGTGTTGTACCACGAGCCGACCAGCATCGCCTATGCCGCCATGGCGATTGCCGTCTACCTGATGGTGCGCTGCGCGCTTTTCGGTCTGGCGTGGCGCTATGTGCTGATCCCGACAGCCTTGATGGCGGGGGTCTTGTTGCATGCGCGCCCCCATATGGCAGTCGGGCTTTATGCGGGCGTGGCGGTGATGATCGCGCTGGCCTTGTGGGAGAATGCAAAAGGTACGCGTCTGCGCGTCTTCGTTAGCATTGTCATTCTGGGCTTGGTGGGCGCCAGTTTTCTCCAATTCAACAGCCTGCGTTTCGGTTCCGCCACGTCCGCACACGGCCAGATCGAAATGCCCGATCGCAACAGTCAGGTGCAATACGGTCCGGTCTTTCTTGGGAACGATGCCAGCGTCACCGGACGCCTGCGTGTTTTTGTCGAACATGGCCGGTTTCATCCTTGGCGGGTTTTGCCGAACACGGCGTTGTATATTTTTGATTTCCCTCCGACTTCGGCGGATACGTCGGGTGGAGCGATCGCGACACTCCACCGGAGCGTGACAGAGGGGATCTCGGGCTATGGCTTTATCGAGGCGCCGCGGTTCGGGATGGTTTTTATCTGGCCGGCTTGGATCGTGCTGATGGTGATCGGCCTTGGTCTGGGGCGTCCGCGCCTTTCGGGTGGTCCGCGCGCCTTGCCGGTCCTGATCGCCACCGGAATCGCGGCAGGCTTGATGCTGGCTTATCCGACAGTCGCGTTCCGTTACCGTTTTGACGTTTGGCCGGTTGTCATGGCGCTGTGCCTGCTGAGCTTGCCCGGTCTGATCCAGCGTTTTGGTCCAGAGCTTCTTAAAATCCCGCGAGTCCTGTCGATGAGCCTGATCATCGTGGTTTTTGGTGTGTTCATGTCTGGTCGGGTCGCTATCCCCTACAAGCAAAGCTATCAGCAAGGTGCCGGGCAGACCTATGAAACATGGGATGCCGACCGGTGCCTGAGCCGCCTTGCAACCAAGGATTTTTCGCCCGAGCGCCTTGCCGAACTCTGCGTCGATCCTGAAACTGTGTTTCAAGAGCGGCAAAGAGGTTAGCGTGTGGCCCTTTTCAAGCTGAAAGCAAAGCGCGCCTATGTGACTTCGATCCGCGGTCTTGGGGCTGTTCTGCGGGCGGCCGGCGTGCTTGGCTGGCTGGAGCGACGGCAGGACAGACGCGGTTATCACTGGCTACGGTCGCTTTTCGCGATTTACGATATCGACCAGATGATTGCGCTGGATGTGCCATGGTGGACCTATCGCGCGATAGATCGCGTCGATGAATTCCTGCGCACGCGGCCAGACGCATCCGTGTTCGAATATGGCAGCGGCGCAAGCACCATCTGGTTGGCGCGGCGTGCCGCTGCTGTGCATAGCGTTGAACACGACAGGTCATGGTTCGCTATGATGCAAAGCCGGATCGCCCCTTATCCGCATATCCGGCTAAGCCTTGCCCCTGCGGACAGCGCATGCAGCGCTGATCCGCTTTACCAGTCTCGGAAGGAAGGCCATGAAGGCGAGAGTTTCGAAGATTATGTCGCGACGATCACCTGGATGGGGCAGACCTATGATCTGATCGTGATCGACGGTCGCGCACGGGCCGCTTGCCTGCAGGTCGCGCAGCACTGCCTGTCCCCAGGGGGCATGATCGTTTTCGACAATTCCAAGCGCATACGGTACGCGGCGGCCATTGCAGACAGCAGGTTCGCTGCCGTCGATCTACCGGGGCTGACGCCGTCATTGCCCTATCCCGAAAAGACAACGCTCCTGCTAGACCCGCATGTCTGACAAATCTGCCCTGATCAAGACGGCAGCCCGCCGTGCGGGGCAGTTCATCACCATTGCCGCCTTGATCTTTTTGGCATTGGCGCTTTACCGGCAGTGGGGCGAAGTCAGCGCTTGGCAGCCGACGCCTTTGCAGATTGGCTTGCTGGTTCTACTGACGCTTGCCTATTCCGCAGCGCTGCTTTTGTTGGCATACAACTGGGTCACCATCATTGGTACGTTGGTCGAGGATCCCGTTCCGCAGGCGCGGTTGCTGCTGTCTTATACCCAGACGCAGATCGCCAAATACGTTCCGGGCAATGTCGTGCATCTGGTCGGGAGACACCTTTATCTGCGCGACCGTGGCGTCGCGCATCGCTCGCTTGCGATGGCAACGCTGCTGGAACTGGTCAGCTTGCCGGTCGCCGCGATTGTTGCGCTTGTTCTTGTCGTGCCGGTGATCGACATCGCGTATCCGACATTGCCTGCGCTCTGGACATTCGGCTGGATTTTGCCTGTCGCCGCTGCCGCAAGTGTCGCCGCAATGACCTACTTCGTGCAGAAGCGATGGCGCGTACCGATGATCCTCGTGTTGATCCGCGGCACGGGGTTCATGTTGTCGCAAGGGATCCTTTTTGCGATCATTCTGGCTGCGGTCGCCGGACATTTTGTGATGCTCGCAATTCCGGTGGCGATCCTTGCGTGGTTGATCGGCTTTCTGACACCGGGCGCACCGGGCGGACTCGCAGTGCGCGAGGCTGTGCTGGTCAGCCTGCTTGGCTATGCCGGAATGAACGAGGGTGTCTTGCTGGCCGCGTTGTTGATGCGCCTTGTCACGACCGCGGGCGACTTTGTTCTCTATCTTTTGCCGATTGGCAAGAAAGACAGCTTTGATCGCTGAGGCGAAAAGTACCTGAAAGATGTATCTATTCGGGACTGCACGGGGGTCTGTAAGAGATTCTCCGGCGATGCAAGGGATACCGGTCAAGGCCCGCAAAAGACCGCAGTTAAGGGCCCGCCTTGCCATGACAGATACGGTGGCAGTCCTGTCGCAGTGGCATCCCTCGGGTCATCCTTGTCATCAATCCCGACAACATCCCTAAATTGTAGTCGGACTTGGAATGCGGCATTTCTTTATAATTCATAAATAGAAATAAATCCGGCGGCTGATGTCCCGATCATGCCGCCACGCGGTTGACAATGCGGCAAGCCTGCAGGCCAATTTAGATAACTTTTGGCAAATTGCTGATTTCAAGTAATAAATTAGACCAGCTTCCTTTGCGACCTAGCGTAAGGATGGCAAAGAACTGCTGATGCCGGGTTACCTATTAGTAATACTTTACCTATAGGTGTATTCTCGCAGTGACCCCGACACCACGCCGGGACCAATACAGAAATTTTTTCGCGGGTCCGCCCGCATCGAATGGAGAATGGTCTTGTTGCCTGTCTGGAAGCTGAAACGCGAATTGTCCCGGATCAAAGAGCAGGTGCAAAACATCCCTCGATCGCTGGCCGAACCGCTGTTGCGTTATGCCCACGACCAGAACCGTGCGTCAAAGCTGGCTGTTTTTGGCTGTGGTGCCCCGCAGTCGCCCAAATTTTGCGTGTTGTTGGTGTATCAACCCCGCACTTTTGCGGCGTCGGTCTTGCGCACCTGCGATTACATGACCGCAAAAGGCTATAATGTTGTGGTGGTGGCCAATGGCGGGTTGCCCGTGGACCAACGCAGCAAGGTGACCAACCGCGCCTGGCGGCTGATCGAACGGCCCAATTTCGGCTACGACTTTGGCGGTTATCGTGACGCGGTTCATTTCCTGCAGGATCAGGGCATTTCACCGACCAAGCTTATTCTCATGAATGACAGCATCTGGTTTCCGATGTGGACCGGGTGCAGCGTGATCGAAAACCTGGAAACATCGCCTTTTGATCTGACCGGGTTGTTGTTGCATGTGCCGGCGCGGAACGAATATGCCAAGGATCACCGTCGCTTGCTGCGCAAACGCAAGCTGGCCGAACATATCGAATCCTACGTCACGATGGTGCCACAAGCCTGTTTTGACAGCGATGCATTCAGGCAGTTTTGGGACGGCTATCGCCAGACCGATTCGAAACTGATGACCATCAAACGTGGCGAAATCGGCTTTTCCAAAGCGATGAAGGCCGCAGGGTTCACTGTTGGTGCCCTGTCGCGCCGCAGTGCCTTTCTGGACGATATCGCGCAGCAGCCTGATGCCTTTCTGGTCAAAACATTGAAATACGCGGCCTATTCGGATCCTTCGTTCGAGGCAGAATGCCAGCATCTGTTTGCGCATTCCGGCATGGCCGACTGGCGCGCCAAGGTTCTGGATCATATCGCCCGTGTGGTCGAGGCAAGGCGCTTCAATGCATCGTTCTGCTGGGCAACAGAACAATTGTATGGGACGAGCTTTGTCAAAAAGCACCCCGATCGTCTTTTCCAGATCGGGCGTATGCGGTTCCTAGAGGCTGTGGAGAACGGGGATCTGACCTGCGACAATCCCGAAGCGCTGGCCGAGTTGCGCGCGATGGTGGCGGCTGACCGCCATCTGTTCACCCACTATGCGCCGCGTATTGCGCGCCCTGCCCGCGTCGCCTTGTCAGTCGAGTAGTGACTTGAGCTGTTTTCCATAGCCGTTCTTGTGAAACACATCGGCCTGACAGCAAAGCTGTTCGGCATCAATCCATCCGGCATGAAAGGCGACTTCATCGGGGGAACCGACCTGAAGCCCTTGGCGCTGCGTCAAGGTCCTGACGAAATTGCCCGCATCAAGAAGGCTCCCGTGCGTGCCGGTATCAAGCCAGGCAAAGCCGCGCCCCATGCGTTCGACTTTCAGTGACCCTTCCTGGCGGTACAATTCCAGCAGATCGGTAATCTCCAACTCGCCGCGGGCCGAGGGTTTGACTTGGGCCGCAAGCTCAGAGGCGCGCCCGTCCAGAAAATAAAGCCCCGTTACGGCAAAATTGGACGGAGCCGTTTTCGGTTTCTCTACGATGGATCTTACATTGCCCTCGTCGTCGAAATCCAGAACGCCATAGCGTTCAGGGTCGTTGACATGGTAACCAAAGACGGTCGCACAGTCTGTCCTCTCGTCCGCCGATGCCAGAAGCTCGGGCAGGCCGTGGCCAAAAAAGATATTGTCCCCGAGGATCATGGCCGATGGTGCGCCCGCCAGAAAGTCGCGCGCCAGCAGATAGGCTTGGGCCAATCCGTCCGGCGACGGCTGGACGATCCAGGTAAAGTCCATGCCCCATTGGTGCCCGTCCCCCAACAAACGCTGGAACTGCGGCTGATCCTCGGGCGTGGTCACGATCGCGATTTCGCGGATGCCGCCCAGCATCAGGACCGACAGCGGATAGTAGATCATGGGTTTGTCATAGACCGGCAGCAACTGCTTGGAGACGCCCATCGTGATCGGCCAGAGGCGGCTGCCGGACCCGCCTGCCAGGATAATGCCTTTGCGGTTCATGTATCGTCTCCGAGGTTGAGAATGATGTCCTTGAGGGCAAGCCGCCAGTCCGGCCGTTGGATGCCGAAGGCACTGGTCAGCGACGCACACTCAAGGCGGGAATTCAAAGGGCGCACAGCCAGCGTCGGGTATTCCGACGATGCGATGTCATGCACCATGCAGTGCAATCCGGCGTCCGCCATGATTTGGCGGGCGAACGTGGCCCAGCTGACATCTGGCGCACCGGAAAAATGATGCGTCCCGCCGGGTTGGCCCGCGATCATGCCACGGGCCGCGACAAAAAGGGCGCGCGCGATGTCGGACGCGGGGGTCGGGCCACCGATCTGGTCAGCGATCACCCTCAGCTCGGCCCGTTCCGCCCCAAGCCGGAGCATCGTTGTGACAAAGTTCCGCCCATGCCCCGAAAACACCCAGCTTGTCCGCAGGATCAGGTGGTGCGCCCCGGTCGCGCGGATCGCGGTTTCGCCTGCCAGCTTGGACCGTCCATAGGCAGATAGCGGTGCAGTGGGATGGTCGGGTGCGAAAGGCAGGGTGCCACTGCCGTCAAACACATAATCCGTAGAGATATGGAGGAAGGGGATGTCCTTTTGTGCGCAGGCTGCCGCCATCTCGCCCGGTGCGACACCGTTCACCACCGTTGCGAGAACTTCGCTCGTTTCCGCATCATCCACGGCAGTCCATGCGGCGGCGTTGATGACCGCATCGACATCGGCCTGCATGATTGCATTTTTGCAGGCAGCAGGATCGGACAGGTCCGCCTGATGACGGTCCAGAAACCGGATGCTGCAATCCGGCGGGCAGTGTCGGGCCAGTTCGCGGGCCACCTGTCCGGTCTTGCCGACTACCAGCAGCCTCATGCTTTGACACCTTGCCGGACACCAACGCCGTCGCGTTTCAAAAGGGGCCGCCACCATGTTTCGTTATCCAAAAACCACTGGACGGTCAGATCGAGCCCCTGTTCAAGCGTTACCGCAGGCTGCCAGCCCAGTTCGGTGTTCATGCGCGTTGCATCAATGGCGTAGCGCGCATCATGACCGGGGCGGTCGGCGACCATAGTGATCTGGTCGCTATAGCTGCCGCGCGCTTTGGGTTGCTTGGCGTCCAGAATGGCGCAGATCATCCGCACGAGGTCGATGTTGCGCGCCTCGTTGTTGCCGCCGATGTTGTAGCTGCGTCCGACCTGACCGTTCTGCAAAACGGTCAGCAGTGCGTCGGCGTGATCTTCGACAAACAGCCAGTCGCGGATGTTTTCGCCGGTGCCATAGACCGGAATGGGCTGACCCGCCAAAGCGTTCAGGATGACCACGGGGATCAGCTTTTCTGGAAAATGGTAAGGCCCGTAATTGTTCGAACAATTCGTCAGAACAACCGGCAGGCCATAGGTTTCGTGCCATGCCCTGACCAAATGATCCGACGCCGCCTTGGATGCCGCATAGGGCGAGCGCGGATCATAGGCGGTGTCTTCGGTGAACTTGACCGACGGATCGGGTGGCAGCGACCCGAACACCTCGTCCGTCGAGATGTGATGAAACCGGAATGCTGCCGGCTGGCCGGACCGGGACCAATAGGCGCGCGCGGCTTCCAGCAGGTTGAACGTGCCGGTGATGTTGGTGCCGATGAAATCGGCGGGCGCGTCGATCGACTTGTCGACATGCGATTCCGCGGCCAGATGCAGCACCGCGTCGGGCTGATGCGCGGCGAAGATACGATCCAGCGCCGGACGGTCGCGGATATCGGCGTGTTCAAAGCGATAGCGCGGCGATCCCGCCACAGAGGCGAGGTTTTCGAGGCAGGCAGCATAGGTCAGCGCATCGACATTGACGATGTTATGACCGCGCGCGATGGCCAAGCGCACGACCGCCGAGCCGATGAAGCCGGCACCGCCTGTCACAAGCAGCTTCATGCCGCGTTTCCATAGTGGAAGGGTGACACAAAGTCGGAAAAGGCTGGTGCATCCGCGTCCTTTGCCGACAGGACAGGGTCACCCGTTAGGGGCCAGTCAATGCCAAGACCGTCCCAACGGACTGATCCGTCGCAATCGGGCGTATAGTAATCGGAGCATTTGTATTGCACCTCCGACGCAGGCTCCAACGTGACAAAGCCGTGCAGAAACCCTTTGGGGATGAACAATTGATGCCCGTTTTCGGCCGACAGGGTCACGCCGAGCCATTGCCCATAGGTGGGTGAACCATTGCGGATATCGACCGCAACATCGAAGATTGATCCACGGGTGCAGCGGACCAGTTTATCCTGTGCATGGGGTGGTGCCTGATAATGCAACCCGCGCAACGTGCCTTTTTCCGCCGACAGCGAGTGGTTGTCCTGCACGAAAACAGCGTCGATGCCGCCCTGCGCCAGATCACGCATATTCCAGGTTTCTTCGAAGTATCCGCGCGTGTCACCGAATCGTTTGGGTTGCACCAGCATGAGGTCCGGGATCGTCAGGGAAGTGCAGGAAACCGTCATACCAGGGCTTTGCCTCTTGTTCAGGTGTTTTCACTATGGCTTTCGCGCCAGGGCGAGCATCAGATTCGACTGTTGCCGACGAGAGGTAACCAACACTCCAAGAGTAAACAACCTATAAGGGCGCATAAAAACCTTAAGTTGATGTTAACCTAGGGGCAGCATTGCGCACCCAGTTTTCTGGGCACAGTGCTATTAGCGCAGGTATTGGTAAGATTTTCGTTAACGCCGTTTCGGGCGACTGCTACTTGCCCTTGAACTGGACATCGTAAAGTTGTTTGAACTTGCCGCCGGTCTTGAGCAAGTCGTCGATCTTGCCGCGTTCGACAATCCGGCCATCTTCGAGATAGCAGATTTCATCAGCATTCATCACGGTCGATAGCCGGTGCGCGATCACGATCGTCGTCACGCCGCGGGTGATGGATTCGAGCGCATCGCGCACCAGTGCTTCGGAATGGCTGTCCAGTGCGCTGGTCGCCTCGTCCAGCAGCAGGATCGGGGCCTGTCGCAGTACCGCGCGGGCAATCGACAGCCGCTGGCGCTGGCCGCCCGACAGGAAGGACCCGTTTTCGCCGATCACCGTGTCATAGCCCATGGCCAGTTTTTCGATGAACTCATGCGCATGGGCGACTTTCGCGGCGGCGATCGCCTCTTCTTCGGTGGCACTCCCGCGCGCGAGCAGCAGGTTGTCCATCACCGTACCCGCGAACAGGAATGTGTCCTGCCCGACAAAGGCGATGTTGTCGCGCAATGATGCGAATGTTGCAGTGCGGATGTCCTGCCCGTCGATCATCACCACACCTTCGGTCGGATCATAAAGCCGCAGAATGAGGTTCAGCAGTGTCGATTTGCCGCCGCCCGACGGCCCGACAAGTGCCGTGGTCTTGCCCGGCTGAAAGGTCACGTTCACGGACCGTAAGACCTTTTCATTCTCGCCATAGGCGAAGCTGACATCAGCAAGTTCCACAGCGCCCGGCCCCTCGACCAGCGGGACGGCATCGGGATTTTCCAGCATCGTCTGCTTGGTGTCGAGCAGGCTGTACATCATCTTGACGCCGACCATGTTGCTTTCGATGACGACGCGCATCTTGGACAGGCGCATGGCAGGCTCGTAGGACATCAGGAAAGCGGTGACAAAGGACATAAGTTGCCCCGGTGTGCCAGGCGCACGGCCAAAGATATCGACAGCGCTCAGGATCACGATGGATGCGATGGCAAGGCCAGCGACGATATCCAGCAGGGGCATCGTTGCTGATTGCAGCTGCACGATCCGGTTGTTGCGGTCCTCGACCTGACGGACCGCGCTTTCCATCCGGTTGGCCATGCTGGGTTCCAGTCCAAAGGCCTTGACGACCCGCGCCCCAAGCGAGGTTTCCTGCACAACGCGGATGATCTCGCCCAGTCCCGCCATTTCCTGCTTCATGACGTCCTGAACAAGGCGCAGGATGCGTTGCACCCCGTACACAACGATGGGGGCGACAACGAGGCTGACAAGCGAAAGCACCGGCTGTTGATAGAACATGACCGCCACCAGCCCGATCAGCGTCAGCAGATCGCGGATGAACCCCGCAACAATCGTGTCGATGATTGCGCGCGCGGATTGCGCGCTTTGCGTCACTTTCAACAGCAGTTCCGATGATGCATTGCTGTTGAAGAACGCGACCCCCTGCCCCAGCATCCGGTGATAGATCTGCATCTGCTTTTGCGCCACGATCCGGTTGCCTGCGCGCGCCATCAGCACCGCCTGCACATACATCGCGATGCCGCGAAAGGCGAAAACAAGGGCGACCCCCGCCCCGACCGCCATGACCTGACCGCGGTTTTCAGGGGTCGATAGCGCATCAACGATCTGCCCCATCATCCATGCAGTCGCCGCCGTCGCCGCTGCCACCAGCACCATTGCACCGGACGCTGCCAAGTATTTCCAGCGATGTTCGTGAAAGCTTTCCAGCAAGAGCCGCGTGATCAGACGATCCGCGGGCAGACGGGCAAGCCATCGCTCGTGCCATTTCATCGATCGGGCCATTCGCTTGCATCTTCTTCGTTCGGTTCACGCGGTTACTAACCCGTTTTGCCGCCTTAAGCGATAGCTGCGGCGCACAACTTTTGGATGTATCTGTTCTATCGCGCTAATTGGCAGACAGCCGGGGATCAACCTGCCCGTATATGGCGCGCTGCATTCAGCCCGCCGTGGTCGGGGCAACTATGTGAAATGCGGCAAATTGTAGGGCGTCACGATTTGCAGATCGCTTGATGCGCCCGATGTCTGGGTAGCGCTTTTGCTTCCGCTGATTGCGGTGTTGAGCAGGGTGATCAAATCTTGATTTAGATCGTGGTGCAGGACGAAGCTGATCGCGCCTTGCCGCAGCAACTGGGTGTTTTCACGATCAAGATCGTGAGCGACAAAAATCCGTGGGTGTTGGCCGTGTTGTGCCATGGTCTTCAGAATCGCTGCGTTGCCGCCGCCCATCGAATAGACGCCGTCGATCCGTGTGCGGGCTGTCAACAAGTCGTTCAACCGCGCGCTTGTCGCCGCAGTCACACCTGCGCCGCCGGACGCATCAATGATCCGCGCGGCGGGCTTCAGGGTCATCAGCAAATCCTGAAACGCGGTATAGCGGTCCGTCTCTCCGCGAAAACTTTCCTGACTGCGCGACGTCAGTATCGTGGCACCGTCATCCGGCAGTGCCTGCGCCAGCAGATAGGCCGCAGTGCGCCCCGCCTCTGCGTTGTCCAGACCAAAATAGCTGTGCCGCGCGCTGCCGGGAAGATCCGTCACCAGCGTAAACACCGGAATCCGTGTTGTCGCCAGTTCGGCAATCATCCCGCGCACTGCCAACGTATCACGCGCCTTGAGGCAGATGCCGTCGCTGCCCGGTTTGGCGATGCGGGCAAGGGCGGCAAGCGTTTCTGCCTCGGTCATGATTTCCTGAAACAGAAACCGGAGCCGGACCGCCGCCCCCGGACACACACGCGCCGCAGTCTCTGCCGCGATGCGGATTTCGCGCGAAAATCTCTGCGGTGCTTCCGCAATGACATCAATGATAACCCGACGACCCGTGGCGGTCAGTTGCGCCTCTTGCGCTTTGAGTTCGCGCAGGGCGGCGGTGACACGGTTGCGGGTTTGCGGGCTGACATGGGCGCGATTGTTCAGCACACGGTCCACTGTCGCCGTGCCCAGCCCTGCCTGTCTGGCAATTTCCTTGATCGGAAAGCGATGCGTCATTGATGTGTTTCTGATGTGTTTTTGTGCCGCGCACAAGCCTGCTGCCGCTACCCTGCCCGTGAACCAAGCAAAGGAAAACGCGATGAGCCTTGATGCTACACCCCCTGACACCGGCTTTTATCTTGAAGCTGCCTGCAACCTGTCGGATTTCGCCGCCCTGACTGCGCGGACGGTCGATCTGTCCACGATTCCCAACGCCAGTGAGGCGCCCAAGAACATCCCCGTATATGACATGGCGGCCCTTGCCGGCCATCTGGACACCCCCGCAACCCGCAAGACGCTGATGTCGGAATGGGCGGGGATCTTACAGCGCGGGGCGGGTGTGTTCGTGCTCAAACAGGCCTGCACCGATCACGCGGCGATTGATGCGGCAACGGCGGCCTACATGGATATCATCGCCGCCGAACGCGCCAAGGGTGGTGCTGCCGCCGATCATTTCGCCGCGGCGGGCAGCAATGACCGGATCTGGAATTCCTTGCAAAAGCTGGCTATCGCCGCGCCCGACGTGTTCACCCGCTATTTCGCAAGTCCCGCTGTCGATGCCGCCTGCGAAGCATGGCTAGGCCCGCATTATCAGATGACTGCGCAGATCAATCTTGTGCATCCGGGCGGTCAGGCGCAGCAGGCACATCGCGACTATCACCTTGGCTTTCAGACGGCCGATATCAGCGCCACCTATCCCGCGCATGTGCATGACCTGTCGCCGTTGATGACCCTGCAAGGCGGGATCGCGCATTGCGATATGTCGATTGAATCCGGCCCGACCAAACTGTTGCCGTTTTCGCAGTTGTATCGCCCCGGCTATGCCGCATGGCGGCGCGACGATTTCCGCGCGCATTTCGAGGCGCATTGCGTCCAGCTGCCGCTGCAGAAAGGCGATGCGCTGTTTTTCAATCCGGCGCTGTTTCACGCCGCAGGTAGCAATTCCAGCACTGACATCCACCGCATGGTCAACCTGTTGCAGGTGTCATCGGCCTTCGGGCGGGCGATGGAAAGCGTGGATCGCGGCGCGATGTGCCGCGCGGTGTTTCCGGCACTCTGCGCGAGTGACCTTCCGCCCGCCGCCCGCGATGCCGTATTGAACGCCACGGCAGAAGGCTATTCCTTCCCCACCAACCTTGACCGTGATCCGCCTGTTGGCGGGCTGGCCCCGCGCACGCAAAAGGACATCCTGCGCGATGCGGTCCTGCAAGGCTGGACGCCACAGGCGCTTGATGATGCGCTGAATGCCTTGGCCGAACGGCAGATCCCGTGATGTGACAGGGCCGCACCTTGTCAGTGCGGCCCTGCTCTGCGACAAGACGCTATGCGCCTGATTGACCCAAACCATCCGTTTTATCGCCCCGCGTGGCGCCGCTATCTGATCGTGGCGGCGCCGTTTGTCTGGGCGGGGGTGGAATGGAACCTTGGCAACACGATCTGGGCCTATCTGTTCGCGGCCATCGGCGGCTATCTGGCGTGGCATCTGGTGCTGAACTGGCGGCCAGACAGCAAGGACTAGGCGGCGGGCAAATCCACCGGCTGCCCCGTTTCGCGTGACAACGTCGCCGCATCTGCCAGTATCTGCGCCTGCAACCCGTCCACGATGCCGGGATCGGCAGGCGTGCCGTTCGTCGCCGCCGCGATAAACGCGCGCATTTCGGCAAGATAGGCCGCCTCGTAGCGTTCCAGAAAGAAATGCTGTGCAGGGTCACGGCGGAAACCGGCACCGGTTGCGATTTCCACGGTGGATTCCAGCTGGTTTTCCGCGCGCAACATGCCCAGCGCGCCATGCACTTCGATCCGCTGGTCATAGCCGTAGCTGGCGCGGCGCGAATTGGAGATCTGGCAGATGCGCCCGCTGGCCGTGGTCAGTATCACGGCGGCGGTATCGACATCGCCTGCCTCACCAATTGCAGGATCGACCAGCGCGCTGCCCATCGCATGCAGGCGCACGAAGTCTTCGCCCATCAGGAAGCGCGCCATATCGAAATCATGGATCATCATGTCGCGGAACAACCCGCCCGAGCGCGCGATATAGGACACAGGCGGCGGGGCGGGATCGCGCGATGTGATGGCGACCAGTTCGACCGCGCCGATATCGCCTGCCTTGATCCGCGCGCGCAGGGCGGCGAAATTGGGGTCAAAGCGGCGGTTGAAACCGGTCAGGAAGGTCACGCCTGCCTGCCCCACCACGTCAATACAGGTGCGGATATTGTCTACGCTCATATCGACCGGCTTTTCACAGAAAATCGCCTTGCCCGCCGCTGCCGCGCGCTGGATCAGGTCGAAATGCGTGTCGGTCGGGGTGCCGATCACCACGGCGTCGATATCATCCGCTTCCATTATCGCCGCAACATCGCGCACCTGTGCGCCGGTGGCTTGCGCCAGCGCCTCTGCCGCTGCAGGCAAGGCATCGGCCACGGCCACGACCTGCGCACCGTCCAGCGCCTTGATGCTGCGGGCATGGACCTGTCCGATGCGGCCACAGCCGAGTATTCCGATTTTCAGCATCTCACGCTCTCCCCGATGCGCCGAGCCCGCGAATGACGGCGCGTGCGGCGGCCATCACGGGGTCATGTGTTTCTTTCAATATGGTTACCCGGTCAAAGCGCGCGGGGTCCGCGTTCACGGCATCGCGCAGCGCTGTGCCAAAGGCCATGCGCAATTCGGTGCCGATGTTGAATTTGGCGATCCGCGATCCGGTGGCCAGCGCCAGACGCTGGGCATAGGGCACGCCCGATCCGCCGTGGATGACCAAGGGCACATCGGTCAGCGCCTCGATCGCGCGGATGCGGGGCTCGTCCAGCCCGCCTTCATGGTCGGTCTGCAGATGCACGTTGCCGACGGATATCGCCATCGCATCCACTCCGCTGTCGCGCGCGAATATAGCAGCCTCGGCCGGATCAGTGCCGGCGGAATTTTCGCCACCGGAGTAACCAACAAAGCCGATCTCGCCCTCGCAAGAGATGCCAGCGGCATGGGCAAGTTCCGCGATGCGGGCGGTCTCATCAATGTTCTGCGCCAAGGGCTTGCGCGATCCGTCATACATCAGCGAGGTGAAACCGGCGTCCAAAGCTGCGCGGCATTCATCATAGGTATAGCCGTGGTCCAGATGCACGACGACCGGCACATCCACGCTGGCGGCCAGATGGCGCATCATCGCGCCCAAGACCGGCAGTGGTGTATGCGCGCGGCAGGATGGCCCCGCCTGCAGGATCACGGGGGCGCGTTCGGCCTCGGCGGCCATCACATAGGCGCGCATGTCTTCCCAGCCCAGACAGACCAGACCGGGCACGGCGTAATGGTCGCGGATGGCGGGTTGCAGGACCTCTGCCAGTGTTTTGAGGGTCATTTGAACTTTGCCACCATGTCCATGATGCCGGGAATCGTGTGCAGTTGCGCGGCATGTGTGGGTTGGAAATATTGCTTCAGGCTGCGCTGGGACTGGCCGCCAAGGATGGTGAAATAATACATCTCGTATCCCGGCAGCACGCAGCAGGGGTGATAGCCCTTGTCGATCAGCACGGTGGACCGGTTCATGATGTGATAGGCATCCCCAGGTGCGTTATCGACACGCTGCAGCATTTGCAGGCCCGACCCGTAATCGGGTTTGAAGCGGAAGTTGTAGCATTCGTCATGCCGCGTTTCGTCCGGCAGGCGGTCGGTGTCGTGTTTGTGGCTGGGAAAGCCCGACCAGCCGCCAGCGCCCACGGTATAAAGTTCCGACACCAGCAAGCGGCCCACGCGGTCGTGGTATGCGGCACCCAGGATATGCTTGATCTTGCGATGGGTCTTGGTGTCGTCGCTGCCATATTGGACAAGGTCGATATCGGCGGCGCGCACGGCAAAGGGCGTCAGTGTTTCGGCAAATTGCGCGCCTGCGATGAAGACCTCGCAATCGGTCAGCGCGGTGATCCGCGCGGCGGTGTCGGTGGGGATATAGACGCCTTCGGGGTCGCCATCCCAGACATCCGCGCCGCGATTGCCGATATGGGCAAAGGTCTGGCCCGCGCTGTCCACCGTCACCGTGCCGGTCGCGGGCACGATGCAGGTTTCATAGCCCGCCACGCGGTAATCGAAATGCTGCCCGACCGTCAGACGGATGATGTTGAAATAGACGTAAGGCACCAGCGGGTGGTCGGTGTCGACGATGGGCCGGTTGGCGTTGTCATGTGGCGGAATATGCATAGGCGTCCTTTCGGTCGGCGTTGGCGAGCAGGAACGCATCGAGTTCGACCCGTGTCGGCATGGCAGGCGCGCAGCCGACACGCGCGACGACCATCGCCGCAGCAGCAGAGCCTTGCAGCACGGCGTCGCGCACAGGCAATCCATCCGCCAGCCCCGCGACAAAGCCGCCCAGAAAACTGTCGCCAGCACCGGTGGGTTTCAGCGCCTTGGTGCGGTAGATGCCGGTTGTGACCTCGCCCTGCGGGGTGATGGTGATGGCGCCCTTTTCGCCCATCTTGTAGACGGCAAGGCTGGCACCTTTGGCGACGAGTTCGCGGGCCTTATCAAGGCCGCGGTTATAATCGCCCGCCATAAACCCGAATTCCACGTCGTTGCCGATGATCACATCGCACATCGCTCCGGCGCGGGAATAGACCTGTGCCGCCTCGTCCGCCGAAGCCCATGAATAAGGGCGGTAGTCGATATCAAGGATCAGCGGCAAACCTGCCGCTTTGGCCAGTTCAAACGCCAGAAACGTGGCGCTGCGCGACGGTTCTGCCGCGAACACCGTACCGGTGGTGATGAGCGCGTCATAGGCTGCGTAATCCACGGCAGTGACATCGCCATCGGTCATCTGGAAATCGGCAGCGCCGTTGCGATAGATCACCGATTGATGATCCTCGATCCGTGTTTCCACGACGGCCAGCGAATTGCGCGCCTCGCCCCCGACCGACCGGACATGCGCCCGCCCGATGCCGTAATGGTCGAGCTGGTTCAGGGCAAAACGGCCGATGGCATCGTCGGACACGCAGGTCACAAGATCGACATGCCCGCCCAGTTTGCTGATCGCCACGCCGATATTGGCGGATGATCCGCCAAGGCAGGCGAAAAAGCGCGTGGCTTCCTCGGTTTTGGTGCCGGGGGGGTCGGGGTAGAAATCCATGCCCGCCCGCCCGATGATGACGAAACGATTGCCGTTGAGTTTCATGTCACACCCCCTGCCGCTGGCGGTCGCGGCCAGCCTCGGTCTCGGCATGTTTGGCGCGGACGGATGCGGTTTCGGACACTTGCGGTGTGCCGACTTCCCACCATGCGTGGCCTTGGGTGGTCCAGCCGTCATAGGGATCGACCTGCATCACGATCACGCAGGTTTTGGGTGAGGCTTTTGCGCGCAGGAATGCCTCGCCCAGCTCAGCGGGGTTGGCGACGGTCACGGCATCGGCGCCCATGGCGCGGGCATGCGCTTCGAAATCGACCGCGAAGGGGGCGGGGATCGTCGGGCAATCGGCGATCAGGTTGTTGAAACTGTCCTGTCCGGTGTTGTTCTGCAGCTTGTTGATGACGGCGAAACCGCCGTTGTCCAGCACCAGCACGATCAGTTTTTTCTGCGTCAGGACAGAGGAATAGATATCCGAGTTCATCAGCAGATAGCTGCCGTCACCCACCAGCACGATCGTATCCTTGTCGGGTTCCTGTTCGGCCTGCGCGATGCGTGCGCCCCAGCCGCCCGCGATTTCATAGCCCATGCAGGAAAAGCCGAATTCGACGTCAACGGTGCCGATATCCAGCGTGCGCCAGTTCGCGGTAACCTCGGCAGGTAACCCGCCTGCGGCAGTCACCACGCGGTCGCGTTTATTGCACAGCGCGTTCACGACGCCGATGGCCTGCGCATAGGAATTGGGTCGGTTCCCGTGGGCGACGTTGTCCGCGACATATACATCCCATGTCTTGCGGTGGTCCTGCGCCGCTGCGGTCCAAGACTTGGGTGCAAGATAGCCACCCAAGGCCGCGCCCAGCGCAGGCAAGGCGACTTTTGCATCGCCCACCACAGGCAGCGACATATGTTTGATCGCGTCATGGCGGCCCACGTTCAGGCCGATGATCTGTGCATCTTTGGCAAAGGCGGTCCATGATCCAGTAGTGAAATCCTGCAAGCGGGTGCCAACGGCCAAGATCACATCCGCCTGCTGTGCAATCGCATTGGCGCTGTCGGACCCTGTCACACCAATCGGGCCGATGTTCAGCGGATGATCCGCCAAGAGATTGGCCCGCCCTGCGATGGTTTCGACCACGGGGATGCCGTGGCTTTCGGCAAAGGCGGTCAGTTCCGCGACCGCATCGCCATATTGCACCCCGCCGCCTGCGATGATCATCGGGCGCTTGGATTGGGCGAGCATGGCTGCGGCATCCGCAACCTCCCGCGTGTCGGGCATCTGGCTGCGGATGCGGTGCACGCGGCGGGCGAAAAAACTTTCGGGATAATCATATGCCCAGCCCTGCACATCCTGCGGCAGCGCGATAAAGGCAGGCCCGCAATCGGCGGGGTCCAGTATCGTGGCCAAGGCCGCAGGCAGCGACTGGATGATCTGCGCGGGATGGGTGATGCGGTCCCAATAGCGGCTGACCGACTTGAAGGCATCATTCACCCCAAGGGTCGGATTGCCGAAATGTTCAAGCTGCTGCAGCACAGGGTCCGGCAGGCGCGTGAGAAACGTATCGCCACACAGCATCAGCATCGGCAACCGGTTGGCATGGGCCAAGGCTGCTGCCGTCAACAGGTTCGCCGTTCCCGGTCCGGCAGAGGCGGTGCAGAACATGAAACGCCGCCGCAGATGGTATTTGGCATAGGCGGCGGCAGCAAAGCCCATGCTTTGTTCGTTCTGTCCGCGATAAAGCGGCAGGTCGTCGCGGACAGGATACAGCGCCTCGCCCAGACAGGGCACGTTGCCGTGGCCGAAGATACCAAAACCACCGCCGCAAATGCGCGTCTCGACCCCGTCGATTTCGATGAATTGCGCCAGCAGATAGCGCACGATGGCCTGTGCGGTGGTCAGGCGGATGGTCGGGCCTGTTGCTGTCATGTGATCCTCCCTCAAGGTGCGGCGCGGATTGCATGTTGCGCAGCCTTGCGACTCAGGATACCAATTTTGCAACCGGTTGCAACCGGATCATGCCGGGGGGAGCACGAATCATGTCCGAGATCGGGATCGGCCTTGTCGGGGGCGGTTACATGGGCAAAGCCCATGCAGTCGCAATGTCCGCGGTGGGTGCCGTGTTCGACACGGCGCTGCGCCCAAGGCTGGCCGTCATCGCCGGATCGACGCCCGAATCCTCGGAACGCTATCGCGCCGCTTACGGTTTTGCCCATGCCGCAGCCGACTGGCGCGCGCTTGTCGCCCACCCCGAGGTCGAGGCGGTCATCATCGCATCACCCCAAACCACCCACCGCGCGATTGCCGAAGCCGCCTTTGCCGCCGGCAAGCCGGTGTTCTGCGAAAAACCGCTCGGCGCGTCTTTGGCCGATGCACAGGCGATGGTCACGGCGGCGGAGGCATCCGGCCTGCCCAATATGGTCGGCTTCAACTATGTCCGCACGCCCGCCACGCAATTCGTCCGCCAGTTGCTGGTGGATGGGGCGATCGGTGAGGTCACATGGTTTCGCGGCGAACATACAGAGGATTTTTTGGCTGACCCCGCGATCCCCGCCAACTGGCGGTGTTTCGGAAGGCCCAGCGGCTGCATGGGCGATCTGGCCCCCCATATGATCAACTGCGCACTGGCGTTGTTGGGCGATATCGCGGAACTGTCGGCCAAGGTCGCAACGATCCACGGCACACGCCCCGGTCCCGCAGGTCCCGTGACCGTGGATAACGACGACCACGGCCAGATGATGGTGCGCTTTGCATCGGGTGTGATGGGGCATCTGTATTTCAGCCGCGCCGCGACGGGGCGCAAGATGGGTTATGCTTACGAAATCCACGGCACCAAAGGTGCGATCCGGTTCGATCAGGAAGACCAGAACGCCGTCTGGCTCTATCGCGCCGAGGGGCCAGAGGCCATGCGCGGGTTTACCAAGATCCTGACCGGTCCCGCGCATCCCGATTACGCGCCCTTCTGTCAGGGGCCGGGGCATGGCACCGGCTATCAGGACCAGATCATCATCGAAGCCCGCGATTTCTTGCAGGCGATCCAGACGGGCAAACCTGTCTGGCCCACCTTCCGCGACGGTCTGGCTGTGGCGCAGGTGATCGAAACCGCTTTCGCCTCGGCTGCTGATGGCCGCTGGCATTCTGTTCCATCCAACTGAAAAGGTCCCGTTCATGTCGATCCGCATTGGCAATGCCCCCTGTTCCTGGGGCGTCGAGTTTCCCGATGATCCGCGCAATCCGCCGTGGCGCAACGTGCTGCGCGAATGTGCGCAGGCGGGCTATAAAGGCATCGAACTTGGGCCCGTGGGTTTCATGCCCGAGGACCCTGCCCTGCTGGCCGATGCCTTGGCCGAAAACGCGCTGGAGCTGATCGGCGGCGTTGTGTTCCGCGCCTTTCACGACCCCGCGCAATGGGACAATGTGCTGGACGGTGCCGTGCGCACCTGCAAGGCGCTGGTGGCGCATGGTGCGCAGCATCTGGTGCTGATCGACAGCATCTCGCCACGTCGCGCGCCGACGGCGGGCCGTGCGGCGGATGCCGAACAGATGGACGCCGCCGAATGGGCCGCGTTCCGTGACCGGATCGCGCATGTGGCGCGGATGGGGGCCGAGGACTACGGCCTGACCGTGGGCATCCATGCCCATGCGGCGGGGTTCATCGATTTCGAGCCGGAACTGGAACGCCTGCTGGACGAGGTGCCAGAGGATATTCTGAAAATCTGTTTTGACACGGGCCATCATTCCTATGCGGGTTTCGATCCGGTGGCCTTCATGCGTCGCCACATCGACCGGATTTCCTATATGCATTTCAAGGATATCGACCCTGCGGTCAAAGCCGCCGCCATCGCCAACAGCACCGGTTTCTACGAGGCTTGCGGGCAGGGCATTTTCTGCAATCTGGGCAAGGGCGATGTGGATTTCCCCGCTGTGCGGCAGATCCTGCTGGATCACGGGTTCAGCGGCTGGTGCACGGTGGAACAGGATTGCGACCCGACGCTGGATGTCTCGCCTGTCACGGATGCGCGGGCCAATCGGGAATATCTGCAAAGCATCGGGTTCTAGGGGGCAATGATGAAACTGAACTGGGGCATGATCGGCGGCGGCGAAGGCAGCCAGATCGGACCGGCGCACCGGCTTGGCGCGCAGGCGGATGGCAATTTCAATCTGGCGGCGGCAGCACTGGATGCGGACCCCGTCAAGGGTCGCGCCTATGCGCAAAGCCTTGGGGTGGCACCCGACCGCGCCTATGGCGACTGGCACGAGATGCTGGCGGGCGAGACAGCGCGCGAGGACCGGATTGATCTGGTCACCGTCGCCACACCCAACGCCACGCATTACGAGATTACCAAGGCGTTTCTGGAAGCCGGCTTTCACGTGCTGTGCGAAAAGCCGATGACGATGACGGTGGAACAGGGCGAGGATATCGTGCGCACCGCCCGTGCGGCGGGCAAGATTTGCGCGGTGAATTACTGCTATTCCGCCTATCCGATGGTCCGGCAGATGCGCGCGATGGTCCGCGCCGGAGAGATCGGCAAGGTCAGGCTGGTTGTCACCAATTTCAGCCACGGCCACCACGGCGATGCGACGGATGCGGATAACCCCCGCGTGCGCTGGCGCTATGATCCGGCGATGGCGGGCGTATCGGGGCAATTCGCCGATTGCGGCATCCATGCGCTCCATATGGCGAGCTTTATCGTCGGCGATGAGGTGGAAAAGGTATCCGCCGATTTCGCATCGACCATTGCCAGCCGCGTGCTGGAAGACGACGCCATGGTCAATTTCCGCATGGCAGGTGGCACCGTCGGGCGTTTGTGGACCAGTTCGGTCGCGATCGGGCGGCAGCACGGGTTCGATATCCAGATTTTCGGTGAAACCGGCGGGATGCGCTGGGCGTCCGAACAGCCCAATCAGGTCTATTACACCCCTGTCGGCGGACGCACCCAGATCATGGAAAAAGGCGAATCCGGGCTGTGTTCCGATGCCGCGCGCCTCAGCCGCGTGGCGATTGCCCATCCCGAAGGGTTCCCGCTGGCGGTCGCCAATATCTATGTCGATCTGGCCGCAGCGATCAGGGGTGGCAGCAGTGACGGGCTGCCCTTGGCCGAGGACGGCTTGCGGTCGATGGCGGCGGTTTATGCAAGCGTTGCCTCGGCCAAGGCGGACGGCGCGTGGACAGATGCCCGCCCGCCGATGTTCCGCTAGGGCAAAGGCCGCAGGGTGCCACGTTCGACGATGCTGCAGGGAAACAGCCGCGTTTCGGGGTGACGGTCGGGGTCGGCAATCGTGCCGACCACCAGATCGATGGACGAGGCGATGATCTCGGCCACAGGCTGGCGGATCGTCGTCAGGTTGATGTTCTGCCAGCGCGCCATCGCCATATCGTTCAGCCCGATAAAGCCGATGTCCTCCGGCACGCGCAGCCCTGCATCCTGAATGGCCGACAGCGCACCGATGGACAGCACGTCATCGCCGCCGAAATAGGCCTCGGCAGGGGTGCCTTCCAGCAAGCGGATCATCTCGGCACGGCCTGCGTCGAAGGAATAGGCGGCGGCATAGCTGATACTGACCGCGATATCGGGATGCGCGGACAGGGCGTCCAGAAACCCTTTGGCGCGATCTTCGGTCGATGTGGCCCCTTTCGGACCGCCCAGAAAGGCCACGCGCTTGTGCCCGCGCGCGATCAGCGCGCCCGCCGCCATGCGTCCGCAGGCAATATTGTCGATCCCCACGACATGCACATGCGGGCTGGATGTATAACGGCCAAAGGAATGCACGACGGGGATGCCCACATCGCGGAACGCCTCGGCAAAGCTGGGCGGCAGGGTGGAGGAGGCGACGATCACCCCGTCCACCGAATATTGCCGCAGCATCCGCACCGAATTTGCGGGATCGGTTTCAGCGCTGAGATTGACCAGCAAAGGCCGCAGGCCCCGTTCCTGCAAACCGCGCGTGAACAGATCGAAGACTTCCAGAAACAGCGGGTTGTGAAAGTTGTTGGACACCAGCCCGATCAGCTTGGTCCGGCCGGTCGTCAGCGATGATGCCAGCGCATTGGGGCTGTATCCCAGTTCAACAGCGGCTTTTTCGACCTTGGCGCGGGTCTTTGCAGAGACGGACGCCCCTTCGGTGAATGTGCGCGACACGGCCGAACGGGATACACCCGCGCGTACCGCCACCTCTTTGAGCGTCACTGACATCCGCCGCCTTCCACCTGTTGCAGGGCGGTTTTATTACATCCGCTCCATCGCAGAAATAAACATTTATCCGACAGATTTTGCAACCGGTTGCAATCTTAATGAATCGCTCCTACAGTTCGGCAGGGCGTGATGGGAGGGACCGGATTCGCCCGCAACATGTTTGGGAGGACATTATGAAAGCAGCTATGAAAACATTGACGGTTGCCGCAGTTGCCGCGACCGCGATGCTTGGCGCCAACGCCGCGATGGCCGAAGGTGAACGCTATGTGCTGGTCAGCCATGCGCCTGACAGCGACAGCTGGTGGAATACCATCAAGAACGGTCTCGCCCTTGGTGGCGAACAGATGGGCGTGACGGTCGAATACCGCAACCCGCCCACGGGTGACCTTGCCGATATGGCGCGGATCATCGAACAGGCCGCCGCCAGCGCACCTGACGGGATCATCACCACACTGGCCGATTTCGACGTGCTGTCCGGCCCGATCCGCAATGCGGTTGATGCCGGTATCGAGGTCATCATCATCAACTCTGGCACCCCAGAACAGGCGCGCGAAGTCGGCGCGCTGATGTATGTGGGCCAGCCTGAATATGACGCGGGCTTTGCCGCAGGCCAGCGTGCTGCGGGAGACGGGGTAACGTCATTCCTTTGCGTGAACCACTATATCGCGCAACCGGCCTCGACCGAACGCTGCCAGGGCTTTGCCGATGGTCTGGGCATTGATCTGGGCAACCAGATGATCGACAGCGGGCAGGACCCGTCGGAAATCCAGAACCGGGTGATGGCCTATCTGAATGCCAATCCCGATACGGATGCGGTTCTGACGCTCGGGCCGACCTCGGCTGATCCGACCATTCTGGCGCTGCAGCAAATGGGTCTGGCGGGCGATATCTACTTTGGCACCTTCGATCTGGGTGGCGATATCGTGCAGGCGATCCGTGACGGCGTGATCCAGTGGGGCATCGACCAGCAGCCGTTCCTGCAGGCCTATCTGCCGGTTGTGGTGCTGACCAACTACCATCGCTTTGGCGTGCTGCCCGGCAACAACATCAACTCTGGCCCCGGCTTTGTGACCGCCGATGCGCTGGATCTGGTGGCCGATCTGGCTGGCGAATACCGCTAAATCAAGGCTGCAAGGCGGGCGCTGCGCATAGTGCCCGCCTTTTTCGACTGCTGCGCAAAACAGGAAGGGTTCACGATGTCCAACACGGACGCGACCGTTGACGAACGGATCAAGGAAACATCAAAACTGCGCAAGGCGCTGATCCGGCCAGAGCTGGGCGCCATTGTCGGCACGATCGCCGTCTTCGCCTTTTTCATCGTTTTCGCTGGCGACAGCGGCATGTTCAATCCGCAAGGCGTGCTGAACTGGTCCACCGTTTCCGCGCAATTCATGATTATCGCCGTCGGGGCCTGCATGCTGATGATCGCAGGCGAATTCGACCTGAGCGTCGGGTCCATGATCGGCTTTGCCGGCATGTCCATCGCGATCATGTCGGTCACACTGGGCTGGCCGGTCTGGGTCGCGATCCTGCTGACCTTTGCACTATGTATCGCCATCGGTGCGCTGAACGGCATCATCGTCGTGCGCACCGGCCTGCCAAGCTTTATCGTCACGCTGGCGTTCCTGTTCATCCTGCGCGGCTTTACCATCTTTTTCCCCCAACTGATCGAACGCCGCACCATCATCGGCGGCATATCCGAGGCCGCAGCGGGCGACTGGCTTGCTCCGGTGTTCGGCGGCAAGATCGGGGGTGCGTTCTTTGTCTGGTTGGGCGATCTGGGCGTGATCGAAGTCTTTTCGCGCGGCACCCGCGCCGGACAACCGGTCGTCGACGGAATTCCCATGCTGATTATCTGGGCGCTGGGGCTTGTCGCGATTGCCCATATCATCCTGACACGCACCCAGTTCGGCAACTGGATCTTCGCCGCGGGCGGCGATGCGCAGGCCGCGCGCTATGTCGGCGTGCCGGTGGACCGTGTCAAAATCCAGATGTTCATGTTCACCGCCTTTTGCGCCTGCGTCTTTGCCACTTGTCAGGTGATCGAATTCGGATCGGCAGGTGCGGATCGTGGTCTGCTCAAGGAATTCGAGGCGATCATTGCCGTGGTCATCGGCGGCGCATTGCTGACGGGCGGCTATGGGTCAGTCATCGGGGCGGCACTTGGCGCGCTGATCTTTGGCGTGGTGCAGCAAGGGCTGTTCTTTGCCGGTGTCGAATCCAGCCTGTTCCGCGTGTTCCTTGGGGTGATCCTGCTGTTTGCGGTGATCCTGAACACCTACATCCGCCGCATTATTACGGGAGAGCGTTGATATGACGACCGAACCCATCATCGAAATGCGCAATATCGAAAAGCATTTCGGCCCTGTGATCGCGCTGAATGGCGTCAGTTTCGACATCCGGCCCGGTGAATGTCACTGTCTGCTGGGCGACAATGGCGCGGGTAAATCGACCTTCATCAAGACGATGGCAGGGGTGCATAAACCCACGGGCGGTGAAATCCTGTTCGGCGGCAAGGCCATGCATTTTGACAGCCCGCGCGACGCGATGGAGGCGGGAATCGCCACCGTCTATCAGGATCTGGCGATGATCCCGTTGATGAGCGTGACCCGCAATTTCTGGATGGGGCGCGAACCGGTCCGCAAGGTGGGACCGTTCAAATTCATGGATTTCAAGACCGCCAATGACGTGACGATGGCAGAGATGCGCAAGATGGGCATCAATTTGCGCTCGCCCGGGCAGGCGGTGGGCACGCTGTCGGGTGGCGAACGGCAAACTGTCGCCATCGCGCGTGCCGTGCATTTCGGTGCCAAGGTGCTGATCTTGGATGAACCGACCAGCGCGCTGGGCGTGCGCCAGACGGCCAATGTCCTGTCCACCATCGACCGCGTCCGCAAGACAGGGATCGGCATCGTTTTCATCACCCACAACGTGCGCCATGCCATGGCTGTGGGCGACCGGTTCACGGTGCTGAACCGCGGCAAGACGCTGGGAACAGCCGCACGCGGCGAGATCACGCCAGAGGCGCTTCAGGATCTGATGGCAGGCGGGCAAGAGATGGCCGCGCTTGAAGGTTCATTGGGCGGAACCGTCTGATGGCAAACCTGTTGCGCAAACCCTTGGCCCGCGACGGGCTGATCCATGCGGTTACACCTGAGAATGCGGGCTGGCGCTATGTGGGGTTCGAACTTTACCGGCTGGCGTCGGGGGCTGCGGCCACGGGCCTGACACAGGACCGCGAAGCGATCCTTGTCATGGTCGAAGGGCATGCGCGGGTGCAGGCGGCCGGACAGGACTGGGGCGTTCTGGGCGACCGGATGGATGTGTTTGAAAAGACCGCCCCCCATTGCCTGTACATACCCCCCGGACAAAGCTGGGAGGTCACGGCGACAACAGATTGCACCGTGGCCATCTGCCTTGCACCCGGCGGGGGCGACTATCCTGCGCGACGCCTTGGGCCTGACGGCATCACCCTGACGCAGCGCGGCGAAGGGTCAAACACCCGCTGGATCAACAACATCGCGATGGAAGACGCGGACGTGGCCGACCGTCTTTTGGTCACCGAGGTGTTCACGCCAGCGGGAAACTGGTCCAGTTATCCAAGCCATCGTCATGATGAAGATGATTACCCCCGCATCACCTATCTGGAAGAAAGCTATTATCACCGTCTGAACCCAGCCCAGGGTTTCGGCGTCCAGCGTGTCTACACCGACGACGGCGATCTGGACGAAACCATGACCGTCAAGAACCATGATGTCGTTCTTGTTCCACGCGGGCATCATCCTTGTGCGGCGCCGCACGGGTATGAAATGTACTACCTCAATGTAATGGCCGGGCCCCTGCGCAAATGGCGCTTTGTCGCCGATCCGGAGCATGCTTGGCTGATGTAGGCCAGACGAGTTAAGCGCTGCACCGATCATTGTATTTCCCCGAGGTTGCCAAGGACTGACTCGCGCTGGCCTTTTATCGCAGCTATCCGGCCAACTTGGCGGTAGATCGCTTGATTGCGACCACGTCTGCGGCTTGTCGCTGACTGAAAAACCGCGTTGCGGATTGCACGCTTTGGTTGCGCCCTTCCCGCACTTTGGGTAAATGATGTGTGAACAGGTGGGTGTCGGGGGTTCGTCGGTTGGGGTTTGCGTTTCGGCATCGTCATCTGGGGCTGCTGGCGGCGGCATTTGGGCTGGCTTTCCTGCCTGTGTTGGGGCTTGCGCAAGGTCAGCAAGCGGTAACAGCACAGGACAGCGTCGCAGAGATTTCTCAACCTGAGACTGCACTGACTGTGCAGGCTTTTGACGCCTGGCGGGTTAGCTGCGGGTCGCCCGAGGCTGACAGTTGCCGTGTCTGGCAGCGCGTGCAGGTCGTAGCAGGCGATATCGCGCAGGACGTAATGTCGGTCTCGCTGGCCCCGTCTGCCGACACAGACAGCGCGTTGGTCCTTGTCGTCCAGACGCCGCTGGATATCTATCTGCCCGACGATTTTGCCCTGCGGATTGATGGGGCTGGTGAACGCAAGGCGCGGTTCCGCAATTGCGACGCCGCCGGATGCTGGGTGGTGATGCCGGTCGATACGGCCCTGCTGCGTGACTTGCGCGGCGGGCTGGAGGCGCAAGCTGCCTTTAGCCTGATCGCGGGGGAAGTGGTGCGGATCTCGTTTTCGCTGCGTGGAATCAGCGCCGCCTTGGCGGCCTATGAAACGGAACGCGCCGCCCGTGTTTGATGTATTGACCACAGACAGGCAGGCGAGAGCTGCCGCAAGCCGCAACATCCTTGGCGCCGGCTTGCTTTGTGCTGTGTTTCTGGCATCGCCTGTCCATGCGCAGGCCTGCGTTGCTGTCGACCGCGTAGATTTGCGCGGCGTGACCTTGCTGGATGCGGGCGCCCTGCAAGCGCAACTGTCCGCGCGCATGGGGTGCGTCGATCTTGGCGGGCTCAACGACCTTTTGGAAACCGTGACACTGGCCTATGTCGAGGCGGGTTACATCGCCGCGCGGGCCTATCTGCCGGAACAGGACCTTTCGGACGGGACACTGACCATCGCGGTGGTGGAAGGGAAACTGTCAGCCATCAATCTGCGCGAGAACGGAACGCCCGCCCCCCGCCGCGCGAGCACGGCCTTTCCCGGGATCATCGGATCGCCTTTGCAACTGCGCGAGCTGGAACAGGGGTTGGCACAGATCAACCGCCTGCGGTCGAGCGATGCCGTCAGCGCGCTGGAACCGGGGGCCGAAGCTGGCGAAACTGTCCTCTCCGTCGATGTGACCCAAGGCAGCCCTTGGTCGGGAAGCGCAAGCATGGATAATCGCGGGTCCGAGACAACCGGGCGCTTCAACCTGGGCGCGGCGTTGACCTACGACGACTTGTTTGGCCTGAACGATGTCTGGACCCTGAGCACCCAGCGCAGCATGGAACCCTCGCCGCTGGCTCTTGGCACGGATGTGCCGGTCGGTCGATCGCTGAGCCTGTCGGGGTCGGTGCCTTACGGGTTCTGGACTTTTGGCGTGGCTGCAAGCGCGTCCGATTATGTGACCGACATTCCCGGGATCACCGGCCCGATCGAAAGCACAGGCCAGTCGGGGAACCTGCGGCTCTCGGCGGATCGTGTGTTGTCCGTGACCCAAACGGGGCGCTGGGATGCGGGGGTGTCGCTGGAGGTCAAGGAAAACGAAAACCAGATCCTCGGGGCGACGATCGACACCGCATCGCGGCGTCTGAGCGTTCTTGACCTGTGGCTCAGCCGCAGCCAGCCGGTGCTGGGTGGGCAGGGGCAGGCACGCCTGACCTATCGGCAGGGCCTCGATGCTTTTGCAGCCTTTGACGATGACACAGCGCCGCCCGGATCGCCCAAGGCGGAATATGACGCTGTGCTTTTCGATCTGTCCTGGGCGCGGCAATGGGATGTGGGCGCGCAGGCGGTGGTTCTGAACAGCCGGATCAGCGGGCAGTACAGCGACGACAACCTGTTCGGATCCGAACAGCTGTCGGTCGGGGGCTTTGGCGGCGTGCGCGGTACACGCACCGGCGTGCTGTTCGGCAATCGCGGGGCGCAGATTACCAACACGTTTAGCCTGCCCGACCTGTGGCAGGACGCGGCGGGGTGGCGCGTGGCGCCGTATCTGGGGCTTGATGCGGGATATGTTGCCGCACAGGACGATTTCGGGATCGCAGGCGGGCATCTGGCCGCATGGAGCGTCGGCGCGACGCTTGCGTCACAAGGCGGGTTCAGCCTCGATACAGTCTATAGCGAGGTGTTTGACGCCTCGTCCAATGTGGATGCGCCGGCAGGTGTGTTCAGCGTCATGGCGCGGATAGGGTTCTAGGAGAGATGACGATGGAGTCGAAGTCGCAGCACAAAAGAACGGGTCTTGCCCAGCGCCTGTCGCGTTTTGCACATCAGGCGGTGACGGCGGTGTCCATCGTGGCGATGACGGCGCAGCCGATCCTCGCGCAATCCTTGCCGATTGTGGCCGACCCCAATGCCCAAGGCGGATTGCGCGTCCAGACCGCGCCGAATGGCGTGCCGCTTGTGGATATCGCGACGCCGAATGCGCGGGGGCTGTCGCACAACACTTATGACCAGTTCAACGTCGGAACCTCGGGCGCGATCCTGAACAACGAGGCGGGCACGTTCGGGACAACCCAGCTGGGCGGTGTTGTGCAAGGCAATGCCAACCTTGCGCAAAGCGGTGCGGCAAGGGTGATCCTGAACGAAGTGGTCAGTGCCAACCGCTCTGACCTGCGCGGGATCGTCGAGGTCGCGGGCCGGTCGGCGGATGTGATCATCGCCAACCCCAATGGTATCACTTGCGACGGCTGCGGTTTCATCCGCACACCGCGGGTGGTGCTGACCACCGGCACCCCCGAGATTGCAGATGGTGCGTTGACCGGCTTGAGGGTCGAAGGCGGCGATGTCCTGATCGGGGCGAACGGGGCCGATCTGGGGTCTGTCAGCCTGTTCGACATCGTGTCGCGTCAGGTCCGGTTCGAAGGCGCTGCGCAAGGCGAGGATCAGGTCCGGCTTTCTGTTGGTCCAAACCGGTTCGACTATACCACGGGGGCGGTTGAGCTGCTGCCGGGCGACCATGGCGACAGCCCCGCTTTTGGCGTCGACAGCACGGCTTTGGGCGGGCTTTACGCGGGCCGGATCACGGTCATGTCGACCGAACAGGGCGTTGGCGTGCGCGCACCCGCCGAGATGGCAGCCAATGCAGGGCAGATGACCCTGACTGCGGACGGGCGGCTGGTGATGGGCCGCGCCCAGGCCGAGGGACGCGTCACCGCGCGCTCGGCTCAGGATAGCGTGACGATTGAACGCTCGCTCTTTTCGCAAGACGCGATAGAGCTGACGGGCGTATCTGCCGAGATCGCGGCAGGGGCGACGCTGGCCTCTGCGGGCAGTCTGGGCATCACGGCGGACACGGTTGATCTGGGTGCCGGTGCGCTGGTTGTCGCCGGTATGACCGCGGATGGCGATCTTGCCGGAAACGGGACGCTCTCGATCACGACAGGGACCCTTGGCGCAACAGATGCACGACTGGCGGCAGCGGGCGATCTGGCCCTGACGGCGGACACGATCCGGTTGGACCAGTCGACGCCGGGTGCGGCGCTGACGGTGCTGGGCGATGCACGGATCGCCACGCAAACGCTGTCGGCCACTGGTGCGACATCCAGCATCGGTGGCGCGCTGGATGTGATGTCGACAGGTGCGCTTGCCCTGACAGGAGGCGCATATGCCGTCGGTGCCGATCTGGACATCGCGGCCGAGAGCCTGACAAGCACGGCGGGCTTTGAAACCGGCGGTGAAGCCACTGTCACAACCCTTAGCGGTGACATGGCGCTGGGCGGCGATCTGGAGGCTGGTGGGCCGGTGCGCCTGACCTCGGCGGGCGATATGACCCTGACGGCGCGGCTCGCGTCCGGCGTCACAGGCTTTTTGCAGGCCACGGGCGATCTGCTTGCTACGGGAACGGTCGTAACCCAGCGCGATCTGCGCGTTGCGGGGGCCAATGTCACCAACAGTGGCGCGCTTGGGGCGGCTGAAGGTGCGCTTGTGGTGGAAAGCACGGGCGATATTGTCAACGAGGGTCTGTTCTATGCCGGACGCGACCTGACACTCTCTCTCGACGGTACGCTGGAAAACCGCTTTGCAGATATCATCGCCGAGGGTGCGATCACCATTGGCGGGCTGACGGGGCCACGCGCCGCCGAAGTCCGGAACCGGTCTGCCAATATCGAAGCGATCACCGGTCGCCTGCTGATTGCCGCAGCCTCTGTGGCCAACGAACAACCCGCGCCGACGATTACCGAAGTGGTCACTGTCACAACGCGCGAGGGCACGGCGGCTGACTTCCCCGGTGTCAGTCATCCTGGCTCGACCTATCGGGTGGTCGAAACCACAACGGTTACACGGCAGGTGGCCGACCCGTCCAGTGATGCGCCGTCGCGGATGCTGGCGGGGGGTGATCTGACGATCGAGGCCGATACGGTCCTGAACCGGTTCAGCCAGATCGCGGCCAACGGTGATGTGACCCTGACCGCGGATACGGTCACCAACACCGGGCAGGACCTGATCGAGGTCACTCTGACCCAGACGGTTTCCTTTTACACGGAGCGGTATTGTGCCTTGCGGATCTTGGGGGTCTGCTTCGACCGCAACACGCGCTATCTGACGCGCACCGATACACAGACGGATACGGTCACTTATGGTGCGGTCTTTGCCGCGATCCAGGCAGGTGGCGCGGTCACGGCCGATGTTTCCGGCTTTGTCAGCAACGACGCGGTGCGTTCTGGCGTTGACCAGATCGGTCTTTCGTCTGGCGACCGTGGCCTTGCTACGCCGACCCAACTCGGGGCGGTCAATCCCGGTACAATTCTGAACCGTCCGGCGCTTTTTGTGCCGACGGGCAATCCGAACGCGCCTTTTCTTATCGAAACGCGGCCTGAATTCGTCGATGTCAGCCGGTTTTTGTCCTCGGACTATTTCCTGCAGCAGATCGGCGGCTACGACGCCAACCTGACCATGCGCCGCTTTGGCGACGCCTATGTCGAGGCGCGTTTGATCCAGGACCAGATGTTCGCCCTGACGGGGCAGCGTCTGGCCCAAGACCCTGCGACCCTGCGCGCCCTGATGCAGCAGTTCTATGACAACGCGCTCGCCGCGGTAGGTGCATTGCAACTGACGCCCGGTATCGCGCTGAGCCCTGAACAGGTCGGGGCCCTGACCGACCCCATCATCTGGCTGGAACCCCGGACCATCGACGGCGCAGAAGTGCTGGTGCCTGTGCTTTACCTCGGCGCGGGGGCGATTGACGAGGTCAGCCTTGCCAGTGCGCAGATCGCCGGCGCACGCGTCGATATCGGGGCGGGCAGCCTGATCAACACCGGGGCTGTGACGGGGGCGGAAAACCTGCGGATCGCGACGGATCGCGATCTGCTCAACATCGGCGGTCAGATCGCGTCGGGTGGGGATGTGACGCTGGATGCCGAAGGTCGGCTGGCCAATGTATCGGGCCAGATCACGGGCGCTGATGTGACCATCGACGCCGGCACGCTGGAAAACTCGGTTGCCGTGATCCGTGACGAAACCGGCAACGGCTTTGCCGACCGGCTGCAGGATGAGGCGGTGATTGCCGCCACCGGAGATCTGTCGGTGATCGTCGAGGGCGACCTGACGTCCGAAGCTGGACGGTTCGCGGCGGGTCAGAATGCCACGCTTCAGGCCGGTGGCGATATCACGCTGGAAGCCGCTCAGGTCGAGACCCTGCGCGAAGACAGGTTCCGTGAGGGCTATGACCGGAGCTACCGGCTCGAGAATGAACTGGCGGGTGTCACGGCGGGCGACAATCTGGACATCATTGCGGGTCGCGACCTGACCATCGCCGGCGCAGAAATTGACGCCGGCGGCGATGCCGCCCTGACAGCCGAGGGCGATGTCGCGATCTCCTCGGTGCAGGACATCCGGCAGGACGATTACCGCTTTGACGTGGACACGGGCTGGTTCTTCGGCGTCGAGACCAATATCCGGGAACAGGAGCAAAGCGTCACCACGCAAGACACAACGATCACCAGCGGCGGCAACCTGACCATCACCGCCGAGACGGGTGATCTCACGCTGGTGGCGCCGGATCTGCAAAGCGGGGGGCAAACCACGCTTGCTGCCGAACAGGGCGATATCGCGCTGCTGGGCAATGCGGACAGCGCCTTTGCCCGTTCCGAGATGCGCGAAGAAGATCTGCTGTGGTGGAACTCTGAAGACGAAGGATTTTCAGAAACCACGCGCACGCCGACGCGGATCACCGCCGACGGCGGGCTGCAGATCGTGGCAGGCGGACAGGTCGTCGCGGAATATGTGTCCACAGGCGGCGACTTTGACGCTGGCATCGCACAGCTTGCCGCAAGCCCCGGTCTGGCGTGGATGGGCCAGCTGCAAGAGATGGATAACGTCAGCTGGCAGCAGGCCGAAACCGCATTCCAGGAATGGGACTATGAATCCCAGGGCCTGACCGAAGCAGGCGCATTGCTTGTGACGGTGGTGACCAGTTGGGCGCTGGGGCCGGGCATCGAGACCCTGGCCGCACAGCTTGGCGGGCAAAGCGCTGCAATGACCGCTGCCTTTGACGCGGGATTGACCGCACTGTCGAACCAGGCTGCGGTTTCGTTTGTCAACAATCAGGGCGACCTTGGCGCGGTTCTGCGAGAGCTTGGGTCAGCCGATAGCTTGCGCGGCCTCGTGGCGTCCATGGTCAGTGCCGGCCTTGTTTCCGAACTGAGCGCAAGCCTGGGGATCGGGCCCCAAATCAGCCCCGAAGCAGCCTTGTCCGACCGGATCGCCTATAATCTGCAGGTCCAGGCCTTGTCCGTAACGGTGAACACGGCCGTGGATGTCACGATTTCGGGCGGGGATTTCGACGATGCTCTTGCCGGAAATCTCAGAAACGCCGCCGCCAATGTGATCGGCACAGTGGTAGCCCAGAACATCGGGGTGGCAGCCGCTGGCGGGGATATCGACCGGACGACACAGCTGATCGCCCATGCCGCCCTTGGCTGCGTAGTGGGCCAAGTCGGATCGGGGGATTGTTCTTCGGGGGCCATCGGTGCTTTTGCAGGTGAACTGACAGCGTTGATCTATGCAAGTGCGGGAGCGGCTGATCCTGCCGCGATTGGCGCCGATCTTGACCGCTGGCAGGAAAACGGCGTGTCTCTCGCCCGCCTTGCGGGGGGGCTGGCTGCGGCGGCCGCGGGTGGCAGCGCCAATGTGGGCGCTGATGCCGGAGAAAACGCGGCAGAGAACAATGGTATCTGGTTTCTGATCCCTATCGTCATTGGTCTGCTGGAGGTGACGGACAAGGTGTTGACGGCCCGCGATGCCTATGAACTCGGGGTCGCGCTTGATGCCTGCAACGCCGGCAGCCAGTCCGCCTGCGATACGGCGGCTGATCTGGCGCAGGACTTCGCCATCAGTGCTGGGATCGAGGTAACGGTCGGCTCGCTCGTCCCGGGCAGCCGTGTCGCGGGCGAACTGATAGGCTGGGTCCGGCGGAACGCCGACGCGGACACCGTGCGCGCGATCGACCAGGCGGGTGAGCAACTGGCGACGAATAGAACAGTCACTGTTGATTCGTCACGCGCAACACGTGGAACGCCTGAATTTGAACTTCTGAATAACCCGCCTGCCAACACTAGGGTTGAATTGAGCAACGGCACGACGTTCAGGACGGGAGAGGGTGGCTATGTCGATGAGATTACATACCAGCCTGTGAACAGTTCTGGCGTTCGGGATGGGCGGCAGACTGCGGTGGGTCGGGAAGGCATAGCCGGTGACGTTGGCGGACACATTCAAGCCTGCCGCCATGGCGGCACCTGTGATCGGTTCAACCTGTTCCCGCAAAACTCGAATTTCAACAACAGCGCCTATAGAAGTTGGGAGAACGAAATCACACGTTCACTTCAAAATGGCGATAATGTTGGAAATGTGACTGTGCGCTTGAATCGGGCTGATCCTTACAATCCAAGGCCGGATAGCGTCCGGATTGAGTATAGCATCAACGGTGAGACACGGGTTCGGAACTTTAGAAATGAGGCTGGAGGTTGATGTGAGCAATCCCATTGAAGAGCAGAGACTGATCATCGACAAGCTGTATCGGATCGTCAAAGGAAGTTGTCCATCTGACGCAACATCCGCCCGCTGCCGATTTGAATATGATCATGGTTATGAGGATGGCAGCGAAAGCGTCGGTGAAACGTTCTACTATGCAAAAAACGGCGAAAGTTTTTCTGCAGCATTGGATCACACTTTGGCGTTTCCCGTCATGGATTTGGTTCCTCAACTTCATGCCAAAATGAAGGCCCATACCGGCGGCAACTGGGACGCATTCACGCTGTTCATCAACGAAGACGGGAGCGTGACGACAAAGTTTGAGTACCCCGATCAGAAGCCCCTTGCTTGATCTCTCTCTTGGTTCTGGCACTTGATACTCTGGCATAGCGATTGCGCGGTAGCTGAGGCCGTTGCGATCTAGGATTACAGGTGCGTCGGCAATACCGCGCCAGCCTGCAGCATCGTATTGTGTGATGAACTGGACGGACCTGTTGTAGTCGTTTGCTGTGATCTCGGGCTGCGCAACGCAAAACGCGCTGCCGCACAAAAGGGCTGCCGCCACGACCATGCCAGCGGTTAACGCCACCCAAGCCCGTTCTGCGCATCCGGCATGGGCTTCGATACGTGAGGTGGTGTTGCGCAGCCCCCGTTTTCAACCAGAGGCATGACCCTGCGGCTCCGGACCTTCCTGACCGGCTTGATGGCGCTATTGGTGGCGGTGCTGCTTGCGTTCGCCCCCGCGAGAGCCAAACCCCCAGAGCAGGATACTACTGCGCAGGCAGCGGCTACACCCTTTGAGGCCCGTGCAAAGCTCTCCTGCGATGATGCACCCCGCCTCTGCAACAGCGGTAGCCAGTCCGCCTCCGATACGGCGGCTGATCTGGCGCAGGACTTTACCAATGGTGCAGGGATTGGGGTCACGGTCGGCTCGCTTGTCGCGGGCGAACTGATGGGCTGGGTGCGGCGGAACGCCGAGGCGGACACCGTACGCGCAATTGACCAGGCGGGTGAGCAGCTGACGACGAATAGGGTAGCCTGTCGTCTCCAGCCACGGTTTGCCGCCGGTCTGTGTCCCGGCGCACTGAACGGCTCTGCAATCTCGGCGAGAGTGGTTTGGCTGACAATACCGAGACCTGTCTCGGGTTGAGCATCTGAACCTAGGGTATGCACCCACTCACAACAAAGGAATTTCACCATGAAGGACGAAATCAACTTCGCAGCCGAAAGTGTCGCCGCGCAGATCAACGACCTCAACGCCGGATGGCGCAATCAGGTTGCCAGTGCCATGGGCATGGACCCAAAGACCTTTCAGCTTGCCCAGGGCACGCTTGGCCTGCAAACGACTGATTCCAGCGGTCTCTTTCTGATGGCTGACGCGGTTCCGCCGCAGTCCACCACGGCCTTCTTTGACCCTTCCGGCAAGAACCACCGTTCCACGGCCTACAACCAGCTTCTGCATGCGATGCTGCCGACCAGCACTAGCGGCCTGCGGGCAGCTCTGGGCGACCAATATGCGAACTGGATCGTCTACCGCAACGCCGACACCAGCGATCTGTCGCAGGAAGAACTGTTCAAGAAATGGGCCAACCGGCGCCTTGACCCCGATCAGACCAATGCGGCGATCACCGCTTTCAACATGACGCTGAGCGATCCGATCAATGTCGCGCTGACCAACTATGTCGATCCGGCCAACCTGATGACCTTTACCAACAGCGCAGGTCAAAGCTTCACTCTGCCGATCTACTCGTCCACGATCGACGTGGCAAAGAATGCCATCGCAACTTCGGCGCAATCGGCAAAGATCGACTACAACTCGGCCACTGCGGACACCAATTCGACCGGCACCACAGTCTCGGGCTCTGCATCGGGCTTCTACGACATCTTCAGCGGTGGCGTGGACGGCTCGTTCACCGAACTCAACCAGATGGCAGCCTCCAGCAATTTCACGATCACAGGGACGATCAACAAATACGCCACAATCGCGTCGGATGCCGGTGCTTGGTACGACGGCTCGCTGGTCAGCCGCGCCTATAATGCCAAGGGCGATTATGCGATCTGGGATCCGAAGTCGAACATGGGCGACTGGGATTCCTTCTTCGGCTCTAACGGTTCTCTGGCCCGGCGCGTCTCGCAACTGCTGTTGGTCAGCGACTACAGCCTGACCGTGACCTCGGCGGCAAGATACTCTGTATCCGAGTTCCAGCAGATCAAGAGCAGTGCGAAATTCGGCATCTGGCCGTTCTTCTCGGCTTCGGCAGACGCGACGCACACCAAGTCGATGACCCATAACGAGGATGGCTCGCTCAGCGTGACCTATACCCTCGCTCCGGGCCTGATCGCGATTTGGGGGGCGACAGTCCAGTCCGCACCGAACTGATCATCGCCCTTCCGGCAGGTGGCGCCCTCTATGCCACCTGCCTTTTTCCTTTCACTTCTTCAGCCCAAGGATCCGACCATGGCGCGCCAACCCACCTCGATCGACCGCTATTTCAAAGGCATTGCCGTTCGCGCGGCCAATGCCGTCGCCATGCAGAACCCGCCGCCGCCGAAACCTGCGCCGGTATTTGACGGCCCGCAACAGGCGACTGCCATAGCCTGGTCGGCCCTCGCTGTTCATCCGATGTCTGTGCTGGAAACCGAATATGTCGGAGTCGTCCGCGAGGCCGAACGGCGCGGCGGTAACGACCCTGATAAGGCACGCGAGAACGGCTTCCGTGCAATGACGCAGTTTTTCTCCCTGACTTCGGGATCGCCGACCCTGCTTGGCGGCGACTCAGTCCCTCTGATCGAAGAGCAGATGAAGGATCTGGCCGCTCGCAGCGATCTGGTGCGCGCGATGCTCGCCGACAGGCCTGCCGATGCCTTGCAAGAGCTTGCCGAGGTCGTAGCAGATGCCGCCGACCTTGTCGCCCGCATGACCAGCGCCGACGACCTTGGCTTTTCTGGCGCAGGGGTCCGGTCCGCCGCCGCCTATCTTGGGATGTTTGAAATGCCCGCTGACCAAGCAGCGCGCCGCTGGGCACAGCAGCACGATGATGTAAACAATGTCGCGGCCTACGCCGATGAGATCGACGCAGAACTGGTGACCCCGCTCTGCGCCTCTGGTAATGCCGTGGCCTCGGCGCGCAGCCTTTACAACATCACCCCCTTCTATCTGTTCCGTCTGATGCATCGTTTCATCGGCGGCGATCAGGCCGCCGCAATGGACCTTGCATCGAAGGGTGTGGCCAGCGGTGAGGCCACCAAGGCCATGCACCCACGCGCCTGGCGATGGCTGACCGGCTGGCACGAGGAAAGGGTGGTCGAGCTGAAGAACTCTCTGGCGGCTCTTGACCTGCGCCTGCGGGATGAGTTCGACGTTCAGGACGATGTGATCCGCTTTTTCTTGAAGGGTGGTCGCGCCATGTTCACAGCGCTTGGTGCGCCCGAACGTGGCGAGAACGACTGGGATACTGGCATCCTGATCAACCCCCACCTTTCGCCGGACCAATGGTATATTGCATTTGCCAAAGTGAACGATCTGGTGGTCGCTTTTCTTGACAGGTCTCGGTTCAGCTATTCCGCACTGCTTGCACGGCACGCAGATGAATTGGACGCGCTGCAGCTTGTCGCACAGGCCAGACCCGCAGCCTCGCCCGAAACGCCCCGCTATTTCAGTCAGCTTGCAATGCTTGCCGAGCATGATGCGGAACGCCATGATCGGCGGCAGCGTGCGGCTAAGTCGCACCGCGGCACCGCTGCTGTTGGGTCAGGTCGCGCACCTGCTGCGCTGGCTGCCAGACCCCGCGTGCAGCCGGTCGGGGTGAACGGCGAACTGATTGATGTCGGGATCTCGAAACGCAGTTCGGTTGAGCTTCTAGAGCATTGGCTTGAGGTTCAGATTGATGACCGGCAGGGTGTCACGATCAATGGGGTCCCGGTTCCAATGCTGCCCTACTTTATCGACGACTTTTCGATGATCATCCGCGAGGCGCTGGCGACCGGAACTGCGGATAGAAAGTTGGCCAAGCGGCTGGTCCGGCTGAAACTGGTCCTGGACAGCAATGATCAGACGCTGACAAATGCCCTGCGCGGCGCAGAGGTCAGGGCAAAGGCGGTAATGCCGAAAGCGGCAAAGGCCCTTGGCGTCGGCATGCACTCCAGCGCCGGGCGTTTAGCGGCATGGGCCCTGTCCCGGCTGGTGGAATCCATTCCCGACCTTGACCTCATGCCCAGCTACTGCGGTGCGCTGGACACCATGATTGCGGCCGATGCTGCGAAGCTGACCAATCCGGTTACTGTCGAACCGATCTGGCGCCAAGTGCAGGCAGGAATCGAAGAGGTCGACCGCGAAGCCTGCCACGCGATCCTTGTTCTGCAGAACGTGGCGAGCACCCTGTCGCGCCGGGTCGTGCAGGACGGCGTGACGCTGGCCCAAGCGATTGGCGGGCCAGGTCTGGCGCAGACACCACTCTGGAACCCAGTCTTTCAGGCTATTGCCTCGATTATCACGCTCAACGGCCATGGCGGGACATTCTTCCTTTCCGGGGGCTTTGCGGCACGATTGCAGGCGTCCCATGCCGGTTTTGCCCCGAACGAATTCCTTGCACTTTGCCCGGACGGCGCCGTCGAGATCCTCTACCGCTCTGACCACAACGGCCCAGCGTTGAGTCTACAGATGCTGCAGCAGCGCCTCTCGGGCCTTCTCCAAGCCAAAGAACTGGTTGCGAAGGTTGTCGAGGGCGAGGCGGGCGCAGCTGTGGCGGTCTGTCGGCGGCAGCCTTTGGGTGGCATGAACGTGCCCGATCCGACACCGACGCTGTTGTTGGTCCGGGCCGAACAGGATGGGCCGGGGCAGGCCCGGATACTGGATCATCTGCAGGGCTGGCCTGTCGCCTCGGCGCGGGATCTGGTTCACCTGTTCCAGACCCGGGCCGCACATAGTCCCGACTTCGATCTTCGCGAGGCACGCCGCAATGCGTCGGTCTACCTGCTGGATGATGTGCTTGGCCGTCAGCTTGGCTGATCCCGGAACATTCTGTCAAGGTAGAGCCATCTTGCAATTGGTTCTACCTTGACTTGTTTAAAGAGTGCGTTAGACCTCTAGCCAGACCCATGCCCGCCAGCGGAGACTGCCCGATGAGCCCCAGCCCCGCCGCTGCCTCCGACGGTCCGCGGGACAGCGTGCGCCTATCCCTGCTTGTGGGCCTCTCCCCAGCGGTCGAAGCTAGGTTTCACGCCGAGCTTTCGACCGTCACGTTTCGCTCCGGTAAGGTCGTGGTTGAGCAAGGCGAACGCTCTGACCAAGTTTACTTTGTTCTATCGGGACGTCTTCTAGGACAGCTTGTATCGGAAAGCGGTCGCGAAATCGCTTTCACCGAAATCCTCACCGGCAGCCATTTCGGCGAGATCGCGGCGCTGGACGGAATGCCGCGTTCGATTACCGTTTCAGCCATCGAGGACAGCCGCCTCGGTATGATCGGCGGCGAGGCCTTTCGGCGTTGGCTTCAGGCCGAGCCAAAACTTGCCCTTGCCCTTGCCGGTGACTTTGCCGCCCGCAACCGGCGCCTGACCGAGCGCATTTTTGGTTTGGTGACGCATGATGTCGAATCCCGTGTCCGGGTGTTTCTATCGAGACTTGCCCAAGATACGGGCGAGCTAAAGCAGGGCGGCGTCCTGCGCAAAGCGCCTTCGCATGACGAGATCGCAACCTTCGTCGGCGCCAACCGCGAGGCTGTAAGTCGGGCGATTGCCAGGCTTACAGCGGAAGGCACTCTTGAAAGTGGCCGGCGCAAGATCGTGATCCGCGATGTCGACGCCTTGCTGTCTGACCTATGACTGTCGGAGCATAGCTGCCTCAAGCACCCGTGCAGCCGGCAAAAGCCAGCGTTCGCCCTTTGCAAGCTCGTCCGAAATATCTTTGACGTCTGCCGGAACAAGGCCTGCGGTATCAGCTTGCGCCAGACAAAGCCGGAAACTTGGCCCCATAAAGCGCATCCCCCTTTGCTTCAGCGCGGCGTGACCTTCGTCAAACCGCAGACGGCCTGCTTTCGTCGCTCCTGTGGCGGCAATGACGATACCATCGATCATCGCCGCAAAGTGCCGCCAAAAGCCCAGCTCATGATCATCCGCTATGGCCGAAAGGCGTTTGCCATGCGCAGCCAGTGCGACCCAGTCACACCTGATCGCTGCTGGCAGTGCAGCCCCAAAGGCAAGTGTATGGCACAGGGTGTGGGGGTGCCCGGTCGCTTGGGCCGCCGAAAGAGCAGCGGATACGGCTTGTTCAGTTGCCTCGGACGTGCCGGTGATGGCCTCCATTGCGGCAAGACAGCTGAGAACAGTGGACAGGTTTTCGGTCGCTCCGAAGGCCCGCAGCGGTTCGGCATGGTCCGCGGGCCGGTAATCTGCAATAAACGCGGACAGGTGGAAGCGGGCTTCGTGAAACTCACCCCGAAACATATGCGTCGAACCCACAAGACGATGTATCACCAACGAATGCAGGTCGCGGTTCTCGGCCAGCACGACCGGCGACAACCCAACGACCAGTTCGTGCGCACCATCGATATCGCCTTGGACGATCCGATCGATCCACTGCACGAACAAGGCGGCAAGCACCCTGTCCGCCCCCCCCACCCCTGCGATCATCGCAGAAAGACGGGCGGAAAGTTCGTTCCCGGCAGGTAAATAGCCGAAGGCGCCCGTCATTGTCGGATAAAGTGCAAGCAGCGTGTCCGCCTCGAACTTGCGGCTCCAGTCATGGTCATCCGGACCAAGCTGTGGCACCAGGTCCAGCGCATGACGCAAAAGTCCTGCCGCCTCGGCATCCGCCGATTGCGCCGCCGCCGCGCGGCCAGCTTCGGCCCAGAACACCGCCGCCTCTCGCAGCCGCCCCGCCCGCTCCAGCTGATCCGCCCGAAGGCGGGGCAAAACCAATATACCGCGCGCCTGCCGGGCGGCCAGTGCATCGGCATTGGCGGAATGCAGGCGCGGCCGGTCACGCTTTAGGATCATGGCATAGGCACAATCCGCGATAAGCTGGTGGCGGATGTTCAGCCGGTTTTCCTCTTCCCCTTGTCCAATGGTCAGCTCGGCCAATCCGGCCACGGCAAGTTCATCAAGCGCCGCCTCCAGTCGATCCGGCCCAGTCCACAAGTCCCGCAGAACCGAGGTTGGGATGCTGCGGTCCAGGGTGGCGATGATGCGCATCAACGGACGCGCGACCGTAAGCCGACCGATGCGGGCTTGAAGCAACTGCACTAGGCTGGATGGGACAAGGGCCGCCACATCAGCCTGATCTGACGGGACCGCTGCCTCCAGTCTGGCGCGCAGATCCAGCGCCAGTTCCTCGGCAAAGATCGGCACCCCTTCGGACCTTCGGACCAAGGCCTCGACCAAAGCCGCACCGGCAGCCTGACCAGAACCACCCAGCAGGCGGGCAACAATCTGGCGCGTCTCGTCTGGGCCAAGCCGGCCAAGCCGGATTTCGGCATCATTGGACGTTCTGTCAGCCGGTGTGCGGGTGGTGGTGATGACAAGTAATCCCGACGGACGACGGGACACAAGCGCGGTCAGGATCTCGATGGTCGAAGGATCGGCCCATTGCAAATCTTCAAGCCAAAGCACCGCAGGTTTGCGCTTGCCCGCAAAATGCTCGGCGAGAGCGGCAATCGTCTCGGTCCGCCGTCGCCTTCGTTCATGCCAATCGCCCTCTGCAGCGGTTTCAAGCCGGTCCAGCATCTTGGAAGAGTTAGAGCAACCCGAGGCGCTTTCGCGCCGAAGCGCAACGAGAAACGGGAAGAACGGAATATCCAATGCGCGGGAATGGCAGGCCAGACGCTGGACGACATGCCCCCTAGATTCCACCGCATCAAGGTAGTCCGCGACAAGACGCGTTTTCCCGATCCCCGGCTCGCCCCGGACGGTGACATGGGCAAATCCTTCGCCACAGACCTGCTCCCAGTGACGCTCGATCAGCGCGCGCTCGGCGGCGCGTCCTGACAGCGGCACCCGGACCGGTCTGGTCCGGATGACCATGCTCGGCTCGAGCGATCCAGGACAGCTGGCCTTATAGAGTGCAATCGGCGTTTCGATACCCTTTAACTGCCGTGACCCAAGCGGCTGCAGCGTTATATGGTCTCGCACCAGCCCGGCTGTTGTTTCGGACAGCACAACAGCACCGGGGGCCGCAACACCCTGCAAACTGGCGGCAAGATTAACGGTCACCCCAAAGGCGCGCCCCGACCGGTCCGGCCCCATACCCGGACGGCCATCGACGACGACAAGACCGCTTGCCACACCTGCCCGCGCGACCAGAGCAACCTGCGGCTCTCCCGGCACCCGCAAGTCCGCCACCGCCTTGACCATCCTGCAAGCCGCAAGAACCCCCCGTTGCGCCGCATCCTCCAAGGCTTCGGGATAGCCAAAATAGGTCAGCGCCCCGTCGCCATGGTACTGCGCGACTTGCCCGCCAAATGCCTCGGCCGCGCGGTCCACAGCAGCATAGACGCGATCCAGTAGATCGGCAAAACTTTCGGCCCCCAAACCAGCGGCAAGCCGGGTCGAGCCGACCAAATCGCAAAAAACCACTGTCAGGTAACGCAACTCCGCGCCCGCATCGGCAGGCCGACCTGCCCCCCGTGCAAGGGGGAGGTTCGCAAGCACCTTTCTGCGATGCCCAACGGACGAAATGCCAAGCTCGCGCAGGTCAGCATCGGTCAGATGCGGCAGTACCTCTAGATCCACATCCGCTCGGGCAAAGGCGGCGTCATAAAGACCAAGTCCGATCCCTTCAAGCCAGACCGAGACCCCGCTGGTCTCGCCGGATGCTGTGGCAATCGGGTCAGGCCCAATCATCGGCCCGGATCGGTTCCGAAAGCCCCGGTAGGTCAGATCCTGCCGCACCTGGATCTAATGGCGGAATGCTTTGCGGATACTTGAAACGGTTGGTGGGATCATACTTCGTCTTGACCGAACGGAGCACCGGATAAACCTCCCCCCAATAATGCTGCCCAAAGTCAGGATCCTCGGGACTGGGATAATTCTGATAGACTCGGCCGCTCCAGATCGGCGCGACCAGTTTTTCCCAAGCGTCCAGGTAAGCCAGCATCGGTGCCTTTTCGGCAGGGGTCAGCCAAAAGACATCAAAGAAGAGATCGCAATCAACCTCGCGGTGCACGAAGGCATTCGGCACCAGGGGCCGTTCGATTGCCCCGCCATAGATCTCCATCGCGGCGATGGTGTAAGGGCTTGGGCTGGCCAGGAAATGGCGCAGCAACGGCAGCCACTCCCGGGCCGAGACCGGACGGTCAAGATAGCGGCTCAGCTTTGCCTCGGGGGGCGGCATCGGAGAGACATTCGGCGGAAACTGCGGTACTTCATAGGGTTGTGTCAGTAGAACGCAGTTCAGATCGGTATAGGGCATTGGATCATACAACGCCTGAAGCGTCGCACCCGACCGGGCCAGCACGGGCGACAGCAGCCGGGAAAGATCGTCCTTGCTGCCACGATACATTCCCCGCATGAGCAAAAGCGGCTCGCGCGGCGCGCCCTCCGGCCCCTCGAACACCCAGATCAACTGGTAGCCAAGGCCCGCCGGAGCGGTCCGCATGAAGTTCGCCTGCAGCCATTCCAGCGCCGCCGCCGTGTTTTGCAGGCCCGTCTCGCCCGCAATCGACCAGGTGATCGAGAACCCGGCAAAGCTGTTGCCTTGATACAGCCGGTAGCACACATCAATCAGCACGCCAAAATTGCTGCCTGTCCCGCCGCGCACCGCCCAAAAGAGGTCGCAGTTTTGCGTGACATCAGCTGTGACGATCCGGCCGTCGGCCAGCATCACCCGGACCGCTTCTACCTGATCGCAGTTCATGCCGAAGATCCGCGCCGTAAAGCCGTAGCCGCCGCCCTGCACATAGCCCCCGACACAGACATCGGGACAGGCCCCTCCAGGGGTATGCAGACCGAAAGAGGCGATCTTGGCGTTCAGCTTGCGAAAAGTTGTCCCCGGACCAGCCCAGACCCGAAGCGCCGCAGGTTCGACAAAGACATCGTTCATCCGGCTGACGTCAATGAGAAAACCCGGTTGCGACGAGAACCCCGCCGTGCTGTGCCCGCCCGATCGGACCACAACAGACATTTCGGCCAGCGCTGCCACGCGCAGACACTCGGCCACATCCGATTCGACCTCGCAATAAACGATGACATCCGGAAAGTGCGAGAAGCGAGGGTTTGCAAGCCTACGGTCTCGCTCATAATCGGGGTCACCGGGCATGACTACACTGCCGACAATCCGGCGATGAAGTTCTGCCGCAAGCTCTGGCGGAAGTCGCCCGGCGCCATCAGGCGTTGTGCTTGCCGCCTCACGCCATAGGGGTAATAGGTGCGCAATCCTGCGCGCGGAACTGTCAAACCAAAGCAAGACTCCTCCTTCCCGGGCAGGTGACGTAAACGACGCCCCGATACAAAGCATGAGATTGATCTCAGGTTGCGCGATAGTGTTATCACACTGCCATAACGGTAGTTTAATGCAAGGCCCCAATGATTTCCGTCGGATAGGTCATTCTGAAAAGTGAACATAACATGTCTGTTCTTTTTCAACGGACAGCGCACGCCTGCGACAGTCAGGACCCGCCAGCTTGACCTCTTTGATGTCCCTGCCGAGCGCCAGTAATCCATAGTTTAGGCATCGTGGCCGCGCATGGTGATCTCCTTGCAGCGTTGCTGTCTTTTCGCGGTCTTCCGCCTGCATCTCGACAAAGCCTGCCAGCGCCGTGACCGAAACCAGTTGCCGGAAAAGCAGACCTTTGGGCGTGTGAAACCCGCGCTCTCGGTGGCATAGGCTTGGACCGCTTGCAGCAAGGCCTCCGGCCTGATCCCCTCCTTCACGGCCTCTTCGATCTGGGCAAGGCAGGCCGCTTTGCCGCGCAATCGGTCGGGCGGATGGGCTGCCAAAATCTCCTCAGCTTTTTCATCCGCCACCGCCTCGCGCTTGCGCGTAGGTGGTTTAAGGATTGTTGGGGCCGTGATGGCCCTGGTACCTCGGCACAGTGGCCCCCTGCCGCGTCCAATCTGGACGGGGGCCACTGTGGACCCCGTCTCAACCTCGGGCTCCAAAGTAGTGTCCAGCGCTTCGACCGTTGTCAGATCGATCCGGTAAACGACGGTGAAACCATTCTTGCAATTCCGCGCGCCGGTCTCGGCCCGAATACCTTCCTTCAGGAACTCGCGCATGGTTCGCTTGACCGTGGTCTCTCCCAACCCAGTGTAGCGCTGGATCGTGGCCTTGGAGCACCAGTTGCCCGAGCCGTCGTCGCTCGCCTTGTCGGCAAGGAACATGATGATCTGCTTGCGCGCAGCACTGCCGAAGCGGCGGTCGGCGCATTCGTTCACTACGCGCCAGCTCATTGACGGCCCCCGAAAGGGCCTAAACCGGCCTCAACTTTTACAGCTTTTGTACAGAAAACCTGTCTGCAGTACTCGATTTTCCGGGAATTCAAACGGGCGTTTCTGCAGCCGCTTTCACAAGCGCCTGACAAAACGCCATATTTTACAGGTGTTTTTGGTGACCCCGACAGGACTCGAACCTGTAACCTGCCCCTTAGGAGGGGGCTGCTCTATCCTGTTGAGCCACGGGGCCGCCGGTTTGTTCAATGCCTGCGTTTGCTTGTCTGGTCAACGTCTCTCGGGCCAGCTAACCTTGGCAAAACGACAGCACAGGACCTAGTTTTGACCAGCGATCACAAACGCCCCCTGACCCTGCGCGACGTCTCCGAGGCGTCGGGTGTCAGTGAAATGACCGTCAGCCGCGTCCTCCGGAACAAGGGCGATGTCAGTGCCGCCACCCGCCAGAAGGTGCAGGATGCGGCAAAACGGCTTGGCTATGTCCCCAACAAGATCGCGGGCGCGCTGGCGTCGTCGCGTGTAAACCTTGTCGCGGTGATCATCCCGTCGCTGGGCAACATGGTCTTCCCCGAGGTGCTGGCGGGCATTTCCGAAGTGCTGGAAGGGACTGACCTGCAGCCGGTCGTAGGTGTCACGGACTACCTGCCCGAGAAAGAGGAAAAGGTCCTGTTCGAGATGCTGTCTTGGCGTCCGTCCGGCGTCATCATCGCAGGGTTGGAACATTCCGAGGCATCGCGTGCGATGCTGCGGCAGGCGGGCATTCCCGTGGTCGAGATCATGGATACCGATGGCGAACCGATCGACACCTGCGTCGGCATTTCCCACCGCCGCGCCGGTCGCAAGATGGCCGAGGAGATCATTGCCGCGGGCTATAAGCGGATCGGGTTCATGGGCACCAAGATGCCGCTTGACCACCGCGCACGCAAACGGTTCGAAGGCTTCACCCGCACGCTTGCCAAGGCGGGGATCGAGATTGCGGATCAGGAATTCTATTCCGGCGGGTCCGCATTGGCCAAAGGACGCGAGATGACGGCGAAGATGATCGCGCGCAGCCCTGATCTGGATTTCCTGTATTACTCCAACGATATGATCGGCGCGGGCGGCTTGCTTTACCTTTTGGAACAGGGTGTTGCGATCCCCGACAAGATCGGGCTGGCCGCGTTCAACGGTGTGGAGCTGCTGGACGGTCTGCCGCGCCAGTTGGCGACGATGGATGCCTGCCGCCGTGAAATTGGCGTCAAGGCCGCGCAGATCATCGTCGCGCGCAATCTGGGGCTTTCGACCGAGGATGAAACCACCGTCACGCTCAGCCCGAAACTGTCACCGGGCGAAACGTTGCGCCGGACCTAGACCATCTTGATGACGTTCTTGTCGATGGCCAGCATATAGCCTTTGCGTGCGATATTCTTGACCAGAAGTTCGCTGACAAGCTGGTTGCCCAAAGTATCGCGCAGGCGCTTGATGCGGGTCGCCCCCGCCGCCTCGTCGCAATCGGACGGGTCGCGGCCTGAAATCACGCCTTCGATTTCCGCCCCCGAAAGCACCTCGTCGTCCATGCGCGCCTCGGCCAGCACGGACAAGGTTTCCAGCGCGGCATCGGTCAGCTTGAACTCGAAATCGTTGAGATAGACCGATTTCTCGTCGCGGCTGATCAGCAGGGAATTCACCTCGATCCCTTGCCGTTCGATCCGGCCCATGCGGCGGTTCAGCGCGATCAGCATGACCAGAAAGGCGACGGCAGCGACCAGCAGGGCGGTTGCAAAGATCAGCAGCACAAAGATCACAAAACGATAGGACGCCAGCGTGTCCGAAAACGCGGTGCCCGATCCGGCGAGGATTTCCAGAAGCTTGATTTCCGCATTGCCGGTCAGCGTGTCGTTTTCAACGAACAGCCGTTCGACCCGCATGTTGAACGCATTGGCATCCGGCAGGTTGATGAACAGCAAAACAGCCGTGATGCCCAGAATCAATACGATGGCGGCAATGCCTGCCACCACGATCCGGTTGCCGATTTCGCGCGATTCAGTAGCGGAGGTAGAACTCACCGGCGCTGTCCCTTCGTTCTTCCAGCCCGGAGTCGTCAAAGACCCCGAGCACATTCAACAATTGCCACCCGTCGCGGGCAAGACCGTCGCGCAGCTGCGCCTCGGCCGTCGCAACACTGCAATCGCCGCGGACTTCGGTCACACCGTAATGCAGCCGCAGGGGATTGTCCTGCTTGGCCTTGTAATCGGCATAACACGCGGCCTGCGCAAAAGTTGCGGACAGACAAAAGATCAGGAAGGAGAAGGAAAGAATTTTCATGTTTCGATCTGATCCGAGGGCGCACTGCTATTCAATATCATCAATGGTTAGCGTCTGCACAGCGATCTGGCCAGCCCTTGATATTGTCTCGCAGGCGGGCCTGACGGCACGAATGGCACACGACACAGCGCGGTGTCCTGCCCCGGTTCCCGCGCCACCTTTGGGCAGGGTGTCAGGTCTGGCGCTCTGCCCCTTTTTTCTTGCGCTGGACGCGGTCCTGGGGTCACTGGGCGCATGACATTACCTGACTTTTCTTTCGAAGACGCCGCCCGCCTGCGCGGCCATCTGCGGATCGCTGGCGTGGATGAGGTGGGGCGCGGCCCGCTGGCGGGGCCCGTGGTTGCGGCAGCGGTGGTGCTGGACCCTGCGCGCCTACCCGTGGGGCTGAACGACAGCAAAGCGCTGACCCTTGCCCGGCGCGAGGCGCTGTTCGCCCAGATCATGGACTGCGCCGAGGTGAGTGTCGCAGAGGCCAGTGTCGCGGAAATCGACACCCACAACATCCTGCGCGCGTCCCATATGGCGATGGTGCGCGCGCTTGCGGGGCTGACCGCACCACCCGACCATGTGCTGATCGATGGCAACATGGTTCCACGCGATCTGACCCTGTCGGCAGAGACCATCGTGAAAGGTGACGCACGGTCGCTGTCGATTGCTGCGGCCTCTATCGTGGCCAAGGTGTGGCGTGACCGCCACATGGTGGATTTGGCGCAACAGTTTCCGGGCTATGGCTGGGACGTGAACGCCGGATATCCGACGCCCGCCCATAAATCCGCGCTGGCCGCTCTTGGTGTGACCCCACACCATAGGCGTTCGTTCAAACCCGTCCACAATATCTTGTATCAAGATCAAATCATAAGTGATTGATTCAATAAAGGTTTTGACAGCGAATCGTCTCTGACTCAGATTGGGCCCAACCAAAGAGCGGGCAATCCGCCGGTGCAATGAGGCGAACATGACGGTCAAGACAAAGACGAAGGTGGCGCAAGCGCTGCCTCTGAACACGATTATTGATGGCGATTGCATCGCTGTGATGAACAGCCTGCCGGCCGGGTCGGTGGACCTGATCTTTGCGGACCCGCCCTATAACCTGCAGTTGAAAGGCGACCTGCACCGCCCCGACAATTCCAAGGTTGACGCCGTCGATGACGCTTGGGACCAGTTCGACAATTTCGCCGCCTATGACCGTTTCACCAAGGCCTGGCTGGCCGCCGCCCGCCGCCTGCTGAAACCCAATGGCGCGATCTGGGTGATCGGCAGCTATCACAACGTGTTCCGCATGGGGGCCGAATTGCAGAACCAAGGGTTCTGGATTTTGAATGATGTGGTCTGGCGCAAATCCAACCCGATGCCCAATTTCCGTGGCAAACGCCTGACCAACGCCCATGAAACGCTGATCTGGGCGTCCAAGGAAGAGGCCAGCAAATACACCTTCAACTACGAAGCGCTGAAATCGCTGAACGAAGGTGTGCAGATGCGGTCCGACTGGGTGCTGCCGATTTGCACCGGCCACGAGCGGTTGAAGGACGAACAAGGCGACAAGGCGCATCCGACGCAGAAACCGCAATCCTTGCTGCACCGCGTGATCGTGGGCACGACAAATCCGGGCGATGTGATCCTTGATCCGTTCTTCGGCACGGGCACCACGGGTGCTGTCGCCAAGATGCTGGGCCGTGATTTCATCGGGATCGAACGCGAAGCCGCCTATCGCAAGGTTGCGGAAAAACGCATCGCCAATACCCGCAAATTCGACAGCGAGGCGCTGGAGGTCACGACATCCAAACGCGCGGAACCGCGTGTGGCCTTCGGCGTGCTGATCGAACGCGGCATGCTGCGCCCCGGCGAGGAATTGTGGTCCATGAACGGCCGCCACAAGGCCAAGGTCCGTGCCGACGGCACGCTGATCGGGGACGACATCAAAGGATCAATCCATCAGGTCGGCGCCTATCTGGAAGGCGCGCCAAGCTGCAACGGCTGGACCTATTGGCAATTCAAACGCGACGGGCAAAAGGTGCCCATTGATCTGCTACGACAGCAGATCCGCTCCGAGATGGAGAAACACTAAGTTTCACCAACGTTGATACCGCCGGCGCCTGCGGCGAACCCTGTCATGGTGGCAGGGACCGCTGGCGCTAACTTTGCCCCGTCATCGCAAGATGGCGGGGATTTTTTTACTCGATCACTGTGCCGACAGCACCGCCGACAAGCGCACCGGCCGGTCCGGCGACCACCGCGCCGGTGGCGGCACCGGTTGCCGCGCGTTCGGTGGTGTTATCGCCACAGGCGGCCAGCGCCAAAAGCGCGACAAGGCCCATGATCGCACGTGAAGAGGTGTTGATCCGCATTGGATGCGCTCCTGTTTGGTGACATTGGTATGTCCTTCAAACCGATACGGCGCGTTTTGGTTCCCGATCTGCCCCAACGGGCGCGAGTGCCCTACCGAGGCATCGGGTTGCGTGCATATTTGTACGGCCGCCAGTTCTTGATCTCTGGATAAAACGCCTCGCGCCAGGCCTTGATCCGCGGGTGCATCGTCTTGCGCCAAAGTGGTGGCACCAGCGCCATCATCGTCATCACCGGATAGCCATAGGGCAACTGCGGGGCTTCATCCTCTGCGTAGGTCTGCAGCAGCGGGAACCGCCGGTCGGGTTTGTAATGGTGGTCGGAATGGCGTTGCAGGTTGATGAGCAGCCAGTTCGACGCGCGCTGCGACGCGTTCCACGAATGGCGCGGTTTGACGTGTTCGTATTTGCCGTCGCCCAGATGTTTGCGCGTCAGCCCGTAATGTTCGACATAATTCACCAGTTCGAGCTGGAAAACCGCCCAGAACGCCTGCGTCACGAACAGGAAAATGCCCCACAGCCCACCGATATAGGCCGCAAGCCCCACAAACAGGACCTGCAGCGCCAGATAGCGCCAGAACGGGTTGGACAGATGCGTCGCGGGCAGGTCCTTGCGCGCTAGCATCGCCTTTTCCGCCCCAAGTGCGGAGACAAAGCACTGATACAGCACGCGCGGAAAGAAGCGGTAAAAGCTTTCGCCATAGCGCGCCGTCACCGGATCGCGCGGGGTCGCGACATAGCGGTGATGCACCAGCATATGTTCGGACCGGAAATGCGAATAGAACACCGAAGCCAGCAGAATGTCCGCGAGCCAGCGTTCCAGTTTCGGTTTCTGGTGCATCAGCTCATGCGCATAGGTGATCCCGATGGTCCCCGACAGGATGCCCAGACCCGCGAACAGCGCCCATGCCTCGACCCGCGTCAGATGGTCTGTCGTCACGACGTAATGCAGCACGCCAAAGATCGTCACCAGTTGCAGCGGTGTCCAGAGCAGGGTGATCAGCTTGTGCCAGAACAGCGCCTTTTCGGGCGTTGCGGGGTCAGGGTTCACCTTGTCCAGCCCGACAACGTAATCAAGGCCCGAAAACAGCCACCATGTCGCCAAAGGCAACAAAAGCAGCGCCCAGCCCCCCTGCGTCGCAGCAAAAACCGCAAGCGGGATCAGCCCCAGCGACAGCCAGAACGGCAAGGCCGAAGGGATAGGGCCTGTTTCAGGCGCGGCGGACGGCGTCATCGACGTGGATTCCTTTTGTCGTGGTGGTCCGGTGATTCTAGCTGCAAAGTGGCAGGCTCTCAATCAATCTGCACCAGATCGGCAACCAAATCGTAAACCTTGCGCATCGCGGTGGGCAGGGCCGCAGGGCTGAAATCGGGCCTTGCGACGAAATGCCCGCGGTCGGGCTGCGCGTCCAGCGGCACGTGCGCCAGCATGATCCGCAGATGCAGGTGAAAATGGGTGAAGGTGTGGCGCGCTTCGGCCGCGACCGCTGTCCAATCAGCCGCGATCGGCGGTGCGGGTGCGGGGTCGTCCGCCCAGTCGCTGCACGGCCAGCCCAGCATTCCGCCCAAAAGCCCGCTGTCGGGGCGCGTTTCCAGAAGGATCGCGCCATCCGCGCGCAGCGTGACATAGGCGATCCCGTACCGCGTCGGTGTCTTTTTCTTGGGCGTCTTGCGCGGCAGATCGGCGGCGGTGCCTGCGATCCGCGCCGCACAAGGCGCGCGCCACGGGCAGATCCCGCAGGCGGGATTACGCGGCGTGCAGATCGTGGCGCCAAGGTCCATCACCGCCTGCGCATAATCGCCTGCGCGCACGGCAGGTGTCAGCGCGCGGGCGCGCGCGGTCAATTCCGGCTTGGCGGCGGGCAAGGGCGTGTGGATGTCGAACATCCGCGCCATCACCCGTTCCACATTGCCATCGACCACGGTTTCGGGCGCATCAAACGCAATGGCCGCAATCGCCGCCGCCGTATAGGGGCCGATGCCGGGCAGCGTCAGCAAGGTCGCATGATCGCGCGGAAACGTGCCGCCATGATCCGCCACCACGACCCGCGCGCATTTGAGCAGGTTGCGCGCGCGCGCATAATAGCCAAGCCTTGCCCAAGCGGCCATGACGGCGGCATCATCCGCTGCCGCCAGATCACGCACGCTGGGCCAAAGGGCCGTGAACTTGCGGTGATAATCGCGCACGGCGGCAACGGTTGTTTGTTGCAGCATCACTTCGGACAGCCAGACAGCATAGGGGTCGGGGGCGACACCTGCCTTGCGGTCGGCAGGCGGCACACGCCACGGCATGGCGCGGGCGTGGCGGTCGTACCAGTCCAGCAGGGCAGAGCTCAGATCGTGCAAGGCGGTTTCCCCCGGGTGCGGCAGCGCAGGCTTGGCGCTGGGCCAGACATAAGGTAATGCAAAGCTATGAAACAGCCACGACCCAATGGCACGACCTATGGTTTTTCGCGCGCCGCCGCGCTGGTGCAGACCCGCATCCGCAGCGCCAGCGAAAAGCGCGGTTTTGCGGTGACGCGGCTGTTAACGCATTGGGCCGAAGTCGTGGGCGACAGCACCGCGCAAATCGCGACACCGGTAAACGTCAGCTACGGACGCGGCGGCATGGGCGCGACGCTGACCTTGCTGACCACGGGCGCGCAGGCCCCGATGCTGGAAATGCAAAAGGACCAGATCCGCGACAAGGTGAACGCCTGCTACGGCTACCGCGCCATCGCGCGGGTGCGGATCACGCAGACAGCACCCACAGGCTTTGCCGACGGGCGGGTGGCCTTTGCGCCAGCGCCGAAACGTGTAACGCAACCCAGCGCAGACGTGATTTGCAAAGCCACCGCCCTATCTGAGAAAATAGACAGCGACGATTTACGGGCAGCTTTGGCCAGACTTGGCACACATGTCCTTGCGAAACAGAAGAACTGAACAGAGGTAGATATGAAACGCAGAACGCTTTTGGCCGCCGCCGGTGGTGCCGCCCTGATTTCCGGTGCCGGTTGGCTGGCCAGCCGTCCCGATCCGGTCACTGGCCTGTTGCCCGGTGCCGCCAATGCGCAATCCGCCGATGGCACCTTGCCCGAGGTCATGGAAATGGTGCTGGGCAATCCCGATGCCGCGGTCGAAGTCATCGAATACGCGTCATACACCTGCCCGCATTGCGCGACGTTCCACGCCGACCAGTTCAAGCAGATCAAGGAAAACTATATCGACACGGACAAGATCCGCTTTGTCTATCGCGAGGTGTATTTCGACCGTCCGGGCCTTTGGGCGTCAATGATCGCGCGCAGCCAGAACAACCCCGATTTCTTCTTTTCCTTCACCAGCATGCTGTACGAACAGCAGCGCGCATGGCTGGCAGGCGGCGATCCTGTCGTGATCGTCGAACAGCTGCGCCGGATGGCCAAGGTCGCGGGTCTGGATGACGCAGCACTTGATGCGGCATTGTCGGATGCGGCAAAGGCCGAGGCGCTTTATACTTGGTATCAGACGAATGCCGAACGTGACCGGATCACCTCGACCCCGAGCTTCGTGATCGACGGGCGGCTTTACAGCAACATGGCTTACCCTGAATTCGCCAATATCCTCGACGCGCGGATCGGCTAAAGCCCCAGCCTGTCAAAGGCTGCATCCAGTGCGGACCAGTCCGTCAGATGCAGCCGGACCGGCAGCGTCAGCACCTGCATACGAAAGGCGTCGGGCAATCGCACGGCGTCTTTTTCCGTTGTGACAAGCTGTGCGCGCTGGACCTGCGCCTCGATCTGGAGGCGTTTGATCAGCGCGGGTGTCAGCGGCTGGTGATCGGCCAGCGCCTCGGCTCGGACGACATCGGCGCCCATGTCGCGCAGTGTGCGAAAGAATTTTTCAGGATGCCCGATGCCTGCGAAGGCCAAAAGGCGCAGGTCGCGCCATGGCATACCCGTGGGCAGCGGGGCCAGATGGCCCACAAGATGCGGTAGCTCCACGGGCCAGTCAGAGGCAAACCTGTCCTGCGCTTCGGGCGGGCCGATGGACAACAGCAGATCCGCCCGCGCCAGACCGCGCGCCACGGGTTCGCGCAAAGGGCCAGCGGGGATCACGCGACCGTTGCCGAAACCGCGCAGGGCATCGACGACGACGACGGACAGGTCCTTGAACACATCGGGGTTCTGGAACCCGTCATCCAGCAGGATCACATCTGCCCCTGCCGCCTGCGCCGCCGCAACGCCGGCGGCACGGTCGCGCGCGACCCATGTCGGGGCAAAGGCCGCCAACAACAACGGTTCGTCGCCGGTCTGGTCGGCCTTGTGCCGGCGCTCGTTCACTTGCACCGGGCCTGTCAGCGACCCGCCATAGCCGCGCGACACCACATGCGGATTGCGCCCCCGCGTGCGCAGCCTGTCGATCAGCGCGATGGTCGTGGGCGTCTTGCCGGTGCCGCCTGCATTCAGGTTGCCGATGCAGATGACCGGCACCGCCGCGTCCAGTTTGGCGGGCCTGCGCAGGCGCTTTGCGGTTGCCGTGGCATAAAGCCAGCCCAAAGGTGCCAGCAGACGCGCGACAAGCGCAGGGCTTTGCGGTGACGTGAACCAGAACCCGGGCGCGCGCATCTAGGCCACCCTGTCTTCAAGCCGCTGACGGATCAGTGCCACGATCTGGTTGGTGACATCGGCCCCGCGCGAGGTGACATCCCATGCCGCATGGGCCATCAGCGCGGCCTTGTCAGGGGCGAGCAACGCCTCGACCGTGGACCCAAGGGTGTCGGCGGACCGGATCAGGCGCGATGCGACAGCGGCGTTCAACCGCGCGGCATGGCGCTGGTAGGGGGCGACATGCGGCCCGTAGAGCACGGCAGACCCCAGCGCCGCGGGTTCGAACGGATCACGACAGCCGCCACCGTAAAGCGTGCCGCCAAGATAGGTGACCGGCGCGATCCGGTACCAAAGCCCCAGATCGGGATCGCCATCGACGATAAACACCTGCGTCGGTTCGGGCGGTTCGGGCTTTTCCGACCGCAAAGTAACGTGAAAGCCAAAGCCGCGCATATCCTCGGCCAGTTGCAGGGCGCAGTCTGGCGTGTCGGGCACGATGACCAGCAACAGACGGTGCGCGCGGCGTCCGGCCTCCAGATGGGCCTGACAGAGCGCCTTGCAGTCGTTTGGGCGCGCGGCGGCGGCGAGCCAGACAGGGCGCGTCCCGATGGCGGCCGACACGTCGCGTCGGTCGGCCTCGTTGCAAGGCAGGACAGGGCTGCAATCTTCCATCAATCCGGTGACGACGATGCGTGCTTGCGGTGTGCCCGCACTGATCAGCTTTTCTGCAGCGGCTGAATCCACCGCCAGAACCGTGTCGAAAGTCGACAGCAAGGACCTGATCGCCCCCGGCACCCAGCCGCCCGCGACATGGTCGATCCCGTCACCCGAGGCATCGACAAGAATGCTGGGCACGCGGGCTGTCTGGATCGCGTCAAGCAGCACCAGATCCAGATCACCGCGCACCCAGATGGCCAGCATCGGTCGCCAGTGTTTCAGGAAGGCGCGGATCGCATCCTTGCCCTTGGGTTCGGGCAAGGCGCGCCCGGCCAGCGACGGGTCCCAGTCTGCGACTGTCGCGATAATCTGGATGACGTCGGCATCATCGGCAAGCTTGCGTTGCAGCGTTTCAATCGCGGTCACCTGTTCGGGCAGGCTGCACCGCGCCCAGACAATCGCGCCTTCGGGGCGCTCGGGATAGGGAATCGGGGACGCGTCAGGGCTGCCGCGCCGGAACCCCGCCATGTAGGCCGCGATTTTGAGGGATCGCGCCATGATCCTGCCCTTTGTCCGTCGTCAGACGCCCAGTTCTTCGGTTGCAGATGCGGCGGTTTCTTCGTCCCGCAGGCGGTGGATATGGGCGATGAAATACCGCATATGCGCATCATCCACCGTGCGCTGCGCCGCAGCCTTCCACGCATTATAGGCGGTCTGGTAATTCGGGAACATCCCCACGATCTCGATAGCGGACACATCCTTGAACGCGTTTTTGGTCGGATCGACCAGTTCGCCGCCAAAAACAAGGTGCAGGCGCTGTGTCATCGGGAAATCCTCGGGTTGCTGTGTGTTGCGCGGACCCTAATGGTTTGGCGCCGCAGGCTCAAGCCGCGCCGCGATATCGGCGTGCAATTCATGCCCTGCCGCGATGACACCCGGCACCTGTGGATGCGCGTTGTTGAACACCAGCGGCAGGCCCTGCGGGTCGGTGACGGTGCCACGTGCCTCGGCCACGATCAGCGCACCGGCGGCGATGTCCCATTCCCAGCTGGGGCGCAGGGTCAGCATTGCGTCAAACCGGCCTTGCGCCACAAGACAAAGCCGGTAGGCCAGCGACGACCGGAACGCCTGTTTGAATGGCGGGGTCGCGCCTTTCCACAGGGCTGGGGCGAAATTCGGCTTTGATCCCAGCACAGTGGCCGCATGCAGCGCCGACCGGCTGACCGTGATCGGGGCGTCGTTCAGGCGCGCCCCGTCGCCTGCGGTGGCGGTGAACATCAGGTCATGCAGCGGCAAATAGACGGCAGCGGCAACAACGGCACCGTTTTCCACGATGGCAAGAGAATGCGACCAGTCCTTCGCCCCGTCGATAAACGCGCGCGTGCCATCGATTGGGTCGATCACGAACTGGCATGTGGTGGATAGGCGCGCGGGGCCATCCTGTGATTCCTCGGACAGCCAGCCATAGTCGGGGCGTTTGTCGCGCAAGAAATCCGCGAGCATCCGGTCGACGGCCAGATCGGCCTCGGTCACGGGGCCGGCACCGCCCGGTTTGTCGGTCACCTGTGGTGATTGGCCAAAATAGCCTGTCGCAATGGTCCCCGCCTTGCGTGCGGCGGCGACCAGCAGGGTAAGATCACTCTCCCGCAAGGGTCAGACCTTCGACCAAGAGCGACGGGACCGCGCGCGACAGATGCAGCTGTGCGTCATTGGCGGGGATCAGCGTCAGCAGCATGTCGCGCAGGTTGCCCGCGACCGTGCATTCGTTGACCGGATAGGCGATGGCCCCGTTTTCAACCCAGAACCCTGCCGCCCCGCGCGAATAGTCGCCCGTGTTGGGGTTGATCGTGGACCCGATCATCGAGGTTACCAGCAGCCCCGTGCCCATCTGCGCGATCAGGTCGTCGCGCGATGCGCTGCCTTGGGTCATGGTGATATTCGTCAGACTGGGCGATGGGGGCGCGCCCGTGGACCGTGCCGCATTGGCGGTGCTGTCCAGCCCCAGCTTGCGCCCTGTCGCAAGGTCCAGCGTCCAACCCGTCAGCACCCCGTCATCGACGATGGCGCGGCATGCGGTGGGCAGGCCTTCGGCGTCGTAAAGGCGCGAACCCGACACACGCGCGCGGTGCGGGTCCTCGATCACCGACAGCCCCTTGGGCAGTACCTGCGCGCCCAGCGCGTCGCGCAGCCAGCTTGACCCACGCGCGATGGCGGCGCCATTCGTGGCCTGCAGCAGATGGCCGATCAGCGCGCTGGCGATGCGTTCGTCGAACAGCACCGGATAGGCGCCCGTCTTGGGCCTGCGCGCGCCGCTGCGTTCCACGGCGCGTTCCGCCGCGCGGGTGCCGATGGCATCGGCATCGCGCAGGTCCGCGCGAAAGACGCGGTTGTCATAGTCGTAGTCCCGCTCCATCGCGGTGCCGGTTCCGCTGATCGCCACGCAGGACAGGCCGTTGTCGGTGCGGGTGTAGCCTGCGGAAAACCCGTTGGTCGCTGCCAGATGCACGCGGCGGCGGGAATAACCGGCCGAGGCCGATTGCACCTGCGAAACCCCTGTGTTGCGCAGTGCCGCCGCCTCAGCGCGGGCGGCTTGGTCCTGCAGCATCGCGGGATCTGGTTCATCTGCGGGGTCGTGCATTTGCAGCGCGGCATTGTCCGTCGCCTGCGCCAGTTGCACGGGATCGGCAAGGCCCGCATGGGGGTCTTCGGGGGCTTCCATCGCCATCGCCACGGCGCGTTCGGCCATCTGCCGCAGAGTGTCGGGCTTGGTATCGGACGACGACACACAGGCCTGCCGTTTGCCTACCAGCACCCGCAGGCCGATGTCGATCCCTTCCGACCGTTCAGCGTGTTCTAGCGCACCACCCCGCACGTCGATCGACAGCGACGTGCCGTCCACCGCGATAGCGTCGGCGGCTTCGGCGCCAGCCTTGCGAGCGATGTCGATCAGCTGGTGGGTCAGGTCGGACAGGGATTGTGTCATGGCGCTTCCTTTTCTTGTCCGAGACCTAGTGCGCAGGCAGGGGCGCTGCAAGGCTGGGATACGACATGCGAACGGCGCGCCGATGTCCCGACGCGCCGCCTGTCACATCAGTCCGGTTCAGCGGATGCGCTGACCGTTGGCCAGAACCTGACCGTCGCCGGTCACTTCGAGACTGGTTTCCAACTGGTCGTCGCCGGTCGAGCGGGCGAACATGCCCATCATCATGCGCGGTGCCATCATTTCTTCGGCTGGGATCAGGCCCATGGTGACCAGATTGTCCAGCAACCCGTTCAGGCCGTTGATCTGTACGCTGACCTCGCCTTCGGGGCGGGGCAGTGGCGCGAAGGTGACCATGTCGCTGTTGTCGAAGGTGAAAGCACCGTCGCCTGTCACGCTGGCACCCGCGACCGAGATATCGAGGTCGGTCAGCCTGACTTCGGACAATTCGAACGGCATGTCGCTGTTCATCATCGCCTGTTCCTGCGCGGGGTCCATCATGTCGAACAGCGGACGGGCCATGCCGGCCAGACCGATCTTGATCGTCGCGGGATCACGCGGCAGCACGCTCGCCGGATCGACCAGCGACCAGATCATGTCGCTGACCGTCAAGTCGGCCAGTTCAAAGCCGAAGGCAAAGGGCTGTGCCGTGTCGGATGCGGCAACGGGCATCTCAAGGTTGAACCCGTAGGCCGAAAGACCGATGTCGATCGGGAAAGGTGCGGAATTCGAGATGATCGTCGCAGCGATATCGGTGGTGCGGCCGGAATAGGCAAGGTTTGCGGCGCTGACCAGCGTCGTCAACGTGCCTGCACCGGAGCTGAACGACCCCGACACCTGATCGCCATCGGCGTTGATGTCGAACACGTATTCGCTGCTGTCCACAGTATACCCAGCAGAGATCGAGGTGCCGTCGGCGATCTGGTTGTTTTCATCAAACATCATGCCATCCAGCGGCATCGCCATCTCGGCCTGCATGCTGAGCCCGCTGATCTTGCCGCCGCCGGTGACGTATTCGCCGCCGCCGTCGGGAAGCTGCACATCAACCAGAATGTCGATTGATTCGAAGGCGCCTTCGTAGGTGAGGTCGCGCATCTCGCCCAGCCGTGTGGTATAGGTGCCGGTCAGATTGTTGCCGGTCAGGCTGATATCACCCGTAAAGGTAAAATCACCGTCGACGATGCTGTCGAGAGCAACGGTATAGCGATCGGCGCTGACGGCATAGTCGATAGCGTCCGCTGTGCCGCTGGCGGTCATTTCCAGACCCGACTGGGTGACCAGCACTGTAACCGCGACGCCTGCGTCATCGGTCATGGTGATCGGAAAGCTGTCGGCCATCGTCACGGTGACGGTCCCGTCGCCCTGTTCGGTCAGGACGATATCGCCCATGTTCGCGCTGATGTTCAGCTCTTCCTGCGTCATGTTCAGCGCGATGTCGCGCACGGTCAGCGTATCGCCGGACATGTCCTCGGACCCAATGGTCAGGCTGTCGGGGCCGTACATGGACAGTTGTGCCTTCCAGTCGTCCCAAACCTGCTGGGCCGTCACTTCGGCGATTGCGGCGTTACCGGTGAACAGCGCCGCAAGACAGACAGCACCACGCAAAGTCGTTCTACAGGTCATCAAAATCCCTTCCATTCTGGGTTCGTCCATCCTGCCATGGTCTTTCAACATGCGCCAAGGAAGGATAGCATCGGCAAAAGTGTTACCCATCTGCAGCGCAGACCGAAAGGGATTGATGTGAAAAAGTTTGATCTGGTCGGCAAAACCGTACTGATTACCGGTGCCAGCCGCGGCATCGGCGAGGCGACTGCGCGGGAATTTGCCGAATGCGGGGCGAATGTTGCCCTGATTGCACGCACAACCGACGATATTGCCCGCATTGCAGGCGATATCGGAGAACGGGCGCTTGCGATTCCCTGTGACGTGTCCCGCTATGTGCAAGTCGAACAGGCCGTCGCGGCCACGGCAAAGACATTCGGCGGGCTTGACGTGCTGATCAACAACGCGGGTGTCGTCGATCCGATGGGCGATTTCGGCGATCTTGACCCCGACGACTGGGCGCGCACCGTGGATATCAACCTCAAGGGCGTGATGTACGGGATGCGCGCGGTCGTTCCCGGCATGATCGCGCAGGGGCATGGCACGATCCTGAACATCTCGTCTGGGGCGGCGCATAATCCGGTGCAGGGCTGGACCGCCTATTGCGCGTCCAAGGCGGGCGCCTACATGCTGACCCGCACCGTCGATCTGGAATGCCGCGCCAAGGGGCTGCGGATCATGGGCCTGTCGCCCGGCACTGTCGCGACCCAGATGCAGCGCGATATCAAGGAATCCGGCATCGGCCCCGTCAGCCAGCTGGACTGGTCGGTGCATATCCCGCCCGAATGGCCCGCCCGCGCGCTGGTCTGGATGTGTTCGCCAGAGGCGGACCCCTATCTGGGGCAGGATATCAGCCTGCGCGATGCGGATATCCGCAAGATGGTCGGCCTTGCATGATCCGCACCGAACGGGACGGTGACAGCCTTGTCGTGACCATCGACCGGCCGGACAAAGCGGGGGCGCTGACGGCTGCGATGCTGACAGAATTGGCCGATATCGCCGAAGGCGCGCGCGATGCAAAGTTACTGATCCTGACCGGCACAGGCCGCGTGTTCAGTGCCGGTGCCGATCTGGATGCCGCGCGCGCGGGTCTGGCTACCGATCCGGTCTGGGAACGGCTTTCGGGTGCGATGGCCGCCTGTCGTGGTCTGACCATCGCCGCCTTGAACGGCACGGCGGCGGGGGGTGCGCTGGGCATGGTGCTGGCCTGCGATCTGCGTATCGCGGTGCCACAGACACGCTTTTTCTATCCGGTGATGAAGCTGGGCTTTCTGCCGCAACCCTCTGACCCTGTCCGCATGGCGCGGCTGATCGGGCCTGCGCGCGCCAAGATGATCCTGATGGCAGGGCAAAAGATCGACGCGGAGACCGCGCTTCTCTGGGGCCTGCTCGACCGGATTGTGCCGGATGACGCGCTGCTGCAAACAGCCCGCGCTCTGGGGGCGGATGTCTGTGCGGCATCATCCGCCCATCTGACCGCCATCAAGCGGATGATCGACCCCGCATGACCGATGTCCTTGTGATTGGCGCAGGCCCTGCCGGTCTGATGGCGGCAGAGGTTGCCGCCGCACGGGGCGCGTCCGTGACGGTGGTCGATGCCATGCCATCCGTCGGGCGCAAGTTCCTGATGGCGGGCAAATCGGGGCTGAACCTGACCAAGAACGAGGATCTGGCCCCCTATCTGGCCGCCTTCGGCCCTCTGCCCGACAATTTGCGTGCTATTCTCGCCGGTTTCGGCCCGCAGGACGTGATGCGCTGGGCGGAAGGGCTGGACCAGCCCCTGTTCACCGGATCAACTGGGCGGGTGTTTCCCGTTGCCATGAAAGCCTCGCCCTTGTTGCGCGCGTGGCTGGCGCGGTTGGGCGCGGCGGGTGTGACCTTGCAGACGCGCTGGCGCTGGAACGGCTGGCAGGGCGATGCGCTGGCGTTTGATACGCTCGCAGGCGTGCAACTGATCCACCCCAAGGCGGTTGTACTGGCGCTGGGCGGGGGCAGTTGGGCGCGGCTGGGGTCGGATGGCGCTTGGACGCGGCATCTGCCCGATGTCACTACCCCTTTTGCACCTGCGAATATGGGCTTTGTCGCGGACTGGTCGCCGCATATGGCAAAGCACCTCGGCGCGCCGGTCAAGGCGGTGGCGATGACGGCAGGCGCGGTCACAACGCGGGGCGAATGCATCATTTCCGCACGCGGCATCGAAGGCGGCGGCATCTATGCGCTGTCGCGCGCGATGCGGGAAGGTGCGCCGCTCGTCATGGACCTGCTGCCCGACTGGACGCTAGCGCAGGTGCGCAGCGCCTTGGCGAAACCGCGCGGCAAGGCGAGCGTCACCAACCACCTGCGCAAGGTCCTGCGGCTGGACCCCGTGCGCCTTGCGCTGCTGGCGGAGTTCGGGATGCCTTATCCCGATGATCTGGCCCCGCTGATCAAGGCGCTGAAGGTCCGGCACGCAGGCCCCCGCCCGCTGGACGAGGCGATTTCGACTGCTGGGGGTGTCCGGCTCGACGCGCTGACCGGTGATCTGATGCTGCGCGACCGCCCCGGCGTGTTTTGCGCCGGTGAAATGCTGGATTGGGAGGCCCCGACGGGCGGTTATTTGATCTCGGCCAGCATGGCGACAGGTCGGCAGGCGGGGCTGGCAGCTGCGGATTACGCCAAAAGCCGCTGAAAGGCGGGGCGGTCGCGCATGCGCTGCTGATAGGATTGCACACCATCGGTTGCGATGTCGAACTTGATCGCCATGCCCCAGTTCAGGCAATGGGCGCACAGGATATCGGCAATCGTGAATTCATCCCCCATCAGGCAATCGCCCGCGATACGCGGTGCCAGACGGTCAAGGCTGCGCGCCCATTCCCAGCGCAAACTGTCCTTGATCGCGGGCAGGCGCTGGGCCTCTGGCAGGATGAAACTGTGCTTCGCCGCCATCCATAGGATCGCGTCCATCTCGTCCAGCACAGTATGCATCAGCGCGTCGTGATGCGCGCGCTGGATCGTGCCGGGGGCGGGGATCAGCGCGCCGTGCCGGTCGGCCAGATAGGTCATGATCGCGGTGGAATCCGTCAGCGTCGCGCCTTCGGCGATCAGGACAGGCACTTTGCCCGACGGGTTCAGCGCCTTGACCGCATCCGACCCCGGCATGTCGGGCAGGTGGTCGTATGGCGCGCCCAATTCCTCCAGCGCCCAAAGCACCCGCAAGGCGCGTGACTTTTTCGGACCTATGACCTGATACATGCCCTCTCCCCCCAAGCTTTCGGGCATAAGGCGGTGTCGGGCAGGCGTTTGCAACGCAATTTGCCTGTCGGGTGCATTTTTGTACCAGGCGGGCAGCACCACAGCACTTTCTTGGCAAAGGGCGTTTGCTTTGCGGGCAGGGCAAGTTAGACCTGTGCCAAGACAGGGACGGAGCAGCCGCATGACCAAAGCCAGATTTGCCACCACGTCGGTCATCGCACTGATGGCGGGCATCGCGGCGCAAGCCCAGCAAAGCGATCTGAACTACGGCTTCAACGGGATGCCGGGCATGATCGACATGCCCACCGCACAATCACCCGCCGAAGGCACGCTGGCAGGGTCTCTCGCCTATCAGGAAGGCTATTTCCGCGCGACCTTCACCTATCAGCTGACCGACCGCGCAACGCTCGCGGCGCGGTATTCGGTGGTCGATCTGTATGGGAACCCCACATCGACGATCCTTGATGGCGAATTCGAGCGCAGTTTCGATCTGCATTACCGCCTGCTGGACGAATCCGCCTATCTGCCGGCCTTGGCCTTTGGTTTGCGTGATGTCTTCACGCCGGGGCGGTTTGCGTCGGAATATGTGGTCGCCACCAAAACCATCGGCGACAACCTGACCGTGACGGCGGGCCTTGGATGGGGCGCGATGGCCACGCGTGACGGGTTCGACAACCCGCTGTCGGGGCTGGGCGCGCGGCCGGTCTTTGACGATGCCGACCCCGAAGGCCAGCTGGCGTCCGATTACTGGTTTCGCGGCGATGCAGCGGCCTTTGGTGGTTTGACCTACCAGATCAACGACCGCTGGGGCGTGGTCGCGGAATATGCCACGATCGCATACCCTGAGCAGCCGTTTTCCCCTGCATTAGAGACGGATACGCCCTATAACCTTGGCGTGACTTACCGCCCGAACGACAGCGTGCAGCTGTCGTTCGCGTCACTCTCGGGGCGCAGTGTCGGGGTGTCGGGGACATTCTCGCTGAACGCCAACAACCGTCCGGGCCGAAGCGGCAGCGAAACCGCGCCGACGCCAGTCAAGGTACGCGATGTGCAGGCCGCCCAAAGCTGGAACCGCGCGACGGAACCGGGCTTGCGTGCAGCCACCGCGCAACTATTGCAGATGGAAGGCCAGACGCTGACAGGTCTGGAAATGACCGACACGACTGTGCGGGTGCGTTACGTCAACGGGCGCTACCGGTCGCAGGCACAGGCGATGGGGCGCGTCGCGCGGTTGCTGACGCAGGTCATGCCCGACAGCATCGACACCTTCATTCTGGAACCCGAGGCGCGTGGCATCGGCCTGTCTGCCGTCACCATCGCGCGCAGCGATATCGAGCGTCTTGAAAACCGCCCCGCCGCTGCAGAGACCTTGCTGGCGAGCACAGGCTTTGGCGATGCGGGGCCTGCCGATAGCTTGGCTGATGCACGTCCTGAGCAGGATGCGTTCCAGTGGGGCTTTGGCCCATATCTGACGATCAACCCCTTCGGCGGTGACGGGTCTATCGCGGTCTCTGCGGGGTTGAGCCTGCGTGGCGTCTATCAGATCACGCCGCAACTGATTGCTTCGGGGACCATCCTGCAAAGCGTGCTCAAGGCCGACAAGCGTGACCCCGCCCCTGACAGCACGCCCGATATCCAGAATGTCCGCACCGACAGCCAGTTTTACGGGGATGACGGCGTGCCCGTCCTTCAGACCCTGACGCTGAACCACTACGGAAGGCCCGGAACCGACCTTTATAGCCGTGTGAGCCTTGGCTATCTGGAAAGCATGTTCGGTGGTCTGTCGTCCGAGGTCCTGTGGAAACCCGCTGACAGCGCCTTTGGTCTTGGGGTCGAACTGAACTATGTCGCGCAGCGCGATACCGATATGCTGCTGGGCTTTGACGAATACGACTATGACGTGCTGACAGGGCATCTGTCGGCCTATTACGACCTTGGCAACGGGTATCACACGCAGTTGGATGTCGGGCGTTATCTGGCGGGCGATTGGGGCGCGACCCTGTCGATCGATCGCGAATACGACAACGGTATCCGCGTCGGAGCCTATGTCACCCAGACCGACATCAGCTATGAAGACTTCGGCGACGGGTCCTACAACAAAGGCGTGCGCGTTTCGATCCCGCAGGACTTTTTCAGCGGCGGGACGTCGCGGGGGACTTATGCGACGCAGATTCGCACGCGGTCGGGCGACGGTGGCGCGCGGTTGAGCGTGGACGGGCGGCTTTACGATGTCGTGCGCGACGCACACGAGGCAGATCTTACGGATACATGGGGGCGGTTCTGGCGATGAATGTGATCAGGCAATCGGCGCTTGTGCTGGCCGCCTTGGGGCTGATGTCCTGTGGGCCATTGGGGCAGGGCGGCATCGCGGCGCAACTGGCGACGGCCGCAAGCACCTTGGCAGGACGCACGCCGGTGGCAGTGCCACCGCCGCCGCTGGCGACTGAGGAACAGATCGCCGCGAATCCGGGGCAATTCGTGCGCGTCAATTTCCGTGATTTGGGCCGGTGGGACACGATGGTTGTGGCTGGAACCAACGGGCCCCGCGAAACCTGGATCGGCAGTGCCAACCTGAGCGTCACGACGGAAAACGGCATTGTCGTCGCCACGCGGGGGATGCCGCGCGACCTGATGGGTGCCGAGACTGCACAAACATGGGCCGCCATCCGTGCAGGCGGCGGAACGGCCGAACGCAGGCACGACTTTCTGGATAACCTTGATCAGATTTCGGAAAGACTGTTGCAATGTAGCATCGCTTCGATGGGTCCAGACCCGTTCGAGCGCGGCGAAGTGACGCAAAATACGACCCGCTTTGAAGAGAAATGCGTCAGCGATCAGCTTCAATTTACCAATGTTTATTGGGTAAATCAGCAAGGACAGGTCGTGCGGAGCCTGCAGGCTGTCTCACCCGACGCAGGCTACCTGCAAATCGACGTTTTCTGATCGTTTTGGAGACTCTTGGATTTTCCACAACGGCCTGATTTAAGGGGGAAATGTGGATAGTCACGCCGTGACGCACCACCCGTGCATTAATTGGAGTACCGACATGCGCCTTACAACTACACTCGCTGCATCCGCAGTCATCGCCGTTTCCGCTGTTGCCGCAAACGCAGGCAGCCTGGCACCAACAACCATGGAAGCACCTGTCGCTGTTGCACCCGCACCAGCACCAGCCGGTTCGTCCATCAACCCAGCTTTCATCGTTGTCGGCGTTCTGGCCGCTCTGCTGATCGCAGCTGCTGCTGAGTAATTTCTGACCCCGACCGCAAGGCCGGATCAGGAAAAGGCAGACCTTCGGGTCTGCCTTTTTGCATTAGCGACGCGCCATCATGGCAAGGCGGATCAGCGTGCGTTCCATCAGCGCCGCCTGCGGTGCCGTGCTGGCCGACCGCAGCTGCAGATCTGTGTCGGTCAGCGCAGTCAGCGCCTTTTCCAGACGGTCGCGGCCCCATTGGCTGACCTGCCGCGCGATCTTGTCACGGCGCGGCCCAAAGACAGGCGGGCGCAACCGCGCCACCCCGGCGCTGGGCCCGCCCGGGTCAGATGCCACGACATGCAGCCGCCGGAAATGCCGCATCGCCCCGATGCAGAGCGTCACAGGCGTCACGCCTTGGGCGTATAACCCGCGCAGAACAGGGCCAAGCTGGTCGACCTGACCGGCAGTGACAACATCCAGCACATCGTCGACATCGACCTCGGCCGATTGGGGGGCGTTTGCCATGATATCCGCAATGGTCAAAGGCGTGGCATCGCCCTGCTTGTACAATCCGACCTTTTCTACCGTCTGCCGGAAATCGCCCGGCTCCAGCGTATTTGCCAGCGCGAACAGCGCATCCATCACGTCGCGGCCCGGCTGGTCGAGCCCTGCCTCGGTCAAGGCGCGCGCGATGTCGGACATGCTGGGCGGGTCGTCATAGATGCCGATCGCCATCGCGTTGCGGTGGCTTTCGAACACCTTGCGCAGGGGCGATTTGGCGGTCAGCTGGCCTGCTGTGACGACCAGTTGCGCATCGCCCTGCCGCCAATCGGCAAGGGCTGCCTCGACCAGCTTGGCCAGCGTGTCAGTCGCATCCTCGACAAAGGCGACGCGGTGACCGGGAAAGAAACCCTGCGCCTTGATCGCATCATCCAGCAGGGCGGCATCCTTGCGCAGATCGGCGGCATTGATGCGCGTCAGGCGCATTTCCTCTTCGCCCTGCGGACCGACAAGGGCGGCAATCGCCTGCTGGCGTTTGGTCGCCACGCGCATCGGGTCGGCGCCAAAGATTAGCAGGCCCGCATGGGCCGGATCGGGCTTGCGCAGGTATCCGGCGGCAGCATCGCCCGCCAGTTTCATCGCGGCAGGTCCGGTGCCAGCAACAACAGGCGGCTGACGATCATATCCGCCAGCGCCACGGACAGGCGGGCGGTGGCATCCGTTTCGGCGGCTTGGGTGGCGGTGGTCGATCCGGTGGCGGCGTAGCTGGTAAAGGTCTCGTGGCGGCCACTGGCAAGCCGGTCGCCGGTCGTGGCATCTCTCAGGTCCCAAGTTGCGGTGCCGATCACGTTAAAGCGCCTGTTGTCGCCTGATGTCGTGATCGCCAGACTGCGCCGCCGGTCGGTGATCTGCGCGCGCAGCACATAGACCGGTGCATCCGCGACCCCCAGCCGTTGTTCCAGCCTCTCGCGCAGGCGAAATCCCGGCACGGTGTCGCGGGTGTCAAAGGCGACCTTGCCGCGCAGGACGTTCTCGTCGCCGTAAACGGGCGCAAACCCGCAGCCTCCAAGGGCCAGAAGGCCCAGCAGGAACAGGCGGCGGGAAGGGGTCCTAGATGACAATGTTCACAATCCGTCCGGGCACCACGATCAGTTTCTTCACACTAGCGCCGTCCAGCGCCTTTTGCACCACCGGCAGCGCCAGCACGGCGGTTTCCACCGCTTCTTTGCTTGCATCAGCGGCGACGACGATCTCGGTCTTGCGCTTGCCGTTGATCTGCACGGGCAGGGTGACGTGATCGTCCACCAGCATCGCAGGGTCGGCGACAGGCCAAGGGGCGGTGGTGATCAAGCCTTCACCGCCAAGGCTGGCCCAGATTTCCTCGGCCAAGTGCGGGGTCATGGGCGACATCAGCTGCGCCAGCACCAGTGCCGCCTGCCGTTTGACGGCGGCAGAGGCGGTGGATTTGCCCAGCGTGTTGGTAAAGGCGTAAAGCTTTGCAATCGCCGCGTTGAAGCCGAAGGTTTCCAGCCCCATCGTGACGTCATGGATACAGCGGTGCATCGCGCGCAACAGGTCGTCATCGCCGGTGCCGGTTTCATCGCCAGCCGCCGCGATCTCGGACGCGATCCGGTGGACGCGGGCGAGGTGTCTGTAGGTCGCATCGGCACCGGACGCTGTCCATTCCACGTCGCGCTCTGGCGGGCTGTCGGACAGCACGAACCAGCGCGCGGTATCGGCCCCGTATTGGGCAAGGATATCGTCGGGATCGACGACGTTTTTCTTGGATTTCGACATCTTGGCGGAGGGGATCACCTCGACGGCCGTACCATCGGCCAGCTTGCCGTTCTTCACGTCCTGCGGGAAGTGATAGACAGGGCGGCCCGCCTCGTCGCGGGTCATGTAGATTTCATGCGTCACCATGCCTTGCGTGAACAGCGCGTTGAACGGTTCAATCGCGGTGTCGGGCAGGTGGCCGGTGATCTGCATCGCGCGGGCGAAGAAGCGGCTGTAGAGCAGATGCAGGATCGCGTGTTCGATGCCGCCGATATACTGGTCCACGTTCATCCAATAGGCGGCGTCGTCCATATTGGTGGGCGTCGGTGCATGGGGCGCTGTGAAGCGGGCGAAATACCACGACGAATCGACGAATGTGTCCATCGTGTCGGTTTCGCGCAGTGCGGGCGCACCACAGGCGGGGCAGGCGCAGTTGCGCCATGTCGGGTGGCGGTCCAAGGGGTTGCCCGGCACGTCAAAGGTGACGTCATAGGGCAGTTCGATGGGCAGGTTTTCTTTCTTTTCGGGCACGGCACCGCAGTCGTCGCAATGCACGATGGGAATGGGGCAGCCCCAATAGCGCTGGCGCGACAGGCCCCAGTCGCGCAGGCGGAATTTGGTCACACCCTGGCCGATGCCGTTTGCCTCGCAATGGGTGATGGCGGCGTCGACGGCCTGTTCGCCGGTCTGCCACTGGTCACCCGCGAAGCCTTTGGTGTAGAACACCTTTTCGGTTTTGGCAGGCACATAGGCGGTGGTCAGGTCGGTGGGCGCATCCGCATCCGGCAGGAAGGTCGCGATGATCGGCAAGCCGTATTTGGTCGCGAAATCGAAATCGCGCTGGTCGTGGGCAGGACAGCCGAAAATCGCGCCCGTGCCGTAATCCATCAGGATGAAATTCGCGATATAGACGGGCAGGTCGGGCTGGTCCGCCATCGGGTGCTTGACCGTCAGGCCGGTATCCAGCCCCAGCTTTTCGGCCTTTTCAATCGCCTCTGCCGTGGTGCCACCCTTGCGGCATTCGGCGCAGAAGGCGGCAACCTTCGCATCCTTGGCTTCCAGCTCTTTCGCCAGCGGATGATCGGGCGAGATGCCGACGAAGGACGCGCCCAGCAACGTGTCGGGGCGGGTGGTATAGACCTCGATCTGGCCGCCATCAGTGCGTTCAAATGCAAACTGCAACCCGCGCGATTTGCCGATCCAGTTGGCCTGCATCAGCTTGACCTTGGCGGGCCAGTTGTCCAGCCCGTCGATCGCGCTCAGCAATTCCTCGGAATAGTCGGAGATCTTGAAGAACCATTGCACCAGTTCGCGGCGTTCGACCTCGGCGCCGGACCGCCAGCCTTTGCCATCGATCACCTGTTCGTTGGCCAGCACGGTCATGTCGACAGGGTCCCAGTTCACCACCGCTTTCTTGCGATAGATCAGGCCCTTGGACAGAAAGTCGATGAACAGCGCCTGCTGCTGGCCGTAATATTCCGGATCGCAGGTGGCAAATTCGCGGGACCAGTCGATGGACAGACCCAGCGGTTTCATCTGCGCGCGCATGTCGGCGATGTTCTGGTAGGTCCAGTCCTTGGGGTGCCCACCCGACGCCATCGCCGCGTTTTCAGCGGGCATGCCGAATGCGTCCCAGCCCATCGGGTGCAGCACGTTGTGGCCTGTCGCGAGCTTGTACCGCGCGATCACGTCGCCCATCGTGTAGTTGCGCACATGGCCGATGTGGATGCGCCCCGATGGATAGGGGAACATTTCCAGCACATAGTATTTGGGTTTGTCCGCGCTGCGGTGCGCGGCAAAGATCTGGCCCTCGGCCCAGATGTCCTGCCATTTCGGTTCGATCGCAGCGGGGGAGTAGGAGGTCATCACAATGGTCTTTCACGGGGGTAAAAAGGCGTTGCCCCGTCATAATCCGGCGCGGCGGCGATGGCTATACCCGCAAACGCAAAGAGCGGCCCCGAAGGGCCGCTCTCGCTTAGGAATGTCGAGGGTTCTGGATTAGAACTTGAACGACAGTTCAACAGTTGTCCCGAACTGGAACTCGTCTGCGCCGATTTCGTCGTCGTCAGCGTAGTCAGCGTCTTCTGCATCAGCATAGGACACCAGCAGCGATGCGCCGCCACCCAGGTCGTATTCGCCAGCAACGTAGAACGCTTCGCCGGTCCACGATTCGCGGTCCAGGTAACCAGCTTTTGCCACCAGGCCGTTGCCGATGTCGTAGGAACCTTCGACGTTGTAACGGTAGGAACCGGTACGGTCTTCGTAGTTTGCGGTCAGGCTGATTGGGCCGTCTGCGTAAACTGCTTTCACGCCGTAGGAGTCATCGCCTGCATCTTCAGCAACGAAGTAACCCGACACAGTGACTGGGCCAACTGGGTAGGACACCGACACACCGGTCGAGTTGGTCGCGCTGTTGTCAGCATAGGCCAGACGAACAGTTGCGCCAGCGAAGGTTGTACCAACCGACACACCGAACACTTCGCTGTCGTTGAAGTCGCCGTTGTCGCCTTGTCCCAGGCCATCAGCGGAGAAGTAGCCGGTGAACTCGTTCTCTTCCTGGTAAGCAACCGAGAAGCTGAACGCACCCAGATCGCCGGAAGCACCGACCGACAGCTGTGTGTAGGCATCGCCGGTGTCATCCTCGACGATGAATTCAGCGTTGTTGGCGATAACCACGGACAACGACATGTCAATGCCGCCATAGGTCAGATCGCCGCGCAGTGCGGTTTCGCCGTCAGCTTCGGAGAAGTTGTCGGCAGTCATCGTGCCAGCAGCGGTCCACTGTGTTTCGGCAGCGAACTTGATGTCGCCGAAGAACAGGCCAGCGTCTGCGGTGGTCAGCGACAGAACGTAATCTGTTGCGAACAGGTTTTCGCCCAGGTTGTTGTCAGCGAAGTCGAAGTCAACGGTCACACCGGCGGTCACGCCGTTGTCCAGTTCCTGCGACAGTTTCACGTCAAGGTGGCCGTCCCAGTAGAAGCCCTGATCTTCAACAGCTGGATCGCTGTCGTTGTAACCCAGAGTGGCGGTGCCCTTGAAGCTTACGCCGTTGTGGCCTTCGGCAGCTGCCGCGCCAGCGAAGGCGACCAGGGCAGTTGTTGTAAGAAGGATGCTTTTCATTGGATAATTCCCTCGTGTTTTGCATTCCCAAGAATGCCAGATACTCTAGCATTGCAGACTAATTGCGCCCAACCTCTGTGACACTCAAGTCAAACCGGATGATTTCAAGCGTCTTGCTGGGAAATGATGCATCAAGGTCACACCATGTTTTCGCCGCATGACAGTGCCGTAAAACGGCGTTATTTCGACAGCATCAAGTCAGCCCCCTATTTTTGAAGGACCTTCCATGCCTTTGGCAGATATTCAGGACCGTATCGCCGCCGCCTGCGCCCGCGCGGGCCGCCCCGAGCAGGACGTGACCCTGATCGCGGTGTCCAAGGTGCAACCCGACGCCCGTGTCGCCGCTGTACTGGATCAGGGGCACCGAGTCTTTGGCGAAAACAAGGTACAGGAGGCGGCAGGAAAATGGCCGCGATTCCGCGAAACCTATGATCGCATTGCCCTGCACCTGATCGGCCCGTTGCAGACCAACAAGGCGCGGGCTGCGGTGGAACTGGCGCAGGCGATCCACACGCTCGACCGGCCAAAGCTGGCGCAGGTGCTGGCGCGGCTGGCGCAGGAAAGGGGCGAAAGCCCCGACCTGTTTGTGCAGGTGAACACGGGCGAAGAGCCGCAAAAGGCAGGCGTGATGCCCGCCGAGGTCGATGCCTTCGTCGCCGAGGCGCGCGCGCTGGACCTGCCTGTCGTGGGGTTGATGTGCATCCCGCCTGTGGACGAGGAACCGAGTTTGCATTTCGCGCTGCTGGCCAAGATGGCCGCGCGCAACGGTCTGGCGGGCCTGTCGATGGGCATGAGCGGCGATTTCGAAAGCGCCATCGCATTGGGCGCGACGCATGTGCGTATCGGCTCCGCGATCTTTGGCGAAAGGGCCACAGGGTGAGCGATTACGCCCCGCCCCAGGACCCGCTTGTCATCCTGCACCACGACCATCAGGTGCTGCTGGTCGATAAACCCAGCGGCCTGCTGAGCGTGCCGGGCAAGGGCGAGGATCTGACCGATTGCCTCATCGCGCGGGTGCAGCGGGTGTTTCCCGACGCGCTGCTGGTGCATCGGCTGGACCGCGACACGTCGGGTGTGATGATCTTTGCGCTCACGCCCCATGCCCAGCGCCATCTGGGCCTGCAATTCGAGAACCGCCAGACCAAGAAAACCTATGTCGCGCGTGTCTGGGGCGAGATGGCGGACAAGACCGGCACCGTCGATCTGCCGCTGATCGTGGACTGGCCGAACCGCCCCTTGCAGATGGTGGACCATGAAAACGGCCGCGCCGCTGTCACCGACTGGCGCGTGGTGCGGACAGGTGGCGGTGAAACCCGCGTGCGGTTGATGCCCAAGACGGGCCGGTCACACCAGTTGCGCGTGCATATGCTGGCGCTGGGCCATCCGATTTTGGGTGATCCGTTCTATGCGACAGGCCCCGCGCGCGACCATCCGCGCCTGATGCTGCATTCCGAGACATTGCAGTTCCGGCACCCCGACGGCGGTCAGGGGATTAAGGTGACCGCGAAATGCCCGTTCTAGGCACCCCGCGACCACATTGCCGCGCAACAGGCGGCGATACTGACTAACACACAGGCCGCAAACAGGCGGCGATACTCATTAACAACACATCCTGACCTCAGGCGGTCAGGAATTCCTTGATGGCGGCGACTTCGCTTTGCGCGATGCCGTGGCCGCCCGTATGCCAATGCACCTGCACATCGGCGCCCTGCGCGGTCAAATACGCCGCTAGCGCATGGGTCAGCGCGGCGGGGCAGATCGGATCATTCTCGCCCGCGGTGATCAGCACGCGCCGCCCTTTCAGGCCCGGTTGCGGGTCGGGGGTGAAGGGGATCAGCGGGTGCATCAGGATCAGGTCATCGACCAGCCCTGCATCCAGCATTGCCACGGCGGCAAGGATATTCGCCCCGTTGGAATAGCCCAGCCCGACGGTGCGAGACGGTTTGGTCGCGGCCTGTTCGGCCTTGATGAAATCCGCCATGGCGCGGGTGCGCAAAGCCAGATCGTCCATGTCATAGACGCCTTCGCCCGTGCGCTTGAAATACCGCGCCGCCCCATGTTCGGACACGTCCCCGCGCGGGGACGTGACATGCGCGCCGGGGATCAGCTGTTCCGCGAAATCATGGAACTGGCTTTCCGATCCGCCGGTGCCGTGAAAGGTCAGGAACAGCGGCGCGCCCGCTGCCCCCTTTGTGCGTTTTGCGTGATAGGTCATATCAGGATTCCAGCGGTTCCAGCAGGTTTTCCAGCTGCGACCGCAAATGTTCATGCTGGCTGGGCAGTTTCAGCGCCTGACCAAGGTTCTGGGTATCCTCGTCGCGGGCAAAGCCCGGTTCGTTTGTCGCCACTTCGAACAGCACACCGCCGGGCGTGCGGAAATAGATCGCGTAGAAATAGTCGCGGTCGATGACAGGCGTGACCTGATAGCCTGTGTCAAGCAGCGCCTCGCGCACTTCCAGCTGCCGTGCGCGGTTGTCCACGGCAAAGGCGATATGGTGGACCGAACCTGCCCCTTGGGCGGCGCGGGGCGCGGAGGGTGTTACCTCGATGTCGATCGCGTTGGCGTCATTGCCTCCGGGCACGATAAAGCGGGTGACGTTTGCCTCAGTATCCAGCTTTTCATAGCCCATGAAGCGCAGGAGTTCCGCACTCGCATCACCATCGCGCAGGCGCATGTCAGTCGAATGGAACCCGCGGATCGCGATATCCTCGGCCACGCCATTGCCCGTCCATGGCGTGCGGTCGTCGTCACGTTCCACCAAGGCAAACTGGTCACCGTCGGGGCCATTGAACAGCACGCGCTTTTCACCAAAGCGGACGTCCTGCGAAACGCCGTCGGTTTCAAACGTGGCGAGCCTGTCCAGCCATGCCTGCGATGTGCCTGTCGGGATGGCAAAGGACGTGCGTCCGACTTCACCCGCGCCAGCGCGTCCGCGTCCGGCATTGGGGAAAGGGAAATAGGTCATTACCGTGCCGGCGCTGCCGGTCTCGTCACCGTAATACAGGTGATAGACGTCCGGCGCGTCGAAATTGACCGTCTGCTTGACGCGGCGCAGGCCAAGGACGTTGGTGAAGAAAGCGTTGTTTTCGCGGGCACCACTGGCCAGCGATGTGACGTGGTGCAGCCCTTTGATTTGCTTGATCATGGTGAGTCTCCTTATCCGTTGGGGGATAAATAGACGAATCCACGGCGCACTAAATAGCGCTGGGCGCACCTGATTGGTGCGCCCATGCACATGAGCTTATTCTGCGGCCCAGCCGGAGATCGCCTTGACCTCGAGGAACTCCTCGATGCCCCAGACGCCGCCTTCGCGGGCGCGGCCTGACATCTTCATCCCGCCAAAGGGCGCACCGGCCCCGCGCGACTTGCCGTTCATCTCGATCATGCCCGCCTTGAGCGCGCGGGCCATACGGTTGCGACGCGCGCCGTCCTGCGACTGGACATAGTTTGTCAGGCCGTAGGGCGTGTCGTTGGCGATGGCGATGGCCTCTTCCTCGGTGTCGAAAGGGATGATCGACAAAACGGGGCCAAAGATTTCCTCGCGCGCGATGCGCATCTGGTTGTTCACATCGGCAAAAACCGTGGGACGCACATAGAAACCACGGTTCATCCCTTCGGGCAGGCCGGGGCCACCCGCGACCAGCCGCGCGCCTTCGTCGATGCCGACCTGAATCATGGTCTGGATCTGGTCCCACTGCCTGCGGTTGACGACAGGCCCGATGTGACGACCGGGTTCAGAGGCCGGGCCAACGCCGATGCTGTTCGCGACTTCGGCGGCGGTTTCGACGGCCTGATCATAGATCGACCGCTCGACCAGCATCCGTGTCGGTGCGTTGCAAGACTGGCCCGAATTGTTCATGCAATGGATTACGCCGCGTTTGACCGCCTTGTCGTCGGCATCGGCAAAGATCACGTTCGCACCCTTGCCGCCCAGTTCCAGCGTCACCCGCTTGAGCGTTTCGGCCGCAGCCAGCGAAATCGCCTTGCCCGCGCGGGTCGATCCGGTGAAGCTGATCATCGACACATCCTCGTGGCGCGACAACTGGCTGCCGACCCCCATACCATCGCCGTTCACAAGGTTGAACACACCCGCAGGCACGCCCGCGTCATGCACGAATTCCGCGAACAAGAGCGACGACAGCGGCGATTCCTCGGAGGGTTTCAGCACGATGGTACAGCCCGCCAACAGCGCGGGGATCACCTTGAGCGTGACCTGGTTCATTGGCCAGTTCCACGGCGTGATCAGCCCGACGACGCCGATGGGTTCCAGCGCGATCCGGTCGTTAGGCGCATGCGGGCCAAGTGGCCTGATCCATTCGATATGCTCGAAGGCGGTCAGGAAGTTTTCCAGATGCCACGGCAGGCAGGGGGCCTGATCGGCGCGGGACATGTCGATGGGCGCACCCATTTCCAGACTGATCGCTTGTGCCATTTCCTCGGCGCGGGCTTCGTATTGGGCCAGAATGCCGCGGACGTAGTCTGCGCGTTTCGCGGGGTCGGTGGCCGACCATGCAGGCAAGGCGGCGCTGGCGGCGGCGACGGCGGCGTTCGTATCGGCGTGATCGCCAAGGGAGATGACGGCGCAAACCTCCTCGGTGGAAGGGTCGATCACGTCATGGTCGCGGGCCTTGGCGGGGGCGACCCATGCGCCGTCGATATAGAAATTGCGTTTCTCGATCATGATCTCTCTCCTGCGTTTTGCCAAAGGTGTGGCATCTGCCCCGTTCCGGCGCAAGCGGCTGTGGCACAAGTGCCCGTCCGTTCCTATGTAGGATGGGTAACCGTGAAATGAAGGAGCATCCCAATGGGCCTGCGCATCAACGACACCATCCCCGACCTGACCGTGCAAACCGATCAGGGCACGATCAAGCTGCATGACTGGATCGGCTACAGCTGGGCGATCCTGTTTTCACACCCCAAGGATTTCACCCCCGTCTGCACGACCGAATTCGGCGCTGTCGCGCAGCTGGCCGATGAATGGGCCAAGCGCGGCACAAAGGTCATGGGCATTAGCGTCGACGGGGTCGAGGACCACAAGAAGTGGAAAACCGACATCGAGACTTTCGCAGGGGCCAAGGCGGGTTTCCCGATCATCGCGGATGAGGATCTGGTCGTGGCCAAAGCCTTCGACATGCTGCCCGCCGATGCCTATCTGCCCGACGGGCGGACACCTGCGGACAGCGCGACCGTGCGGGCGGTGTTCATCATCGGGCCGGACAAGAAGCTGAAACTCTCGATGACCTATCCGATGAACGTAGGCCGCAATTTCGCCGAGGTGCTACGTGCATTGGACGGCTTGCAGACCGCCAATGGCAAGGGTGTGGCCACGCCCGCCAATTGGAACGTGGGCGATGATGTGATCATCCCCGCGACCGTCAGCAACGATGATGCAAAGGCCAAGTTCGGTGACTTCACCACTGTCTTTCCGTATCTGCGCACAACCAAGCTCTGAAAACGCCAAAGGCCCTGGCGTGTGACCGGGGCCTTTGCGCATATGGTGCTTAATAGGAATAGCTGACAGCAAAGCCGATGTAGGGGAACACGGGGACATCCGACAGGTCGGCATTCGCTTCTGCAATACTGTCGATTGCATCTTGGTCGGTCGTGTCTGACGAGATTTCCAGCGACGACACGATCACGCCGACATCGCCCGAAAAAGCCCAGCCGCTGCCGAACGGATATTTGAAACCCGTGGTGATCATCGGCGCGATGTCGTTTTCGAACGCCACCTTGCCTTCATAGACGGTGCCTTCGTCTTCGAAGGTGCCGCTCAGTTCCGTGTTCGACAGGAACAGGCCCGCCGACAACCGCCATGCATTCGACAGTGGATAGTAATCCGCAAGAACGGCAAAGCCGCCTAGGTCCAAGGTGCCATCGGCAGTAAAATTGTCCTCTTCATAGGTGTCGCTCAGACCGGGGGCGCCCATGATCATAGCGCGCACGCCGATGTTCGGCTGGATTTCGTATTCACCCTGAAGCGAATAGCCAAAGCTGGTCAGGCCGACGCCGACTGAAATGTCGCTGAAATCTTGCGCCTGTACGGCGGCAGCTGTCGAGCAGGCGATCAGCGCGCCAAAAACCGTTGATTTGTTCATTCTTGCCATCCCTCTTTTGCGGTGACGCTGCGTCACCTTATGCAACTATGAGGCGGGTAATCGGGACAGACATCCCGCAAAATTGTGGCGCCGGACTTTCAGAGGATTGCTGTCGCTTTCATACAACACCAAGAAATGCAAAACACCCGACCAATTGGCCGGGTGTTTGCGTGACAGATTGCCATTTGCAGAAAGGTTATTCTTCTGCGGCCTCTTCTTTGGCCAGTTCCTGACCAGTGGCCTGATCGACCATTTTCATCGCCAGACGGACTTTGCCGCGGTCGTCGAAGCCCAGCAGTTTGACCCAGACTTCCTGACCTTCTTTCAGCACATCCGACGGATGGTTCAGGCGCTTGTTCTCGATCTGGGACACATGGACCAGACCGTCACGCTTGCCAAAGAAGTTCACGAAGGCGCCGAAATCGACCAGTTTGACCACGGTGCCTTTGTAGACCTTGCCTTCTTCGGGTTCGGCCACGATCGAATAGATCATGTCATAGGCGCGCTTGATCGCCTCGGCATCGTTCGAGGCCAGCTTGATGACGCCGTCATCGTTGATATCGACCTTGGCACCCGATGTTTCCACGATCTCGCGGATGACCTTGCCGCCGGACCCGATGACTTCACGGATCTTGTCGACAGGGATCTGCATGGTTTCGATCTTGGGCGCGTGGATGCTGAATTCCTGCGCGCCGGTCAGCGCCTTGGACATTTCCCCAAGGATATGCAGACGACCTGCCTTGGCCTGTTCCAGTGCTTTTTTCATGATCTCGGGCGTGATGCCTGCGATCTTGATATCCATCTGGAGCGAGGTGATCCCGTTTTCGGTGCCTGCAACCTTGAAGTCCATGTCGCCAAGGTGGTCTTCGTCACCCAAGATATCGGACAGCACGGCGTAGGACCCGTCGTCTTCCATCACCAGACCCATCGCCACACCGGCAACAGGGGCTTTCAGCGGCACGCCTGCGTCCATCATGGACAAAGAGCCACCACAAACCGACGCCATCGAGGACGAGCCGTTGGATTCAGTGATCTCGGACACGATGCGGATCGTGTACGGGAAATCGGTCGGCGCAGGCAGAACCGCCTGCAAGGCACGCCAAGCCAGCTTGCCATGGCCGATTTCGCGGCGACCGGGGGAACCGACGCGCCCGACTTCACCCACCGAATATGGGGGGAAGTTGTAGTGCAGCATGAAGTTGGTTTTGTACATGCCGGTCAGCGAGTCGATCATCTGTTCGTCATCGCCGGTGCCCAGCGTGGTCACGACCAGACCTTGCGTTTCACCGCGTGTGAACAGTGCCGACCCGTGGGTCCGTGGCAGGATACCGGTTTCCGACACGATCGGGCGGATCTGGTCCAGCGCGCGGCCGTCGATGCGGCGGCCATGCTTGACCACGTCACCGCGCAGCACGGCGGATTCCAGTTTCTTGAGCGCGGGGCCAAGGTTGCTGTCGGCCTGCTGGTCTTCGGTCAGGGCGGCGACGATATCGGCCTTGGCGGCGGACACGGCGCTGGTGCGTTCCTGCTTGTCGGTGATCGCATAGGCGGCGCGCATCTTGTCCTCGCCTGCGGATTTCACGGCGGCGTAAAGCTCCGAATAATCCTCTGGCTGGAAATCGAACGGTTCCTTGGCGCAATCTTCGGCCAGATCGATGATCAGGTCGATGACAGGCTGGATCTGCTCATGCGCGAAAGTCACAGCACCCAGCATTTCCTCTTCGGTCAACTCGTAGGCTTCGGATTCGACCATCATCACGGCGTCTTTGGTGCCGGCGACAACCAGATCAAGCCGCTGTTCGGGCTTGGTGCGCAGGTTGTGCATGTCGTCGATTTCGGGGTTCAGGATGTATTCGCCATCCACAAAACCCACACGGCATGCACCGATTGGCCCCATGAAGGGCGCGCCCGAGATCGTCAGCGCAGCAGAAGCCGCGATCATCGCGATCATATCGGGGTCGTTGACACCGTCAAAGCTCAGCACGGTACACATCACCAGCACTTCGTTCTTGAAGCCGGGGACGAACAGCGGGCGGATCGGGCGGTCGATCAGGCGGGATGTCAGCGTCTCTTTTTCGGTGGGACGCGCTTCGCGCTTGAAAAAGCCGCCTGGCACTTTGCCGGCGGCATAATATTTCTCTTGGTAATGCACGGTCAGCGGAAAGAAGTCCTGCCCCGGCTTTTGTGCTTTTGCGAACGTCACGTTCGCCATCACGCTGGTTTCGCCCAGCGTGGCAATGACCGACCCGTCAGCCTGACGGGCGACCTTGCCGGTTTCGAGTGTGAGCGTCTCTTCGCCCCACTGCATCGATTTTTTCACTTCGTTAAACATCATCATGTCCTAGTCGGGCCGCAGCCCATTTTGCGTAGGGGGCGTATTCCCCCTCATCCCTGTATCTTCTTTGTATCGGCGCTGGGATGCGGGCGCCGGGCTTCTCAAAGATAGGTGGGCCTTAGCGGATATTGGCCTCTTTGGAAAGAGGCCCTAGGGTAAGGGGTGTTGTCGCGCAAAAGAGGTCACGCATGTTCAAAAAGCTGATAACGGGCATTGCGGGCCTGATGCTGGTTCTGGTGGCCATCACCGGATGCCAGCATGTGCGCAATTCCGGCACTGACGTGGTGCCGCCTGCGCCTGCGCAGGCGCTGCGGCTGGCGACCTACAACGTGCATTACATCATCTTGGGGCAGCAAACCGGCCCGTGGTCTGTGGGCGATTGGCAACGGCGCAAGGGGCCGCTTGATCTCGCGTTCAAGGCGGTGGATGCCGATGTCATGGCGTTTCAGGAAATGGAAAGTTTTGGCGGCGGGTCCGAAAGCGACGTGAACCTGACGCTGGACTGGCTTTTGGCCAACAACCCCGGCTATGCCGCCGCCGCCGTCGGTCCGGTGGACCAGTTCCCCTCGACCCAGCCGATCCTGTACCGCACCGACCGTTTGCAACTACTGGATCAGGGCTGGTTCTTCTTCTCGGACACGCCGGATGTGATCTATGCTCGGACCTTCAACGGGTCATTTCCGGCCTTTGCATCGTGGGCGGAGTTTCGCGATAGTGCCACCGGCACCCCGTTTCGCGTCGTGAACCTGCACACCGATTTCGCGAGCCTGTCGAACCGCGAACAATCCATCGCGCTGGTCGCGAAACGGATCAAACCGTCGATCGATGCGGGCGAGGCCGTTTTTGTGACGGGGGATTTCAACGCGCGGCTGGGGTCGCCCATCCTCGGGCTGCTGGAGGAGGTCGGCATCGTCTTCGCGCCCGTGCAGGGGGCGACGTTCCACTTCAATCAGGGTCTCAACCTTTTTGGGGCGATTGACCATATCGGCTATACCGGTGGCCCGCAGCTTGTCGGCGGGCCGTTCGTGCTGCGTGAAAAGTTCGACGGCGAATGGCCGACCGATCACTACCCTGTGGCGGCGGATTTCACGTTCTGATCCGGGAAATCAGGCATTTGCCGAAAGACCTTGCGGACCAGCGCTGGATCAGTCGAGGAAAGGCACATCAGCAGGCAACGTATTGTAGTCGTTGGTCACATCAGCAGCTTCGAGCGTGCGCCAGACATCCTGCGCAAACTCCGGGAAACGATCAACAGGGATAGGGAAGTCCTTTGGAAGAGGGCTCATGAAAAGCAGGTTTGTATAAATCTCGTTGTAGCCAACGTGGATTTTGCAAATTCCGCGAAGTTGGTGTGGGTAAATTACCATTTCGGTGCAATCAAACATGTGAGACGGCAGCGTAATCGATCCCTTATCTGGGTCGGGAAGATAAACATACATCGGACGACCGATCATACCGTCAGGACCAATTAATCGATACACCCCATAATTGGCTGAACCGATCCGTTCTTCACCTGTAAGTCGGTAAGAATCGGATATTCGCGCAACGCGCCTTTCCCAACTAACCAAACTGTTAACGATGAGTCCTGACATCACCTTCACACTCGACAGCCCCTCGACGCGTTCGGGGTTGTAGAAGAATCGCATAACTCTTCGCTCGGGAGTGGAACTCAGCGGAGCACGTTGACAAACACGAAAGAGATACGGACCAACCTGTGTGACGGCACCGTCTGGTTGATAAGTTTCAAGCCCTGGCGTGTATGGTAATTCCTCAGTGCACCAATCCGCAGCCGGATCATGTGCGGGAGCGGCGGCGTAAGGGTCTGCTACCGCCTGCTGCGCAAACAGCACCAGCATCGCCGTGGCAAATACATTCCCCATTGCACGCATGAGGCGCAGCCCTCCCGATCTCATCAACCAATGGATAGCGCCCAGCAGACGGCAAACCAATAAAAAACGCCCACCGGATGGCGGGCGTTTCTGCTGTCAGAGGCGTTGGCGCGGATTACCGGCGCAGGCCCAGACGTTCGATCAGGCTCTGGTAGCGGGCTTCGTCCTTGGACTTGGTGTAGTCCAGAAGCTTGCGGCGCAGGGCGACCATTTTCAGCAGGCCACGGCGACCGTGGTTGTCTTTCTTGTGGGTCTTGAAGTGTTCCGTCAGCGTCGCGATGCGGCTGGACAGGATCGCAACTTGCACTTCGGGCGAACCGGTGTCGCCTTCTTTGGTTGCGAATTCTTTCATGATCCGTGTTTTTTCTTCGGCAGTAATCGACATCGGGGTCTCCTTGTCTAAAGGGTGAATGGCGCAGGCCGGGATGTCGTCCAGCTAGGCCCGTGGAGGTGCCGCCCGGACAGAATCCGCGCGGATGGCTGCGCATAAGGGGATTTGGCGCAAAAGAAAAGGGTTTTATACGCGCAGGAAGGTGACCGCCGCCAGATCGGGCTCGGCGAAATTGGTCAGTTTGGCGATCAGTGCGCCATCGGCCAGCAACAGCGTGCCATCCTCGGATCGTTCAGTCGTCAGGACAGGCGGTTCGCCGGTATGTTCGATTTCGATGATATCCTCGGCGGGGTCGTAATCCTCGATCGTGACATACATGCCCGGGCGCAGGTTGAAGGTGTCGGCACCTGTGCCACCGTGCAGCACATCGCCCGGCCCGCCGGACAGGTAATCATCGCCTGCCCCCCCATTGAGATAATCGCGGTCCAGATCATCGCGGTCGATCAGCCTGTCGTTGCCCGCCCCGCCGAAGAGCGTATCCGCCCCCGCCCCGCCGACCAGCAGATCGTCGCCCAAGCCACCCATCAGCACATCGTCGCCGTCACCGCCGAAAAGCTGGTCGTTGCCGTCACCGCCCACCAGCAGGTCGTTGCCCGCGCCGCCATGCAGCACATCGTCTCCGGTATGACCGTAGAGTTCGTCGTTCCCGTCGCCGCCATACAGGATATCGTCGCCACGGCCCCCGTGCAGCACGTCATTGCCTGCACCGCCGTAGAGGGTGTCGTTCCCGTCGCCGCCGTCCAGATAGTCGTTTCCGGCACCGGTGCGGATATGGTCGTCGCCGTCACCGGCAAAGATCACCATGTCACTTTCGCTGAGGTCGATCATCGCGTCGATTGGCATCATCGCGCTGTCAGGAGCGTCTGCGTCATGGTCGGTCGCGGTGGGCTGGTCATCGGAATCGGAATCGAACCCGCCGAACAGCATCGCGGTCAGCGCGACACCCAGAACCCCCATCATAACCAGCATCGCCACACCCCGGCATCAATCGCGTCTTACCCGACCACCGAACGTGTCTATCACAGCCCCTTGCCGAAATGTTCCGGATTCCGCTGCTTTGGTTAATCCGCACCGAAGAACGGCAGGAAACTGTCGATCACGGCCTGCGGGTTTTCCTCCATCGCGAAATGGCCCGATGTGCAGGACGCATCGGTCATCCGGTCCACCCACGGGCGCCAGAGCGCTGCGGGATCGCCCGTCTGCGCCGGAAACCCGCCTTTGGCCCACAGGAAATGCAAAGGGGCGCTGATCGTGCGCCCTGCCGCCTTGTCGGCCTCGTCCAGCGCGCGGTCGAATGTCGCGCCCGCGCGGTAATCGGCGCACATGGCGTGCAGATGTGCGGGGTCGGCGGCCTGCGCGCGATAGCTGGCAAGGGCTTCGTCGCTAAAGACGACGAGCGATTTGTCCATGGTCCATGCGGTCAGCGTCCAATCGATGTATCCCGCAGGATCGGCCCCGATCATCCGTTCAGGCAAGGGCGCGGGCTGCGCCAGATAGGTCCAGTGATAGGCTTTCATCGCCAGATCAGCCGACCAACTGGCCCAGAAATCGCCTGTTGGCACGATCTCGATAATGCCCAGCCGGATGATCCGATCGGGATGGTCCAGCGCAAAGCGGTAAGCGACCCGCCCGCCACGGTCATGGCCCAGCACATGCGCGCGGTCGATCCCGAGCGCGTCCATCAATGCGGCGATATCGGCAGCCATCATACGTTTGGAATAGGTCGTGTGGCCTTCGTCATCGGCAGGCGCATCGCTGTCGCCATAGCCGCGCAGGTCGGGGATGATGACGTCGAACTGCGCGGCCAAGGCGGGCGCGACCTTTTCCCAGCAATGGTGGTTCTGCGGATAGCCGTGCAGCAGGATCAGCGGCGTGCCTTGGCCCGCGCGATGCACCGACAGCGTGACATCGCCGCAGGCAATGCGAGACGGAGTGAAACCTTGGATCATGGGACGCTCCATCGCCTTGGGTGCTGGTCATAGCTGACGTAGAGAGGGTGGCGCGGATGCCCGTCCTTGGTCAAGCCAAGCGTCAGCAATGGCCTGCCGGTTTGCCGCAACAATTTCGCCACCTGCACGCCGCGCCCCAGATGCGCGCCGTGCGTGCCCCAGGCGGCGATGATCTGGTCGGCCCAATCTGCCGCGGCGCGCAAGCTGGCATCATTGGCGGGGCCGATGGGGTCAGCCGCACGGCGCAAGGCGCGCGGATCGGTGTCGCGCCATGCAAAGATATTGGTCACCCGAAACGCCCCGAAGCCCAAGGCGCGGGCGCGGCGTTCGCAGCGTTCGACCGTAGGGTCATTGTGCAGTTCCGTCGCCTTGGACGGGTTCAGCATCACGAATACCAGACGCGGGGCGCTGTCGTTCCAGATGCGTGTCAGCTCATAGCGGTAGCATTCGCAGTCCGAGTATGTCGCAGAGGATGCGGCATGGTCGGAGATATGCTGGCGGTGGATCATGCGGGCGTCAGGTCACATCACCCTATGCCACGAACACGCGCGTCGGGTGCAATTCGCCGCCACGATAGCTGCCGATGGCGATAGCCTTACCGTCATGGCTGGCCCAGACTTCCTCGCCATACTCCACGCCGCTGGCGATCACCGTTGCCGGATTGCCGTTGCGCAGCCGTGCGACGCTTTCTGCAGGGCAGCGGACCTCGGGCAGATCGGCCAGCCCGACCTCCAGCGGCAACAGCCGCGCGTCCAGTTCCGGCGTGCGCGCGATGGCGTCCAGCTGGTCCAGCGTGATCCCGTCGGTCGCCTGAAACGGCCCCGACCAGATCCGGCGCAAGGACCGCACATGCGCCTTGCAGCCCAGCACATCGCCCAGATCGCGGGCGATTGACCGGACATAGCCACCCTTGCCGCAGGTCATTTCCAACACGGCATGATCGGCGTCGGGACGGTCGGCCAGCAGCAGTTCCTCGACCCACAAAGGGCGGGCGGCTAGGTCCATCGCCTCGCCTTCGCGGGCTTTGGCATAGGCGCGTTCGCCGTCGACCTTGACGGCGGAAAACTGCGGCGGGACCTGCATGATATCGCCGATGAAGCCCGCCAGCGCCGCCTTAATCGCGGCATCGTCGGGGCGCAAGTCGCTGGTCGCGATCACTTCGCCCTCGGCGTCATCGGTGTTGGTGGCCTGCCCGAAGCGGATGGTGAATTCATAGGCCTTCAGCGCGTCGGTGATGTAGGGCACGGTTTTTGTCGCCTCGCCCAAGGCGATCGCCAGCACGCCTGTCGCCTCGGGGTCGAGCGTACCGGCATGACCGGCCTTGTTCGCGTCAAAGGCCCATCGCACGCGGTTGACCACCGTGGTCGAGGTGATGCCCGCCGGTTTGTCCACCACCAGCCAGCCTGAAATATCGCGTCCCTTGCGTCTGCGCGCCATGATCTTGCCCTTTATCCGTTGGCGGCTTGCTATGCGCGCGCACCCCGCTGGTCAAGGCGCGGCGGTTCGCGCTATGTCGGGGTGACGCCACAACCGGACCGATCCTATGCAATCTGACCCTTCCCCGCATCCTTTGCTGATTATCGGCTGGCAGGAACGGATCAGCCTGCCCGAGCTTGGGCTGATCGATTTCGCGGTCAAGGTGGACACCGGCGCCAAGACCACGGCGCTGCATGCTGAAGAAATCGAGACCTTTCACAAAGAGGGCGAGAAATGGGTCCGGTTCCGCTGCCCCGATATCCCCGGCAGTCCGGCGCGCATCTGCGAATTTGCCGTCTTCACAAAGCGTGATATCACCAATACGAGCGGCCAGCCGGAGACGCGGATCGTCATCCGCACACCCATGATTCTGGCCGGACGCAAGTGGAAGATCGACATATCCCTGACCGACAGGGGCAGCATGCAGTTTCCGCTGATCCTTGGGCGGCGGGCCTTGCGTCATAAAAACATCGCCGTTCACGCCCGACATACCTATCTTGTCAGTCCTCTGCCGCAACCTGAAAGCGCCGCAAAATGAAAATCGCCATGCTCGCCCGCAATCCAGAGCTTTACACCCACCGCCGTCTGAAAGAAGCGGCCGAGGCGCGGGGGCACCAGCTCGACATCATCAACACGTTGCGCTGCTACATGAACATCGCGTCGCGCCGGCCCGAGGTGTATTACAACGGCGAAAAGCTGGTGGGCTATGACGCGGTCATTCCCCGCATCGGCGCATCGGTCACGTTCTACGGCATGGCCGTGCTGCGCCAGTTCGAGATGCAGGGCGTGTTTCCCCTGAACGAAAGCGTCGGCATCGGCCGGTCGCGCGACAAGCTGCGGTCCATGCAACTGCTGGCGCGCGACGGGATCGGGCTGCCAGTCACGACCTTTGCCCATGATCCGCGCCAGACCGACGAGGTGCTGAAACTCGCAGGCGGTGCGCCGGTGGTCATCAAGCTGCTGGAAGGCACCCAAGGCATCGGCGTCGTTCTGGCCGATACCGACCGGTCCGCGAAATCCGTGGTCGAGGCGTTTCGCGGCGCGGGCGTCAACATCCTGTTGCAGGAATTCATCAAGGAAGCGGGCGGCACCGACATCCGCGCCATCGTGGTCGGTGGCAAGGTCGTCGCCGCCATGAAACGCACCGGTGCCGAAGGCGAATTCCGCTCCAACCTGCACCGTGGCGGGTCGGCGCAGGTCATCAAGCTGTCGCCCGAGGAACGGTCCACCGCGACCCGGTCGGCCAAGGCGATGGGGCTGAACGTCTGCGGAGTCGACATGCTGCGGTCCAACCACGGGCCTGTCGTGATGGAGGTGAACTCATCCCCCGGCCTTGAAGGCGTGGAAAAGGCGACGGGGCTGGATATCGCCACCAAGATCATCGAGTATATCGAAAAGAACGCCAAACCCAACGCGACCAAGACCAAAGGCAAGGGATGACGAAACGCGCGGCCTACCTGATTGCAGGCGAACACATCGCGGCAGGCACGCGCAAGACAGTCAATATTCCGGTCAGCACCCTGTCGGATTACACGCCCGTCACCCTGTCCGCCCATGTGATCCACGGGCGCAAGGACGGGCCGACCGTCTTCGTCAGCGCGGGCATCCACGGCGACGAGGTGATCGGGGTCGAGATCGTGCGCCGCCTTTTGCGCACCGGCACGCTGAAAAACGTGGCGGGTACGCTGATCGTGGTGCCGATCGTCAACACTTTCGGCTTTCTGAATCATTCGCGCTATCTGCCCGACCGGCGCGATCTGAACCGGTGTTTTCCGGGCTCGCCCCATGGATCGCTCGGGTCGCGGCTTGCGCATATCTTCATGACCGAGATCGTGGAACGCTGCAGCCTTGGCATCGACCTGCATTCCGCCGCGATCCACCGCACGAACCTGCCGCAGGTGCGGGTGTCGGGCAATAATGCCGAAACCCTGCGCCTTGCCCGCGTGTTCGGCGCGCCGGTGATCCTGACCAGCGCCCTGCGCGACGGCAGCCTGCGGCTGGAGGCCAAGCGCAAAGGCGTCAATATCCTGCTCTATGAGGCGGGCGAGGGGATGCGGTTCGACGAAATGTCCGTGCGCGCTGGGCTGGCGGGCATTCTACGGGTGCTGAAAGATGTGGGCCTGCTGCCCAAGGCGGGGATCGCCGCACCCAAGGCGCAGCCTTTGGTCTGTTCCGACAGCCACTGGGTGCGCGCGCCTGCGGGCGGGTTGTTGCGGATGTTCAAGGCCGAAGGCGATGTGGTGGCTGTGGGCGATCTGGTCGCCGCGATCTCCGACCCCTTCGGCGGTGGCGAGGTCGAGGTGCGCACGCCCTATGGTGGCATCATCGTCGGCCGCGCGGTCATGCCCATCGTGCACGAAGGCGACGCGCTGCTGCACGTTGCCGCCGTAAAATCCGCCGGTCAGGCCGAGGCCGCGCTAGGCGACCTCACCGCGCAACTGGAAGAAGCGCCGCTGTTTGATGAGGACGAGATTATTTGACGGGCCGGCAGAACTCGCCGCACGCTTCGTTCAATTATCGCGCGTCATCAGGAGGCCTACGCTGTTGAAGGGAACACTGGGCGAGTCAACGATGAGCGTGTCGGATATGCCCAAGAAACCACGTGCATCGGTCCCGCTGAAGAAACCTGCGAAGTCTTCGCTTATGGTCAGTTGTTGCCCATTGCGCTGGAACAAAACTCCGCTGACTGAACCAACATAGAAGTTGTCGGCAGGGGCGCGCTGATTGAACTGGTAGGCCAACGATCCATCGATCCGCTGTCCCTGAACATTTTGAATGACGTCAATCTCTCCAATCAAAGCTGTTTGTGGGTTGTCTAGTTCAAAGAAGTTGTTGGCGGTGCCGGTGATGGCTTGAGTGTCAAAGTTTACTCTCATCGTCGATGAGCCAAGTGCAGCAAGCGTTATCACGTCATCGGCTTCGGTGGATGCCACGCCAGAAATCACCGCTGCGATACCTGTGTAATTGAATGATCCCGTGACAGGAAGTTGACTAAAGTGGGCGGGGATTGGTTCTCGGTCTTCCCCTTCCGTAAAGTCAAATGTTCGCTGCGCCACCGCAGCGCGGCTTTTCAACTGATCCAGCGTCACGCTGCCGTCCACATTCTCGCTGGAGTTCGATCCGCCGCAAGCGGACAGGACAAGGGTTGCGCCGAGGGCGCCGACAAGGCCAAGTTTCATGGGATTTCAGTTCCTTAAGGTTCAACGGTGTCCGTTAAGGAATAATCGCAAAAGTGCCTTGAGTTGCATGAAAAAGACGACGCAACGCCTTTGCGTGTGCCTGATTGTGACCCATTTGCCGCATTAGCCGCCGTTGCCGTCCAGCACCTCCAGAAAGGCATCACCGAACCGTTCGGCGTGGCGGTCACCGATCAACCGCGTCAGGCTGGTGATGTCGGCGTTGCGCAATTGCGCGACCTTCGCCAGCATCGACGCCGAACAGGTCATCGGCTTGTCCGCACCATGCGGGCCACGGATCAGCGCGCTTTGCGCGGCGAGCAGGCGGTCGTAGATCAGCCCTTCGTCGCGGCCAGCCAGCTTGCGGCGGCTGGGATGCAAGTTTTCTGCCTCTCCCGCGATCACCTCCAGAAACGCGCGCCCGTAGCTTTCAAGTTTTTTCGCACCGACCCCGCCGATCTGGGCCATGTCGTCCAGCGTCGCTGGGCGTTTTTCGGCCATGTCGATCAGGGTCTTATCGTTGAAGATGATATAGGCGGGCACACCGGCTTGTTCTGCCAGAAACCGGCGTTTCGCTTTCAGCGCCGACAGCAGCGGCGCATCGTCTTCGCTGACCAGGGTATGCACCTTTGGCCCCGCGCCTTTGGCGGCGGTGATCGTGTCGCGGCGCAGCATGATTTGCGCCTCGCCGCGCAGGATCGGGCGGGCGTGGTCGGTCATGCGCAGCGCACCATGCCTGTCGCGGTCGGGGCGCAGCAGGTCATGGCCCATCATCTGCCGGAAGATCGCCTGCCACTGGCGGCGGTCGTAGTCTTTCCCCACGCCATAGGTCGGCAGGCTGTCATGGCCGCGCGCCTTGATCTTGTCGGTGGGCTGGCCCAGCAGAATGTCGATCAGATGGCCCGCGCCGAAATACTCCTCTGTCCGCAAGGCCGCTGACAGGGCCATGCGCACGGGTGTCGTGGCATCGAACACCTCGGCGGGTTTGTCGCACAGGTCACAATGGCCGCAGGGTTCACTGGTTTCGCCGAAATAGGACAACAGCGTCTGGCGGCGGCAATGCAGTGCCTCTGCCAGACCCAGAAGCGCGTTCAGGCGACCATGATCGGCAGCGCGGCGGTCGGCGGGTGCCAGCCCCTCGTCGATCTGCTGGCGGCGATAGCGGATGTCGTCGGGGCCAAAGAGCGTGAGCGTTTCCGCAGGCGCTCCGTCGCGCCCCGCGCGGCCGATTTCCTGATAATAGCTTTCAATCGACTTGGGCAGATCGGCATGCGCGACCCAACGGATATCGGGTTTGTCGATGCCCATGCCAAAGGCGACGGTCGCACAGACGATCAAGCCGTCCTCTTGCTGGAACCGGCGTTCGACGATGCGGCGGTCCTCGGCCTCCATCCCGCCGTGGTAATGGCAGGCCAGATGCCCCGCCTCGCGCAGGGCCTGCGCCAAGGTTTCGGTCTTGGCGCGGGTGCCGGTATAGACGATGCTTGACTGCCCTTTGCGCGCGGCGGCAAAGGCCAGAATTTGCTGGCGGGGGTTCGCCTTGGCGGCAAAGGCGAGGTGGATGTTAGGCCGGTCGAAGCCGTGCAGGAATGTCGCGGGCTGCTGGCCTGCGAACAGTTTCTGCACGATTTCCGCCTGCGTTTCGGCATCCGCCGTGGCGGTAAAGGCTGCGAGCGGGACATCCAGTGCCTCGCGCAAGTCACCGATGCGCAGGTAATCGGGGCGGAAATCATGGCCCCACTGGCTGACGCAATGGGCCTCGTCCACGGCGATCAGGCTGACTCCGGCGCGGTGCAGCATCTGCACGGTGCCACCGGCCGACAGGCGTTCGGGGGCCATGTAGAGCAGTTTCAGCGTGCCTGCTTCCAGCGCGGACCACACCGCCTCGGTCTCTTCCTCGGTATTGCCCGATGTCAGCGCACCGGCCGCCACACCCGCCTGCTGCAAGCCGCGCACCTGATCGCGCATCAGGGCGATCAGCGGGGAAATCACCACCGTCACACCCTGCCGCATCAGCGCGGGCAGCTGGAAACAAAGGGATTTGCCGCCGCCCGTGGGCATGATCGCCAGCGTGTTGCGCCCTGCGGCGACAGCCTCGACGATGTCCTGCTGGCCGGGCCGGAAGGCGTCAAAGCCAAAGACATCGCGTAAAAGCGTGGCAGCGGGCATGAAGGGGGACCTGTCTGTGGTTTTTCTTGATTGCTGGCGACAATCCCATAACCGGAATCGGTGAACAACCCGTGCAGGTGCGAAAAAGCAAAAGGCCGCCTCTGTAAACAGAGACGGCCAAGCGCGACAGGGAGATGTCGGAACCTGTGTTAGCGGTCGATGCGGTAGGTTTCGGTGGCAACGATTTCGCCATCGATCTTCAGAACAGCAACCACGTCACTGCGAACGGGTGCGCCTGTGTTGACGCGGACGTCTGTGTTGGCACCGGCACGCACGGTCTGGGTCCCCAGCAGGACGGACTTGTCACCATCTGTGCGGCTGTAGATCTCGATCACGCCGTCACCTGCTGCGCGGACAATCCCCAGCTCGAGGTTGCTGGTGGCGTCCTGTGCGCGGGGCAGTTCGAAGTAGCTGTTTGCCGATGCGACGGACGCTGTGGATGCGAGGGCGACCGCGGCGATTGCGAATGCTTTAATGGACATAATACTCTTTCCTTTTCAGTTGGTTGGCGGCGGGATGCCGCGCCGGGTTGTGTTGGAGCAGAGCCTGTTGTTGCGCTGCTGTGAGACCAAGATTGGCTGAAAGTCGGTCCAAGAAAAGAGCGGGAGAGATCACGAAAACGGTGACAAATGTGATCGGTTCATGTGCTTGACACCACGAAAATCTGCGCATGTGGGTTGTTGTGTGCAATGGCGCACCGTTCTGTCCTGTGCACTGTGCGTCCCGGCAAAGACGGTGCCCCTCGCGGTATCGCGGTCGATCACAAGTTTCAGAGCAACCCGAATGCGTGATCTGCGATTATTTCTGCCACCTCGCGCGCCTGTTACCGATTGCGCTAACATTTCGGGGTCTGCCGACCGCTTCCGACTCGTTGTCAATGACCGCCACACCGCTTAACCCTGTGGGCGAAGGAGCATCCACATGGGCGAAATCATTCTGGTCCGGCACGGGCAGGCCAATTCCAGCGCGCGCGACGAAGATGGTTACGACCGTTTGTCGGACCTTGGCCATCAGCAGGCCGCGTGGCTGGGTGATTACATGCGCGACCGCGAACGGCCTTTTGACAAGGTGATCAGCGGTAGCCTACGCCGTCACCGCGAAACGGCGGCGGGGCTGGGGTATTCTAACGCCGTCATCGACCCGCGCCTGAACGAGATGGACTATTTCAACCTTGGCCGCGCCTTGCAGGATGTACATGGCGTGCCGTTTCCCGGACCTGACGAATTCGCCGCCCATGTGCCGCAGGTCATGCAAGCCTGGCACCGCGCTGAGATTATGGGGGTGGAAACCTTCGCTTCCTTTGAATCCCGCGTTACGGGTGTGCTGCAAGAGGCCGCACAGCCCGGTGTCCGCGTGCTGTGCGTGACCTCTGGCGGCGTGATCGGGATGATCATCCGCCACCTTCTTGACCTTGATCCGACGCGGATGGCGCATATCCTGCTGCCGATCCTGAATTCGTCGGTCCACCGCATCCATGTGATACCGCAGGGGCCGATTTTGGCCAGTTTCAACGCCGTGCCGCATCTGGATACGGCGGACCGACTTCATGCGTTGACCCATTTCTGAAAGGCCCCTTAGATGAGCATCCACCTTTGGGTCCGGTCCGAAAGCCGCCCGCATGAAGAACGCACCGGCCTGACGCCGCAAGGGGCCGCGCGCCTGATCGCCGCAGGCTTTCGCGTCACGGTCGAGGAGAGCCGCCAGCGGATTATCCCCATCGCCGATTATGCCGCCGCAGGCTGTGCCATAGCACCGGAATTCGGTTGGCCGGATGCGCCTGCCGATGCGGTGATCTTCGGCCTCAAGGAACTGCCCGATGACGGCACGCCGCTGCGGCATCGCCACATTATGTTCGGCCATGCCTACAAAGGGCAACCGGCAGGACAAGTCTTGCTGGACAGGTTCCGCGCGGGCGGGGGCACTTTGCTGGACCTCGAATATCTGACGGATGATGACGGGCGGCGCGTTGCGGCCTTCGGCTATTGGGCGGGCTATGCGGGGGCGGCTGTGGCGCTGCTGTGCTGGATGGCGCAGCAACGCGGGCAGATCGCGGGGCCGGTGCGCGCCTATCCGTCAGCGGCGCATCTGCTGGGTGATTTGCAGGAAGGTCTGGTTGCGTTAGGCACCGCGCGCCCGACAGCGCTGATCATCGGGGCGCTGGGCCGAGTGGGGACGGGGGCGGCTGATCTGTGTCAGGCAATGGGGGTGCCGGTCACGAAATGGGACATGGCGGAAACCGCGCAGGGCGGGCCATTCCCTGAAGTGCTGGCGCATGACATATTCCTCAACTGCATCCTTGCGCGCCCCGGCACGCCGGTCTTTGTGCCTGCCAGTGCCAAGGTCGCCGCGCGCCGCCTGTCCGTCATCGGTGATATCGCCTGCGATCCCGACAGCGATTTTTCACCGATCAAGGTCTATGACCGTACGACAACATGGGACGCCCCGGCCTTGCGCGTGCATGACAGCCCTGTTCTGGACGTCACCGCCATCGACAACCTGCCCAGCATGATGCCCGCTGAAAGCAGCGAGGATTTCGCCGAACAGCTGCTGCCACATCTGGCGACGCTGGACCGGATGGACAAGGGCGTCTGGGCAGGCGCGCAGGTGTGGTTCGACCGCGCGATGGATCAGACGGGACGGTAAAGGTCGTCCTCGACCTCGCTGCTGTCGATGCCCAAAGCCTCCAGCCCGCTTTCCAGATGGTCCGCCAGATGCGGCGATCCTTTCAGATAGGTCGCTGTGGGTGTCGTGGCTTCGGCCATCGCAGTGCGCACGGCCTCTGCAAGCTCTTCGGGTTCGAACGTACCGCGCCCGATCCAGAACAGGGCGACAAGGCCTGCTTGTTCGTCTTCGTTCAACCGGTCGACAAACCCGTCGAATTCGTTCTCCGCGCGGTCAAGTTCACGCGCAAGAATGATGACCTCGGCCACCTTGTCTGCTGATATGGGTAACATTTGCGGCCCTCCCTTGGTGCGACCCTGCGCGATGATACCATAGGCGGCCTTGATCTGGCGCAACAGATGCGCCGGTCACTTTGCGCCGAATAGCCGGTAATACATCCAGTCGGGCATAAACTGCGATCCGCGGAACACCCAGGAAAACAGCAAGGGAAAGCTTTTCTTGAACGTGTCGGTGTTCATATGTTCGAACACCTCTTTCGCGGCATCCTGGGGCGACATGATGAAGGGCATGTTGAAATCGTTTTTTTCGGTCAGGCGCGTCTTGATGAAACCAGGGTTGATCAACTGCACATGCACGCCGGTCGTGCGCAAGTCAGCCTGCATCGACTCCGCCAGCGCCATCATGCCCGCCTTGGACGAACAATAGCCGATGGCACCGGGCAGACCGCGGAAACCGGACAGCGACCCCACCAGCACGATATGTCCCGCATCACGCGTGACCATGTCCTTGATGACCGATCCCACGACGCGCGACGCGCCAAGGAAATTGACCTCGCCCATCATGTCGGCTTTTTCGTTGTCCCAGTCCTGCGCCTTCATCGGCCAGTAGACGCCAGCAAGATAGACGACACCGTCGATCTGTCCGACCTCGGCGGCGGCAGCCTCGACAGATGCGCGGTCCGCCACGTCAACCGTCACGTAAGACGCCTTGCCCGGCAAATCCTCGACCAGATCTTTCAGGCGGTCCTCGGTCCGGGCAGAGACGACGACCTCTGCCCCTGCACGGCTGAGGCTGAAGGCGACTTCACGCCCCAACCCTTCACTGGCACCCACGATCCAGTAGCGTTTTCCTTGCCATTCGGTCACGTCATTCTCCCGCGTAGGCCTGATCTCGCGGTCGCATTGTGGCGACAAGCTCGGCAACCTTGATCCCGAACTTCCGGAACTGGCTGCGATTCATGATCGACCCGTTTGATGTCAGATACATCCAGTCTGTAACATCAAGCGCGTGACCACCAGCCTCCTTGGCCAGTTTTATGCGGTAATTCAGCACAACGGCAGAACCTTGCTGCTTTCCGGTGCCCGCACCGACGACATCGGGGGCTTCGGCCTTGATCGTGCCGTCATTTGACAGGGTCAGCGTCCAGCAGCGATCCTGCTTCAATCCGCTGTCATAGTGGAATTTTTCGACCATCGTGCCGACATTGCCGTTCCACGTTGCGTGGAAATCAGCGACGAACCGTGATGAAACCTTGCCGGTCGGGCCAAAGATCACGCCTTCGCACACGATGGGGCCATTGAACCTCTCGCGGATGTCGAACATCGGGCCGTCAGTGTAATCGTCCGATTTCTGCGCGAGGAACGACGCATAGCGGGTCTTGGCATAGACGGCCGCCGCCATCAGGGCCGCGCCGAACATCATGTAGGTCACAAACGACATCGTTCATTCCTCGAGCTTTGTGGCGACCAGCAAACCGATCGCCAACAGTTTCAAAAGCGACGGCACCAATGCGTAAAGCACCGTCAGGGTCGTCAATGCCGCCTCCGGCAAATCGGTCGCGCCGGCGACAAAACCGGATCTTTCCAGCAACGGCAGCAGCGCGACTGCCGCAAAGGCCAGCGTGAACTTGTTGACCAGCGACCAAAGGCCAAACCCCTGCCCGCCGGTCGGCGAAATCGCGGCCATGCGTTTTGCGAACATCGCGGGCATCAAGGTCAGGTCTGCCCCGATCGTTGCTCCACTTAATACGCAGATGATCGCAAACGGGATCACATCGCCGGTGGATAAAGTCAGCGTATAGCCGAACGACGCAATGGCGAGCGTCATGGCGCAGAGCAGAACCCGTTTTTCCCCGAACCTGCGGGCGAGCGCCGACCATGCGGGTGACGAAAGCGCCGCCGCCAGAAAGAACAGCACCAGCAGCGCACCTTCCCAGCCGGGCGCGCCCAGCCTGCTTTCTACGTAGAATAGGAATAGCGTCGATGACACCGCCAGCGGCGTGGCATTGACCAGCGCAAGGATCAGCAAGCGCCGCGCGATGGGGTCGGCTACGATATCGCGGATATGGGACGGTTCCTGCGCCACACGGCCTTTCCATTCCGGCCACATGAAGAATGCGGCAACCAGCGTGACGACGGCAAAGCCTAAGGCGAATACCGCAAACGGGTCGGCCACCACACCGATCAGCACCGTGGGGATGACAGCGGCAATACAGACCCCCAGCAAGGCCCCGCTTTCGCGCCATGCCGCCAGCCTGACATGGCCACCGTCGGCCGTGCCTGCCTTGCTGATCCCTTGGGCGTAGAAATTGATGGTCAGGAAACTGAACGCCGTGAACAGCCCCGTGATCGTCAGGCCGAACCACCAGATCGGTGCAATGGGCGGGGCCACGGCGAACAGCCCGATCATCGACAGCGCCAGCGCAAAGGCGGTCAGCGTGATCGCGAGCTTCTTGAACCGCGAAAGCCGTTCACTGATCCAGCCCAGAACGGGGTCCTGCACCACGTCGAACAGGCGCAGCCCGAACAGCACGGCACCCAATGCTGTCAGGCTGACGCCATAGGTGTCAGCATAATATTTGGGTGCGTAGATATAGATCGGCAGACCGGCCCCCGACAGGACCGCCGCAAAGAGGCTGAAAGCCGGGAGCCTGTCGGTCAGGGCTTTCACCGGCTGACCTCGTCCTGCGGCGGGGCGGGTTGTGACCGGAATGTGGCGCCTTTCCACCAAAGCTTGACCGCTTGCCAGTGGATCAGCGCCAGCACACGCCGCGACCCGAACGGGCGACGCAGCACGGCGCGCAGGATACTGCCATTGCTGATCGGACGGCGCGCGCCCGTCAGCGTAGCGATCAACCCGCCATTGCCGCGGGTATAGTCGATCCAGATGCCGACGCTGTCCGGCTGGACATCAAAGCGGAACACATAACCGCCCTCTACCGGTTGGAAAGGGGACACATGCATCACCTTTTGCGCGGCCAAGGTTTCCGCCTTGGTGATCGCGCGCCCGTCGTCATGGCGGCACAGATAGGAATGGCGGTCGCCAAAAGTATTGCTGACCTCGGCAATGATCGTGGTCAGCGTTTCATCGTCATAGCACAGCCAGAACGACACCGGATTGAACACATGGCCCAGCACGCGCGGTTGCGCGAGCAGCATGATCCGGTCGGGTTGCGGAACCGCATGGGCGGTCAACACATCGCGGACCCATGCCGCACCGCGCCCCTGCTTGGGCGGCCCGCCATGGTCACTGTCTTGCAGCGACATCAGGTTGCCGCGATTGCGCGCGAACAGCGCGGGTGCGTCGGGCGCGGTTTCCGCATCCAGCAGCACATAGTCGATGGAATAGCGGAACGCGTTTTTGGTCGCACCCCGCCGCCCGTGATAGGTTTCCCCGGCGATATGGTCGACCCGCGCGGTCACTCTGCCGCCATCGCCATGCGGTCGGGCGCGGTCATCTTGCCCACCACATCAAGCGCGCTCGACAACCCGTCCTCGTGGAAACCGTTTTTCATCCATGCGCCGCAGAACCATGTCCGGTTCGTGCCGTTCATCGCGGCGGCGGTTTTCTGGGCGGCCAAGGCGGCCAGATCATAGACCGGATGGTGCAGCGTCACCTCGTCCCAGATCAGATCCTCGCGGATCGGGCGGCGGCTGTTCAGCGTGACCATCAGCGTGTCGGCCTTCAGCCAAGGCTGGAGCGAGTTCATCCAATAGGTCAGGTCGATTTCGCCACCCTGCTGATCGGTCGCCTCGGTATAGATCCACGACGACCAGACCTGTTTGCGCTTGGGCATGATGGATGTGTCCGAATGCAGCACGATGCTGTTGGGCTGATACCGCACGGCACCCAGCGTGTCGCGTTCGACCTGCGAGGCATCCGACAGCATGGCCAGCGTCTGGTCGGAATGGCTGGCGAAAACCACTTCGTCAAACCGTTCCCAGTCACCGCCTTTGGCTTTGACCTCGACCCAGCCGGCCATGCGGCGGACCGCATCGACAGGCGCGCCCAGCCGCAGATCGACATCGCGGCGCGCCATATCGGCGGCAAGGCGGGTGACATAGGCCTGCGACCCACCGTCAACCGTGTACCATTGATGCTGGCCCGTCGCGCCCAGCAGCGCGTGGTTGTCGAAAAAGGTCATCATCGCATGGGCAGGGAAATCGAGGATCTTTTCCTTGGGCGTGGACCAGATCGCGCCCGAAAACGGCAGCAGGTAATGGTCGCGGAAATAATCCGACAGGCGCAGTTTTTTCAGCAGCCCGCCGATGGTCAGGCTCTGGTCCTGACTGGCCGCAAGCCCGTGTTTGTTGAAATGCAGAATGTCGCGGACCATGCGCAGGAAACGCGGGTTGGCGGCATTCTTGCGCTGGGCAAACAGCGCATCCAGACTGGCGAGGCCATATTCCAGCCTGCCCCCGCCGAAAGACGCGCCAAAGCTCATGTTGCTTTTCACGACAGGCACGTCGAGATGGTCGAACAGGGCCGTCAGATGCGGATAGTTGGCATAGTTGAACACGATGAAACCAGTGTCGACCTGCTGATCGCCATTTCGGCCCGCCATCCGTGTACGGGCATGGCCACCCAGCCGGTTCTCAGCCTCGAACAGCACAACCCGATGATCCTTGGCCAGAGCATGCGCCGCACCCATCCCTGAAATGCCCGCACCAATCACCGCAATCTTCAAGGGCGCGGTTGTCCCTGTCTCTACCAGCATACTGACTCCGTCACCCCGGTCGTTTCTTGTCTTTTCACTACGTAGCGCGGTTTGGGACGGATCACGCAAAATACTTTGTGACCCGCTGATCCAAGCGCCGGATCGCGGCGTAATAAACACATGTTGAACGAGATGCACGCCCCTGCGAAAGCTGATGCAGTCACCGTGATGCCCGTCTATAAAAGGACAGGCAACGCGGATATTCGCGCCAAGGGGGCAAATCGGGTGATGGCAGAGGCAACGACCAAACGCATGGCGTGGGTGACACAGGTCGCCGCCGTGCGCGACGCCAAGGACAAGGCGGCTTTTGCCGAATTGTTCGCCTATTTTGCACCGCGTGTGAAATCGTTTCTCATGAAATCGGGGGCCAGCCCGGATCTGGCCGAAGAATGCGCGCAAGAAGTGATGGTGACCCTGTGGAACAAGGCCCATCTGTTCGACCCGACAAAAGCGAGTGTGTCCACATGGATCTTCACCATCGCCCGGAATCGCCGGATCGACCTTTTGCGCAAACAAAAACGGCCCGAGCCCGAGGATTTGCCCTGGGGACCAGAGGCGGAACCCGAACAGGCCGATGCGATGGGTCTGCAACAGGAAACGGAACAACTGGGGCAGGCGCTTGCCGCCTTGCCCGCGGAACAAAGGAAACTGATCGAACGCGCCTATTTCGGCGAGTTGAGCCATAGCGAGATTGCCGCCGAAACCGGCCTCCCGCTCGGGACGATCAAATCGAGGATACGGCTGGCGCTGGAACGCCTGCGCCACACAATGAAGTGATATGCAGATGAAAAAGATCAAACACCACCTGACCGATGCCCTGTTGATGGGCTATGCCGCCGGCACATTGCCAGAGGCGTTCAATCTGGTGGTCGCCACCCACATCTCCATGTGCGACACTTGCCGCGCAGCCCTTGCCGAATTCGAGGCAGTTGGCGGCGAGGTGATGCTGGACGCCGCCCCCGTCGATATGGCCGAGGATGCGCTGGCGGCTGCAATGGCGCGGATCATGGATGCGCCGCGCACGGAACAGCCCAAGGCTGCGCCTGCGGGCGGTGTGTTTCCCGCGCCCTTGCGTGACTACGTCAAAGGTGATTTGGACCGCGTGAAATGGCGCAAGATCGGTGGCGGCGTCAGTCAGATGGTGCTGAAAACCGAAGGCGGTGCCAGCGTGCGCCTGCTGCGGATTCCGGCTGGTACGGCGGTGCCGGATCACGGGCACCGTGGCACGGAACTGACGCTGGTGCTGCAAGGCGCTTTTGTGGACGAGACGGACCGTTTCGGCGCGGGCGATATCGAGGTCGCGAACGAGGATCTGAACCATACGCCAGTGGCCGAACAGGGTGCGGATTGCATCTGTCTGGCCGCGACTGATGCGCCTTTGCGGTTCAACGGCTTGCTGCCGCGCATTGCGCAACGGTTCATCGGGATTTGACGCGGTGGCGGGGTGAACCCCGCCCTACGTTTCTGGTGGCGCAATCGGAACAGGCGCGGCATCCGGCGCGATTTCGGCAAAGTCGAAATTGTCCAAACGGTTCGCCCGCTTGCCCGCTTTTTCCGCTGAAATCTTGATATCTTCGAGATCCTTGGCCGCCTGACCGAAATGCCGGTCAAGGTTGCCGACGCGTGTCACCAGCCTGTCCACATCCGCGCCCAGCAACGACAATTCCTTGCGGATGGCACCCGCCTGTTCGCGCATCCGCGCATCCTTCAAAATCGCGCGCATCGTGTTCAGCGTCGCCATGCATGTCGTGGGCGACACGATCCAGACGCGGGCATCGAAACCGGCGCGCACCACTTCGGGCAGGCGGGCGTGGAGTTCGGCATAGATCGCCTCGGATGGCAGGAACATGATGGCGCCATCGGCGGTTTCGCCTTCGATGATGTAACGCTCTGATATGTCCTTGATATGTTTGCGCACCGCATTGCCCAGATCGCGCAGCGCGATTTTCTGCAGCTCCTGTGTATCGGCGCGTGCCAGCGCCTCGTAGGACTCGAAAGGAAACTTCGCGTCGATCACGATAGGGCCGGGGGGGTTGGGCAAATGCACCAGACAATCGGCGCGCTTGCCGTTGGACAGCGTCGCCTGCAGGGTGAAGCTGTCGGTGGGCAGCGCCTTGGACACAATATCGGTCAGCTGGATTTCCCCGAACAGCCCGCGCCGCTGCTTGTTCGACAGGATATCCTGCAAGGACAGCACATCGCCCGACAGCTTTTCGATATTGGTCTGCGCGCGGTCGATGGTGGCCAGCCGTTCTTGCAATTCAGTCAGGCTTTTGGTGGTTTTCTCGGAACTGCCGGTCAGCGTTTCTTTCAGCCGTTCGTTCATTTCCGCCAGCGAATGCGCCGATTTCAGCGCGTTATCGGCCAGCCGTTCGGCGACCTGCGCCTGCACCTCGGCCAATCGCGCCTCCATCGTCTGGATCACGCGGACCTGCGCATTGGCCTGCGCGTCGCTGACGGTCTGGATATTACCCGCCAGTTGGTTCTGCCCCTGCGCCAGCCCGATCATGTCCTGCGACATGCGGGCCATGTGGTGGGCGACGTAATTCACCGTTTCGGCGGATTGGCCCGCGCGGCGCAGGGTCGTGACCAGCAGGATCAGGATCAGCAGCAACGTGGCCAGCGCGCCAAGCACAGCCAGCACCGCAGGATCGCTGAACGCGTAAGAGGTATCACCGATCTGGATCATGTGCGGCCAAACAGTCTTTCGATGTCGGAGAGTTTCAATTCCACGTAAGTGGGCCGTCCGTGGTTGCATTGGCCGGAATGCGGCGTCGCTTCCATTTCGCGGAGCAGAGCGTTCATTTCAGCCGCCTGCATCCGCCGCCCCGTGCGGATCGATCCGTGGCAGGCGACACGGCTCAGGATCGCCTCGATCCGCGCCTGAACGCTGGCGCTGTCGCCTTGGTCGGCCAGTTCGTCCAGAATATCGCGCAGCATGGCGGCGGCGTTGACCTGCCCCAGAATAGCGGGCGTTTCGCGCACGGCGATGGCATTGCCGCCAAAGGGTTCGATGGTCAGGCCAAGGCGCGCCAGATCATCCGCGATATCCAGCAAGGCGGCGGTTTCGTGGTCGGACAGTTCGACGATTTCGGGGATCAGCAGCGCTTGGGCCGCGACGCCATGAGCGGCCATCTGGCTTTTCAGCTTTTCATAGACCAGCCGTTCATGCGCGGCATGACCATCGACGATCACGATGCCCGTGGCGGTCTGCGCGATGATGTAGTTTTCATGCACCTGCGCGCGCGCCGCGCCCAAAGGCAGGTCGGCGCTGCTGTCATCCGCGGGCGGTTCGATCCGCCCTGACGGCATTTCGGCAAAGCCCGGTGCCTGCGCCTGAAAGGTCAGCGACCGCGCGCTGAAACTCGGGCGGTCCATCTGGTAGACGCGCGGTGCGGCGTGTTGCGGTTGCATCGCGCCCAAGGTCGCATCGGCCACAGTGCTTGATGCGCGGTGGCCTGCGCCTGCGAGCGCGTGCCGCAGACCGGACACGATCAGCCCGCGCACGGTGGCGGGGTCGCGGAAACGGACCTCGGATTTCGCGGGATGCACGTTCACATCGACCAGCGTTGGGTCGCAATCGACGAAGAGTGCGGCCACCGGGTGCCGGTCGCGCGACAGCACATCCGAATAGGCGGCGCGCAAGGCCCCCAACAGCATCTTGTCGCGCACAGGACGGCCGTTGACGAACAGGAATTGCGTCACGGCCGCCCCGCGCGAATAGGTGGGCAAGGCGGCATAGCCGGTCAGGTGAAACCCGTCGCGTTCGGCGTCGATCCGCAAGGCGTTATCCGCAAAGTCGCGGCCCAGCACGGTTTGCAGCCGCCCGTGCAGCGCATCGAACAGATCGCCTGTCTGTGCATCGGCGCGGAAAACAACGCGGGTGTCGCCATCCGATGCATCGCGCAGGATAAAGGTGACAAAGGGTTCGGCCATCGCCAGCCGCTTGACGACATCGGCAACGGCCTGCGCCTCGGCCCTGTCGGTGCGCAGGAATTTGAGGCGCGCAGGCGTGGCGTAAAACATATCGCGCAATTCGACGACGGTGCCACCTGTCAGCGCGGCAGGGCGCACGTCGCTGATGCGTCCGCCCGACACGGCAATGCTATGCGCGCTGTCGCCCGCGATCCGGCTGGTGATGAGCAGGCGGCCAACCGCGCCGAGCGAGGCGAGCGCCTCGCCACGAAACCCGAAAGAGGTGATGTTGAGAAGGTCCGATCCGTCGATCTTGGACGTCGCATGGCGCGACAGCGCGAGCGGCAGATCGTCGGCGGCCATGCCGCAGCCGTCATCGCTGACGCGGATCAGGGTCTTGCCGCCATCGGCGATCACCACCTCGATCCGTGTCGCACCGGCGTCGATGCTGTTTTCCACCAGTTCCTTGACGGCAGAGGCGGGACGCTCCAGCACCTCGCCTGCCGCGATGCGATTGATGGCGGCTTCGTCCAGCTGCCGGATTACCGGACGGGGCTCTATCTGGGGGGCGGATGCGGTCATGCCACAATCCATAGCATGACCGCGCGATTCTGACAGGGGCGTTTCGCGTTACTGGGTGCTTTCCAGCCCTTCAGGGCGACCCACCACCACGAAATGCAGGTCATCCGCGCGGAACAGCTCTGCTGCGACGCGATTGGCGTCGTCCAGCGTCACGGCTTCGACGTAATCATTGCGGTTGATGACGTAATCCGGCGGCAGGTCGATCATCTGCATCCCCACCATGATCGACGCAATTGACGCATTGCCGTCGAACCGCAGCGGGTATTCGCCAGTCAGATAGGTTTTGGCGGCGGCAAGTTCGGCCTCGGTCAGTCCTTCGGTCGCCATGCGGTCCCATTCGGCACGGGTGACCTCGATCGCCTCGGCAATGGTATCGTTGGACGACGCGACGCTGCCAACAACCATTTCCGCGTGGAACATCGGTGCAAGGAAGCTGCCGATCCCGTAGGTCAGGCCCCGCCTTTCGCGCACTTCGGTCATCAGGCGGGATTCGAAACCGCCCGCGCCAAGCACGTGGTTGACGATGAAGGCGGCAAAGAAATCGGGGTCGTCGCGTTTCATGCCCGCATGGCCGAACAGGGCAAAGGATTGCGGATTGTCGAAATCGATGACCGTGATCCCGCCACCAAGACCAAAGGCCACATCGGCAGGCGGTGGCGGTCCTTCGGCGGGCAGATCGCCCAAAAGCGCGTCCAGCATCGGCCCGACCTGATCCACCGTCACATCGCCCACGACAGACACATAAAGCCGGTCGCGGGTCAGCGCGTTGCGATGGGCGGCGATGATGTCATCACGGGTCAGCGCGGTCACGCTGTCGACCGTGCCGTCCAGTGACGACCCGTAGGGATGATCGCCAAAGGCCGCGGCATCGAATGCCGCGTCGGCGATGCTGCGGGGATTGACTGCGTCGCTGGCGATACCGGCCAGCACCTGCGCGCGCACGCGGTCAATGGCTGTCTGGTCAAAACGGGGGGCGATCAGGGCCTGTTCCAACAGCGCCAAGGCGTCGTCGCGGTTCTCTGTCAGGAACTCTGCTGAAATCGAGATGGTGTCGTCCGTCGCGCGAAAGCTGAACCGCGCGGCAAGGCGTTCGAGTTCTGTCTGGAAGGCCTGCGCATCGCGGTCTGCAGCGCCTTCTTCCAGCAGGGCGGCCATCAGGTTGGTCGCGCCGCGCTTGCCGGGCAGGTCCAGCGATGCGCCGCCGCGAAACCGGATTTCGAGCGCCACAAAGGGAATACTGGGTTCTTCGACGACCCAGGCGTTGATCCCGCCGTCGGATATCACCTGCTTGATGTCAATCTCGGCCTGCGCGGTGGTTGCCAGCAAAGCGAACCAGAGGATTGTGACGATACGCAGCATTAGCGTGCCTCCTCTTGCGTGGCGACGACCCAGCCGGTCACGGCCCTGTTGCGGTCGAATATACGGGTGGCGACGTCCTTGATCTGTTCGGGCGTCACCGATTGCAGAATGTCGGGCCAAGCCTGCACATCCGCGACCGTCAGACCCGTCGTCAGCGCCATGCCATAGCGCCGTGCAAGCCCCTGCGCGTCATCAAGCGCGTAGATTTCAGAGGCGCGCAGCTGCGTGCGGATCGCCTCCATCCGGGCGGGATCGATCTCGTTCTCCATGAAGGCTGCGATGACCTCGTCCATTGCGGCTTCGGCCTCGGACAAGGAGACGTCCTCGGACGGAAGGACGATGAAAGAAAAGGTCGTTTCGTCAAGCGACATGCCGCTATAGCTCGCGTTGGTGTAAAGCGCTGTCTGCGTGTCGAACTGCAAGGCGCGGCCAAGATCGGACGTAAAGGGCGACCCGCCCAGCAATTCCGCCAGATAGACAAGGGCTGCGGCATCTTCCTGCGCGCCGCTGTTCCGTTCAGGTGCAAGGTAGCTGCGCACGACATAAGGCTGGCTGACGCGCGGATCGACATAGGTGATCCGGCGTTCGGCGCGCTGGGGTGGCTCTGTCGGGCGCGCCCGTTCGGGCAGGTCGGCTTTGGCCGGGATCGGGCCATAATGTTCGCGCGCCAGCGCCAGCACATCTTCTGGGTCGACGTCACCGGCGACGATCAGGATGGCGTTGTTGGGGGCGTAATGGCGTTCGTAAAAGGCCATCAGTTGCGGCATGTCGAGCTGCGCGATCTCGTGCTGCCAGCCGATGATTGGCACGCCGTAGCGGTGGTTCTGGTATTGCGCGGCCATCAGCTGTTCGCGTGCCAGCGCACCGGCGCTGCTGTCGGTGACCTGCGCGCGTTCTTCCAACACAACGCGACGTTCGGTGGTGATATCCTCGGGGGTCAGCGCCAGATTGGTCATCCGGTTCGCTTCCATCTGCATCATCAGATCCAGACGGTCGGCGGCGACGCGCTGGAAATAGGCGGTATAGTCGAAACTGGTAAAGGCGTTGTCGCGCCCGCCATTGGCCGCCACCACTTGTGAAAATTCACCTGGGGCCAGCATATCGGTGCCCTTGAACATCAGATGTTCCAGAAAATGCGCCACACCGGATTGACCTTCGGGTTCATCCGCAGACCCGACCTTGTACCAGACCATATGGACGACAACCGGGGCGCGACGGTCCTCGATCACGACGACATCCATGCCATTGTCGAGCGTGTAGGTCGTGACCTCTTCGGCACTGGCGGTCAGCGCCAGAAAGGTCAGGACGAGTGCGGCGAAAAAGCGTGTCATAGGCCCCCTGCGGTGTCGTTGGTTTCGCTACAAGCTACGCCGCGCAGCCCGATCTTCAAGCTGCCATACGCCGATGTGAAGGCAGGGTCAGCGCGCGCTGGCCGGCCGCGGGTTGGCGCGGTTGGTCTGTCCGGGTGTCGGTGGCGGCAGGTCGAGCGTTGGCGGCATCTGCAGCGGGTTCGCGACGACAAGCGACATCTCAGCGGGACCAACGGTTGTTGTCCCGAACTCACGCAGTGAACCCTCGTTCCTGCTGCATGCCGCCAGCAACGCAAGGGCAATTCCGGAAAGAACAAAGGCGCGCATCAGTGGTCCTCTTGACAGTGTCCCAGATGATTACCGCATGGAGCCGCCAAGGTCACGCAGCTTTCTTGCCGTCATCGGCAAAGAAGGCCAGACCGATGGCCCCCGCAAAGATCGCGATATCGGCGACGTTGAACGCATAGGGGTTGTTGATCCCGCAGCAGGACATGTTCAGGAAATCCGCGACAGCGCCATAGATGATCCGGTCGATGACATTCCCGATGGCTCCGCCGATCATGAAACCGCCCGCGATATAGACCCATTTGGTCCCGCCTGTGCGGTTCAGCCACCAGATCACCGCGCCGCTGATCAGCAGGGCGACAGCGATCAGCGCCCAGCGCATGTCATAATCTGCGAAAAGGCCGAAATTCACGCCCCGGTTCCATGCCATGCGGAATTCGATGAAAGGCGGCCAGACCTCGATGATCCCGTCCTGTTCGTTGATCAGGCCCAGCCAGTGAACCACGAAATATTTGCTGATCTGGTCGATCAGAAAGACCCAGAATCCGGTCCAGAACATCAGACGCATCGGTGCTCTCCTAGTGCCGGAAGTGGCGCATGCCGGTGAACACCATCGCGATACCCGCGTCATCGGCGGCGGCAATCACCTCGTCGTCGCGCATCGACCCGCCGGGCTGGATCACGCAGGTCGCACCGGCGGCGGCGGCTTCCAGCAGGCCATCGGCAAAGGGGAAAAACGCATCCGACGCCACCGCCGATCCGATGGTCAGAGGCTGGGGCAGACCCATCGCCTCGGCCATGCGTTCGGCCTTTTTGGCGGCGATCAGGGCGGAATCGAGCCGCGACATCTGGCCCGCGCCGACGCCCACGGTCGCGCCGTCCTTGACATAGACGATGGCGTTGGACTTGACGTGCTTGGCAACTTTCCATGCGAACAGAAGGTCCGCCATCTGCGCATCGGTGGGCGCGACTTTGGTCACGACCTTCAGATCATCCATGCCGACATGGCCAGTGTCCTTGTCCTGCACCAGCATCCCGCCCGCGACCTGCCGGTAGGTGGTGATCGGGGCAGTCACATCGGGCAGGCCATCGGTGGTCAGAAGGCGCAGGTTCTTCTTGCTGGCGAAAACGGCCTTGGCGGCATCGGACGCACCGGGGGCGATGACGACTTCGGTGAAAATCTCGACGATGGCTTTGGCTGTCGCCTCGTCCAGCGGCTGGTTCAGCGCGACGATCCCGCCAAAGGCGCTGGTGCGGTCGCAGTCAAAGGCGTTCTGATACGCTTCCAGCAATGTCGCCCCACGCGCCACGCCGCAAGGGTTGGCGTGCTTGATGATCGCCACGGCAGGGCCGTCTGCGGGGGCGAATTCCGCCACCAGTTCAAACGCGGCATCGGTGTCGTTGATGTTGTTGTAGGACAATTCCTTGCCCTGATGCTGCACGGCGGTTGCCACACCGGGGCGATGCGTGCCGTCGGTATAAAAGGCCGCCGACTGGTGGCTGTTTTCGCCATAGCGCATGGTCTGCTTATAGGTGCCGCTGAACGACCGGCGGCGCGGCGTTGCATCGCCGATAGCTCCGGCCATCCATGTGCTGACAGCCGTGTCATAAGCAGCGGTGCGCGCATAGGCGGTCTGGGCGAGCCGCTGGCGCAGCGCCAGCGTGGTCTGGCCGTCATGGGCATCCATATCCGCCAGCAGCACGTCATAGTCTTCGACATCCGTCACCACGGCGACAAACGCATGGTTCTTGGCTGCCGAACGGATCATCGCGGGGCCACCGATGTCGATATTCTCGATGCAGGTGTCGAAATCGGCGCCTTTGGCAACGGTTTCCTCGAACGGATAAAGGTTCACGACCAAAAGGTCGATCGGACCGATGTTGTGTTCGACCATGGCGTCACGGTGGCTTTCCAGATCGCGCCGCGCGAGCAGGCCGCCATGCACCACGGGATGCAGCGTCTTGACCCGCCCGTCCATCATTTCGGGAAAGCCCGTGAAATCGGACACATCGCGCACCTCGAGCCCCGCATCGCGCAGCGCCTTGGCGGTGCCGCCGGTGGACAGGATTTCCACACCACGCGCGGCCAGCGCCTGGCCCAGTTCAATGAGCCCGGTCTTGTCGGAAACGGAAATCAGCGCGCGGCGCAAGGGTGCAAGGTCGGTCATCATGTCCTCAAGATCATTCAGCGATGCCAAGCGGGGCTTCAAAGGCCAGATCACGCACCGCAAGCGGGGTGTCATCAGCCTTGGCAAGCGACCACCGGACGCGTGTCGCATAGGACAAAGCGCTGCCGGATAAAACCACCTGTTGCGCCGCATGCGGTTTTAATTGCCCATTTTCCAGATAAACCGACGGGCTGATCGTTAATTGGGCAGCGCCGTCGTGCTGGAACACCCAGATCTCGCCGGATTTCAGCCCGAGCGAGACAAGCGATCCATCCGCCTTGGGCGTGCAGGTCACGTCGGGGTGCAGGTGGAACCGGATCGCAAAGCGGACACCGGCGCGCAGGCTCTGGTCGAAAACGCGGTCGAATTGCGTCTCGTCCTGCGGGGACAGGGTGGTCAGCAGGTCCTCGCCGGTCAAGATGCGCCCGTCACGGGACATCTGCAGCAGGCGGGCATGGGTCAGCCCGTGGGTCGGTTGATAGCCGTTGTGCGACAGTTCAAGCCTTGGGCCGCCGCTGTCGGCGCTGACTTCGGCCCGCACGAGGCTGGGCACTTCGGTCAGCCATTCTTCGGCCATGCGCCCCAGATGCGAGGACGATACACCGTCGAGCCCCAGCGTGGAATGGCTGGGCGTGGCACGGCTCGCGCGGCGCCAGTCGTCGCCGAACCGCGCGCCTGACCCGCAGTTCACGATCAGCGGGCGGCGGCCCGAGGTCAGCTCGAACCCCAGCGTGCTGGCATGGGCATCGCGCGATGCGGCCCCCGTGGGTGGTGCGGCGGCATCCACGATCAGCGTGCTGCGTCCGGCTGTCAGCCGCGCGAAACCCATCGCTGTCGGTGCCATGGCCGGTGTCTTGACGCCCGCCGCTGCCAGTGCCGCATCAAGCGCACCTTGCGCGCCGCGACCGCCGCCATGAAACCGCGCCAGCCCGCCATCCGCATGGCGCAAGCCGCGCAAGACCGGCACGATCCGCGCGATGGCATCGGTTACCGCGGCGGGAACGGCGCGGCCGGAGGCAATCAGCAAGTCCCTGCTGTCCACCAGATGCGACAGCAGCGCCGCAAGCTCTGCAGGGTTGCGCGACGCGATCCCGCCCTGTGCATTGATCTGCGCTTGGCAGGCCGCGCCGAGTGCCTCGGTCACCTGATCCACCGGTCCTGCCATGCCGTCCAGCATCAGCTCGACATGGATCGTGCGCGCCAAGGTGCCGATGTTCTCCGCGTCCCGTTCCCAGCGCCGCGTCAGGAACAGTGCCTGCCGCGCAAGGCTTTGCATGAAAGCGGCCTTTGTGGCGGGGTCCTGCTTGCGCAGCAGAAAATCGCTGTGGCGGGTCCAGTGGGAAAGACGGCGCGCGGTCAGGCTCGCCTGCCAACCCGGCCCGATGCCCGCCCCGAACCGCGTGATCCAGTCCTGCACCCAGACCTGCGCCTTGGCGCGCGCGGCCTCATCGCCAAGGGCGGCCAGATCGGCCAGCCAGTCGCAGCCGTGAATCTCGGCCACCACATCGGGGCGCTGCGGCGCAAGGTCCCAGATTGCTAGGTCTGGTGCGGTGATCCGCAGCCCGCAGAACAGGAATTCGCCCGCGACAAGCTGCTGGCCTCGCACCGGCAGCCCCATGTGCCGTGGTTCGGGTGGCTGTGTGAAATGCGTGGTCACGCTTGCGCGGCCGGCCCGTTTTGCATGGTGCCGGTCAACAAATGCCGCGATACGGCCCCGCCAAGTGAGGTGTTCTGCCATCGACTGCGGCCCAAATGTTGCAGGCTGGTCAGCCCGGTTCATGCGGACCATAGGAAAGCTGGCCGGTCAAGTCACGCGGGCTTTGTCAGCACGGCGATATAGAACCCATCCATGCCGCCCAGATCGGGCCAATAGTCGGGGCGCAGACGCAACCCGCCTTCTTCGGTAATCCATGCGGGGTCCAGACCGGCCATCGCGGGGGGGACCACACGCAGGCCGGGGTGGCGGGCGAGCGCTTCTTCCACCTGCACCTCGCCTTCGTCGGGCAAGAGCGAACAGGTGCAATAGACCAGCCGCCCACCGGGGCGCAGCAGGGTCAGCGCATGGTCAATCAGCGTTTCCTGCTGGGCGATCAGTGCGCCGAACTCTGACCCGTCCTTCGCATAGGGCAGGTCGGGATGCCGCCGGATCGTGCCGGTGGCCGAACAGGGCGCGTCCAGCAGGACGGCGTCATAACCGCCGTCCGTGATCGCAAAAGCATCGCTGACCAGCGTGGTGGCGGCCAGCCCCGTACGCGCAAGATTTTCGGTCAGGCGCGTCATCCGCTTTTCCGACAGATCGACGGCGGTGACATCGGCACCGCCCGCCGCCAGTTGCAACGTCTTGCCACCGGGGGCGGCGCAGAGGTCCAGCACCCGCATGCCGGTCACATCGCCCAGCAGCTTAACCGGCATTGCGGCGGCGGCATCCTGCACCCACCAGTCGCCCGCGTCATAGCCTGCAAGACCCGAGACTTGCCCCGCCTGCGCCAGCCGCACCGTGCCGGTCGGCAGAACAACGCCGCCCAAGGCGGTGGCCAAGGCGGCCGCATCGCCCTTTGCCGTCAGATCAAGCGGCGCGCCTGCGAAATGCGCGGCTTCCATGCCCGTCACAGCATCACGGCCCCACGCGGCGACCAGCGGTTGACGCAGCCAGCCGGGGGTCAGCGGCACGGGGCGTTTGGCCCAAGCCTCGGGTCCTTCGTCGGCGATGCGGCGCAGGACGGCGTTGACCAGCCCTTTCATCGTCTGCGTGCGCTTGTTGCGTGCGACGATTTCGACATAGGCGTTCACCACGCCATGCGCGGCCTCGCCCTGCATCAATTCGATCAGCCCAAGCCGCAGCGCGTTCATCACATGATCGCCGGGCGGTTTTTTCAGATAGGGTTTCAGCATCCGGTCGGCCCGGTCCAGCCCGCGCAGCGCATCCGTCGCCAGCCGTTGCGCGCGCGCACGGTCGTCCGGCGCCAGCTGCGCCAGCGCACCGCCTGCGATCAGTTCGGCCATCAGGCGGCCTTCGGTCGTGATCTGCATCAGCAGGTGATGGGCGCTGCGGCGCGGCAGCAAACCGGATTGGTCCATGGGGTCACTCTTGAAGCTGGGTGAGGGCGGCGTATATCAAACCATGACCGCCGACAAGGAGAGCGCCATGACCGACGACGCCCCCAAGGACCTGCCCCCCGCCGCCCAGCGCGCGCTGGCAGAGGCCGCCGAACGCCGCAAGGCCGCGAAACTCGACCTGCCACCCGAACTGGGCGGGCGGGACGGGCCGGAGCCTGTCCGCTTTGGCGACTGGGAGAAAAAGGGCATCGCGATCGATTTCTGACCGCCACACCCTGTTGCCAGCAGACCACCCGCAGTTCATCTTTTGCGCGACTATTCTTGTCGCAGGCGGTATCTTCTGCGTAGATAGCCCTGAGATTTGACAAGGGGCAGCCGGTTTGATTTTTCAGCGTATTCTGGCAATATCAGCATGCCTCGCCCTGGCGGGCTGCAGCCTGCCGCGCGGCGCTGGTTTCCAGTCCGAGGTTTTGGCCGCCGCCGATGCCAATATCGCCGCCGAAGGCGAAGCGCCTGCCTATGACTTTACCGTATACGAGGTCAACCGCGCGACCCTGCCCCTGCTTCAGGGCTGGCCCGACCGCAATGTCGCACAAATGCCGTGGTTGCCTGCCGTGCAACAACCGGCCTCCTTGCTGATCGCCCCGGGCGATTCCATCCAGCTGACGATCTGGGATGCCGAGGAAAACTCGCTTCTGGCTGGCACGGGTCAGCGCGCGACCCCGCTGCAAGAGGCGCAGGTCAGCGCGAACGGGCGCATCTTTGTCCCCTATATCGGTGAGTTGGGTGTCGCAGGCATGTCCCCCGACACCGCCCGCGCCCGGATCGAGGAAGAACTGGTCCGCACCATCCCGTCCGCACAGGTCCAGCTTGTTGTGGAACCGGGGCGCGGCAATTCCGCCAACCTGACAGGCGGCGTGGGGGCTGTGGGTATCTATCAGATCCCCGACCGCAATTTCCGGCTGCTTGATCTTCTGTCGCTCGCAGGGGGCGCGAACCCGTCTTACGTCAATCCGCAGGTCCGCCTGACGCGGGGTGGGCGGGTGTATGGCGTCGCTCTCAAGCGGTTGCTGGAAGAACCGGGGCTGGATGTTGCCGTGCAGGGGGGCGACCGTGTGCTGATCGTGCCGGATGAACGCAAATTTCTAGCGCTGGGCGCGACGGGCCTGCAATCGCAAATCGAGTTTCCGACCTCGGAGGTCAGCGCGCTGCAGGCCATGGCGCTGATCGGCGGTGTGTCCGCCAGCACCGCGAACCCCAAGGGTATCCTGATTCTGCGTGAATACGACCGCGCCGAGGTTCGCGATGGTGTATCCGGCCCACCGCAGGAACGGGTCGTGTTTACCATCGACCTGACAACCGCGGACGGGCTGTTCTCGGCGGGCAAGTTCATGGTGCAGGACGGTGATCTGATTTATGGCACCGAAAGCGCGCTGGTCCCGGCGCTGACGGTGTTCGGACTGGCCAACAGGTTGCGCGCTGTCGCGAACTGAAGTCAGAACAGGGCTATGTCATCAGCGAGCCTGGCAAAATCCGTGACCCCGTCGATCCAGAGCACGTCGCCGTTGCCGAAATCAATGGTGACGCGCGCATCTTCGTGGCGGCCATAGACGAATAGCAGGTCTTGGGCCGAGGTCAGCCCTGTCCATAACCGAGCATCAAGGATGATCCGGTCGATCCCCTGTTCAAAATCAACGATATGGTCGTGCCCGCGGTTGAAGATGAACGTGTCCGCGCCCGCCCCGCCGATCAGCACGTCGTTGCCGTTGCCGCCGTCGAGCCAGTCATCGCCCTCGCCGCCGATCAGCAAGTCATGCCCGTCCCCGCCGCGCAGATCGTCATGGCCTGCGCCGCCCATCAGGATATCGGGACCGGCTCCGCCGATCAGGATATCGTTCCCCCCGCGCCCCAGCAGCAGATCGGCACCGTTGCCACCGATCAGCGTATCGTTTCCTTCCGCGCCGGTGAACACGCGGTCCTGCGGTGGGGCTGGGGCGGGCTGCCCCTGCAATGCGCTGCGCAGGTCGGCCATGTTGTCGGAGACAAGGCTACGGATCGCGACCTGCATCGAGAAAGCGCCACCCTGATCCGGCACAATGTCGGGCGGCGCGGGCGACACGGCAGGCGGGGGCGTGTCAGGTCCGGCAAAGCCGGGGGCCAGCGTGGCAGGCAGACGCATCCCGCCCAGCACATCCGCGTTCGTCAACAGACGGTAATCGATCGGGTTGCCATCGGCGCTGTGGACGATCAGCTCTTCGTCGCCATAGCGGATGGTGAACCCGGTCGGCGTGATCGTCATCGTCAGCTGGCTGATGTCGCGCAGCATCGGCCAAAGCGACAGATCGAGCCGGTCCTCGCCCAAGGTGAAATCAGTGATCGTGTCCCGTTCACCATCCGCGGACAGGATAAAAACATCGCGGCCAGCCCCGCCTGTCAGCACGTCCGATCCGGCCCCGTCGCGCAGGATGTCGTTGCCCGCACCGCCCAGGATCACGTCGTCACCGACGCCGCCCAGCAGGATGTCGTCACCCTGCGTGCCCGCCAGAAGCCCGCCCGCCAGCGTCGCGGTCGTTGTGATCCCCGTTGCCGTAATGTCGAACTGCAGTTGCGTGATCCCCGGTTCGCTGCTGCTTGCGACAAAGATATCCAGCCGGTCAGCGCGGCCGCGTGCCGCGATAGCGCTGACATTGTCCAGCCCGATGGCTGTCGTATCCTCGATATGGGCAAGTGCCACAAGCTGCCCGCCCGGCAATAGCGCAAAGATGGATATGCCGTCATCCGCGCCCCCCGCGATGACATAGCTGCGCCCGCCTTCGGTCACGATGTCGAGCGCGGCCACCCCGCCAAAGCGCGTGTGCAACGTATCAAGCAAATGGTCGCGGATCGTCAGGTCGCCTTGCGCGCCGACCTCGATCACGGTCAGACTGCTGCTGCCTGCCGCCGCCAGAACAAGATAGCTGACCCCGTCCACGACGACCGTTTGCACCGCCGTTGGATCAGAAATCTACAGCCCCGTGGCGGGCGTCAATGCCGCGATCTGTGACAGCCCGCCGGTTGCATCGACCTGCCAGCCCGCCAGCGTATTGGTCGCATCAACGGTATAGACGAACCCTGCCGCTTGGGTCATCGCCACGACCGGTCCGGCGGTGTGCGTGACCGGCAAGACTGTTGCGAAGCCGCCATCGGCATTGAACCGCCACGCCGCGATGCCGGTATCGCCTGCAAGGCCGCCATAGACGATCTGGGCATCGCCCTGATCCATCACCACATCGGGGCGGAACCCCGCCAAGATCGGCAGCGTGCCGGTCACCTGCCACTGCCCGCCTGTCAGGGCGACCTGCTGGAAAGCACCCTCCGCGCCACCACCGATCAACACCACAGGCCCCGTGGCCGTGTCCAGCGTCACGATTGCTCCCGCGCCGCCTGCGACATCGCCGCCCTCAAGCTGGAGATGCGCGCCGCCGGTCAGGACGGGGCCGCCAATATCCCAGCTTTGCAGCCTGCCGTCGAAACGGGTGATCCCGACAAGGCTGTCCACCCCGCCAAAGCGGACGATCTCCAGATCGGTGATCCGGGACATTGCGGAATCGTCGGATGTGGTCAGATATGTGACCGGTACAAGCACGGACATCGTCAAACCCCCTGGAATCGGTCCTGTCGAAATGTTCAGATTCGTGAACAGCGCGGTCCGCCGCATGGCTGAAATGCGGCAGCACGATGGTTCTTGTCGCGCATTTCGTTCAATTGCCTCGGATATCGGCACGCGCTAGAACGGCACAACCGCAGCAGGAGATGTCATGCCCCCACAATTCGGCACCAGCGGGTTGCGCGGCCTTGTCACCGACCTGACACCCGCGCTTGTCAGCGATTATGTGGCAGCCTTTGCCGCGACCTGCCCGATGGGGGCGGGTCTGTTTGTGGCCCATGAACTGCGGCAATCGTCACCGGATATCGCCGCTGTCGTGGTGCGCGCGGGGCAGGCGGCGGGCCTTGCTGTCACATTCTGCGGCGCTGTTCCGACACCCGCGCTGGCGCTGGGCGCGATGCAGGCAGGGGCGGCGGCTGTCATGGTCACCGGCAGCCACATTCCCGCCGACCGCAACGGTCTGAAATTCTACACCCCCGCAGGAGAGATCACCAAAGACCACGAGGCTGCAATTCTTGCGGATCTGGGTTGCGGACGCCCACCGCTGGACGGGCCTGTGCCATGCACGGCCGATGTTGGTCTCGCCTATCGTGACCGGTATCTTGCGGGGTTCGGGGCGACCCTCGCGGGGCTTCGGGTCGGGCTTTTTGCGCATAGTGCTGTCGGGCGCGACCTGATGGCGGACCTGCTTGCCGCGCTTGGCGTCGAAGTGGTTGTGCTGGGATCTTCCGCCGATTTCGTGCCCGTCGATACCGAGGCCGTCGATCCCGACACCAAGACCCGTCTGGCCGGTTGGGCGCGCGATCACGCCATCGCGGCGATCCTGTCCACCGATGGCGACGGTGACCGCCCGCTGATGACGGATGAAAACGGCCGGATCATTCCGGGTGACATCATGGGCCAGATTACGGCAGCCTATCTTGGCGCACAGCATGTGGTGACCCCCGTTTCGTCCAACAGCGGCGTGCAAGGCCTTGGATTCGCGCAACTGCTGCGCACACGGATCGGATCGCCGCATGTCATCGCGGGCATGCAGGCGCTGGGCGGCAAGGTTGCCGGATATGAGGCGAACGGCGGCTTTCTGCTGGGCTTTGACGCCAAGGGTCCGGCAGGGCCGATGCCCGCCCTGATGACACGCGACGCGGTTCTGCCGATGCTGGCAGTACTGGCTGCCAGTAAGGGTGCGCCCGTGTCGCGCCTTGTCGCAGCACAGCCCGCGCGGTTCACCGCCGCCGACCGGTTGCAGCATGTGCCGACTGCCACCTCTGCGGCGCTGGTCGCTGCCCTGACGCATGACACGCAGCAGCGCGCCTCTTTTCTTGCCGCACTCAATCTTAGCGAAGCCGGTATCGATCTGACGGACGGGCTACGGATCATCTGTGCAGACAGTCGGATCGTGCATCTGCGGCCATCCGGGAACGCGCCTGAACTGCGTCTTTATGTCGAGGCTGGACACCCAGATAGTGCCGCAGCCACGCTGCAGGCAGGTCTGGCGCTGCTGCGCCGACTGGTCGACAGGACGTGACGGCGGATCAGGTGACCTTTTCACCCAGCGTGTGTTCGACCCACAGCTTTTGGACCGCGACCATCGCCACCACTGTGAACGGCGCGGCCAGGATCAGGCCGATTGCTCCGAACACGACACCAAGCAGGACCTGCATCCCAATCAGCAGCGCAGGTGCAAGGTTGACGGCCCTTTGCTGGATCATCGGTGTGACGATGTTGCCTTCGATATTCTGGATGACGATGTAGCCGCCCAGCGCGATCAACCCGATCTGGGTGCTTTCGGTAAAGCTTACAGCGACGATAGGCACGGTTGCGGCCAGCGGCCCGATGAATGGCACAAAGGTCAAAAGCGCGGTCAGCACAGCCAGCGCGAACCACAAGTCGACGCCCAGAACAAACAAGCCCAGCCCCACGGAGAGGCCCAGAAAAATCATCGATATAATCTGTCCCAGAAACCACCACCTGACGGCATGGGCGATGGCTGACAGAGTATCGGTGACCATGGCGCGCCCTGCAGGTGGCACAAGGCGGACCAGACCACCCCGGTAAAGCCCCGGATTGATCGCCAGAAAGAAGGTGAGGATGATCAGGATCACAAAGCTCGTCATCGCCCCCACGACCGACATGCCCATCGTCATCACCTGCCCGATCACATTGCCTGCCGCCCCTGACAGACTGCCGTCCGATCCGTCGATCTCCTCGACCAGATCAAGCACGCCGATATCCTGCAACCATGCCTGAAACTGCTCGGCCGACCCGATGACGGTATTTGCCAATTCTCGAAATTGCTGGAAAAGCCGAGTGGCCGACAAGCCGATTGCCGCGGCGATCAGGGTGAAAATCCCGATTGTGACGCCCGCCAGCGCCCAGCCATGCCCGGCACCGGTTTTACGCGCGATCGTTTGCGCCGCGCCGTCAACGCCGATTGCCAAGATCACGGCTGCGAAGACCAGCAGCAGCACATTGCCCAACAGATACGCGACAAACAGCAGCCCCGCGGCCAAAAGCACCGTTTCGGGTCTGATCCAGCGTTGCTGTTCCATCTGTGCCGCCTTTCCGTGGTCTTGGCAGTGAAACAACGCGGCCAAGGCAGTCCCGTTCCGGAGGCATTGTGCGAATTTCCGCTAGCCTGTCAGGATAGCGCGGCTCACGCGCATCAGGAATGCCCCGTCGTCAATCTCCAGGCCGACATCCTTGTTCTTCATGTCGATGGACAGGAATGAATGACCATGGACAAAAGCCCACAGGATATAGGCGCAGTTCAGAACGTCGGGATGATCTATCGGCTGGTGCCGCGATGCGGCGACCTGGTCGATCACCACGCCAAAGCAATTGTCGCCTTTTTCCTGCAAGTCAGGGGCGTTTTCATGCCCTTCGGTCAGGCCGAACACCAGCCGGAACACGCCCGGCTGTGCCCTTGCGAATGCCACATAGGCCTGACCGATCGCCGCCACAGCCTCGAGCGAGCCTGCGGGATGATGTTCGGCTGCCTGCGCCATTGCGGCATGGAGCCTGTCCATCGCCTCGCCCGCGACGCCGCGCAGGATTTCGTCGCGATCCTTGAAATGTTTGTAAGGCGCGGCTGAACTGACACCGGCGCGCCGTGCGGCTTCGGCAACGGAAAAACCGTCGGGTCCATGCGTTTCGACCAGATCGCGCACGGCAGCGATCAGTTGCGCGCGCAGGTCGCCGTGATGATAGGCGGCCCTAGGCGGCACGCCTGCACCGGTCGTCGCGGCGGATCGTGCGTCATCGGTCATGCGGATGGGCCTTTCTGCAATGTGGCGCAGGGGAGTGAAAAAGTTAGCATTACTTACATCTGGGTGCAACACGCCTCAAGCTGACCATCGCCGATTCCGGCTGCGTTGAAAACCTCTTGCCAAAGTGAGTGATTCTCACATATGTAAGTGATGCTAACTTATGAGAGCCGCGCCATGCCCCGATCTTCGACGTTTTCCTTGCGCCGTGTTGTGACGCTGGCCCTGACGCTTGTGATCTTCGGTGGGGCGGGTGCAACTGTCTATGCGGGCTTTGCGCTGATTTCGGCGCAGGGCGATGCCGGTGCTGTGTCGGTTGCACCGCCGACCATCGTGGGTGCCCTGCAGGTCGAGATCGCCGACAGCTATACCGTCACCCGCAGGTTCACCGGCCAGATCGAGGCCGCCGCGCAGATCAATCTGGGGTTCGAGCTGGGCGGACGCGTCACCGAGATGCGTGTCGAAGAAGGCGACGTCGTGCCACAAGGTGCCGTTCTCGCGCGTCTCGACACCAGCGCGCTGGCCCCGCAACGCGCGGCGCTGGAGGCCGAGCTTGCCGCCCTTGCCGCCGATGCAGAATTGGCCCGCCTGACGCTGGCGCGCAACGATGCGCTGACCGAACGCGGTTTCCGGTCGGTGGCGGCGCAGGACGATGCCCGACTTGCCCTGACCCGCGCCGAGGCCGGCATGGCCGCAACACGCGCGCGGATTGCGGGGGTTGATGTGCAGATCGACAAATCCGTGCTGACAGCCCCTTTCGCCGCCCGCATCGGGGCGCGTCTGGCCGATCCGGGGCAGACCGTGGCGGCGGGACAGACAGCCCTTGTGCTGTATGATGCCGCCCCCGCACGGGCGCGCGTGGGTCTGCCGCCCGACCTTGCTGCAGGCTTGCAGACCGGCGACAGCGTCACGGTCGAGATTGGTGGCAGCCCGCATGCCACGATCATCCGCCAGATCCGCCCCGATCTCGACCCCGGCACCCGCAGCCGGTCTGTCGTGCTTGATCTGCCTGCCGAACTTGACCCCGTGATGGGCGACACCCTGTCGCTGGTCCTGTCAGAGGTCGTGCCGGAACCGGGGTTCTGGGCCCCCCTGTCCGCCCTGCGCGAAGGCGTGCGCGGCAGCTGGTCTGTTATGGCGCTGGAAACGACGCCGGACGGTGACCGCACCCTGCCTGCCGCGGTCGAGGTGATCCACAGCGATGGTGCGCAGGTCTATCTGCGCGGCCAGCTGCCCGCCGGCGCACGGATCGTGGCGCAAGCGCCTGATCGCATCGCCCCCGGCCAGATCGTTCAGCTTGCCGCCATCCCGCAGGAGTGACCGTCATGGATACCTTGTTCTTTCGCCAGCCCCGCCTTGTGTTGCTGGCCCTTCTGGTGATCCTGTCGGCGGGCGCGTCGTCGCTGGTGTCCATCGGGCGGCAGGAAGACCCGACCATCACCAATATCTTCGCCACGATCACCACCGTCTTTCCCGGTGCCGACCCCGCGCGGGTCGAGGCGCTGGTCACCGCCAAGATCGAAACCGAACTGCGCACGATCCCCGAAATCGCCGAGGTCGCCTCGACCTCGGGCACGGGCGTGTCGGTGATCGCGGTCGAACTGGTGGAAACCATCGACCCCGCGATGATCGAACAGATCTGGGCGCAGGTCCGCGATGCTGTCACCGATGCGCAACGCGACTTTCCGGCAGGTGTGCAAGAACCTGCGTTCAACAGTGACAATGCGGGCGGCTATGCCGCGATCTTTGCGCTGAGCATGCCCGACGGCTTCAGCCCGACCCGCGCCGCGCGCGAGGCCGAAGCGCTGGCGGATGCTCTGCGCCGTGTGGCGGGCACGTCGCTTGTCGATCTGCACGGCCTGCCCGAGGAAGAAGTGCTGGTCACGCTGTCCCCTGACCGGATTGCCGCCTTTGGCATGACGGCGGATCAGGTATCCGCCGCGATCCGTGCCGCCGATGCCAAGGTGCAGGCGGGCCGCTTGCGCGGCGAGGCGACCGATCTGGTGCTGGGCATCACCGGCGAGATCACGTCGCTGGACCGTCTGCGCGCGGTCGTGCTGCGCGAGGATGCCCAAGGCGGCGTGACCCTGCTGGGCGATGTGGCCAGCATCACGCGCGGCCCGCGCGCGCCCGTGGCCGAGGCGGCGTTCTTTCAGGGGCGTCCTGCGATCCTTGTCTCTGCTAGGCTGGCCGACGGGTTGCAGGTGGACCGCTGGATGGCGGGCATCCGCGACAGTGTGACCGCACAGGCGGAAAGCCTGCCCTGGGGTCTGGCGATCGAAACAGTGTTCGACCAAAGCGGCTATACCACCGACCGGCTGGCAGAAGTGGGGCTGAACATGGCCGTCGGCGTGGCCTTGGTCGTGGCGGTGCTTTTTGTCACCTTGGGCGTGCGTTCCGCCTTGATCGTCGCGATGGTCCTGCCTGTGGTCACGCTGGCCTCGGTTGCAACGCTGAACGCGCTGGCCGTGCCGATCCACCAGATGAGCGTGACGGGATTGATCGTGGCGCTTGGCCTGCTGGTCGATGCCGCCATCGTCATGACCGACGAGGTCGGCAAACGCCTGCGCGCGGGGCTGTCGCGGCTGGAGGCCGTCGCAGGATCGGTGCGGCGGCTGACGATGCCGCTGGCGGCCTCGACCGTCACGACGATCCTGTCGTTCATGCCGCTGTTGCTGTTGCCGGGGCCTGCGGGGGATTTCGTCGGGTCCATCGCGATTGCCGTGATCGTGATGCTGGGCTGGTCCTTTGTCGTCGCCGTCACGATCACACCTGCAATCGCAGGGTACTGGCTGATCCCGGGCGATGGCGCGCCTGTGCGTGAAGGGCTGTTGATGCGCGGGTTTCGCGCGACACTTGCCCTGTCGATGGCCAATCCGTGGCGCACGGTCGCGCTCTCGCTGATCCTGCCGGTGCTGGGCTTTCTGTCACTGCCCGGCCTGACCCCGCAGTTCTTTCCGGGGGTCGAGCGTGACCAGTTCCACATCGAGGTCGACCTGCCCCCCGGCACCGGCATCGACGAAACCCTGCGCGTCGTGCGCGCGGTCGATGCGGTGCTGGCCGCCGAAGAGGACATCCTTGACGTCGCATGGGTCGTGGGCCGGTCCGCGCCTGCGTTCTATTACAACATGGTCGGTGGCCGCGATCAGGCCCCCGCCTTTGCCGAGGCGCTGATCCGCACCGCATCGCCCGATGCAACGGCGCGGCTGCTTTTGCATCTGCAAACCGACCTGCCGCCGCAATTCCTGCAGGCGCGGTTCGTCATCCGTGGCCTGACCCAAGGGCCACCGGTGAATGCACCCGTGGAACTGCGCCTTGTCGGGCAGGATATCGACGTGCTGCGCGCCGTGGGTGACGATCTTCGCGCGCGGTTGGCGACTGTATCGTCGGTGGCGATGGTCCGAACCGGCGTGGCGGGCGGCACGCCCAAACTGACGCTGGACGTGGACGAGGCGCGCGCACGGCTCTTGGGCCTCGACCTTGGCCAGATCGCCCGCCAGATGGAGGCGGGGCTGGAAGGTGTGACCGGCGGATCGCTGCTTGAAGGGACCGAAGAACTGCCGGTCCGTGTCCGTCTTGGCGCGGGCCTGCGCAGTGATCCCGTGGCCATCGGCGATATGCCGATCCTGCCGCCCGGTGCGGCCCAGATCGCGGCAACAGGCCAGTTTCCCGCCGTGCCACTCTCCACGCTGGGTGCCTTGCGGATGGAGCCGTCTGAAAGCACGATCACCCGCCGCAATGGCGAACGGATCAACAATGTGCAGGCCTTTCTGATGCCGGGTGTCCTGCCCGCCGTCGCGCTGGCCGAGGCGATGGCGCTGCTGGAGGCGGGCGATTTCACCCTGCCACAGGGCGTCAGACTTGAAACGGGCGGCGATTCCGATGCGCGCGACAGCACGGTGCAGGCCTTGGTCGCACCTTTGGGGCTGATCATCACCCTGTCCATCGCTGTCGTCGTGATGACCTTCAATTCCTTCCGTCTGACGCTGATCGCCTTTGGCGTGGCGGGGCTGTCGGCGGGGCTGTCGATGCTGGCGCTGGCGGTCTTCAACTATCCGTTCGGGATCACTGCGATTATCGGGGTGATCGGGTCCATCGGCGTGTCGATCAATGCGGCGCTGATCGTTCTTTCGGGGCTGCAAGAGGATGCAGACGCCCGTGCCGGTGACCGCGCCGCGATGGTGAATGTCGTCGCTGGATCGGCGCGGCATATCACCTCGACCACGATCACCACGGTTGGGGGTTTTTTGCCCCTGATCCTTGGGGGTGGTGGGTTCTGGCCGCCTTTCGCGATGTCGGTCGCAGGGGGCGTGGCCTTGTCCGTGACGCTGGCCTTTGCCTTTACGCCGCAGATGTTCGCCCTGACCCTGTCACGTAGCAAGCGGGTGGATGAGGCCAATAAAGATACGAAAACAGGCATTCTGGCCGCCTGAGATCAAAACCAAGGGAAGATTTCCATGACCGCATCACAGACAAGTCCCCTTGCCCGCCGCTTTGGCCCTACTGCACTGGTCACGGGGGCCAGTGACGGGATCGGGCGCGCCTTTGCCGTGGCTTTGGCGGAACAGGGGTTCGATCTGGTGCTTGTCGCGCGGCGCGAGGATATCTTGCGAGACATCGCCGCTGATCTTTCGTCGCGGTTCAGCGTGGATGTTCAGGTGATCGCGGCGGACCTGTCCGACCCCGCTGCCATACCTGCGCTGCTGGCACAGACGGAATACTCCCCAATCGGGCTGGTCATTGCCGCGGCGGGCTTCGGGTCGGTGGGACCGTTCCTGAACCTTGACCCCGCGACCGAGGCGAACATGGTCGATCTGAACTGCCGGTCGGTCGTGGCCCTTTGCCACGGTTTCGGGCAGCGTCTGGCGCAGCAGGGGCGCGGCGGGATCGTGCTGTTCAGCTCGCTTGTGGGCTTCAGCGGTGCGCCCTATTCCGCAACCTATGCCGCGACCAAAGGCTTTGTGCAAAGCTTCGCCGAAGGTCTTGCGCCGGAACTGCGCGCGCGCGGTGTCAGCGTGCTGTCGGTCGCTCCCGGCCCTGTCGGCACCGGCTTTGCCGCGCGGGCAGGCATGCAGATGGGGCAGGCCGCAACGCCGCAAACCGTGGCCCGCAGCGCGCTGGCCGCCTTGGGCAAGCGCGGTACAGTGCGCCCAGGGTTTCTGGCAAAGCTGCTGGGATGGTCGCTGGCGATGCTGCCACGTGCGGGCCGTGCGCGGGTGCTGGGCGGCATCATGCAAGGCATGGCCGGCACACGCCCGTCGCGGTGAGTTGATGACGCGCGGGGCAATCCGCGTTGTGGTCGGGTCCGACAATGCTTAGGTCGGACCTATGCAGATGTTCCGCAGCTTTCTGATCTATTGCCTGATTGTCGTCACCCTGCCCTTGGGCGCGTTGGCACAAGCGGCGTCGCCGCAGCCGTTGTTCATCGCGACCCCCGCCAGCAGTGAAGTTACCGGAGCGTCGGACGCGGCTGTCCATGTTGCGGCCAAGCAAAAAAAGTGCCGGATCGCGATCTTGACCGGTACGCCGTGTTTTGCAGCAATCATGGTGCAAGGGGTCGCCGCGATCAGCGGCAACCTGCACGAGCGTGATGCGTCGTTTTTTGCAGCCATCACCTTGCCCAAAGGAGTGACGACAGGCAGCCATCTGGACCCGCCGCGTCGGGGCTGATCTTAGCCGCCGCGCAAATGCGTGGCGATCCTGAACATCAGCCACCAAGGACCAGATACATGTTGAAACGACGCAGCTTTCTTGCCGGAGGCTCTGCCTTGGCGCTGTCCGCCTGCGGCCTGCCCGCGCGGGACACCGCACCGCCGCAAGCCCCCGTCATCCTGCCCGAAACCCCCGTGATGCCGCTTTTGCCCGCGCATTACGGCGCAATCACGGATGAACCTTTCCCGATCCCCGCCGTCCCCGAAAACGTCGTGCCGCCGCATCTGTGGCGGCAAGAGGTTGACAACCCCTTTCCGAACGATGCGCCCGGCACGATCATCGTTGATCCCGATGCGGGCTTTCTGCATCTGGTAGGCCGCAACGGTCGCGCAATGCGCTACGGCGCAGGCACCGGTGCGGATGCCTTTGCATGGAGCGGGGACGCCCGCCTGCAATTCTGCCGCAGTTGGCCACGCTGGCGTGCCCCTGATTCCATGGTGGCCCGTCAGCCGGAACTGGAACCCTATTCCGTCGCGAATGGCGGGATGGCACCGGGACCGGGTAACCCCTTGGGTGCGCGCGCGCTTTATCTGTTCCAGAATGGCGAGGACACGCTCTACCGCATTCATGGCGCGTGCGAGCCGGAATATCTGGGGCAGGCGGTCTCGTCAGGCTGTGTGCGGCTATTGGATCATGATATCATCGACCTGCACGAACGGGTGCAGCACGGCACGACGATCAGGGTCTTGCCATCGCTGGCGCCGACGACGTTTGCGGCTGTTTATTGAGGATGGGGTGACCTAGTCCGCCTGTTGGGTGGCCGGATCGTCGTCCTCTAAGTCGAACCGGCCAGCCATCTCTTGCGAGATGACACCCGAATGCAATGCCAGCAGGATCAGCTTTTCATCAAGAGGCGCCTCGCCTGCGATCGCGGCCTCGATACGCTGATCGGTGCGGTCGGCGGCGTCAACGCCGTTGGCGGCCACGAATTGCGCATGCTCCAGCACGCAGTAAGACAACAGCAGCGCGGCATCGGCCGTCGCCGTTGCGCGGTCCGTCGCACCACCATGTTTGCGGTGCAGTTGCAGGATCGTCAGCTTGACAGGTTCGGGGATCAACAGCGGATGCAGGCCCGCTGCCTTGAGCGCCTCGTCAAGGGCCGTCAGTTCCGAGGACCGGCCGAACATATCGAAAAATCTGAGCATGTCGCATCCTAACAGGTTGCGCACGGCGCTGCACGAAGTTTGCGTGTTTCTTGACGCGCGTAGCTTATGGGTTTCGCAGCGGCATGTTTGCGGTATGCTAAGCGGAAAGAACTGCGTGACGGGGCCGGATGACCAAGATCAGAAACATGGAGGAATTCGCCCGCCTGTCGGGGATTTCCCGCCCGACCGTATCGAAATACTTCAACGACCCCTCCAGCGTGCGCCCGAAAACGCGCGAAAAGATCGAAAAGGCGCTGGGCGAATTCGACTATCGCCCGAACATCTTTGCGATCAACCAGAACCGCAAACAGACCCGCAATGTCGGGGTGGTTGTACCGTATCTGGCCGACCCGTTCTTTGCGGAAATCGCGCGCAATATCGAACAGCGCTGCATCGACGCGGGGTTCTGGCCGATCCTGTTCAGTGCGCATGGCGACCAGAAGCTGGAAAATGATATCCTCGACAGCCTGCGGTCACTGAAACCCGCTGGCGTGCTGCTGGCCCCCTTGGGGCGCAGGTCCGACAAGGCCGAGATCGAAAGGTTCTGCAAGGACGTGCCGACCGTCCTGTTCGACAGCAATATCGAAGGGGTGGGGCAGGCGTTCATCGGGTCCGACAACGCCCATTTCGTCGAACAGATCGTGCAATACCTGTGCCGCACCGGCGCGCCGCCCTGTTTTTTCGAAATGGACCCCGTCAACCCCAACGCCAACAAGCGCCGCAATGCCTATCTGCAGGTGATGGAGCGACTGGGCCACACACCGCAGGTGCTGCGCGTGGCGGGAACGGGCTGGGAATTCGAACGCATTGCCTATGAAGGGGCGCTGCAAATCCTTGATGCGGGCCAGAACGAATCGAACACTGTGCTGTGCAGCAACGACCGTCTGGCGATCGGGTTTCTGTCGGCCTGCTATGCGCGAGGCCTGCGTGTCGGGTTCGACGAAGGGTCGGCGATGCGCGTTGCAGGCATCGACGACCATCCGTTTTCGCGCTTTACCTGTCCGCCGCTGACCACCGTCGCGCAGGATTACGAAGCCGTGTCAAAGCGCGCCACGCAAACACTTTTCCGGATGATCGAAGGCGAGACACCCGCGCCTGACAGGCTTGAAATCCTGTTCGAGGGCAAGCTCGTGATGCGCGCATCAGCGTAAAAGTTTACGCGCGCAAAATTATGATTGACGTCGCGTGACTATTTATCCTAGCCTGCGCCCATCATCTATTGATCCTAGGGAGGAGTTCGGATGTCTATCAAAACGTCACTCGGTCTGGCGAGTGCGCTGGCCATTGCTGCCGCTTCGGCAAGCTTTGCGCAGTCGCCGTCAGGGACCGTCACTATCGCGACCGTGAACAACGGCGACATGATCCGCATGCAGGGCCTGACTGCGGATTTTAACGCAAAATACCCAGACATCACGCTGGAATGGGTCACGCTGGAAGAAAACGTGCTGCGCCAGCGCGTCACGCAGGACGTGGCCACCAACGGCGGCCAGTTCGACGTCATGACCATCGGCACTTATGAGGTTCCGATCTGGGGTGCGAATGGCTGGCTTGTCGCGCTTGATGATCTGCCCGCCGAATGGAATGCGGACGATCTGCTGCCTGCGATCCGTGACGGTCTGACCGTGGATGGTGCGCTTTATGCAGCACCTTTCTACGGCGAAAGCTCCATGGTGATGTATCGCACCGACCTGATGGAAGCCGCCGGTTTGGAAATGCCCGACGCGCCGACATGGGACTTCATCCGCGAAGCCGCCGCTGCAATGACCGAAGGCGATGTCTACGGCATCTGTCTGCGCGGCAAGGCGGGCTGGGGCGAGAACATGGCCTTCCTGACCGCGATGTCCAACAGCTTTGGCGCGCGCTGGTTCGACATGGACTGGAACGCCCAGTTCGACAGCCCTGAATGGGCGGAAACGCTGACCTTCTACAACGATCTGATGACCAACTACGGTCCTCCGGGTGCGGCGAACAACGGGTTCAACGAAAACCTGACGCTGTTCCAGCAAGGGCGTTGCGGCATGTGGATCGACGCGACGGTCGCGGCCAGTTTCGTGACCAACCCCACCGATTCCACCGTGGCTGACTCTGTCGGTTTCGCGCTGGCACCGGACAATGGCTTGGGCCGTCGTGGCAACTGGCTCTGGGCATGGTCGCTGGCTGTTCCCGCCGGATCGCAATCGACTGACGCTGCAAAAGCGTTCATCGCTTGGGCCACCAGCAGCGACTATACCGCGCTGGTCGCTGAAAACGAAGGTTGGGCCAACGTCCCGCCGGGCACACGCACATCGCTTTACGAAAACGCGGACTATCTGGCGGCAGCCCCCTTTGCCGAGATGACGTTGCAGTCGATCAATTCGGCTGACCCGACATCGCCCAGCGTGCAAGACGTGCCCTACACAGGTGTGCAATTCGTGGCGATCCCCGAATTCGCAGGGATTGCGTCCGAAGTCGGACAAGAGTTCGCCAATATGCTGGCTGGCCAGCAGACCGTCGAACAGGCATTGGCCCGTGCGCAGGCACTGACCACCGATGCCATGGAAGCGGCAGGCTACTAAGCTTTTCTCCCCCTGCCAGAGGGGTCGCTTCGGCACCCCTCTGGTTTTTTCCCACCGTCATGCAAAAGGGTCAGAGCCATGTCGACCAAGGCTTCTCGCAGTGCTGCACGCCTGATGCTGGCACCCGCCGTTATCCTGCTTCTGGGCTGGATGCTGGTGCCGCTGACCATGACGGTCATCTTTTCCTTCCAGCGCTATCTGCCCATGCGGGGCGGTTTTCAGGGCTGGGTCTGGTTTGACAATTACCGCAGCTTTGTGACCTCCAGCGCGTTCTGGCCATCGGTGGTGACCACACTGGTCATCGTCGGGTCGGTGCTGGTGATCACTGTCCTGCTTGGCATCGTGCTGGCCATTCTGCTGGACCAGCCGATGTGGGGGCAGGGGATCGTGCGGATCTTGGTGATCGCACCGTTTTTCGTGATGCCAACCGTATCGGCGCTGGTCTGGAAGAACATGTTCATGGACCCGGTGAACGGGCTGTTCTCGCATCTGTCGCGCTTCTTGGGGGCCGATCCGATCCTGTGGCTGTCCGAGGCCTCGATGCCTTCGATCATTCTGATCGTGTCATGGCAGTGGCTGCCTTTCGCCACGCTGATCCTACTGACCGCGATCCAGTCGCTGGACAGCGAACAACAGGAAGCCGCCGAAATGGATGGCGCAGGGCCGTTCAGCCGCTTTTTCTTTATCACCCTGCCGCATCTGTCGCGCGCGATCACCATCGTGATCCTGATCCAGACGATCTTTCTGCTGGCGATCTTTGCGGAAATCTTTGTCACCACCCAAGGGGCCTTCGGCACCCGCACGCTGACCTATCTGATCTATCAGCGCGTGCTGGAAAGCCAGAACGTGGGCCTTGGGTCTGCGGGCGGGGTCTATGCGATCATCCTCGCCAATATCGTCGCGCTGTTCCTGATGCGCATCGTCGGCAAGAATCTGGACCGGTAGGGAATAGTCATGGCACGCACCGTCACCACCACCCGCAAATCGGTCAATACCATCCTGGCATGGTCCATCGGATTGCTGATCTTCTTCCCGATCCTCTGGACCGTTCTGACCAGTTTCAAGACCGAAGCGCAGGCCGTATCCGACCCGCCGGTCTGGTTCTTTTTCGACTGGACGCTGGATAACTACCGCACCGTGCTGGACCGGTCCGACTACAGCCGCTTCTTGTGGAACTCGATCTTTATCGCCGGTGGATCGACCGTTCTGGGTCTGATCATCGCAGTGCCAGCGGCCTGGTCGATGGCCTTTGTGCCATCCAACCGGACCAAGGATATCCTGCTGTGGATGCTGTCCACCAAGATGCTGCCCGCGGTTGGTGTGATTTATCCGATTTACCTGATCTTCATCAAAATGGGCCTGCTCGATACCCGCACGGGGCTGGTCGTGATCCTGATGCTGATCAACCTGCCGATCATCATCTGGATGCTATACACCTATTTCAAGGAAATCCCCGGCGAAATTCTGGAGGCCGCCCGCATGGACGGCGCGGGCCTGCGCGCGGAAATCACCTATGTGCTGCTGCCGATGGCGCTGCCCGGCATCGCATCCACCGCCTTGCTGAACCTGATCCTTGCGTGGAACGAGGCGTTCTGGACCCTCAACCTGACCGCCGCGAAAGCAGCACCTTTGACAGCCTTCATCGCCAGCTATTCCAGCCCCGAAGGGTTGTTCTACGCCAAACTCTCTGCCGCCTCGACGATGGCGATTGCGCCGATCCTGATCCTTGGCTGGTTCAGCCAGAAACAACTTGTGCGCGGCCTGACCTTCGGCGCGGTGAAATAAGGAGCCTACCCATGGGACGCATCGTTCTGAAAGACGTGACCAAAGCCTTTGGCGAAGTCACCGTCATCCCGCCCCTGAACCTGACCATCGAGGATGGTGAGTTCACCGTGTTCGTCGGCCCTTCGGGATGCGGGAAATCCACGCTGCTGCGCCTGATCGCAGGGCTGGAGGATGTGACCTCCGGCCGGATCGAGATTGACGGGGTCGAGGCGACAGCCGCGCCGCCGTCCAAGCGCGGGCTGGCGATGGTGTTCCAATCCTACGCGCTTTATCCGCATATGACCGTGCGCAAGAACATCGCCTTTCCGTTGCGCATGGCGGGCATGGACAAGGCCGAACAGGACCGGCGCGTAGCACAGGCCGCATCGGTGCTGAACCTGACCGATTATCTGGACCGCCGTCCGGGGCAATTATCGGGCGGGCAGCGCCAGCGCGTCGCAATCGGCCGCGCCATCGTGCGCGAACCGTCCGCGTTCTTGTTCGACGAACCCCTGTCCAACCTTGATGCCGCCCTGCGCGTCGGCATGCGGCTCGAGATCAGCGAACTGCATACACGGCTGAAAACCACGATGGTCTATGTCACCCATGATCAGGTCGAGGCGATGACCATGGCCGACAAGATCGTGGTGCTGCGCGCTGGCCATATCGAACAGGTGGGGGCGCCGCTGGACCTCTACCGTGCGCCGCGCAACCTGTTCGTGGCGGGTTTCATCGGATCGCCGCGGATGAATTTCATCGCAGGCGCCGAGGCTGCCAAGCACAATGCCCACACCATCGGCATCCGCCCCGAACATATCGCCGTGTCGGCAGATGCGGGGGAATGGTCCGGTGTGGTCGGCGTGTCCGAACATCTGGGGTCGGATACATTCTTTCACGTCCACCAGACCGGATTGGCCGATGTGATCACCGTGCGCGCCGATGGCGAGGTCGGTTTCCGCCACGGCGACCGCATTCACCTGACACCGCGCGCCGATGTCATCCACCGCTTTGAAGAAACAGGGTTGCGCATCGCATGACACGACTGACAGGAAAAACCGCGCTGATCACGGGCGCCGCCCGCGGCATCGGGCTGGCCTTTGCGGAACGCTATATCGCCGAAGGCGCGCAAGTGGCGCTGGCCGATATCGACTTTGATCGTGCAGATGCAGAGGCCGCCCGCCTGGGCGACGCCGCCTTTGCCGTGCAGATGGACATAACCGATCAGGCCAGCATCGACGGCGCGGTTTCCGCGACCGTCGCGCATTTCGGGCAGATCGACATCCTGATTAACAATGCCGCAATATTTACTGCAGCGCCTATTGCAGAGATTCAAAGAGACGATTTTACACGCTGCTTTGATATCAACGTGGCGGGCACCCTGTTCACCATGCAGGCCGTCGCGCGCCACATGATCGCGCGCGGGCAAGGCGGCAAGATCATCAACATGGCGTCCCAAGCAGGGCGACGGGGCGAGGCGCTGGTCGCTGTCTATTGCGCGACCAAGGCCGCTGTCATCAGCCTGACCCAATCGGCAGGGCTGAACCTGATCGCGCATGGCATCAACGTCAACGCCATCGCCCCCGGTGTTGTCGATGGCGAACATTGGGACGGGGTGGATGCGTTTTTCGCCAAATACGAAAACAAGGCACCGGGCCAGAAGAAACGCGAAGTCGGTGCCGCTGTCCCGTTTGGACGCATGGGCACCGCGCAGGACCTGACCGGCATGGCGGTTTTCCTTGCCTCATCCGAGTCCGATTACGTCGTCGCCCAGACCTACAACGTGGACGGTGGCCAATGGATGAGCTGACAAAGCTGTCACTGGCGACCTTGGGCGCCTTGCCCTCTGGCGTTCAGGTCCCGACCTATGCGCGCGCCGACCTGTCGCCGGGGATCGTGCATATCGGGCTGGGGAATTTCCACCGTGCGCATCAGGCATGGTATACGCACCGGCTGATGCAAATGGGCCTTGCGCGGGATTGGGCGATCATTGGCGCGGGTGTGCGCGCCGGAGACGCCGCGATGCGCGACAGGCTCTTGACGCAGGGCTGCCTGACGACGCTGATCGAACTCGACCCTTCCGGCAAATCGGCCGAGGTGACGGGGGCGATGGTCGATTTCCTGCCTGTGCAGGCCGACAACGCCGCCCTGATCGCACGGATGGCGCAGCCCGATATCCGCATCGTGTCGCTGACCGTGACCGAAGGCGGCTATTACATCGACGCGGCGACCGGCGGGCTGGACACCACCCACCCCGACATCCGGCATGACGCCACCCACCCGCAAACCCCGCGCACGGCATTCGGCGCAATGGTCGCGGCCCTCGCGCAGCGGCGCGCGCAGGGGATTGGCCCGTTCACCGGCCTGTGCTGCGACAACCTGCAAGGCAATGGCGCGATCCTGCGCCAGACGGTCGTCGGGCTCGCGCGCCTGTCCGACCCCGCCTTGGCCGACTGGATCGACGCCAGATGCAGTTTCCCCAATTCCATGGTCGATTGCATCGTACCCGCCACCGGCCCGCATGAGGTGGCGCTGGCGCAGTCCTTTGGCATCAACGACACCGCGCCCGTCACGCATGAAAACTTTCGCCAATGGGTGATCGAGGATGATTTCTGCGCGGGCCGCCCCGACTGGGACCGCGCGGGCGCGACCTTTGCCGCGGATGTCCATGCGCATGAGACGATGAAGATCCGCATCCTGAATGGCGGTCATCAGGTGATCTGCGGGGCGGGTGAACTGCTGGGCCTTGGCACCATTGCCGCGACGATGGCGCATCCCGGCATCCGCGCGCTGTTCCACCGCATCGCGGAGCAAGAGATCGCGCCGCATGTCGCCCCTGTTCCCGGTCAGACGCCCGCCGCCTATATCGACCTGATCGCGCGCCGTTTCGCCAACCCCGAAATCGCCGATACCACACGCCGCGTCGCCTTTGACGGGTCCAGCCGCCATGCCGGTTTCATCGTGCCGTCGATCCGCGACGGTCTGGCGCGCGGCACACCGGTTGCGGGGCTGGCGCTCGTCTCGGCGATCTGGGCGCGCTATTGCCTTGGCCGGACGGAGGATGGCGCGGTCATCGCACCGAACGATCCCGCATGGCCCGCCTTGCAGGCCGCAGCAGAAGCCGCGCAAGCCCGCTCGCTGGCATGGCTGGAACAGCGCAGGATCTATGGCGATCTGAAAGACGCCCAGCGCTTTGTGGCAGCGTTTGAAGAGGCTTATGCGCGGTTAAAAAGAGACGGCCTCGCAGCAACCATTGCGGCCTATGCCGATGAGGTCGCACATCAGACGTGACCGGATCGCACAGGTGATGCGTCAGGTCTGACAGAAAGACTTGATCGAAACACCGCTTGCCCGCAGGATTGCGCCTGTGACGTGATCTCGCAAAGGCAGGGCTGGTTCATGATGCTGCGCTTGACCTTATCCGTTCTCTGCGCGCTGGCGGTGCCACTGCCCGCCGCCGCGCAAGGCGATCTGACGCTTGTCATCGAACCCTATGTGGGATCGGAAGAACGTGTCCCCGACCGCGTGTTCGAGGAATTCGGCCGTACGGACCGGATCACCGGATTCATGGATCGCAAGGTTCTGTCGGAAACCTTTGAAGGCCGCATTCTTTTGATGCGGTTTCGCAATCCGGCGGATCGGTCGATCCTCGAGATCTTGACCAATTACCAGCAGGCGCTGGAAGAGCGTGGCTTTACCCTTGGCTGGCAATGCGAATCCCGCGCTGATTGCGGCCATACCGCAGACGGGGGCTGGGTGCGGCGCAACGGGATGAACCTTGGGGCGGGCGGGCGCGTGTCCTATTTCACCGGACAGATGCCGTTTGACGGTGGCACGGTCTTTGTGTCGGTGGGGGTCGAGCCCAGCAACCATTACGTCCAGATCCTGCAAGCCGACGACATGGACACCGGACAAGTGCGCGTGCTGGATGCGGCGGCGATGGCTGCGTCGCTGGATACCCAAGGGCGCATCGCGATCGAGAACATCTATTTCGATTTCGGCAAGGCCGATCTTTTGCCCACCTCGGACGACGCCATCACCGAGATTGCGCGGCTGCTGACCGACAGGCCGGATGCGGGGCTTTATGTCGTCGGGCATACCGACAGCGTGGGCAGTCTTGACGCCAATCAGGCGCTGTCGCTGGCGCGGGCCAGTGCCGTGGTGCGCGCGCTGGAAACCAGCCACGGGATCGCGCAAGGCCGCGCCGTGCCCGCAGGGGTCGGCCCGCTTGCGCCCGTTGCCAGCAACGCGACCGACGCGGGCCGCGCGCTGAACCGCCGTGTTGAAATCGTCCTGCGCTAGGGCGCGGTCAAAGCCTGCCTGACGCGATGATCCGTTGCAGGAACGCCTTTGTGCGCGGCTCTTGCGGGGCGTTGAACAGGCGGTCGGGCGTGTCCTGTTCAAGGATCACGCCGCCATCCAGAAACGCCACCCTGTCGGCACATTCGCGCGCGAACCCCATTTCATGCGTGACGATCATCATGGTCATGCCTTCGTCTTTCAGGCCACGGATGATCGCCAGCACCTCGCCCACCAGTTCAGGGTCAAGGGCGGCAGTGATTTCATCCAGCAGCAGCACATCGGGACGGGTCATCAGCGCACGGGCGATGGCCACGCGCTGTTGCTGCCCGCCTGACAGCTGTTCGGGATAGGATGCGGCAAAGCCCGCCATGCCGAAGCGCGCCAGCACCTCGCGCCCGCGCTCTTCTGCCTCGGCGCGGGAATGGCCATGCACGCGGCGCGGGGCCAGCGTGATGTTGTCGAGCACATTCATATGCGGAAACAAGTTGTAGGACTGAAACACGATGCCCGCGCGTTTTTGCAGGCCGGTCTTGCCAAAGGCCGGATCATCGACAGGCATACCGTCCAGCCGGATCGTGCCGTAGTCATATTCGACCAGCCGGTTCACGCAGCGCAGCAGGGTGGATTTGCCCGACCCCGAGGCACCGATCAGGCAGACGACCTCGTGCGGGGCGACGCACAGGCTGACGCGGTCCAGCACCAGCTTGTCACCGAAATATTTGGTGACGGTGTCGATGTCGATCATGGGGGTGGTCATCGTCTCATCCGGCGATTTGCAGGCGGCGTTCGCGGTCGCGCCGTGTCAGGTAATCCGCCAGCCGCGCCATGGGGATGGTCGCCAGCAGGAACAGCCCCGCCGCCACGATCAGTGACGAATAGTTGAAGGTCGACGCGGTGTAGATCTGCGCCTCGCGGACCGCATCGCGTACGCCGATGACGGACAAAAGCGCCACGTCCTTTTGTAAGGCGACGACGATGTTCATCAGCGCGGGCACCACGTTGCGCAAAGCTTGCGGCAGGATCGCATAGCGCAGCGTCTGCCATTCGCTGAGGCCCAGTGACTTGGCGGCGGCGCGCTGGCCTTCATGCACGGCGTCGATGCCCGAGCGGTAGATTTCCGCGACATAAGCCGCATAGCTCAGCACCATCGCGACAGCGCCCCAGAACAGGCCGGAATTGGGCAGGCCCGGCAGGTTCAGCGCGGGGATGCCGAAGCCGAACAGCAGCACCAGCAGCAGCACGGGCACACCGCGGAAAATGTCGATATAGATCACCACCATCAGCCGGAACGGCGCGAACCACGGCGCGCGCAAGCTGCGCACGACCGCCAGCACCAGCGCCCAGACCAGCACACAGGCCAGCACCGTCAGCCAGACCTGCATGTTCACCCAGAACCCTTGCAGCACGCGCGGAAAGGCCGCGATCATGGCGTCGATGTTGAAGAATTGCAGCTTGATCCTTGGCCATTGTTCGGCCGAGGTGACGACCCAAGCCATCAGGCCAAAAACCACAACAACGCTGATCCCGCCGATGGCGGCAGGGATCATCGCTTCTTTCCAGTTGAAACCACGGCGGGGCGGCGGCGGGGGTGGTCCCCGCCGCGCCGGATCGTTGACCGCGCTTGGTTGCGCGGCGACAGAGCTATCCGTCATTCTGCGATGATCGGCAGGTCCGGATCAGCGACCAGATAGGTCGCGATCAGTTCGTCCACGACACCGCGTGCGATGATGGCGCTCAGCGCTTCGTCGACCCAAGGCACCAGCGGGTTGCCGAACTCGAACAAAAGGCCGTGCCCATTGTCATTCTCGTCGGCGGGGACAAGTGCTACGATGCTTGCCTCTGGCACCTGCACGGCGGTCATGAACAGCGCAGTCGGCAAAGCGGCCAGCGTCGCGTCGATCTGGCCTGCCTGCAGCGCCTGGAACACATCGACCTGTTCGTTATAGATCGCGGCATCGGTCACGCCGAGGATGTTGACGAGGTAATCGTTGTCGGTCGTCCCGATCACGGCCCCCCAGCGCAGACCGCGCAGGTCCTCAAAGCTGGTGGCGGTTTCAGCGGCGCTGCCGGGTAGGGCGATGACCGCCTTGTCGGGCTGGAAATAGACCTGGCTGAAGCTGACGATCTCGGACCGTGCTTCGGTCACCGAAATCTGCTGGATGCCGAAATCATAGGGTTTCGCACCGGGCGCAATCGCTTGGTCAAAGGTCTGGCTGACCCAGACGACCTGTTCGGGCGCAAAGCCCAGTTCGGCGGCCAGCGCATAGACCAGCCCGTTTTCGAACCCTTCGCCACCGGCGGGGTCGTTGTTGAGCATCCACGGCGGATAGACCGGATCACCGGTTCCGACTGTCAGGAAACCGGGCGTCGTCAGGCGCGGGTCCATCGGTGTGTTTTCCTGCGCGTGGGACATCAGCGGCAAGGTCGCGACAAGCGCGCCTGCGAACAACGCCAGCGCCCCACGTCGCGCCGCGTCGATCATGTAATCCGTCATGAATGATCCTTTCATCTGTGCCGACATCCCCCGAATGGCGTGCGGTTCCGGCAAATTCGCCTGCTTGCGTGGGATGGTCAAGCACGATGCTGCACGGCAAGGGCTTTCCCCTGCCGTGCAGTGCATTGCGGATCATCTTTTGCCTGAAAACTTTGCAGTCTGCAGGCCGTGACGGGTCAGCCCTCGGATGGCACCAACCGCAGAAGGGGCGTATCCTCGCCATCGGTCAGCACATAAATGAACCCGTCATCCGGTCCGACCGCGACGTCGCGGATGCGGTAGCCTTCGCCGTCCAGCACGCGTTCGGGGTCTGACACGTCTTCGCCGTCGACAGGAAAGACGCCAAGATACTGGTGGAACAGATTACCCACCAGCAGATGTCCTTGCCAGTCGGGGAAGGCGTCACCGTCGTAGAACGTCATGCCGGACGGCGGAAAGTGGTCATCGCGCCCCGGACCCCAGTGATAGACCGGCGCGATGAAGCCGTCGCCTTCCTGATGGGTGTCGGCGAACTGCTCTCCTGTGCGGTAATCGACGCCGTACGCAGCCAGCGGCCAGCCGAAGTTTTCCCCGCGCTGCACGATGTTGACCTCATCGCCACCGGCCTCGCCATGTTCGGCCAGCCAGATCTCGCCAGTATCGGGATGCACGGTCATCGCTTGGATGTTGCGGTGTCCGTAAGACCAGATCGCGGGAGCCGCCCCTTCGGTATCATCGAAGGGGTTGTCATCCGGCACTTCGCCATCCAGCGTCAGGCGGATGACGCTGCCATTCTCGCTCGACAGGTCTTGCGCGATATGGTCGGGGCCGAAGGCCTTAGAGTTACGGTCGCCCGTGCCCATGTAGATGTGATCGTCATGGATCACGATGCGCGATCCGTAATGCGCATCGCTGTCGATGCCGGGGCTGACCTGAAACAGGGTTTCTATATCGGTGACCGTCCCTGCCTCTGCGTCCAGCGTGCCGCGCCCCAGATGGGTCGTCGTGCCGCCGTCGACGGCCCCAGCCCATGTCATGTAAATCAAGTTGCTGTCGGCGAAATCGGGGGCTAGCGCCACATCGAGCAGGCCGCCCTGACCGTCGGTGTTGACATCGGGTGCGCCGTCGAGTTCACGCACCTCGCCGCTGGCTGCATCATAAATCAGGAATGTGCCACCCCGTCCGGTCATCAGAATATCGCCGCCATCGGGCAGAAAGGTCATCGCCCAAGGCCGATCCAGCCCCTCGGCCAGCGTTTCGACGTCATAGGATTGCGCAAGCACAGGTGCGCCTGTCATCAGCGCAATGGCGGCGGTCAGCGTTACTGTGGTTTTCATCATAATACCTTTCGTTTCACTTCATTCTGGGTGCCAACGTCGTCTTGCAGGGCGTGTTCCATCACGAAGATGCCAGCGACGGCGTGATCGACGGGCCCCTTGGGACTTTACTTGGCCCCTTCATTCGTCTCAAAAGTGGGGATGAAGGTTCTTTTGGTCGAAGATAACCACGATGTCGGCGAAGCCGTCGAACGGCGCCTGAGGATGGCGGGCCATGTCGTGACATGGAACCGGACGGGCCACGATGTCGCAGCCCTGCTGGAAGACGACCCTGTCGATGCCGTCATTCTGGACCTGACGCTGCCCGCCGCAGACGGGATCGCGATCCTGCGCCAGATCAGGCGGGGCCAGCGCGACCTGCCGGTGCTCGTCATCACTGCGCGCGCCGAAATCGACGACAAGGTCAGTCTGCTTGATCTGGGGGCGGATGATTATCTGGTCAAACCCTTTGACATGCGCGAGATGGAGGCGCGTTTGCGCGCATTGGTGCGCCGACCTGCCGGTCAGTTCACATCGGTTCTGCAAATGGGCGATCTGAAACTGGACGCTGCCGGCCGGATCGTCACGCTGGCCGGTCAGGTGGTTGACCTCGGGCGTCGCGAATTCGGCTTGCTCGAGGCGCTGATGACACAGGCGGGCCGCGTCGTCACACGCGAAAGGCTGATGTCGCGGCTGTCGCATCTGGACGATGGTGGATCGGAGAACGCGCTGGAACTGCTGGTGTCGCGCCTGCGCCGCAAGATCGCGGGCAGCACGGTCGAAGTCGTGACGATGCGCGGTGTCGGCTATATGGCGCGGGTGGTGCCGGATGCGCAGACCTAGCCCGCCATCCCTGCGCCGTCGCATCCTGATCCTTGCGGCATCAATGCTGCTGGGGGCGGCCGCGTTGCTGGTGACGTTCATCTCGGATTACGCCAATCGCGCCGCCGATCAGGCGCTTGACCGTCTTTTATCCGCCGCCGCCCTGTCGATCGCTGGTGCTGTTCTGGTCGAGGACGGGGCGGTGGTGGTCGAAATGCCCTTTGCCGCCTTTGCGATGGTGTCGGGCGAAGAGCGGGTTTTCTATACCGTGCTTGGTCCGCAAGGCGAACATGTGACAGGCTACCCCGATCTTGCGCCCGATACGCCTTTGGCCACATCGGTCGATCCGGAGTTTTCGGATATCCGCCACAACGGGGAACCCGTGCGCATGGTCCGGTTGGGGCGGCTGATCTCGACCGCGGAAGGCACCGGCTGGGTCACGATCAGAGTCGCTGAAACGCGTGGCGCACGGGCCGCCTTGGCAGGCGAGATCGTCGGGGCCGCGCTGGTGCCGGTCGCTGTGCTGACGCTGCTGGCGCTGGCGCTGGTCTGGATTGTGATCGGGCGGGCCTTTGCGCCGCTCGCGGTGATCGACCGCGCCTTGCGGCAGCGGCGGCCCGACGATCTGTCCTCGCTTGACGTGCCGGTGCCGGTCGAGGTGCAGCGGCTTGTCGGGGGCTTGAACAATTTCATGGGGCGGCTGGAACAATCCACCGCCCGCATGGGGGATCTGGTCGCCGAGGCGGCTCATCAGGTGCGCAACCCGCTGGCGTCATTGCGGGCGCAATCGGAAATGGCGCTGGATGAACCCGACGCCGCAGAATTGCGCACGCGCGTGGCACGGATACACACCTCTGCGGTCCAGGCGAGCCATCTGGTCACCCAGCTTTTGATGGACGCCACGATCTCGCACCGGATGGAAACCGAAGAATTGCGCCCGATTTCGATTGTGGCCCTTGTGGACGAGGTGGTGGGCAGGCTCGACCCTGATCTGCGTCCGCGTGTGGGCACCGATATCTGCGCGGGCACCGATACCGTCGTGGTGACGGGCGACCGTGTCGGTTTGCGCGAAATGCTGCGCAACCTGATCGACAACGCACTGGCCTATTCATCCGGCGGTATCGAGGTGGCGGTTGCCATGCAGGGCGAAGATACGGTCCGGCTGGTCGTCCGTGATCGGGGGCCGGGGATTACCGATGCCGACAAGGACCGCGTGCTGCAACGCTTCGTGCGTGGCACAGGTGCAGGCGGCACGGTCGGGTCCGGGCTTGGTCTTGCGATTGCGCAACGTGTGGTGGCAGGCCATGGCGGGACGCTGACATTGGGCGACCGCGCTGGCGGCGGGCTCGAGGTGGCTGTCGCCTTGCCGGTCGCGGATATGGTACCCGCCGGTCCGCCCCGCGCAAAGCGCGCGGCCGTGGCGGGTGCGGTGGTGCTGGCCTGCGCGTTGTCCGCGCTGGGCGCGCCCGGCCCCCTATCCGCCGAAGCGATCTTCTTTGCCCCCGACGCGCCCGAGACACGGCGCCTTGCGATTGCAGGGACCACCGATACCGCCCTTTTCATGCCCTATATCGCCGCGTTTCAGGCCGCAAATCCCGGCGTTGCCGTCACCTATCAAGAGACCGACAGCCTTGCGCTTTATGACGGGTTTCTGGCCGGTACGCTTGATCCGGCGCCCGATGTGCTGATCTCGTCGGCGTCCGACCTGCAGCTTAAACTGGCGAATGACGGGCATGCGCTGGCCTATCAATCGCCGTGGCTGGCGGCGTTACCCGCTTGGGCGCAATGGCGGGCCGAAGTGATCGGGTTCACCTATGAGCCCGCCGTCATCATCTACAATCCGCGCCTGATGCCGCCCGGCACACAGCCGCGCAACCATCTGGATCTAGCGGTCTTGCTGGAACAAGAGCCCGCCCGCTTTGCGGGACGTGTGGCAACCTATGACATCGCGCGCAGCGGGCTTGGCTATCTGTTGGCGTCGCAGGATCAGCAGATTTCATCGCAGTTCTGGCGGCTTGCGGCGGCCTTCGGGCGGGTGCGGGCAAGGCTGAGCGATTCAAGCCCCGCCATTCTGGACAGTGTCGCCAGCGGAGAGCTGATCCTTGGGTATAATGTGCTGGGGTCCTATGCCTTTGCGCGGCAGGCGGCGGGCGCGCCCATCGGGATCATCGTGCCGGACGATTATGTGCTGGTGCTGACGCGCAGCATCGTGATCCCCCGCACAGCCCAAAACCCCGATCTGGCGCGCGCTTTTGTGGATTTCGCGCTGTCGCCTGCCGGTCAGCGCGTGGGTGCGGGGCCATCTGCGCTGGGCGCGATCATGCCGGACAGCACGGGCACATGGACGCCGGAACGCATCTCGATGATGGGAACGGGCGTGATCCAGCCCATTGCGCTGGCGCCGGTGCTGCTTGTGGCGCTGGACCCGCAGCGGCGCAGCCGGTTTCTGACCACGTGGCAGGAAATCGTCGCACCAGCCCGCCCCTGATGACAGGACGGTGACAGGAACCGCTGCTAGGCTTGGCGGCAGTCGGGCATGGGGAGGTGCCGGGACTGGGGGGAAACGGCAACGGCACGCCTTTGGGCGATGGTTGCGCACCTGTTCCAGACATCTCCTCTCTCTGCTCCGCGCTTGCGCGGTCAACTGCACCTTTGGGAGGAAAACATGAAGAATTTTGGAATCGCAGCCTTTGTGGCCGCATCGGTCATGGCGTCTGCCGCCGTGGCACAAGTATCGGAATTGCGCATCATGGCACCGGCAGGCCCGGGCGGCGGCTGGGACCAGACCGCACGCACGATCCAGTCCACGCTGCAAAGCGAAGGGCTTGTGCCGAACATTCAGGTTGAAAACGTGGCTGGCGCCGGTGGCACTATCGGGCTGCAGCAATTCGTCAACCGCTCGACCGGTGATGCGGGCGCAACCATCGTCGGCGGTTACGTAATGGTTGGCGCGATCATCGCCAACGAAAGCGCCGTAACGCTGAGCGACATCACCCCGCTGGCGCGTCTGACCGGTGAATATGTCGTTGTTGTTGCCGCGGCTGACAGCCCGATCAACAGTGCCGAAGACCTTGCCAATGCGCTGCGTGCCGACATCGGTGGCGTGACATGGGCGGGCGGGTCCGCCGGTGGCGTCGATCACATCGCGGCAGGCAAATTTGCACAAGCCGCAGGTGTGGCGCCAGAGGCGATCAACTACATCCCCTATGCGGGCGGTGGTGAAGCGCTGGCCGCAATCCTTGGCGGTCAGGTCAGTGTTGGTGTGTCGGGCTTCAGCGAATTCTCCAGCCAGATCGAGGCCGGTGCGCTGAAAGTCATCGGCATCACCGCGCCGGAGCGTCAGGCCTATCTGGACGCGCCGACCTTTGTCGAACAGGGCTTTGACGTCGATGTGCAGAACTGGCGCATGATCGCCGCCGCCCCCGGCATCAGCGACGAAGAGCGTGCGGCACTGCTGGACGTGATCGGCACGATGGCGGCCTCTGACACATGGAACGCGGAACTGGAAACCAAGGGCTGGGTGAACACCTATCTCGCCGGTGACGAATTCGCGGCCTATCTGGAAGAACAGATCGCCGCGACGACCGCGATCCTCGCCGATCTTGGAATCACCGAGTAATGTCGGTCGATCCGAAAAACGAAGCAGCCGAAGAGGACCTTCGGCTGCCTTTCGACGACGACGCCGGGCACGGCACGGGCAAACGCGATCTGGCCGGATTGGTGATTGCGGTGGCGCTGTTCGGGCTGGCCATGGTCATCGTCAATGATGCGTCGGGCTATCCGATCCGGCGGTCCTATGCCAAATTCGGGCCGGAAATTGTGCCCTATCTGATCGCCAGCGGCATTTCGATCATGGCCGTGATTACCGCCATCATGGCGTGGCGCGGTGCCTTCGAGGCGCGCGACCCGCTGAACATCGGCGCGCTGTCATGGCTGGTCGGTGGCATCGTCATCGAGATTTTCATGCTTTACGGCGGCACGGGGTTCATCGCGGGGTCCGCGGTTTTGTTCGCCTTTGCCGCGCGCGCCTTTGGTCAGGCGACGCTGCTCTTGAACCTTGCCATCGGTGCTGTGCTGTCGACGCTGCTTTATCTGCTGTTCCGCTACGGGTTGGGGCTGTCGCTGCCGGCCGGTCCGGTCGAGCGGACCATCGATCTTTTGCTGAGGTAAGCTCATGGATACCTTCATTCTGCTGTTCGAGGGTCTTGCGACCGCGACGCAACCGTCGAACCTGATGTTCGCGTTGCTGGGCGTGATGCTGGGGACCGCCGTGGGCGTTATGCCCGGCATCGGGCCTGCGCTGACCGTCGCCTTGTTGCTGCCGGTCAGCCTGTCCTTTGGCGCGACGGGGTCGATGATCATGTTCGCGGGCATCTATTACGGGGGCATGTACGGGGGGGCTATATCGTCGATCCTGCTCAATACCCCGGGGGAAACCGCGTCGATTATGACCGCGCTCGAAGGTAACCGCATGGCCAAACGTGGCCGGGGCGGCAAGGCCTTGGGCGCTGCGGCCTTCGGGTCGTTCTTTGGCGGGATGTTCGCGACGCTGGGTCTGGCGGTTGTCGCGCCCTTCATGGTGATGGTCGCGCTGTCGTTCGGCACGGCAGAATATTTCGCGCTGATGGTCTTGTCCTTCATGACCGTTTCGGCGGCTTTCGGCGGGTCGATGTCGCGCGGGCTGACGGCGCTGTTCATCGGTCTGACCATCGGCATCGTGGGCACCGACAAACTGACGGGTCAGGTGCGCCTTGCCTTCGGCATCCCCGAGATGAGCGACAATATCTCGATCGCCATTGTGGCTGTCGGTCTTTTTGCCATCGGCGAGACGATGTATCTGGCGTCCCAATACGTGAACCACAAGGCCAAGGCACAAGCCGTGTCCGGGTCTGTCTGGCTGAACTGGGCCGATTTCAAGCGCTGCATCCGGCCTTATATCCGTGGCACCGGCCTTGGGTTCCTGTTCGGACCATTGCCCACAGGGGGCGCTGAAATCCCGACCTTCCTGTCCTATACGACCGAAAAGCGTCTGGCGACCGGCGAGGCCCGCCGCGAATTCGACGAAGGTCTGGGTGCCATCGAAGGTGTCGCCGGACCGGAGGCTGCCAACAACGCCTCGGCCGCAGGCACGCTGATCCCGCTTCTGACGCTGGGCCTGCCCACGTCGGCGACGGCGGCGATGATGCTGGCGGGGTTCCAGCAATACGGCCTGCAACCCGGCCCGCTGCTGTTCACCAACAACGCCGAACTGGTCTGGGGTCTGGTGGCAAGTCTGTTCATCGCCAACCTGATGCTCTTGGTGCTGAACGTGCCGTTCATCGGCATCTGGGTGAAACTGCTGATGATCCCGCGTCCGTGGCTTTATGCAGGCATCCTGTGTTTCGCCACTCTGGGGATCGTCGGCGCGCAAGGCTCGCCTTTTGCATTGATCCTGTTGCTGGGCTTCGGTCTGATCGGCTTCGTGATGCGTCGCTTTGGCTATCCTTTGGCCCCCGCGCTGGTGGGTGCGATCCTTGGGCCATTGGCCGAGGAACAGTTGCGGCGCGGTCTGATGATCAATCAGGGCGACTGGATGTTCCTGATCGAATCGCGGATTGCGCTGGCGATCTATGCCATCGCCCTGCTGTCGGTCTTCGGTCCGCGTCTTTGGTCGCTGTTGCGCCGGTCCAGCCGCAAGGCCAGCCCGGCCGCATGACAGGCACCAGCGCGACGATGCTTTTGAAATGCAGCGTCGCGCTGGCAGGCATTGCGCCATCCGAAATCAGTGGTCTAGTGTTCACGGGTAACCGGCATTTGTGCCCGTCAAGTGAAGGATAGCCCATGGCGCGTTTCATCATTTCGTCGCTGGCCGTTATCGGCACTATGGCCTGCGGCAATCCCGCTTATGCGCAACAGGACGTGCCGCAGGATTATTCTGACGGCGTACGCGGCGTCGTGACTTTGCCGCAGGGCGACAAATCCTTTGCGGATGCTGTCGTCGCCTATACCCCCGGTTCCGGCACAATCGTCGACAGCGCGCGCGATCCTCTGGCCTTGCTGGGACCGCCTTCGTTTTCGGGCGATGTCGATGATGGCAGTTTCGTTTCTCTTGGGTGCGACGGGTCGATCGTGGTCCAGTTCACCGACAACGCGCTTGTCGATGTCGCGGGCCCCGACCTTTACGTGTTCGAAGTGGGGCCAAACGTCGAGGGTATGTCCCTTGCCGTGTCCGAAGATGGCACGACCTGGATCGAGATTGGTGACATCGGCGGCGGTCGCGCAGAGGTCGATCTGGCCGGATTGGTGCCGGACGGAGCCAGTTTCCGCTTTGTGCGTCTGACCGACGACGGGGTCGACTGCGGCACCAGATTTGCAGGTGCCGATATCGACGCGGTAGCGGCTATCGGATCGACCTTGCGCTTTGTTCTGGATGGTGCGGTGCTGTTCGAGGTCGATAGCACTGAACTGCGCCCCGAGGCGCAGGAGGCGCTGACCGATCTTGCGCAGGACATTTCTGCGGCGGGCCTGACCCGCTTTCGCGTTGTCGGGCATACCGATTCCACAGGCAGCGACGCCTATAATCTAGACCTGTCCCAAGGGCGTGCGCTTTCGGTCCGGGACTTTCTTGCCACTCTGCCCGCGCTATCGGGCGTGGAGATATCTGCCGAAGGGCGCGGCGAGGCAGAACCCATCGCCGACAATGACACTGCCGAGGGCCGCAGCCTGAACCGCAGGGTCGAGATTATCGGCAACTGACCATCGGTCAGGACCCAGCGTCATAGCCTTTGGGATTGTCCGATTGCCAGGCCCATGTGCTGGCGGTCATCGCATCCAGACCATGCGTGGCCTGCCAGCCCAGCTCCGCCTGCGCGCGCGCGGGATTGGCCTGCATCGCGGCAATGTCGCCTGCACGGCGGGGTGCTTGGACGGTCGGGATCGGCTGGCCGCAGGCGCGTTCAAAGGCGCGGACCATGTCGATCACGCTGTAACTTTGCCCGGTGCCGATGTTGAAAGGCCGCGCGCCGGGGGTGCGGGCGGCATAGTCGATCGCGGCAACATGCGCGCGGGCCAGATCGACGACATGGATGTAATCGCGCAGGCCGGTGCCGTCGGGCGTGTCGTAATCATCGCCGAACACCGTCAGCGCGGGGCGCAGGCCCACGGCCACCTGTGCGATATAGGGCATCAGGTTGTTGGGAATGTCCTTGGGGTCTTCGCCGATCCGGGCAGAGCTATGCGCGCCCACAGGGTTAAAATAACGCAACAGCACGGCGCTGCGGGCTGGATCAGCGGCCGCCCAGTCGGTCAGCACCTGTTCGGCCATCAGTTTCGTGCGTCCGTAAACCGAGGTCGGGCGGGTCGGATGCGCCTCGTCATAGGGCAGGTAATCGGGTTCGCCGTAGACGGTCGCGGAGGAGGAAAAGATGATCCGGCGACACCCTGCGCGGTCCATCGCATGCAGCAGCGCAAGCGTGCCGCCCACGTTGACATCGTAATAGGCCAGCGGCTTCTGCTGGCTTTCGCCCACGGCCTTCAGCCCCGCGAAATGCACGACGGCCTCGGGCGCGAAATCCTGCATCACGCGGTCCAGCGTTGCTGCATCACGCACATCGCCGCGCACATCGCTCATCGTGCCGTTCGACAGGCTGCGCACGCGGGTCAGCACCTCGGGCGTCGCATTGGCGTAATTGTCCAGCACGCAGACCGCGTGGCCCTGCGCCATCAGTTCGATCAGTGTGTGGCTGCCGATATATCCGGCCCCGCCGGTGACAAGTACGCGCATCCTTGGTCTTTCGTCAGGCCGCTAGTCGCGGGCATAGACATCTTCATAGCGGATGATGTCGTCCTCGCCCAGATAGCTACCGGTTTGCACCTCGATCAGGACCATCGGCAGTTTGCCGGGGTTTTCCAGCCGGTGCGTAGATCCCAACGGGATATAGACTGATTCATTCTCGGTCAGCAGCTTGACCGTGCCGTCGCAGGTGACACGCGCGGTGCCCTGCACGACGATCCAGTGTTCGGCGCGGTGGTGATGCGATTGCAGCGACAGCACGCCGCCTGCATGCACGACGATCCGCTTGACCTGAAAACGCTCGCCCATGGCAAGGCTTTCGAACCAGCCCCAGGGGCGGTGATCTTTGGGAAAGCTTTCGGCTTGGCAGGCTCCTTGCGATTTCAACAGCGCCACGGCCTGCTTGACGTCCTGCGTGCGGCTTTTGTGGCTGATCAGCACGGCGTCGGGCATGGCGACGGCGATGATGTCCTGCAGGCCTACGCCGACGATGACCTGCCCGTCGTTTTCCGACCGCAGCAGCGTTCCCGTGCATTCAATCGCATGGGCGGGGCCGGACAGCGCCAGCCCGTCGGTTTCGGTTTCGCGCCAGACCGCCGCCCAGTCGCCAAGGTCGGACCAGCGCCCGCCAAACGGGGCGACGCTCAGGTTGTCGGCATGTTCCATCACCGCGTAATCGATCGAGATCGCGGGCGCGCGGTCCCACGCATCGGGCGCAAGCCGCAGGAACCCCAGATCGTGGCGCGCGTCATCCACCGCCGTCTGCACCGCTTCGACCATGTCGGGCGCATGCAGCGCATAGGCGGCCAGAATGTCCTTGACGGTGAACAGAAACAGTCCCGCGTTCCACAGATAGCGCCCTTCGGCCAGCATTTCCGCGGCGCGGGCGGCATCCGGTTTCTCGACAAAACTGACCAGTGGTGCGACCCGCTCGCCGTCCTGCAAAGGGCCTGCAAGCTCCAGATAACCATAGCCTGTTTCCGGACGTTCGGGTGTGATCCCGAAAGCCACGATCTGCCCGCTTTGCGCCGCCGGCACCGCCGCTGCCACGGTCTGTGCGAACAGGGCAGCATCGGGGATCACATGGTCGGACGGGGCGACCAGCATCAGCGCATCAGGATCGCTTTGCGCCAGATGCAATGCGGCGGCCAGAACGGCTGGGCCTGTATCGCGCCCCGCTGGTTCGATCAGCACGGCCTGCGGCGTGATGCCCACGGCATGCATCTGTTGCACCGCGATGAACCGGAACTGGTCTGCTGTCACGACAACAGGTGCGGCAAAATCATCGCCGCTCAGCCGGGTCAGGCTGGACTGGAACAGGCTGTCCGCGCCCGTCAGCGGTGAAAACTGCTTGGGATAGCTTTTGCGCGACAGTGGCCAAAGCCGCGTGCCCGCGCCGCCACACAAAATGACCGGAGTAATCTTTGACATGACCTGCCTTACATGGACCGCAGAGCCTTGCCTGCCCGTTGGTGTGACAAGAACCAATCGTAAGTTGTGCGCAAGCCGTCTTGCAAGCTGATCTTGGGTGTCCAGCCCAGACGCTGCATCCGCGATGTCTCCAGCAGCTTGCGGGGCGTGCCGTCGGGCTTGGTCATGTCGCAGACGATCTGGCCGGCAAAACCCGTCAGATCCGCGATCATCTGCGCCAGTTCGCGGATGCTGATATCCTCCCCCCAGCCGATGTTAAGGTGGCTGCGCGTTGGGAGAGTTTCCGTGCGATAGGCCGCGGCGTCCAGCCCCATGACAAAGACCGCCGCCGCCGCCAGATCATCGACATGCAGGAATTCACGCCTTGGCGTGCCGCTGCCCCAGATGGTCACGCTTGCAGCTCCGCTTTGGGCTGCTGCATGAAACCGCGCCAGCAGGGCGGGCAGGACATGGGCATGGTCGGGGTGGAAATTGTCGCCCGGTCCATACAGGTTCGTCGGCATGATCGACCGGTAATCCGTGCCATACTGCCGGTTATAGCTTTCGCACAGCTTGATCGCGGCGATCTTGGCCACGGCATAGGGCGCGTTCGTGGGCTCCAGCGGGCCGGTCATCAAGGCATCCTCGGTGATCGGCTGCGTCGCATCGCGCGGATAGATGCAGGATGATCCCAGTTGCAAGAGATGCCGCACGCCTGCGGCATGGGCGGCGTGGATCACGTTGGCGGCGATCATCAGGTTGTCGTGGATGAAATCCGCAGGATAAGTCGCATTCGCCATGATCCCGCCCACGCGGGCCGCAGCGAGGATCACGGCATCGGGGCGCTGGTCCTGCATAAAATCGCGCACCATGCGCTGATCGGTTAGGTCGAGACTGTGCCTGTCCGCCGTAATCAGATCATGCCTGCCTGAGGCTGCCAGATGCCGCAGGATCGCGCTGCCGACCATGCCATTGTGCCCTCCAACGAAGATTCGCATCTAGCCCTGCAGCGCCATCGGCAGGTCAAGCCCGTAGTCGCGCAGCACCGCCTGCCTGCGTGCAGCGCGGTAATCCTCGGCGACCATTTCGGCACACATCTGCCGCGCGGTGATTTGAGGGGTCCAGCCCAGCTGTTTGCGCGCTTTGGACGGATCACCCAGCAGGGTCTCCACCTCTGCGGGGCGGTAATAACGCGGGTCGATCCGCATCACCGTGTCACCGACACGCACCTTGGGCGCCAGATCGCTGCGCACGGCGGTCACGACGGCGGTTTCCGCCCGCCCCTTGCCGGTGAAATCCAGATCAAGGCCCAGTTCGGCCGCCGACCAGCGGATGAAGTCGCGTACCGAATGTTGCACGCCGGTGGCGATGACGTAATCTTCGGGCTTGTCCTGTTGCAGCATCATCCACTGCATGCGGACGTAATCCTTGGCATGGCCCCAGTCGCGCAGCGCGTCGATATTGCCCATGTAAAGGCAGCTTTCCAGCCCGAGTGCGACATTGGTCAGCCCGCGCGTGATCTTGCGGGTGACAAATGTTTCGCCGCGCCTTGGGCTTTCGTGGTTGAACAGGATGCCGTTGGAGGCATGCAGACCATAGGCTTCGCGGTAGTTGACGCAAATCCAATAGGCATAGAGTTTCGCCACACCATAGGGGCTGCGCGGGTGAAATGGCGTCGTTTCCGTCTGGGGCGACTGCGCGACCTGCCCGTAAAGTTCCGAGGTCGAAGCCTGATAGAACCGCGTCTTGCCTTCGAGCCCCAGAAAACGGATCGCTTCCAGCAGACGCAGGGTGCCCATCGCATCCACATCGGCGGTATATTCGGGGGCTTCGAAACTGACCGCGACATGGCTTTGCGCGCCAAGGTTGTAAATCTCGTCCGGCTGCACCTGTGCGATAATCCGCGTCAGGTTGGAGGCGTCGGTCAGATCGCCGTAATGCAGCACAAAACGGGCGTTGTCGGTCTGGGGATCCTGATAGATGTGATCCACGCGGGAGGTGTTGAAACTGGACGCACGGCGCTTGATCCCGTGCACCTCATATCCCTTTTCCAGCAGGAATTCCGCCAGATAGGACCCGTCCTGTCCGGTGACGCCGGTAATCAGCGCGCGTTTCGTCATGGTCCGGTCCAATCGCAAAGCTTTGTTAACCAAGTTCTCGCGCAGCAGGCTTAAGGATTGATTAACGCTCAAACGGTGGCCTAGGGGCGGGTTAGGCATTTGGGGGCAGACTGCAGCATCCCCGATCATGAAAGGTGCCGCCTGATGTCCGACCAATCGCCCCGCCTGTCCTTGCCGTTCATCCTGCCCGCACAGGCGCAAAAGCATGTCACTCATAACGAGGCGATAGAACTGCTGGACCTGATCGTACAGCTGACGCTGGAATCAGTGACAGACACCGCACCACCTGCTGCGCCGGTCGAAGGGCAGGCATGGGCGGTGCCCGCGGGGTCCACAGGGGGCTGGGCGGCGCAGGATGGCATGATTGCGACATGGCGGGGCGGGGGGTGGCTGTTTGTCGCACCTGCCGACGGCTGGGTGGCCTGGGTTGTGGATGTGCAGTCTTTGCATGTGCTGGCCGGGGGCGTCTGGGTGCCGCAGGACGATCTGCAAAACCTGCCGGGCGTCGGCATCAACAGCACCGCCGATGCGGTCAACAGGCTGAGCCTGCGGGCGACGGCGGCCCTGTTCGACAATGAAGGTGCGGGCCATCAGATCAAGATCAACAAGGCGGCGGCGACCGATACGGGGGCGGTTCTTTTCCAGACAGGCTATGGCGGGCGGGCCGAAATCGGGCTGGCGGGCAGTGACGATTTCAGCATCAAGGTATCGCCCGACGGCACGACATGGCGGCCCGCGATGACGATTGCCGCAGCGACAGGGCGCGTGGAACTGGCAGAGGGCCTTGGGCTGAGGCCCGGTGCCGCACCCGCCGCCGCTGATGCGGGCGACATCTATTTTGATTCTGCAACTGCAAAGCTGCGCTGTTTCGACGGGACGATCTGGCACGACCTTTTCTAGACCGCGCAGCCCCCGACCACCCAAGGACGCAGGATCAGCGATGGTCCTGCGTTTCGCGTTTCTGCGTCGAATTTAACAGAAAAATGACAGAAATCCGGGCAAAGCGCGGCTGGCCTGCGTCACGCGGTCTTTATCGGGGCCTGCAGGTCCGATTCTTACGGCATGGCGCTTGCGACACCATAGGACGTCTGCTACATCGCGCAGGATTTTGACGCTTTCGTGTGAACGAAGGCCTAATGAGCTGCCCCTTTGCTGCCCTTTTCTCGGGCGTCGTAAAGCCGGGCCCAAGACATCGGAAGGGTGGACGTGTCCGAAACTGCTGGTATCTCCACAGGCATCGCCGCGCGCTATGCGACGGCCGTGTTTGACCTCGCCAAGGAAGGCAAGGACATCAAGGCATTGGAAACGGATGTCGCGGCGCTGCAAGCCGCCATCAGCGACAGTGCGGATTTCCGGACATTGCTGACATCGCCGCTATACAACCGCGACGAACAGGGCGCGGCTGTTGTGGCCATCGCGAAAAAGATGGGCCTGTCGGCCACGGTCAGCAACGTGCTGTCCTTGCTGGCGGCCAAACGGCGGTTGTTCGTGCTGCCGCATATGCTGGCTGTCCTGCAGGACCGTCTGGCCGAAGAGCGCGGCGAAATCACCGCCGAGGTCACGACCGCAAAGTCCCTGACCAAGGCGCAGACCGAGAAACTTGCCAAAACCCTTTCGGGCCAGGTCGGCAAGACCGTCACCATCAAGCAAACCGTCGATGAAAGCATCATCGGCGGTCTTATCGTAAAAGTGGGCTCCCGGATGATCGACACGTCGATCGCCTCCAAGCTCAATGCACTCCAGAACACCATGAAAGAGGTCGGATAATGGCGATCCAAGCGTCGGAAATCTCTGCGATCCTGAAGGACCAGATCAAGAACTTCGGTCAAGAAGCCGAAGTGGCCGAAGTCGGCCGTGTGCTGAGCGTCGGCGACGGGATTGCCCGCGTCTACGGGCTGGACAATGTGCAGGCCGGTGAAATGGTCGAATTCCCCGGCGGTATCCGCGGGATGGCATTGAACCTCGAAACCGACAACGTCGGTGTCGTGATCTTCGGGTCCGACCGCGAGATCAAGGAAGGCGATGTCGTCAAGCGGACCAAGTCCATCGTGGACGTGCCCGTCGGTGACGAACTTCTGGGCCGCGTTGTGGATGGTCTGGGCAACCCTCTGGATGGCAAAGGTCCGGTGAAAACCACCAAGCGCGCCATCGCGGACAGCAAGGCCCCCGGCATCATCCCGCGCAAATCGGTGCATGAACCAATGGCAACCGGCCTGAAATCGGTCGACGCGATGATCCCGATTGGCCGTGGCCAGCGCGAATTGATCATCGGTGACCGCCAGACCGGTAAAACCGCTGTGGCACTCGATACGATCCTAAACCAGAAATCGTACAACGACGCCGCCACCAACGAATATGACAAGCTTTATTGCGTCTATGTCGCCATCGGCCAGAAACGGTCCACCGTGGCGCAGCTGGTGAAAAAGCTCGAAGAATCCGGTGCGATTGAATACACGATCGTCGTCGCAGCTACCGCATCCGACCCGGCGCCGATGCAGTTCCTTGCACCCTATGCCGCCACCGCAATGGCCGAGCATTTCCGTGACAACGGCCGCCACGCGCTGATCATCTATGACGATCTGTCCAAGCAGGCCGTGTCCTACCGCCAGATGTCGCTCTTGCTGCGCCGCCCACCAGGACGTGAAGCCTATCCTGGCGACGTGTTCTACCTCCACTCGCGCCTGCTGGAGCGTTCGGCAAAGCTGAATGAAGACAACGGTGCCGGTTCGCTGACCGCGCTGCCGATTATTGAGACCCAAGGTGGCGACGTGTCCGCGTTCATTCCGACGAACGTGATCTCGATCACCGACGGCCAGATCTTCCTTGAAACCGAACTGTTCTATCAGGGCATCCGCCCTGCCGTGAACACCGGTCTGTCGGTGTCGCGCGTGGGTTCCTCTGCCCAGACCAATGCGATGAAATCCGTCGCCGGTCCGGTCAAGCTGGAACTGGCACAGTACCGCGAAATGGCGGCATTCGCGCAGTTCGGGTCCGATCTGGACGCCGCCACCCAGCAGTTGCTGAACCGTGGTGCGCGCCTGACCGAGCTGATGAAGCAGCCGCAGTACGCGCCGCTGACCAATGCGGAAATCGTCTGCGTGATCTATGCCGGCACCAAGGGTTACCTCGACAAGATCCCCGTCAAGGAAGTCGGTCGCTTCGAGGCTGGTCTGCTGAAATACCTGCGGACCACCGGCAAGGACGTGCTGGACATGATCACCAAGGAAGATCCGAAGATCAAAGGTGACGCCGAAGCCAAGATCAAGGCCGCTCTGGACGCATACGCCGCCGACTTCGCGTAATCCTAAGATAAGGAGACGAAAACGTGCCTAATCTTAAGGATCTCAAGAACCGGATCGCGTCGGTCAAGTCGACCCGCAAGATCACCAAGGCCATGCAGATGGTCGCGGCTGCAAAACTGCGCCGCGCCCAGGATGCGGCCGAGGCGTCGCGTCCTTATACTGAACGGTTCACCGCCGTGATGGCGCAGCTTGCGGCATCGGTGGGCGGGTCGGATACCGCGCCAAAACTGCTGTCGGGGACCGGCAGCGATCAGGTGCATCTGCTGATCGTGATGACCGCCGAACGCGGTCTTTGCGGTGGTTTCAACAGCAACATCACCAAGCTGGCGAAAATCCATGCACAAAAGCTGCTCGGCCAAGGCAAGACCGTCAAGATCCTGACGGTCGGCAAAAAAGGCCGTGACGCGCTCAAGCGGGAATTCGGCAGCTATTCGGTTGGCCATATCGACCTGTCGGCGGTCAAGCGTGTGGGCTATATCAATGCGCAGGACATCGCGCGCGATGTGCTGGCCCGTTTCGACGGCGGTGAATTCGACGTCGCGACGATCTTTTTCGCGCGGTTCGAAAACGTCGTGACGCAGCACCCGACCGCACAGCAGATCATCCCCGCCAAGTTCGAGCAGAACGCCGATGCGGATGTGACCTTGTACGAATACGAACCCGGTGAAGAGGAAATCCTTGCCGATCTGTTGCCGCGCGGCGTGGCCACGGCGATTTTCAGCGCGCTGCTGGAAAATGCCGCGTCCGAGCAAGGCGCGCGGATGTCCGCCATGGACAACGCGACCCGCAACGCGGGCGAGATGATCGACAAGCTGACCATCCAGTACAACCGTTCACGTCAGGCCGTCATCACGAACGAGCTGATTGAAATCATTTCGGGCGCGGAAGCGCTCTAGACCCCGGAGAAAACCACTATGGCAAATGCAAAAGGCAAGATCACGCAGGTCATCGGCGCTGTCGTTGACGTGCAGTTCACCGATCACCTGCCCGAGATTCTGAACGCCCTGATCACCGACAACAACGGCAAGGAACTGGTGTTGGAAGTCGCGCAGCACCTGGGTGAGAACACCGTCCGTGCCATCGCGATGGACAGCACCGAAGGTCTGGTCCGCGGTCAGGAAGTGATCGACCAGGACAACACGATCACCGTGCCCGTGGGCGACGCCACCCTTGGACGCATCATGAACGTGGTCGGTGCCCCCATCGACGAAAAAGGCCCCATCGGCGAGACCGAGCGCCGCTCGATCCACGCGGATGCGCCCCCGTTCGAAGCACAGTCCACAGCCTCCGAAGTGCTGGTCACCGGGATCAAGGTCATCGACCTGCTGGCCCCTTACGCCAAAGGCGGTAAGATCGGCCTGTTCGGCGGTGCCGGTGTGGGCAAGACCGTTCTGATCCAGGAACTCATCAACAACATCGCCAAGGTGCACTCGGGCTATTCCGTGTTCGCTGGCGTGGGTGAACGGACCCGTGAAGGCAACGACCTTTACTACGAATTCATCGAATCCGGCGTTATCAACATCGACGACCTGACCAAATCCAAAGTGGCGCTGGTCTACGGCCAGATGAACGAGCCACCAGGTGCGCGTATGCGCGTCGCCCTGTCCGGTCTGACCATGGCGGAATCCTTCCGTGACCAGTCCGGCTCTGACGTGTTGTTCTTTGTCGACAACATCTTCCGCTTCACACAGGCCGGGTCCGAAGTGTCCGCGCTCTTGGGCCGTATCCCGTCTGCCGTGGGCTATCAGCCGACACTGGCGACTGACATGGGCCAGATGCAGGAACGCATCACATCGACAAAATCCGGTTCGATCACATCCGTGCAGGCGATCTATGTGCCTGCCGATGACTTGACCGACCCTGCGCCAGCGACCTCGTTCGCGCACCTCGATGCGACCACCGTTCTGAACCGTGCGATCTCGGAAAAAGGGATTTATCCCGCCGTTGACCCGCTCGATTCCACATCCCGCCTGCTGGACCCCGCCATCGTGGGTGAAGAGCATTACCGCGTGGCAGCCGACGTGCAGAACATGTTGCAGCGTTACAAGTCGCTTCAGGACATCATCGCCATCCTCGGGATGGACGAACTGTCCGAAGAGGACAAGCTGACCGTGGCCCGCGCACGCAAGATCGAACGCTTCCTGTCGCAGCCTTTCGACGTGGCACAGGTGTTCACCGGTTCGCCCGGCGTTCAGGTGCCGCTGGAAGACACGATCGCATCGTTCAAGGCCGTGGTTGCGGGCGAATACGATCACTTCCCCGAAGGCGCGTTCTACATGGTCGGTGGTATTGAAGACGTGAAAGCCAAAGCCCAGAAAATGGCCGCCGCCGCCGCATAAGGAGCTGCCGATATGGCAAATGTCCAATTCGATCTCGTCTCGCCAGAGCGCCGTCTGGCCTCTGTCGCGGCGAGCGAGGTACGCATTCCCGCAACGGAAGGCGACATGACCGCGATGGCAAACCACCTGCCAACGATCACCACCCTGCGCCCCGGCGTCTTGGTGGTGGTCCATGATGGCGGCGCGGACGAATATGTCGTGTCCGGCGGTTTTGCCGAAATCAACGCAGAATCCGTGTCGGTTCTGGCCGAACAGGCGCTGCCCAAGGGCGAAGTCACGCAGGCGATTTACGACCAGATGGTCGCCGATGCGGAAAGTGCACTGAAAACCGCGCAGGCCGATACATCGGGCGACGGCGGCAAGGCGGTTGATGCTGCCAAGGCGCTGTCCGACACCGTGGCCATCGGCGCTGCAATCGGTCTGACCGCGCGGGCCTGACCCACGTTAGCCCAAAAACAAAGGCCCCGCACTGCGGGGCCTTTTGCATTTCAGCGGTGTTTATTCCGCTGCATATAGCCCTTCATAGATCGGACCCAGCGTCTTGTGGTCGAACAGTGACGACACCGAAGTGCCGTTGGCGGTGTTCAGGATCGCTTGGGCGAACATCGGCGCGGTCGGCACGATGCGGATATTCGCACAGGCGCGCGCGGCGGCGGTGGGCGCGATCGTATCGGTAATCACCAGCGTTTTCATCACGGATTTGGAAATCCGGTCCACGGCAGGCCCCGACAGGACGCCATGCGTGATATAGGAATGCACCTCGCGCGCGCCATTCTCCATCAGGACCTCGGCGGCCTTGCACAGCGTTCCGGCCGTATCGACGATGTCGTCGACGATGACGCAAACTTTGTCCTTCACTTCGCCGATCACGGTCATTTCGGCGACTTCACCCGGTTTGCCGCGCCGCTTGTCCACGATGGACAAAGGCGCATTGATCCGCTGCGCCAGATCGCGCGCGCGCGCGACGCCGCCCACATCGGGCGACACGACCATCACGTCATCCATCACGTCGCGGAAATGGTGTTTGGCATCCAGCGCATAAATCGGCGAGGCATAGAGGTTATCGACCGGAATATCGAAAAAACCCTGAATCTGCGTGGCGTGCAAATCCAGGGTCAGGATACGTTCGATGCCAGCTTCGACCAGCATATTGGCCACCAGTTTCGCGGTAATCGGCGTGCGCGCCTTGGACCGGCGGTCTTGGCGGGCATAGCCGAAATAGGGGATCACGGCGGTGATCCGTGCCGCCGACGACCGGCGCAGCGCATCGGCGATGATCAGCAATTCCATCAGGTTGTCATTGGCGGGGTTCGAGGTCGGCTGGATGATGAACATATCCTCGCCGCGGACGTTCTCGAACACTTCGACGAAAATCTCGCCGTCGTTGAACCGCTCGACGCGGGCATCGACAAGGCTGACCTCGCGGCCACGGTGCATTGTCATGCGGCGCGCGATGGCCGTGGCCAACGGCAGGTTCGCATTCCCACTGATTAACTTGGGTTCCATTATCATCGGCATGGGAAGGGTCCTTTGGCAGCTGGGGACAAGACGCGACGGTCACAGATTCGTAGCGTTGACACCGACTAGCACAGGCGTACCGTCGCGCATAGATTCCGCCGAGCCAAGGATAGCCAAAATGCCGCATATCGACCTCTACTTTGCGACCATGTCGCCCTACACCTACCTGTGCGGCCTGCGTCCGGCCGAGATTGCCCGCAAACACGGCGCAACGATCACGTACAAGCCGCTCGATATCATGGGGTTGTTCGGCCGCACGGGCGGTGTGCCGCCCAAGGACCGGCATCCGAATCGTCAGGCGTATCGACTGCAAGACCTTGAACGCCGCGCCAAGGTGGCGGGGCTGCCGCTGAACGTGAAACCCGCCTTTTGGCCGACGAATCCTGCGCCATCCTCTTTTGCGATCATCGCCGCACAGGCGACGGGCGCCGATGTCGGCGGGCTGGTCCATGCGATCACCCGCGCCTGCTGGGCCGAGGACCGCGACATCAGCCAGGACGACGTGATCCGCGATTGCCTGAAGGCGGAAGGGTTCGACCCCGCGCTTGTGGACCGCGACATGATGACCAGCGCCGATACCTATGCGCAAAATCTTGAACATGCCGTGCTGGCGGGGGCCTTTGGTGCGCCGTTCTTCATCACCGATACCGACGCCCGTTTCTGGGGCGAGGATCGCCTGACCGATCTGGATCTGCACCTGTCCGGCAAGATTTGATGCACAAGGTGACTGTCGGCCATGGCGCGCCTGTCGTCATGGTCCATTGCATGCTGGCGCGGCATGAAAGCCTGCTGCCGCTGGCGGGGGCTATCGGCGGGCAGGCCACGCTGTTCGATCTGCCGGGCCACGGGCGCAGCCCCGATTGGGACGGCAGCCGGGATTATCAGGCGCAGGCGGTGGCTTGGGCGGCTGCCTGTTGTGACGAGCCTGCGCATCTGGTCGGGCATTCGTTCGGCGCGACTGTGGCTTTGCGGCTGGCCGTGGAACGGCCCGATCTGGTCAACCGCCTGACCCTGATCGAACCTGTCTATTTCGCTGCCGCCCGCAGCACGCCCGAACATGCCGATCACGCAGCAGGGTTCCGCCCGTTTCTGGATGCGATGGCGCAAGATGACCATTCCGACGCTGCCCGCCATTTCAACGCGCTGTGGGGTGCGCAGCCATGGGACAGGCTGCCGCCGCGCACGCAAGGGTATCTGATGGACCGCATCCACCTTGTCACCGCCAGCAGCAGCGCGATCGAGGATGATCCGGCAGGGATCACGTCGGCGCAGGTCCTCGCCAAGGTCGCGATCCCCGTCACCCTGATCCGGGGTGCCGACAGCCCGCCTGTCATCGGGGCGATCCATGCCGCGCTGGCGCAGCGGGTGCCTGATGCGACAGATCACGTGGTCGCGGGGGCGGGGCATATGCTGCCCTTGACCCACACCGCCGAAGTCGCCGCCCTTATCCGTGCAGCAGATCGAGGAACTGGCTGACGCCATCCGCCGTCATCGACCAGTCGGTGACCAGTCGGGCGGTCAGCATCTCGTCCGCGTCGCCGTGATCGGGGTCGCCGGACATAACGTAATAGACAGCGCCCGCCGCCAGCATCCGCTGATGGTCGCGGCGGGGCATGTCGAAAAAGATGATATTGGCGGCGGGGTCGAACAGCATCCGCGCCGTGTTGTGCTGCCGCAGCCCTTCGGCCAGTTGCGCACACCGCGCATTGGCCGCGCGTGCCATGTCGAGCCACAGCCCGTCGGCCAGATAGGCCTGCATCTGCGCCGACAGATAGCGGTGCTTTGACAGCAGATGCCCGCCACGCTTGCGGCGCAGCTCGAATTCCCATGCCAGCTTGGGGTCAAAAATCACGCAAGCCTCGACGCCTAATGCGCCGTTCTTGGTGCCACCGAAACTGACCGCGTCGATGCCCGCTTTCCACGTCATCTCGGCAGGGGTGCAGCCGAGGGCCACCAGCGCATTGGCAAAGCGCGCGCCGTCCAGATGCGTGGGCAGGCCGAATGCGTGCGCCACATCGGTCAGCGCCTTGATCTCGTCCAAGCTGTAAACGGTGCCCTTCTCCGTCACCTGTGTCACTGACACAGGCCCCCGCTGGGGTCCGTGGACGCCGCGCGTTTCCTCGCCCTTGATCTTGGCGCGCAGGGCGTCCGCCGTCATCTTGCCCGCCGTGGCAGGCACCAGCGACAGCTTGGCCTGCGTGTAGAATTCGGGCGCGTTGCATTCATCTTCGTGGATATGGGCGACATCGGTGCAGAAAATCGTCTGCCACGGCTGGCACATGGTCGCCAGCAGCAGCGAATTGGCGGATGTGCCGTTGATGACCAGATAGACCGCCGCCTTGGGGGCTTCGAACACGTCGCGGATTTGCTGGCGGACCTCGGCCATGATGGGGTCGGCGCCATAGCCCAAGGCGTAGCCGGAATTGGCTTTGACCAAAGCATCCATCACTTTCGGATGCGCGGGGCCTGCGTTGTCAGAGGCGAAAAACATCTATAGCGGCTCCTCGATGATATACTCTTCCCAGTCGTCTTCATCGACCTCGAATTCGGGGATGGTCATGCCCTGCACCGACACGCCCGCGCGATGCACGGACTGCGGATCGCCCGACACCAGCGGATGCCAGTCGAAGAGGTCGCGCCCTTCGGCCACAAGGCGATAGGCGCAGGTCTGCGGCAGCCAGTACATGTTGTCGGCCAAGGTCTTGGGCGTCAGCACGATACATTCCGGCACGAACTGGTGGCGGATCGCGTAGTTGGCGCAAAGACAGCTTTCGTTGTCGAGCAGACGACAGGCGACGCGGGTCATAGCAACCTCGCCCGTGTCCTCGTCCTCGAGCTTGTTCAGGCAGCATTTGCCGCAGCCGTCGCAGAGCGCTTCCCATTCCTGCTTGTTCAGCTTGTCCATCGGCTTTTTGGCCCAGAACCGCGGGGCAAGCCCGCTGCGGGGGATGTCAGCGGACATGGGTCAGGATGTCCCGCGCTTGGGCGCAATCGGCGTCCATCTGGGTGATCAGCGCATCAAGACTGTCGAATTTCAACTCGGGCCGCAGATAATCGACCAAGGCCACTGACAGATGCGTGCCATAAAGATCGCCCTTGAAATCAAAGATGAAGCTCTCGCAATTCGGCACGTTTTCTCCGAACATCGGACGTACCCCGATGGATGCGGCACCGGAATATGTCCCCTTGAACGGCCCTTCGAGCACATCGACCTTGACGGCATAGACCCCGAATTTTGGCGGATGCAGCCCGCTGATCGACATATTGGCGGTGGGATAGCCCAGTTCGCGCCCGCGCTGGTCACCACGGATGACCGCGCCTTCGATCCGGTGCCAATGGCCCAGCATCGCGGCGGCATCGCGCGGGCGGCCATCGGTCAAGGCCGCACGGATCGCGGTGGAGGAGATGTTGACGCCATCAATCGCGGCCAAGGGGGCAATCGTCACGCCAAACCCCATTTCAGCGCCAAAGGCCTGCAGATCCTCGACCGTGCCTTTGCGGTCCTTGCCGAAACAGAAATCGGCACCGACGACGACATGCACCAGACCCAGCTGGTCATGGATGATCTTTTGCGCGAAATCGCGGGGCGTCAGGCTGGCAAGGGCAGCGTTGAACGGCACTTCGTACAGTTTTTCGATGCCGAGTTTTGCCAGTCGGTTGGCGCGGGCTTCGGCGTTCATCAGGCGGAACGGGCCGGTGTCGCGGCCAAAATAGCTGCGCGGATGCGGCTCGAATGTCATGATCCCCAAGGGCGCACCGCTTGCTTTTGCCGCAGCGCGCGCAATGTCGATCACCGCGCGGTGGCCCAGATGCACACCGTCGAAATTGCCGATGGCCGCGGCGGCACCGCGGTCGGCAGGATCAATGAAAACGCTGTCGCGGATGATACGCATAAAGCTGCGTATCCCGACGGGCCAAGGCGTGCAAGATCAGTCGAACTTGCGCGACGGAGCCAGCACGGTGGCATCGCCTGTCAGCACCTTTTTGTTGTTGACGATGCAGCGCGTGTTCATCGTCACGCGGCGGCGGGAATGGTCGATATCGGTCACCTCTACCTCTGCCGTGACCAGATCGCCGGGGCGGACGGGGGCAAGGAATTTCAGGCTTTGCCCCAGATAGACCGTGCCGTGGCCGGGCAGCTGTTCCCCGATCACCGCCGACACCAGCCCTGCCGTCAGCATCCCATGCGCGATGCGCCCGCCAAAGATGGTGTCCTGCGCGTAGTCTTCGTCCAAATGGACAGGGTTCCGGTCGGTCGACACCTCGGCGAACAATTCGATATCACGGTCGGTGATGACCTTGGACAGCGACCGGACCATGCCGATTTCGATGTCTTCGATGCAGATCGTGCCGCGCGGTGCGTTGTCCAACATGTCCGGTCCTTCAAGTAACAAAAAGTCATCTAAAAGATAGATATTGAAACTTTATTACTTTGCGGATGCAGAAAGATCAAGAGGCCTAGCGCAGGAAACCGATGGAATAGGTGGCGGATGTCTGCGCCGTTTCCAGAAAACGCGCTAAAGCCGCGGGTTCGGGCTGCGTCGTCGTGCGGGTTTCTTCTGCCGCAAGCCCGCCGGTGATGAACAGCGAATCGATCTCTTCCTGCATCGCCCCCAGAATGTCGGTATGCACACCGTCCCCGATGGCGATGATGCGCGGGTCTTCGGGCAGGTCGGCCAGTTTGGCCATCCTGCGCCGCGCAAGATCATAGATCGGCGGATGCGGCTTGCCGAAATACAGGCTCTCGCCGCCCATTTCGGTGTAGAGCGCGGCCAGTGCGCCTGCGCACCATTCGCGCACCTCGCCGCGGTCCACGACGATATCGGGATTGGCGCAGAGCAGTTTCAGACCTTTTGTCTTGGCATAGAGGAAATCGGCGCGGTTCACGGCGATATCGGCAAGCGGGTCGAACGGGCCGCAGCAAACGATGCCTTCGGCCTGATCCAGTGGCACAGTTTCAATCGTTACCGGATTGTCGATGATCCGCAGGGGCGTGAAAAATTCGTCGTCGCGCGGGCTTTCGCCCATGAAATAGACCTTTTGCCCGACGATCCCGCGAAACATCGCAGCGCGCGCGCTGTCGCCCGATGTGGCGATGGCGTCCCATGCATCTTCGGGCACGCCCATCTCGGAAATCTGCCGCGCCACGGATTCCCACGGGCGCGGCGAATTGGTGACCAGCACGACCTTGCGCCCCGCTGCGCGAAAGGCGCGCATCGCTGCGACGGCGTCAGGAAACGCGCTGATCCCGTTGTGCATGCATCCCCAGAGATCGACAAAGGCCATATCGTATTGGTCCGCGATTGCGGCAAAACTCTCGATAATCCGGGTCATGGCGGGCCTTTACAGGGTCAGGGCAGGAATGATCTGCAGTTTGCGGCTCATGATGCCGGGCAGGACGACAGTATCGCCGTCCACGGTCGCGCCGAATGATTTTTCCGCCAGTGTTTTCGTCAGATCGTTGGGGACCAGCATCGTGGCTTCTTCGTTCAGGATATCGACGATGAACAACAGCACCTGATCGACACCATCGGCTGTGGCTACGCCGGGCATGGCGGCCATCAGCGATTCCTTGCGGTCAAGCAGCACGCGGGGCGACGTGGTTTCAAGAACGGAGACGCGGAATTTGGTGCCCGACACCTCGTATTCCTTGCTGTCCATGCGCAGCAGTTCCTCGTCGGAAAAGGCGGACACATCGGATTTCGCCGCGAACATCTCATCTGCATAAGCGTTCAGGTCGACCCCCAGATCGGCGGCCAGTTTCTCGGCCAGTTCCTTGTCCACGGGTGTCGTGGTGGGCGACCGGAAGGCAAGCGTGTCGGACAGGATGCAGGACAGCATCAGACCCTTGATGCCTTCGGGCATGTGGCCTGCGTGATCGCCCATCATCTGGTGCATGATCGTCGCGGTGCAGGCCAGCGGGCGGATCGTGATGTTGATCGGGGCTTTGGTCTCCAAGCCCCCGACCAGTTTATGATGGTCGATGATCGCCACGACATCCGCAGCGTTGATGCTGGCAGGCAATTCGGCGGGGTTGTTGGTGTCTACGATCACGCATTTCTGGCCAGCCTCCACATCGGCGATGACCTCGGGCAGATCGAAACCCCAACGCTTGGCGACAAAGGCAGCCTCGGTGTTGGGTGACCCCAGCAGGGCAGCCTTGGCAGGGATGCCGGTGTGGTTGAGGAACCATTCCCAGATCAGCGGCGATCCGGTGCTGTCGGTGTCGGGGGATTTGTGGCCGAAAACGAGCGTTGTCATGAACAGGACTTTCATTGGATGCGGATTTGGGGCGTATATAGAAGCCTCGGCAGGCAGTGTCACCCCATGCAATCCTTGTTATAGGGGCGTTTGATGACAGTTGTGCAGGTGCCCGCCATGTCCCCCACAGCCCCGCGAGAGGCCGATCTTTATCCCCCCGTCAAAGCCTATCTTGAGGCGCGCGGCTATGACGTCAAAGGCGAGGTGGGGGCCGCCGATATCGTCGCACGGCGCGGTGATGACCTGCTGATCGTCGAATTGAAACGCGGCTTCACCTTGGGGCTGTTCCATCAGGCGGTGGACAGGCTGGCGCTGACCGATCTGGTCTATGTCGCGGTGCCGGCAGGCGGGCAGGCCAAGGCGCTGGCGGCGAATGTCAAACTTGCGCGGCGGATCGGGTTCGGGGTGATGACGGTGCGCCTGCGCGACGGGTTCGTCGAGGTATTGGCCGACCCCGGTCCCTATGCAGCACGCACGTCGAAGCCCAAGCGCGCGCGCCTGTTGCGCGCCTTCGACCGCTTGCAGGGCGATCCAAATGCAGGCGGTGCCACGCGCCACGGCCTTGTCACCGGATACCGGCAGGATGCCTTGCGCTGTGCGCGGTTTCTGGCGGTGCATGGCGCGTCACAGGGGGCAAAGGTCAAGACATGGGCCGAGGTGCCGCAGGCCACGCGGATCATGGCCGACAACCACTATGGCTGGTTCACGCGTGTGGCGCGCGGTGTGTTCGACCTGACACCCGCAGGGCGCAAGGGTCTGGCCGATTACGGCGATGAACTGGACGGGTAAGGTCAATAACGGCGGACGATGTCCCACCCGTCGTTTTCCAGCAGTTGCAACACCCCGTCATTGCCGATCAGATGCGCCGCCCCGAAGGCCGCGACGATGGTGTCATTTTCGGCCATCGTCTGCGCAATCACGGGCATCCAGTTACGGTTGCGCTGGATCAGCAGCATGTCTTCCATCTCGGCAAAAAGGGCGGCTCCGGTTTCGGGGTCAAGGCCCGGTGTATCGGCGACCGCGATCCGCGACATTTCCCACAGCCGTCCGACATCATTGCTGAAATAGCTGTCGAGCATGGCGACGAACATCTGTTGCTGCGTATCGGGGCTGACAAGGCTGAGGCGCAGCATGTCGATTTGTTCTTCCATGCTGCCGGTCTGGAACATCTCGAACAGGGTGGTGAAGGATTCGAGCGCCTGCATCGGGATGTCGTTCGCGGTGGCCAGATCGCTGATCATGCCGTCCAGCCCTTCGATCCCCATCGCAAGATCCATCATCGCGCAGGGCGGGATCGCCAGCATCAGTGACAGATACCAAGGCTGCATCTGTGCTGCCATGAAACCGGGCACGCCACGCTCGCTTGCGGCGCTGGACAACGCGCCCCATGTTTCGGCGTCCAGTAGGTCGGGCAGGGTCGGCCCCTCGGTGATCAGGAACATACCGGGATCGTTCACCAGCATCGCCTCGAGCGCGCGCTGGTCGTCCGGTGTTGCTTCAAGCAGGACGACATCCGCGGCCATCACGTCATCGGCGACCATCTCGAAGATCGGCTCCAGCCTTGGGTCGTAGATATGCATCGTGCCGACCACGGTAATGACCTGCCCGTCGCGGGTCGCATCCCAGATCAGACCTTCGGCATAAGGCATATCGGCGGTCGCTGCATCCAGCTGGACACGCTGGTCATCGCTCAGCAGGTCGAAGTAGCTGGTGCCGACGCATTGCGCCGTTGCATGGCCAGCCGTCAGCAGCAAGGCTGTGGCAGCAAGAACACGTCGGAGCATCGCGTCATCCCTTCATCGTTGCACAGCGGTCAGTGTAGGAGACGCCTTGTGCGGGTCAATACCCGCAGGACCGGCTCACGGCCCAAAATGCCGCCGCCCGGCGCCGCTGTCGTCGATCCTGCAGAAGTTAGCCGCGTGAACCCGAATCTGTGCATTGCATGCCCTTGCACGATCAAGGATGATCGGGCATCCGTCGCATACTGGCCGTTCCGGCGCCACCCAGAAGAAACCATTTTGACATCCGCAAAGTAGACCATGCGCATCCTGTTAGTCGAAGACGAGCCTGTGTTGGCCCAGCAGATCAAGTCGGTCCTTTTGACCGAAGGCTACGCTGTCGATATCGCCTCTGACGGGATCGAAGGCGAAAAGCTGGGTCTGTCGCAGCCTTACGATACTGTCGTGCTTGATATGGGCTTGCCGGGGCGCGACGGGATGCTTGTCTTGAAGAACTGGCGCGGCGCTGGCATGCGCGCGCCTGTCCTGATCCTGTCGGCGCGTGACGGTTGGACCGACCGGGTGGACGGGCTTGATGCGGGGGCCGACGACTATCTGACAAAACCGTTTCAGATGCCGGAACTCTGCGCCCGTCTGCGTGCGATGATCCGGCGCAAGTCCGAACAGGCGAACCCTCTTTTTGAACGTGACGATGTGGTGTTCGATTCGCGCACCAATCAGGTCATGGTCGCAGGTCATGGCGTCAGCCTGACCGCGCAGGAAATGGCGGTGCTGTCCTATCTATTCCACAACGCGGGCCGGCTTGTGTCGCGCACAGAGCTGTCGCAGCACATCTACCAGCACGATGGCGAACGCGAATCGAACACGATTGCCGTTTTCATCAACAGGTTGCGCAAGAAATTGGGTGACGGGCTGATCGACACCGTGCGCGGGCGGGGCTACGTCATCAAATCCCCCGAATGACGTCGCTGCGCGGCAGGGCGGTGATCGGCGGCATTCTTTGGGCCGCCGTGACGATCACGCTGGGCTTTGCGGGGCTGCAATCCTTCATTGATCAAGGCGCAGAGCAGCGGTTCGACGAATTGCTTCTGGCGCGCCTTTCGCAGGTTGCCACCGCTGTCGAGAACGTTGCCGAAACGCCGGAGGCCATTCAGACGGCCGTGGGTGATCCTGTTTTCACGCGCCCGATGTCGGGTCTTTACTGGCAGGTCGAAGACGAGTTCGGGCAGGTGTTCCGGTCGGAATCGCTGGGACAGCAAAGCCTGCCACGCCCGCAGATGCTGGCCAGCGAGATCGTCACGGACAGCTATCCCGGACCCTTGCGTGATCCGGTGCGCGGGATGTCGCGGACCTTGACGCTGGCCGATGGCAGTATCTGGCATGTGCAGGTCGCGACTTCGATGCGCAGCCTGCAGCAGGAACAGGCCCAGTTGCGTGAAATCATGCTAACCGCCTTTACCTTTGTGGTCGTCATCGGAGTCGTGGGTGCTTTGTTGCAGGTCACCGTCGCCTTGCGCCCCATCGAAAAGCTGCGCCGCGATGTCCAGCAGCGCTGGACCAGCGAAGGCGGGCTGGACCACGGCAAATACCCCGAGGAAGTAGCACCCCTGGTCTATGACATCGATACCCTCCTGACCCGCAACCGCGAGATTGTGCAGCAATCGCGCAAACAGGCGGCCGATCTTGGCCATGCGATCAAGACGCCCGCTGCAATCATGCGCAACGAGCTGGACGCGCTGGCGCGGCAGGGACAGCCGGTGGGCGACGCAATTGCGGCGCTGGACCGGCTTGATGCGCAGCTCAAGCGTGCCTTTGGCCGGATGCGTGCGCAGACCGGGATTGCCGCCCTTCCTGCCGTGACCGACATGGACCGGTCGTTTGGGCGGATGGTGCGGGCCTTCACCGATATGGCCGCACAGCGGGGACTGACCGTCACAGCCAGCTATCCACCCGGTCAGCGGCTCCGGATGGACCCGACCGATCTGGAAGAAGTGCTGGGCAACCTGCTGGACAATGCGTTGAAATGGGCAGGCGGCGCGATCAGGCTCAGTGCCGTGGCCGGATCTGACGATGTGACCATCACGGTCGAGGATGACGGCCCGGGCATCCCGCCCGACCAGATCGCCCGCGCCATGAGCAGTGGCCAGCGGCTCGACAATGCCAAGCCCGGCACCGGCCTTGGCCTGTCGATCACGGCGGACTTGCTACAGGCCTATGGCAGTGCGCTGACGCTGGACAGATCGGCGGATATGGGCGGGTTGCGCGCGCGTTTCCGCTTGCCGAGCGTCCCTGTGCAGGGTTGACATGCAGACGCTTTGGGCTTGCATGGGGCGGTGAGCCCGCCGCAAAGCCAAAGGAGTGGCGATGTACCGACTGGTCGTGACCCTGATCTGGGCTGTGCTGCTTTTCAGCGGCTATTGGTTTGCGGCATCCCAAGTGTTGCTATCGGGGCCTGACAGGGCGGCGGGCGTACTCGCGCGCGACGGCGTTGATCTGCGCTATGGATCGGTGGCGACCACGGGCTTTCCCGCGCGGTTCGAGATGGCTGTGACGGATGTTGAACTGGCGCATGCCGATTGGACGTGGCGGGGTGCACGGTTGGATGTGCAGGCCGACAGCCTGCGCCCGTTGGCGGTGAACGTGACCTTGCCGCAGGAACAGACCCTGCGCTTCGCAGGCCAGACCCTGCGCGTGACAAGCGAGGACTGGCAGGCCGAGGCGTCGGTCCGGCCCACGGCAAGGTTGTCCTTTGACAGTGGTAGCCTGCGGATGGGGCGCACCGAAGTCATGTCCGACGATGGCTGGCAACTGGCTCTGCGCCGCCTTGATGCGACCCTTGATCTGGTCGGTGATCAGGGCGCCCGGTATGACGCAAGGATCGTCGCCGAAGACATCGCTTTGCCCGATGTTTTGCGAGACCGGATCGACCCGCAAGGGCTGCTTGGCGCGCAGGTTGCATCGCTTAGCGGTGCCGGGCGGATGACCCTGTCCCGCCCGCTCGACCGTAACCTGCAAGGCCGGTTTCCCGATGTGGACCGTCTGGCGCTGGAAGACCTGCGGATCGCTTGGGGGCCGGTCACGGCGCAAATGGCGGGCGAGATCGCGGTTGATGCTGCGGGTATCCCCACGGGGCAGATCACGCTGCAGACACGGCAGTGGAAGGCTGTGGTCGATCTGCTGATCGCCGCCGATGTCATTGATGCGGGCATTGCCGAAACGGTCACCCGTCTGGCGGGCTTTATGGCCGACGCGGACGGGATGCTGACGATTCCCGTGGCCTTTCAGGACGGCGTCACGCTGGTCGGTCTTGTCCCCGTTGGTCCTGCGCCGCGCCTGCGTTAACTGGTCCCGAACAGCCCTGTCAGCGCGCGGCGCACCAAGGTTGTGACCGACGGGCGCGGGCTGGCGTGAAACGGCAGCGGGCGGCAGACCTCGATCGCCGCAACGCCGACGCGGGCGGTCAGCGCGCCATTCACGACTCCCTCGCCAAAGCGGCGCGACACCTTGGCAAGGATACCGCCCCCTGCGATGGTCCCGATCAGGTCGTCACCCACGGCGAGCGCGCCTGTTGCCACCAGATGCGCCAGCACCCCGCGCGTCAGCCGCCAACTGCCCAATGTGCCTGACCTGCCACCATAGATTTCCGCGATCCGCCGGATCATCCGCAGGTTCGCTGTCAGCGCGGTGATCAGATCGGCCAGCGCCAGCGGCACAAAAGCCGTGACCATCGCGACCTGCCGTGCGGCGGCTTCGACCTCGCGCATGGCGCGCTGGTCGAGCGGTTGCAGCACCGTGGTTTCCGCCAGCCCCAGCAGCGCGTCTGCATCCAGCATATCGCCCTGCCGCTGCGCCAGTTCCGCCTTGCCCCAAGCGGTGTCGTCGCGTCCGGCATAAAGCCGTTCCAGCGCGCCGATCACCTGCCGCGCGCCTTTCAGGTCGTTGCCGACCAGCGCATCCCGCGCGCTGATTTGCAGCGCATCAAGCTTGCGCAAGCGACTGAACGCCGACAATTCGCGCAGGCCGATGATGACCAGCACCAGCAGCAGCAGGCCTATCAGGACAGTCGCGATCCAGCCCAGCACAGGCGCGCGCGCCAGCAAGCCGGTGACGTAATCCCACGCCGCCAGCGACACGACAAAACCTGTCAACAGCAGGGCAAGGCTCCAGAACCAGCGCGCGAGCGGCGATGGCGGGCGGCTTGCCACCACAGCAAGGCGCTGCATTGCGGCGCCCTGCACCTCGTCGGGGACGGCGGGGGCTGTGTCGGGGCGGGCAAGATCCTGCCCGTCAAGGTCGATCAGAACGGGCCTGCGCGTCATAGCCTGTCCCCCAGCAGGAACTGCGCCGCCTTGTCGAGCCGGATATGCGGCGGCCCGTCACCGGGGCGCAGGGTCAGGCGGGCAGGCGCGAAATTCATCACGCTGTAATCGGCATCAAGCCACTTGTCCGCGCCTTCGCGGGCGGGGGCCAACAGATGCGCAGGGTCGTCAGGCAGTTTGCCCGGATAGAACGCCGCCTGCTTGCCGCCGTCCAGCAACCGCCCCCGCACGACATCCAGCGGGCCATCCGCATGATCCACGGTATCCTCGACCGTGGTGCGCAGGGCGGCAATCGCCATCGCGGCGGTCTGTGCGCCGGCGAAATCCGCACGGTCGCGCGCATCGCGCAGCAGGGCCTGCGTGATTGCGGTCAACTGTGGATGCTGCGAATGGTGCAGATGGTCGGCCTTGGTCGCGGCGAAGAGGATCTTTTCCACCCGCCGCCCTTTGAAGATCCGCGTCAGAAAGGCGTTGCGCCCAGGTTTGAACGCCGACAGGACGGCGGCCATCGCACGGCGCAAATCCTCCAGCGCGGCGGGCCCCGCATGGATCGCGCCCAACACATCGACCAGCACGATCTGGCGGTCGATCTTGGCGAAATGGTCGCGAAAGAACGGGCGCACGATATTGGCCTTGTAGCTGTCGAACCGCCGCGCCATTTCGCGCCCCAATGATTTGCGCGCGAACCCGTCGCCCGGCAGCGGCGCAAAGGTCAGCACGGGCGATCCGGCGAGATCACCGGGCAACAGGAACCGCCCCGGCGTGCAGTCGGAAAACCCCGCCTCGCGCGCGGCGTTCAGATGCGCGGTAAAGCTGGCGGCAAGTGCGGTCGCCTCTGGCTCTGACAAAGCCGCATTCGCATCGGTCTGTCCGGCCAGCGCCAGATAGGCATCACCCGCCGGCCTGCCCTTGGCGCGGGCAAGGGCTGCCTTGGACCATTGCGCATAGGTCAGGTCAAGCAAACCAAGGTCCAGCAGCCATTCCCCCGGATAATCCACAATGTCGATATGCACGACACGCGGCCCCGACAGCCCCGACAGCAACCCACCCGGCTGGACCCGCAGCGACAGGCGCAATTCGCTGATCTGGCGGGTGCCTTCGGGCCAGCTTGGGTCAGGCGCGGTCAGGCGGGCAAGGTGGGTTTCATAGGCAAAGCGCGGCACGGTATCGTCGGGCTGCGGTTGCAGAAAGGCGGTCTTGATCGCACCATTGGCCGCAGCGGTCAGTTGCGGCATCCGCCCGCGATCCATCAGATTGGCGACCAGCGAGGTGATGAACACCGTCTTGCCAGCCCGCGACAGGCCAGTCACACCCAGCCGGAGCACGGGGTCGGTGAAAGGGGCGGTCAGCGTGCTGGTCACACCTTCGACGCGTCGTGTGATCTGATCGGCGATATCGGCGATGCCCAAGACCGGCCCTTTCCATTGTTCCCAGACAGATAAGCACAGAGTGCTGCGATGTGTAGGGATTGATTTTGCGCGCCTGCCCGCCTAATCGGGATCTCATGCCGCGTTATGCCCTTCTTGTCGAATATCACGGCGCGCCTTTTGCGGGATGGCAGCGGCAGACCAGCCTGCCGTCGGTGCAAGGCGCGATCGAGGCGGCTTTGGCCAAACTCGAACCCGGCCCCCATACCATCGCCGCCGCAGGGCGCACCGATGCGGGGGTCCACGCGACAGGGCAGGTGGCGCACTGCGATCTTGCGCGCGACTGGGACCCGTTCCGTCTGTCCGAGGCGCTGAACTACCATCTTAAGCCTGATCCGGTCGCGATCCTTGACTGCGCGCGGGTTGCCGACGACTGGCACGCGCGGTTCGACGCGGTGGAACGGCAGTATCTTTTCCGCCTGCTCTCGCGCCGCGCGCCGCTGACTTCCGAGGCGGGGCAGATGTGGCGGGTCAATCACGCATTGGACGCAGAGGCGATGCAGGCGGGGGCGGATCACCTTTTGGGCCAGCACGATTTCACGACCTTCCGCTCGTCGATCTGTCAGGCGAAAAGCCCTGTCAAAACGCTGGACGCATTGCGCATCGAGGTCGTGCCGCGCGCTGTCGGCACCGAATTCCGGTTCCATGTGCGCGCGCGGTCGTTCCTGCACAATCAGGTCCGCAGCTTTGTGGGCACGCTGGAACGGGTGGGCGCGGGCGCTTGGCAACCCGATGATGTCGCCCGCGCACTGGCTGCGCGCGACCGCGCCGCCTGCGGGCCGGTTTGTCCGCCAGAGGGGCTGTATCTGGCGGGCGTGCGCTATCCGACCGACCCGTTTACGCGGCGCTGAGACCATCCGGAACCAAAGCCTTGCGCGCGCGTTGGCCGATGTGATTGGTCAACCCGCGCCTCTTGGGCTAGGTCTGTACCCAACGACGACCAAAGGCCTGGGGGAGGCACCGCGTGAAAAGACACCTGTGGATATCGGCGGCCTTTGTTTTGGGGGCCGGTGCGGCCACGGCGCAGGAGGTGCGATTGGTCGCGGATACGGCACGCAGCGCGCTGAATGACGCGTCGCTGCTGCGCGCGCTAGATGATACCGCAGCCCCGCAGGATTATGTCGCCGCCGCACGGGCGGATTATCGCCGGTTGCTGACAGCCCTCTACGCCGAAGGGTATTATGGCGGCACGATCTCGATCACCGTTGACGGGGCCGAGGCGGCGAACCTCGCCCCGCTGGCAGCGCCGTCGTCAATCAATGAAGTCGTGATTACCGTGGACGCCGGTCCGCGGTTCACCTTTGGGCAGGTCGTGATTGCGCCCTTGCCGCCAAATGCGGATGTGCCGACCGACCTTGGCCCGCGCGAGCCCGCCCGTTCGGGGCTGATCCGCACCGCCACAACGCAAAGCCTGCGCAGTTGGCGCGATCTCGGCTATCCGCTGGTGCAGGTGGACAGCCAGCAGATCATCGCGCGGCACCCTGATGAAAAACTCGACGTGACCATCGGGCTTGATCCCGGTCCGCAACTGCGGTTCGGCGAACTGGAAGTGTCGGGCAACCGGCGCGTGCGCACCGAACGCGTGCGCGCCATCGCGGGGCTGCCCGAGGGTGAAATCTATGCGCCCGATACCATCGCGGCCGCCGAACAACGTCTGCGCCGGACCGGCACATTCAACAGCGTCGCCCTGACGACCGCCGATGTGGCAGGCCCTGGCGACACGATCGGAGTGCGCGCACAACTGGACGAAGCCAAGCGGCGTAGGATCGGCTTTGGTCTGGAGCTTGATTCCGTCGAAGGGCTGACGGTGTCCACCTTCTGGCTGCATCGCAACCTGCTGGGCGGTGCCGAACGGCTGCGTGCCGAGGCTGTCGTGTCCAACATCAACGCCGATACAGGCGGGACCGATTATGCCCTGCGTGGCAGCTTTGGCAGGCCCGCGACCTTTGGCCCCGACACGGATTTCTATCTCAGCGCCGAAATTTCGCGGCAGGACGAAGACGCTTTTCTGGTGGACAAGGTCGAACTCGAAACCGGGCTGATCCGGTATCTGACAGACGAACTGACGGTGCAGGGCGGTATCGGCCTTTTGACCGCGCGCGAAGACAGCGCATTGGGTGAACGCGATTACACGCTGGTGACCTTGCCCCTGCGTGCGACGCTGGACCGGCGCGACAATGCGACGGATGCGACGGCGGGCTATTATCTGGATGCGCGCGTCACACCTTTTGCAAGCTTCGATGGCGATCTGAACGGGGCGCGCATCTATGGCGACGCCCGCATCTATCGGTCTTTTGGTGAAACCGACGGCTTTACCCTTGCCGCGCGCGGCCTTGTGGGCAGCCTTGTCGGGGCCGAGATCGGCGAGGCACCTGCCGATTTTCTGTATTTCTCGGGCGGTGGTGGCACCGTGCGGGGGCAACCCTATCAATCGCTTGGCGTGGAAACGCAGGTCGGCATGGACATGGTCACAACCGGTGGGACGTCGTTTCTGGGGGCGCAGCTCGAAGCGCGTTATGCGATCCGCGACAACATCTCGCTGGTGGGTTTTTACGACACCGGCTTTGTCGGGGACACGGCCATCCCCGGCGAGAGCGGTGAATGGCACGCAGGCGCAGGGATCGGGGTGCGCTACAATACCGGCATTGGCCCGATCCGGCTGGATATCGGCACCCCCGCCAGCGGCGACGATGCAGGCGAAAGCGTGCAGGTCTATATCGGAATAGGACAAGCGTTTTGAGACTTCTTTGCCTGATCATCTTTCTGGTTCTGCCCGCGTCCCTGATCGCGCAAGCCGACGACGGCGACCGCGGCTATCTGACCCGCCTGATCGAGGATAACCTGTCGGGCGAGGATCGCACCGTCACCATCATCGGCTTTGAAGGTGCGCTAAGCTCCGAGGCGCGGATTGCGCAGATGACCATCGCCGATGCCGATGGCGTCTGGCTGACGCTCGAGGATCTGGTGCTGCAATGGAGCCGTGCGTCGCTGTTGCGCGGCGCGATCAATGTGCAGCAGTTGCGTGCAGGCCGCGTGATCCTGTCGCGCGCGCCTGTGGGCGGCGACACCGGCCCATCCCCCGAGGCGCAGCCGTTTGCGCTGCCCGAATTGCCGGTCAGCGTGTCCATCGGCGTGCTGGACATTGCGCGGATCGAGATTGACCAGTCCTTCCTCGGCGAACCTGTTGTGGCAAGCGTGCAGGGTTCGGCGCAGTTGGCGGGGGGCGAAGGCACCGCGGATGTGCTGGCCACGCGGCGGGACGGCAAAGAGGGGTCATTCCAGATCGACGGCAGCTATTCCAATGAAACCAACGTTCTGGCCATCCTGCTGGACCTTGACGAAGGCCCAGACGGGATCGCTGCGCGCCTGTTGGACCTGCCGGGCCGTCCCTCGGTCAAGCTGACGGTACAGGGCGATGCGCCACTGGATGATTTCGCCGCGACCCTCGCGCTGGCCACCGACGGGCAGGACCGGCTGACAGGCGATTTCGCCTTGGCGACGGTGGGGGGGCAGCAGCAGGTGCGGCTTGACGTGGGCGGCGATGTCTCGCCGCTGTTTGCAGAGGAATATCAGGACTTTTTCGGCACCGAGGCGCAGTTGCAGGTTGCGGTCAACCGTGCAGCGGATGGCAGTATCGACATTCCGCAGATCGCGCTCGATGCAGGCCGCGCGCGCCTGACAGGCACCGTGCGGATCGGCGCGCAGGGCTGGCCGGAGATCATCAGCATCACGGGCGGTATCACGCCTGACGACGATCTGCCTGTCCTGTTGCCGTTGGGCGGACCGCGTACCTTTGTTGATGGTGTGACGCTGGACGTGAACTATGACGCTGCCGTGTCGGACAACTGGACGATGGATATGACCGTGAACGGGCTGGACCGTCCGGGCCTCGGGATCGAGGTGCTGACAGCGCGCGGCGGTGGTGTGCTGCAATCGGGCGAAGGCGAACAGGTCGGGCGTCTGACCGCCAACGTGACCTATGGCACGCAGGGGCTGCAACTGGACGACAGCGGTGCGTCGCAGGCGCTCGGCGATGCCGTGACCGGCGCGCTGCTTTTGGAACGTATCGAAGGCCAGAATGTCGAAATCCGGCGCCTGTCGCTGTCGGGTGCGGGCCTGTCCCTGCTCGCAAGGGCCGAGATCGCGGGCGCAAGGCAGGGGTTCCAGACGGATGCGACCATCCGGGCCAATGTCGTTGGGCTGGAAAGGTTTTCGACTCTGGTCGGGCAGGATCTGGGTGGCGATGCGATGTTCGACATCGTGGCCGACCTGACCCCGCTTGACGGCATCTTCAACATCGGCCTGACCGGCACAACATCCGACCTTTCCGTGGGTATCCCGCAGGCCGATGCGGTGCTGGCCGGCGATGGCACCATTGCTGCGCGCCTTGTGCGCGATACGGCGGGCACGCGGCTGGAAAACCTTGCCGTTGCCACCGCCGCCGCAGAGGTCACGGCCTCTGCAAACCTGACGAGCGCTGGATCGGTTGCCGATATCGACGCGACCTTGCGCGATGTATCGCTGATCGCGCCGGACCTTGCCGGTGCGGCGACCGCCACCGGGCAGGTCACGATGTCCGCACAAGGGCAGATCGGCTTTACGCTGGCAGGCGATGCGCCTGCGGCCAGTTATAGCGCGACAGGCACGGTTGTGCCGGTCCCCGAGGATGGGCAAACCGTCAATATCGACCTTGCTGCCGATGTGACCGATCTTTCGGCTTATGCCGGTGTCGCGGGGCGCCCCTTGGCCGGGGCTGCCGCCTTGACGGTGCGGGGTGTGCTGCTGAGCGACAGTGCGCGGTTCACGTTTGATATCGCGGGGCAGACGCAGGACCTTGTCACGGGGATCGACCGGCTTGATCCGCTGCTTGCTGGCGCGGGGCAGATCGCGGCGCAGATCGCGCGCACGGGGGACGATGCGGTGCAGGTCTCGGGGCTGTCCGTGCAGACGCCTGCAGTGGACATTCAGGGTGACGCCGATTTGCGGCTGGACGGGCCGGTCACGGCCGACCTTGCCTTGCGGATCGCGGATGCCAGTATCGTCGATCCAGCGCTTACCGGACCGCTGGACCTGACGCTGGATGCGACCCCCACGCCCGAGGGGGATACGGGCGCTGTCTTGCGGATCACCGGCCCCGATGTCGATGTGGCGCTTGATGCTGTCGTCGCCGGGCGTGACGCTGATTATGCAACCACCGGCGATCTGACCGCACAGGTCGGCGATCTGTCCACCTATGCGGGCCTGATCGGACGGCCCCTGCGAGGCACGATCGACATGAGCGCCTCTGGCCGCATCGTGCCAGACCTCAGCGCGTTTGATGTTCAGGCCAATCTGCGCAGCGAAAGTCTGGGGATCGGCAATCCGACGGCAGATGCGCTGCTGGCGGGCACCGGCCGGATCACGGCCGACCTTGGTCTGGCCGAGGAAGGGCTGGTCGTGCGCACGCTGGAGGTATCGACGCCGCAGGTGTCCTTTGTCGGTGCGCTGAACAGCAACGGCGGCGACCGGCAAGGGCGTTTCAACGCCAGCTTGCGTGACGTGGGTCTGCTGACCGACCAGATCAGCGGGCCTGTGCGCGCGACAGGCAGCGCATCGCTGGATGCGGCAGGCAACTGGGGTGTGGATGCCACCGGCACCGGACCGGGTGGCCTGACGGCAGAGGTGCGCGGCAGCGTGGCGCAATCGGGAACGCTCGATCTTGCGATCAGGGGGGCTGCGCCGCTCGCACTTGCCAATGCCGCGATCGAGCCGCGCCGCCTGAGCGGGACCGCGAATTTCGATCTGCGCGCTGCGGGGCAGCCGGGGCTGGATGCCATTAGCGGACAGATCACCTTTGCCGATGGCCGCCTTGCCGCGCCGACGCTGGGGCAGGCGCTGAGCGGGATCACGGGTGCCGTGCGTCTGGTCAATGGCACGGCGCAGATCGACCTGCGGTCCGGCGTCGAAGCGGGTGGTAGCCTTGCGATCAGCGGGCCAATCGGATTTGGGGACGGCAACCCCGCCGATGTCACGGTCCGGCTGAACGATGTTGTGCTGAAAGACCCCGAGCTTTACCGGACCACAATTGCCGGGACTGTGACGTTGCAGGGGCCCTTGCAGGGTGGTGCGCGGATCGCGGGCCAGCTTGCGCTGGGCCAAACCGATGTGCAGGTGCCGTCTTCCAGCATCAGCACCTTGGGGGCCTTGCCCGATGTCGTGCATATGCGGCCCGAGCGAGCGGTGACGACGACGCTGGCGCGCGCCGGCCTTTTGCCCAGCGGTGCCGAAATCAATGGCGGCGGCACCACAGGCACGCGGCGTGCATTCCCGCTCAACATCGTGATTGATGCGCCGTCGCGGATCTTCATCCGCGGACGCGGGCTTGACGCGGAACTTGGTGGCCGCTTGACCATCGGCGGCACCAGCGCGGATGTGATCCCCGTCGGGCGGTTTGATCTTTTGCGCGGGCGCATCGACATTCTGCAACAACGCTTCGATCTGACCGAAGGCAGCGCATCCTTGCAGGGCGATTTCGAACCCTACATCCGGCTGGTCGCCTCGACCACCAGCGCCACGGGCACGCAGGTCAGCATCGTTGTCGAAGGGCCCGCCAGTGAACCCGAGGTCAGTTTCCAGTCCGTGCCCGACCTGCCGCAGGACGAGGTGCTGTCACAGCTGATCTTTGGCCGCGACCTGCAAAGCATCAGCCCCTTGCAGGCCGTGCAGCTCGCGGGTGCGATCAGCACGCTGGCGGGCGGTGGTGGCGGGGCCGTTGACCGGTTGCGCCAGAACCTCGGTCTGGATGATTTCGACGTGACCACCGACGAAGAAGGCAATGCCGCCGTGCGCGCGGGGCGTTACCTGTCCGAGAACGTCTATACCGATGTCACCGTCAGCAGCGATGGCGGCACCGAGATCAACCTCAACCTCGATGTCACCGACGAGATCGTGGCCAAAGGCGGCGTCGATCAGGACGGCGGCACCAGCATCGGCATCTTCTTCGAGCGCGACTACTAGACATCGTGCGCGCCTGTCGGGGTGGCCGTGCGCGGGTGAACAGCGCCGGGACTGGTCAGGCGGACGTGCAGGGCTTAGCTGTTGGTCATGCCATGATGGGATAAATGATGACCGACGAACTCGCCCTGATCAGCCGTGACAAACTGCCCGATGCCTTGCACGTGCTGCTGGCCGAATATCCGCGCGCGGGGTGGGAAAATGACCCCGGTTTCGACGGGCTGATCCGGTTCTGGTTGGACCGGCACCTGATGTTCCGCCGCCTGATGGCCGAAATGGGCACTGTGACCGACAAGCTGCTGGACCGCAAACTGGCCCCCGACCAGTTTGCCGCGAACCTGTCGCGCTATGGTGGCATGTTCGTCAACGGCCTGCACGAACATCATACGATCGAGGACAGCTATTACTTTCCCAAGCTGATGAAAAAAGACAAGCGGATCAGCCGCGGATTCGACATCCTTGACGCCGACCATCACGCGCTGGACGAATTTCTGGCGTCGTTCGTCAAAAGCGCCAATGGCGTGCTGCAGGCGCAAGGCCCGCGCGATGCCCTGCAGGACAAGGCGGGGTCGTTCCAGTCGGAACTGGCCCGTCTGGAACGGTTGCTGAACCGCCATCTGGTGGACGAGGAAGAACTCGTCGTGCCGGTGCTGCTGCGCTATGGCAGCCGCGATCTGGGGTGATCACTGCAGCCGGAACGCGGCGGCCCGTCCGGCGCCCTGATCCACGGTAAAGCGGATCAGGTCATTGTTGATCTCGACCAGCTGGCAGTTATAGGGGATCAGATCGCCACCCCAGAACAGCTCGCGGCAGAAATAGCCGTCCTGCCAGCTCCATGTGCCTTCGATCTCCCAGCCGATGGCATTGCCCGTGACCTGCCCGTTGTCGAGCACAGTGAGCGAGATGCCATAAAAGCGATGGCGCAGCTCCTTGCCTTCGACCAGCGACAGGAACGTCTGCTCGTCCGTCACGGGGACATAATTCGCCATCGCAGTGCCTGCCGTCAGCGACAGGCCAAGCGCCAGAACAAGTGTCTTCATGGTTAACCTCGGCTTCTTTCCTTGCTTTTACGCAAGGACAATCCGGTCGGTTCACTTTCGATCCGGCGGTTTGTGCCAAGCGCGTTGCAAAACACCTTGAGGGGCGGACTACGAGACTGCACCGCCGCCCGCTGCTTTGAGGTCATGCCATCGCGGTGCTTGCCGGCATTCGATTGTTCTGCCATCTGGATGGGCAGGGAACGTGGCTAGACCACTCGCACGAAAGGACAATTTGCATGCCTTACCCAGATTTCATCAACGCATTCCCCGGTGCTGACGTGCCTTTCCCCGCAGATGTCGTGCAGACGGCGGCGGTCCAGTCGGATGCTGGTCTTGTGGTCTTTTTCACCTTTCTCAAGGACATGGAGTTGCCCATGCACGCACACGGAGCGCAATGGGGTACTGTTGTGGAAGGTCAAATCGAACTGACCATCGGTGGGGAAACGAAGCTCTACAAAGCAGGTGACAGCTATTCTATCCCGGCGGGCGTCGCGCATGGGGCTCAGATTAAATCTGGTACGCGGGTGATCGATGTATTCGAAGAGGCGGATCGATTTAAGATCACCGCCTGACGGACGGCTGCAATATCCGCTTTGCAGCAGCCTGTTCACACGAGATAAAACCAGCCAGTGGCAACCCCTGCCTGACCCCCGCCGTGGGTGTCGGTTAAAGCCCCAGCACATCCATCATGTCATAAGCCCCCGGCGCCTTGTCCTGCCCCCAAAGTGCCGCCTTGAGCGCGCCGCGCGCGAATATCGCGCGGTCAGTCGCCAGATGGCGCAGCACGATCCGTTCACCGGCGGCGGCAAAGATCACGTCATGTTCGCCCACGATGTCGCCGCCGCGGATGGCTGAAAACCCGATATCGCCGCGCTGCCTTGCGCCGGTCATGCCGTCGCGCCCAGCGTCGCGGACATCGGCCAATGTCACGCCACGCCCTGCGGCGGCGGCTTCACCCAGCATCAAGGCCGTGCCGGATGGCGCATCGACCTTCTTGTTGTGATGCGCCTCGACGATCTCGATATCGAAATCGGGGTCGAGGGCTTCGGCCACCTTTTGTGTGAGCTTTACCAGCAGGTTGACGCCCAGCGACATGTTCCCTGCCCGCACGATCACGGCATGGCGTGCGGCGGCGTCGATGGCTTTGATGTCGGCGTCCGACAGGCCCGTCGTGCCGATCACATGCACTGCGCGCGCCTGCGCGGCCAACGCGGCAAAGCCCACGGTCGCGGCAGGGGCGGTGAAATCGATCACGGCCTGTGCGCGGGCGAAAGCCTCCAGCGCGTCATCGGTGACGGTGACGCCCACAGGCTGGCCACCCATGGCTGTGCCGATATCCTGTCCGATCCAGTCGTGACCTGTGCGTTCCAGTACGCCCGCCAGATGGCATTTTTCCGACGCCAGCACCGCCTTGACCAGCATCTGGCCCATGCGCCCCGATCCGCCTGTAATCACGATTCCCGGTGTGTCGGTCATGTCTTTGCCCCCATCTCTTTGCCCCGTCTTAGCGGCGCTTTGCCCCCGGTGCAAAGCCTTGCTTGGCTTTGTCGCCCACAGTGATTAAATGCAGGGCATGGCAAAGAACACACAACGCGATGGCAAGGCCCCGACGCAGCGCATGTTGCGCGTGGGCGAAATGATCCGCCGGACCCTGTCCGAAATCCTGCAACGGGGCGAGGTTCACGACCCCGACCTTGCGCGCATGTCGATCACCGTGGGCGAGGTGCGCATGTCGCCCGACCTGCGCATCGCGACGGCGTTCATCCTGCCGCTTGGCGGGATCGGCAAGGAAGAGGCGCTGGATGCCCTGCGCCGCAACCGTCACGAGGTCCGGCATCTGGTGGTCAAGGGCGGCACGATGAAATTCGCGCCCGAACTGCGGTTCCAGCTAGATGGCACCTTTGACCAGATGGACGCGACCCGCGCGCTGCTGGCCGATGACCACGTCAGGCAGGATCTGGACGAGTGAGGCTTGCGCTTGCTTTGCTTCTTGCGCCGCTTGCGCTGCCTGCGGCTGCCGTGACCTGCGAGGACGTCAGTTATCTGGGCAAAAGCTATACCGCCTGCACGGTCGATCCGGCGGCGGACGACCTGCGCCTGTTTCACAAGGATGGCGACACCATCCTTGGCAGTTTCCGCGCCATCGAAGGCTTGCCCGATGTGACCGCCCTGCCATTCGCGATGAATGCGGGCATGTATCACGCCGACCGCGCGCCCGTGGGCCATTACGTTGAAAACGGGGTCGAGGTGATGCGCGTCATCCCCAACGCAGGCCCCGGCAATTTCGGCCTTTTGCCCAATGGCGTGTTCTGCATCACCGAGGACAGCGCCCGCGTGATCGAAACGCTGCGCTATGTGGACGAATCCCCCGCCTGCCGCGATGCGACGCAATCAGGCCCGATGCTGGTGATCGACGGCGCATTGCATCCACGCTTTCTGCCCGACGGCACCTCGCGGTTCCTGCGCAATGGTGTCGGCACGACTGACGCGGGGGATCGCGCGGTTTTCGTCATCTCCAACGATGCGGTCAGTTTCCACGAATTCGGCAGCTTTTTCCGCGACTACCTGCAACTGCCCAACGCGCTTTATTTTGATGGCAAGGTGTCGCGCCTGCATGCACCAGCGCTGGGCCGGTCGGATTTCGGCGCTCAGATGGGGCCGATCGTGGGTGTGGTCGAATAGGCCAGCCCGATGATGCGGTCCACATCGGCACTGGTGGGCAAATGCACGACATCGGTCACAGCGATCCAGCCTGCCTCTGACACGTCATCGGCGGCAACAGGCGTGCCGCTGACATAATCGCACAGCACGACAGCCAGCAGGAAATGGAACTGCAACGCGCCCGCAGTGTCACGCCTGATGATGTCGAGATTGGTCAGATACCGGACAGGGCGCGCGACCACGCCGGTTTCCTCGGCCAGTTCACGCGCGGCGGCGGCCAGCGCGGTTTCGCCCGCATCCACATGCCCGCCCGGAAAGCCCCAAAGCCCCGCATCGGGCGGGTTTTTGCGCCGCACCAGCAGGACCCTGTCGTGATGCAGCACAACGGCGATGGCCCCCAGACGGGGCAGGGCAGGGCGGGTCGTGGTTTCCATGCGGGCAGCCTATGCGCGCCGCACCCCAAGCGAAAGCGTCATTGCCCCTTGGCGCGGGATATGATTGCACACATATATAGCCCAAATCCGTTAAAGGAGACCGCCATGCTCGAACTGAACGCGAAACCCACCGCCCCTGTCGATGTCATCAAGGACGGCACCGATGCCAGTTTCCCGCAGGACGTGATTCAGGCGTCGCAGGACGTGCCGGTCATCGTGGATTTCTGGGCGCCATGGTGCGGCCCGTGCAAGACGCTTGGCCCCGCCATCGAAGCTGCCGTGACCAAGGCAGGCGGACGAGTGAAGCTCGTGAAGATCGACGTGGACCGCAACCAGGTCTATGCAGGCCAGCTGCGGGTGCAGTCGATCCCGACCGTCTATGCTTTCTATCAGGGCCGCCCCGTGGACGGGTTCCAGGGCGCTTTGCCCCCGTCCGAGATCAACGCTTTTGTGGAAAAAATCGCAGCCTTGGCTGGCGAACCCGATGACGGACTGGCCGGTGCGATCGAGGCCGCCGAACAGATGCTGACCGAAGGGGCCGTGACCGACGCCGCCGAAACCTTTGCCGCCGTGCTGCAGGAAGACCCTGCCAACGCTCGCGCCTATGCCGGGCTGGTGCGGTGCTATCTGGCGCTCGACGATATCGATCAGGCCGAGGCGATCCTGAACGGTGCGCCTGCCGAAATCTCGACCGACCCCGCGCTGGAAGCGTTGCACGCCCAGATTACCCTGCTGCGCGAGGCGGCGAATGCCGGACCTGTGGGCGAATTGCAGGCGCAGGTCGAAGCCGACCCCGCCAACCATCAGGCACGGTTCGATCTGGCCGTGGCGCTGCATGCCAAGGGGCAGGTGGAAGAGGCTGTGAACGAGCTTCTCGAACTGTTCCGGCGCGACCGCGAATGGAACGACGGGGCCGCCAAAACCCAATTGTTCAAGATTTTCGACGCCCGCGATGCCAAGGACCCCATCGTGCTGACGGGACGGCGCAGGTTGTCGTCGATGATATTTGCCTGATCACAAAGGCGGGCTATTTCATGCCAATGATATCATCAACTGATCTGCCGGACACCATTCCGGTATTCCCCCTGCCCGGCGCGCTGCTTTTGCCGCGTTCGCGCTTGCCGCTGCACCTGTTCGAGCCGCGCTATCTTGCGATGCTTGACGATGTGATGAAAACATCCTCGCGGCTGATCGGGATGGTGCAACCCTATGACGCCCCCGGTGCGGCAGGCAAGCTGCACAGCATCGGCTGCGCGGGCAAGCTGACGGCGTTTTCGGAAACCGAGGACGGGCGCTATATGATCACCCTGTCGGGCGCGTCCCGTTTCCGCATCGTCGAAGAGGTCGAGGGGTTTACCCCCTACCGCCGCTGCAAGGTGAACTGGAACGGGTTTTCGCGCGATCTGGGACCGGTGGAAAAAGACCCCGATTTCGACCGCGACAGTTTCATGAAAGCGCTGAACCGCTTTCTGGTGGACCGTGGCCTGTCTACTGACTGGGACTCGCTCAGCGAGGCCGAGGATGAACTGCTCATCAACTCGCTGTCGATGCTCTGCCCCTTCACGCCCGAGGATAAACAGGCCCTGCTGGAAGCCCCGTCGCTGTCCACACGGCGCGAAACGCTGCTGACGCTGATGGAATATTCCCTGCGCGGCGGCAACGGAGAAGGTGTCATGCAATGAGCGAAGCCGGTTTCGACCCCAAGATGCTCGAGGCACTCGTCTGCCCCATCACCCACGCAACCCTGCGGTATGACGCCGAGCGGCAGGAACTGGTCAGCGAAAACGCGCATCTGGCATTCCCGATCCGCAACGGGATTCCGGTGATGCTGGTGGACGAGGCGCGGCAGGTGGAGTGATAGGGCGGGGGCGTCAAAGCGTGTCCAATGCCTCTTTGAGCCCTTACTTGCAGGTCGGACAGCCTGAGCTGTCGCCACTGCAGCCGAAGTATTCAGATGACGGTCAGGCGCGCAGGCTTGCTGTATTTCACAGTTTCTGAACGGCACCAGCGAACACAGGATCAGGCGCGCTTTGCAAAACCGAGAATTGCAGTCCTTCGCGCCAGTGATTGTATTTCGTGATGGTGAGCCGCATGCTCGAATGCGAGAGGTGTGGATAGCATGTCGGAGACACTTACCGCGTTGGGCGGCATCGGGCTGTTCCTGCTTGGCATGAAGATCATGACCGAGGCGCTGCGCGATGCGGCGGGTGCAAATCTGCGGCGGATGCTGGCACGGTTTACCTCCACACCGCTGCGCGGTGTTGCAAGCGGCGCGGTGACCACGGCGGTTATTCAGTCTTCTTCCGCGACAACGCTGATGACTGTGGGGTTCGTCGGTGCTGGGGTTCTGAGTTTTTCACAGGCGCTTGGCGTGATTTACGGTGCCAATATCGGCACCACCGTCACCGGCTGGATCGTGTCTCTGGTGGGCTTCAAGCTCAAACTGGGCGCGGTCGCGATGGGCGTTTTGTTCGTGGCAAGCCTGACAATGCTGTTGTCCCACGGTCGCCTCGCGCGTCTCGGTCGGATCGCGGCGGGGTTTAGCCTGCTGTTCATCGGGCTGGACATGATGCAAGACGGCATGTCCGGCGCAGCCAGTTGGATCACGCCCGAGCGGACGCCCGGAACCGGGTTGGCCGGGATGCTGGCCATGGCGGCGCTGGGGCTGGCGATCACGATGGTGATGCAATCATCTTCAGCTGCCGTCGCGGTGGTTTTGGTCTTGCTGAGCAGCGGCACGTTGCCGCTGATTCAGGCGGCGTCGGCGGTCATCGGGATGAACCTTGGCACCACATTGACCGCGCTGATGGCGACGATCGGGGGGTCAAGGGCGATGCAGCAGACCTCGATCGCGAATCTGTTGTTCAACCTAGGCACCATGGTGATCGCCTTTCCCATGTTGATGCTGATTGCAGGCCCGTTAGAGGCGCTGGCCGCGCGGACCGGGGCAGATACGGCGCTGGTGCTGTTTCACACCGGGTTCAACCTGCTGGGCGTGTTGGCCTTTCTGCCCGTCACCCATCATTTTGCGGCAGTGGTGGCATGGCTGCGGCCCGATCTCGGGGAACGCACAGCCCCCGAACTGGATCGCCGCCTGCTGAGCGACGAGGGTGCCGCGATGCAGGCCGCGCATAGCGCGGTGACCTGGGCTGCGCGCGAAATCTTTGCGGCCTATGCCCTGGCACTCGGACCCGGAGGCGACTTTCGGCGACTGTCAGCACTGGGCCCGCGGGTAACGCTGACACTGGAGGATCTGAAAGACTACATGGCGCAGATATCGGTGCCGCGCAACAAACCGACTGAGGCCGCTGCCTTTGCCGCCTTGATGCATCAAGCTGACCACCTTGATCGCCTGTTGGAGCAAGCGGGGAGGCGGAGCTTTATCCCGGTGCTGAAGCGTGATGCAGTGACACGGCGTCCTGTGCGATGGTTCGCCGCCTGTCTGTCTCCGGATCGGCAACAGGCGCTTGGCAAAATTGGCGCGCGTATGGCGCGCATGGCCGATCCGGTTGCTCATCGGTTCACGGGGCACCGGCGCGGCCTTCTGTCGGGCGAGCGAGCAGAGACCTATACGATGCAAGATACGTTTGAGGCGAACGACGCGATGCGGTGGTTCATGCGGATCATGCACAATGTCCAGCGCATCGGCGAATACGACCACGACGTGCAGGGCGGGTTAGCGTTGACGGCACAACCCGGTCCAGATGCAGAACGACCGTAAACAGGCTGGGTGACCTCCGGCGGATGCGGCTGACGACCTTGCCAGTCTACGGGTTACATTGCAGCAATGCAGGAACGGCAAGCTTGCGCCGGGCGCGCCCTGAAGAACGCTGAGAGGTCGCAACAATGCCAATGACGCCAAGCTGCCAACAGCCGCCATGCTGCGGGTCCAGCGAATGACCGCAAGGTCCCGCATGGCAGACCTTTGCAGGGTTTTTCACTGCCCGCCTCTTTCAAACACCCAAAACCCTGAACTCCCGCCTGATGGCAGCGGTGGCTGTCCACCATTCTGACGCCCGCGTGCGCTGCTGATGCAGATCGAACGCCGCCTGATCGGTGAAGGTCTCGTCCACCTGCCAGACCAGCGGGTCGTCTGTCGGGGTGACGTCGAAGTGCAGGCACCCGGCCTCGGCCCGTGACAGGCGGATATGTTCGGGTAGGTGCGCCACCACGATGGCCGCCTGCTGCGCATCGGCGCAGATCAACTGTCCGGATAGCCGGATCATCGCGGTATGTCCCTATTGAGCCTGCCGGCCTGCCGCATGTAGCCGCGCCGCAAGCAGAGGGTGCTGTTGGCCAGTCCTTTGGCGACAGCCGCGCCCAAGTCGCCGGACAAGAGGCTTTCCTTGCCGCCAGTAAAGCTAATGTTCCAGTTGTATGGCTTGGCGTCGGGGTTCAAGTTGCACCTATGAATTGCGGATTGGCCGTGACGATACCGATGGTGATCTGTGTCGAACAGGCATAACGGTGGGCCAGACATTTTTCTGACGAAAGAAACACCACCATGAACCGCAACACATTGTATCTGCTCATCGGCCTGCTGGTCGTCGGTCTGGTCGTCTTGGGTTATCTCTATTCTCAGGAAAGCCGCAGTGGCGTTGACATCACAATCGGCGATCAGGGCGTCTCGATCGAGGGGTACTAGGCCTGTCCCGCGGGTCGATGATGACACTCTGTGGGCTGAAGCCCGGTTTGGCATTCCGATCCGGCTGGTTTGTGCAGATCACCACCCGCCGGACCGCCCCGGTCAAGAGACCGGGACAGGCTCGCGCGCGCCGGTCATGAACGCCACGGCATCCGACATCGTGTAATCGCTTGGCTTGATGACGCAAAGCCGCTTGCCAAGACGGTGGATGTGGATGCGGTCCGCCACCTCGAACACATGCGGCATGTTGTGGCTGATCAGGATGATCGGGATGCCGCGCGAGCGCACGTCAAGGATCAGTTCCAGCACCTTGCGCGATTCCTTCACGCCCAGCGCGGCGGTGGGTTCGTCCAGAATGATGACCTTGGACCCGAAGGCCGCCGCCCGCGCCACGGCGACGCCCTGCCGCTGGCCGCCAGACAGCGTTTCCACCGCCTGATTGATGTTCTGGATCGTCATCAGCCCCAGTTCGGTCAGCTTTTCGCGGGCGAGCCGTTCCATCCTTGGCCGGTCAAGCTGGCGGAACACCTTGCCCATGATCCCCGGTTTGCGCAATTCGCGGCCCATGAACATGTTGTCGGCAATCGACAAAGCGGGCGACATCGCAAGGGTCTGATAGACCGTCTCGATCCCTTCCTTACGCGCGTCGGTGGGCGAGGTGAACTTGACCTTGCGCCCTTCCAGCAGCACCTCGCCTTCATCGGGGATGACGGCACCGGACATCGCCTTGATGAGCGAAGATTTACCTGCGCCATTGTCGCCGATCACGGCCAGAATCTCGCTCGGATAGAGGTCGAAATCGCAGTGGTCCAGCGCGGTTACACGGCCATAACGCTTGACCAGCCCGCGCCCCTGAAGAATGGGTTCCATCAGCCCGATACCTTTCTGATCCATTGGTCCACAGCGACCGCCGCGATGATCAGCACGCCGATCAGCAGGAAGGTCCATTGCGCATCCGCGCCCGCCAGCCGCAGCCCGAGGGTGAAAACACCCACGATCAGCGCGCCAAAGAACGTGCCAAGGATCGACCCGCGCCCGCCGAATAGGCTGATGCCGCCGATCACCACGGCGGTGATGCTTTCGATATTCAAGAGCTGCCCCGATGTCGGGCTGACGCTGCCGATCCGCCCGATCAGCGCCCAGCCTGCGATGGCGCAGATAAAGCCGGTCAGCGCATAGACCGAAATGATCGTGGCGCGCACGTTGACGCCCGACAGCTGTGCCGCGTCAGGGTCATCGCCCACGGCATAGATATGCCGCCCCCATGCCGTGTGCCGCAGCATATAGGCCAGCACCATGAAAATCAGCACCATGGCGATCACGCCATAGGTAAAGGTGGCACCGCCCTGACCCGCCTCGTTCGCGCCGACCTTGAAGGTCGTGCCAAGGAATTGCAGCAGCGACGCCTCGCTTTCGATATCCTGCGCGCGGATGGTTTCATTGCGCGAATAGAGGAAATTGGCCGCCAGCACGATCTGCCACATCCCGAGTGTGACAATGAACGGCGGCAGCTTCATCACTGCGACCAGCCAGCCGTTCAGCGTGCCGATGGCGGTGCCGAAGATGAGGCCGCACAGCACGGCGACCTCGACCGGCAGACCGTAGCGGAAGGTGAATTGTCCCATGATGACGCTGGACAGCACAGCGATCGCGCCGACGCTGAGGTCGATGCCCGCGGTCAGGATCACAAGGCTTTGCGCGGCGGCGACGATGCCGACGATCTGCACCTGTTGCAGGATCAGCGTCAGCGCGAAGGGCGAAAAGAACTTGGTGCCCAAAAGCAGCCCGAAGGTCACGATCGACATGGCCAGCACGAACAGCGGCACCAGCGCGGGTTGCAGATGTAGCATATGCTGGATCTGCGCCAGCGCGCCTTTGCGTGCGGGGGCAAAGGCCGCGACTGTCCCAGTATTGCCGGATTTCACCACGGCTTCAAAATCATCATTCTTGCTGGACATGGCGTGCCTCCCTGCGGTCGTGATCCCCGCAGTCTAGCGCGGGGTTGGAAAAAGGGGCGGAATTTCTCCGCCCCTTGTGGTGGGTCGTGTCAGATGTTTAGCCCCAGCACAGCTCTTGGCCTTCGGCGACGTCGATGCTTTCGACACCATCGACAGGGGCACCCGTGACAAGGGCGACGCCGGTGTCAAAGAAATCCTTGCCGGGGGTGTTTTCAGGCAGCGTGCCGTCGGCAGCGAAGGCGGCAATCGCCTCGATCCCGAGTGCCGCCATGCGCAGCGGATACTGCTGCGATGTTGCACCGATCACGCCGTCAGCGACGTTTTGCACACCGGGGCAGCCACCGTCGACCGACACGATCAGCACGTCGTTTTCACGGCCGATGGCGCGCAGCGCCTCATAAGCACCGGCAGCGGCGGGTTCGTTGATCGTGTAGACCACGTTGATCATCGGATCGATGGCCAACAGGTTTTCCATCGCGCGGCGACCGCCTTCTTCGTTGCCTGCGGTCACGTCGTTGCCGACAATGCGCGAGTCGTCCTCATCGCCGATCCGGTTGGGATCGCCCAGTTCGATGCCGAACCCTTGCAGGAAGCCCTGGTTGCGCAGCACGTCCACCGATGGCTGGCTCACGGCAAGATCAAGCATCGCGATGCGTGCATCGGCAGCCGCGTCACCAAGCGAGGCGGCAGCCCACTGGCCGATCAACTCGCCCGCCAGAAAGTTGTCGGTGGCAAAGGTGGCATTGGCGGCGTCAATGGGCTCCAGCGGCGTATCAAGCGCGATGACCAGCAGACCGGCATCACGGGCCTGCGTGACGGCACCAACGATGGACGATGTGTCCGACGCAGTGATCAGGATACCGGATGCGCCATCGGCGATGCAGGTCTCGATCGCGGCAACCTGCGTTTCATGGTCGCCATCAACGCGGCCGGCATAGGACCGCAAGGTGATGCCTGCTTCGGCGGCGGCGGCTTCGGCGCCTTCGCGCATTTTCACGAAGAACGGGTTCGTGTCTGTCTTGGTGATCAGACAGGCAGAGACGTCCTGCGCCTGCGCCGATGTGGCAGCGACAGTGGTGATGGCGACAAGCGCCGTCGAGATAAGCAGTTTTTTCATGATTTCCTCCCAGAAATATAGGGCCGGGTGCCTGCCTGCTGCGCAGGCCGAACCTTCGCCGACTGACCGTAAAAGAGGCGATTCGCGAACGCCTGTCAATTTATTAATTAACTTTATTAATTTATCGAAGGGCGCTAAGTAGAGCCGGAATGACGGGTGGGGGTATGTCGCATGGAGGACGGTTTGGTCAGATCGCTCAGCGCAGGGCTGAGCCAGAAAGGTGTCCGCGATCATAACGAGCGGCTGCTGCTGTCCTTGCTGCAGCGGCACGGATCATTGCCTGCACCGGACCTTGCGCGCCTGTCGAACCTGTCGCCGCCGACGATTTCGGCGATTCTGCGCAAACTGGAATCGGACGGGCTGTTGACCCGTGGCAAACCCTTGCGGGGCAAAGTCGGCAAACCGTCCATTCCCATGATGCTCGACAAGGATGGCGTCTATTCCATCGGAATCAAGATCGGTCGGCGGTCCGCAAATTTCCTGCTGACAGATTTCACCGGCGGTATCCGGCTGCACCGTCAGGTGACCTATACCCATCCGCTGCCGCGAGAAGTGTTCGGCTTTGTGCAGGCAGGGCTCGCCGCTGCGGCCCGCGACCTCAGCGATGCTGAATTGGCGCGGATATGTGGCATCGGCATCGCGGCTCCGTTCGACCTGTGGAACTGGCACGACCTGACAGGGCCAAACGCGGCAGAGTTCCAATCCTGGAAGAACATCGATTTCACCACGGAGATGGCGCGGTTTACCGACCTGCCTGTCTTTGTCATCAATGATGCGACGGCGGGCTGTCAGGCCGAACATCTTTACGGGCGCGGCAAGCAGTTTCGCGACTATGCCTATTTCTTCGTCGGCGCCTTTGTCGGCGGCGGCATCGTGCTGAACAATTCGGTCTACGAAGGGCGGCTGGGCAATGCGGGTGCGCTGGGGTCCTTGCGCAGCGTCGGGCCGAACGGCGAAAGCCGCCAACTGGTCGACACAGCGTCGATCCACACGCTGGAGGCCCGTTTGCGGCAGGCGGGGCACAATCCTGTCGCGCTGTGGAACGATCCGCAAAGCTGGACCGATCTGGCCGACCATGTAACGCCATGGTTGGACCAGACCGCGCGGGAGCTGGCAAAGGCGAGCCTGTCCACCTGCGCGGTCATCGATTTCGAGGCTATCGTCATCGACGGGGCCTTTCCGCCAGTGATCCGCGAAGAACTGGTCAGGAAGGTCCGCCGCGCCATCGAGATGGAAGATACGCGCGGTCTGATCCTGCCAGTGATCGAAAGTGGCAGCATCGGCAGTGACGCGCGCGCCTTGGGGGCTGCCTGCAGCCCTGTCCTGTCGCAGTTCTTGCTGAACAGCAATTGACGGCGGTACTGGTCCTTCGCGTGACCTGACTAGCGCCATTCATCGGCGCTGATCTGCATTTTCTTGATCCGCGAATACATGGTGGTGGGCTGGATGCCCAACAACTGCGCCGCCCCGTCTTCGCCAGCAACCTTGCCGCCGGTGCGTCGCAGGGCTGAAATCAGGTTGTTGCGCTGCGCGGTTTCCATCTGCGCCTCTGACAGGACGGTCAGTTCCGCAGTCGCACCCTGCGGAGGGGCGATGGCAAGGTCGATCTGCAACTTACCGCCAGTCGAAATGATGCTGCCGCGGTCCATCACGTTCTGCAATTCGCGCACATTGCCGGGCCAGTCATAAGCGACCAGCTTGTCCATCGAGAGCTTGGATATCATCGGCAGTTTGATGTTCAGCCTTTTGCAGGACAGTTTCAGGAAATGTGTGGCAAGGGCGGGGATATCCTCGCGCCGGTCGCGCAGGGGCAGGCAGGTGATCGGAAACACGTTGAGGAACATCAGCAGTTCCTCGCGAAACCGGCCCCGTCGGGCCAGTGTTTCCAGATTGCGGCGGCTGGCGGCGATGACGCGCAGATCGGTTTCGCGCGCGCGGGTGTCGCCCAATCGCGTGACCGTGCGTTCCTGCAAAGCATGCAACAGCCGCCCTTGCAGGTTCAGCGGCAATTCATCCACATCATCCAGAAACAGCGTGCCGTTATGTGCCAGTTCCAGCACCCCCGGCTTGTCCCGCAACGCCCCCGGAAAGGCACCGCGCATCTGGCCGAACAGTTCCGCCTCGATCGCGTCGGTGGTGATTGCGCTGCATTTGAAATGGATCAGCGACCGCCTGCGCCGCGCGCTGCCCTTGTGGATGGCAGAGGCGACAAGCGCCTTTCCAGTGCCCGCCTCGCCCGAGATCAGCACCGAGGCTTCGGTCCGCGCGACAAGGTCGATCTTGGAGAGCAGTTGCAGAATAGCGGGCGAGCTGCCGATGATTTCATGATGCGCCCGTTCGGTGGCGATGGTTTCCTGCAGATAGGCGTTTTCCTGTTCCAGCTGTTCGCGCAGGGCCTGCACCTGTTCCATCGCGTTGCGCAGCTTGCTTTCGTTTTCCTTGCGTTCGGTGATGTCGCGAAAGATCACCACCGCCCCCGCCAGCACGTTCTGGTCATAGATCGGGGTCGAGACATATTCGACGCGGATCGGCTTGCCGTCTTTGCGCCAAAACACTTCATCCTCGATCCGGTTGACCTGTTCATAGCGGAACGACTGGTAGATCGGGCAATCATGGGCGGGATAGATTTCACCGCTCAGATGATGGTGGTGGATCATCGAATGGATATCGCGGCCCAGCAGGTCTTGCGCGCTCCAGCCCAGCATTTCGCGGGCGGCGCGGTTCACGAAGGTGGTCTTGCCATCGGCATTGACGCCATAGATGCCTTCGCCCGCGGCATTCAGGATCAGTTGGTTCTGGCGTTCGAGTTCGCTGAAAAACGCCTGCGCGCGTTGCCATTCCAACAGGCCAAGGCGCTGCACCTCGCCGGCCTCGGCGATCTGGTCGTGGCGGGACATCTCGTTCAGGTCGATCAGGGTCAGCATCACCATATGCGCCCCCTGACCGATCAGCGTGCCCCGCAGTTCGCAGGACAGCGGCAGCAGGTCGCTGTCCTGCAACGGGATATCCCGCCGCCATGCGCGGCCGCGATGCGCCACCTCGTCCAGAAACACGACAAAGCCTGCGAAATTGGCGGCGATATGCGGCGCAAAGCGAAAGCTGGGGTGGTGGGTCCGTGCGAACAAGCGCGCGGCAAGCTGGTTGGCCGCGACCACAACGTCGCGTTCGGTGTCCAGCACCAAGGCGGCATGCGGCACAGCCTCAAGCATAGAATCAAGCGTCAGCACGGGTATATCCATATCCGCGACACTGCAGGAGCGGATGCGTCGATGGCAATACGATATTTCGTAATTTACGAATTTTCGTAACCGTTTCGGGTTAGTTCGTTAATCAAGATACTGATTTAATTATATTTTATGAAATGTGGAATTTCAGCCGCGTGCATTATCGCTGCGCGGCAGCATCGGTATCGTTGTCTCAAGACGATACGATTTTAGACAAAGAGGGACACCATGACGAATAAAAGCCTTGGAAACCCGTTTTCCCACAAGACCGATTTGAGACACGGCGCGGGATGCGGATGTGACACCTGCGCGGCGGATGCGAAGGCCGCGATTGAAGCACCGATGACCAGCGATGCCATGCTGGAACGCGCGGTTGAAAGCGCGATTGTGCGTTCGGTTTTCGGACATAACGACATCAGCCGCCGGTCGATGATGGGCATGCTGGGCGGCGGGGCTTTCGCCGCGGCACTCGCCTCGGTGTTCCCGATGGATCAGGCCAAGGCGATGATCCTCGACGAACTCGGCCCCCCCGAAAAGCCAGATCTGCGGGTGGGTTTCGTTGCCATCACCTGTGCCACCCCGATCATCATGGCTGAACCGATGGGGTTCTACGCCCGCTATGGCCTGAACGTCGAAGTCGTGAAAACCGCAGGCTGGGCCGTGGCGCGCGACATGTCACTGTCGGGCGAATATGATGCCAGCCACATGCTGACGCCTATGCCTTTGGCGATGACGCTGGGCGCTGGGTCCACGCCGACGCCTTACATCATGCCAGCGGTCGAAAACATCAACGGACAGGCCATCGTGCTGTCCAACGAACATCTGGACAAGCGCGATCCGCAGCAGTGGAAAGGCATGACCTTTGGCGTGCCCTTCGAATATTCGATGCACAACTTCCTGCTGCGCTATTACGTGGCCGAACACGGGCTGGACCCCGATCAGGATATCCAGATCCGCGTGGTGCCGCCGCCGGAAATGGTCGCCAACCTGCGGGCGGGCAACCTTGACGGCTATCTGTCGCCTGACCCGTTCAACCAGCGTGCCGTATGGGAAGGCATCGGTTTCATCCATATGCTGACCAAGGACATCTGGGACGGCCATCCATGCTGCGCCTTTGCCGCGCCGCGCCAGTTTGCCATCGACATGCCCAACACCTATGGCGCGCTGCTGAAGTCTATCATTGACGCCACGCAATATGCATCGAACCCCGACAACCGGGTCGAGATTTCGGCGGCGATCGCGCCGACAAACTACCTCAACCAGCCGGTCGAAGTGATCCAGCAGGTGCTGACCGGCACTTATGCCGATGGTCTGGGCAATGTGCAGCGCGTGCCCGACCGGATCGATTTCGATCCGTTCCCGTGGCAGTCGATGGGCGTCTGGATTCTGACCCAGATGAAGCGCTGGGGCTATATCGAGGGCGATGTCGATTACAAGGCGATTGCCGAACAGGTCTATCTGGCCTCTGATGCGCGCAAGGTGATGACCGATCTGGGCTATGACGCGCCCGAGGTGGATTACAAATCACACATGATCATGGGCAAGACCTTTGATCCCGACCAGCCCGAGGCTTACGTCGACAGCTTCGCGATCAAGCGGGGTTGATGGATGAAGACCCTGTCCCTGAACGCGCGCGCCGCGATCCTGTCCACCGTGTTGCTGGTAGTCTTTCTCGGCGCGTGGGAGGCGTCGGTCACGCGGCAGGTCCTGGGCGAGGCCCTGACCGAATATGACATCCTGATGGGGGTCGGCCAGCAACGCGCGGCTGTCCCGCCACCCAGCGATGTGTTCGCCAAGGCATGGGAACAGCTAAGCGACCCGTTCTACGATGCCGGTCCCAACGACAAGGGGATCGGTATACAGCTGGCCTATTCGATTGGCCGTGTGCTGTCGGGGTTCGGGCTGGCTGTGCTGGTCGCGCTACCCTTGGGTTTTCTGATCGGCATGTCGCCGGTGGCTTACAAGGCGCTCAACCCGTTCATTCAGGTGCTGCGCCCGATTTCGCCGCTGGCGTGGATGCCGCTCGCGCTGTTCATTATCCAGGATGCCAATGCCAGCGCGGTTTTTGTGATCTTTATCTGTTCGATCTGGCCGATGCTGCTGAATACGGCCTTTGGCGTGGCCGGGGTCCGGCAGGACTGGGTCAATGTCGCGCGCACGCATGAACTGGGTGCCCTGCGCACCGCCTTCACCGTGATCCTGCCTGCCGCAGCACCCACCATCCTGACAGGTATGCGAATTTCCATCGGCATCGCATGGCTGGTCATCGTCGCGGCCGAGATGCTCGTGGGGGGGACAGGCATTGGCTACTACGTTTGGAACGAATGGAACAACCTCGATCTGACCTCGGTCATCTTCTCGATCCTGATGATCGGTTTCGTGGGCATGTTGCTGGATGCCTTCTTTGCGACGCTGCAACGCGCCGTCACCTATGCCGAATGAAAGGCCGTTAGCATGAAACATTTCCTGAGCATCGAACGGCTGACCCAAACCTTTCCCGATGGCGCGGGCGGCACGCTGACCGTCTTTGAAAACGCAAGCTTTGGCATCGACAAGGGCGAATTCGTCTGCATCCTTGGCCATTCGGGTTGCGGCAAGTCCACGATCATGAACGTGCTGGCGGGTCTGGCAGAACCGACATCCGGTGTGGTCAAGATGGACGGGTTCGAAGTCGCAGGCCCCAGTCTTGACCGTGGTGTGGTGTTCCAGAACTATTCGCTGCTGCCGTGGCTGTCGGCGCTGAAAAACGTGACCTTCGGTGTCAAGGCGCGGTATCGCGACTGGCCGCAGGACAAGGTCGTGGACCACGCCACCCGCTATCTTGCCATGGTCGGGCTGGAAGGCGACGTGATCCACCGCAAGCCCAGCCAGCTGTCGGGCGGTATGCGCCAGCGCGTGTCCATCGCACGCGCCTTTGCCAACCAGCCCAAGCTGCTGCTGCTGGATGAACCCTTTGGCGCGCTGGACGCCCTGACGCGCGGCACCATTCAGGAAGAGCTGCTGAAAGTCTGGAGCCAGACCGAACAGACCGTGTTCATGATCACCCATGACATCGACGAGGCGATCCTGCTGGCCGACCGTATCCTGCTGATGACGAACGGTCCTTTTGCGCGTGTGGCGGAATCGGTGGAAATCACCATCCCCCGCCCACGGGTGCGCACCGATATCGTGAACCATCCGAACTACTACGCGATCCGCAACCATCTGGTGCAATTTCTTGGGAAAAGATCCAAGGAACTCGCCGGACGCCAGTCTGACGGTGCCACCCAAAGCCCTGCATCCGTGCGGATCGACATGACCCAGCCTGCCCCCGACGCAGACCCAAAGCCCGGCCCGACCCGTCTTCAGGCGGTGGGCGGCTGAACCAGCCAGATTTCAATAGAAGGAAAAGCACGATGAAAGACCTGATGACCGCAGCCGACATGCTGACCAAGGAAGATGTGACCAGCCTGATCCTGCTTGCAAAAAAGCGCAAAAAGATCACTTGGGAGGCGATCGCCCAAGGGATCGGCCTGTCGCCCGTGTTCACCCATTCCGCCTGCATGGGCATGAACGCCATGCCCGCCGACAAGGCCGCAGCCCTTGTCGCCTTTCTGGACCTGCCCGCCGAGGCGCAGGAGGTGCTGGAAGAATTCCCCACCAAGATCTGGGAACAGGCGGTGCCGACCGACCCGTGCATCTATCGGCTGTATGAAATTGTCGGCGTTTATGGGCCGACGATGAAGGCGCTGATTCAGGAAGAATTCGGCAACGGCATCATGTCCGCCATCGACTTCGACATGGTGATCAGCCGCGTCCCCAGCCCCAAAGGTGACCGCGTCAAGGTCGAGATGTCGGGCAAATTCCTTTCCTATGCCAACTGGTAGGCCTGCGATAATCCGGCAATTCTGTGCCTGAAGAATTGATCCGCGCCGGACGGGATGGTTGGTTATCCCGTCCGGAAGCAGGTATTTTTACCCAGCGTTAGGCGTCCACGGTCCGCGCTGTCCTGTCGCAGCAAGGAACGAACCACGGCCCGTCGCGTTTTCTGTTCAAACCCCGAACGGAGGACGAAAGACGATGTTTACCACAGTCAATCCAGCGACCGACGAAGAAATCAAGACCTACGACCTCATGACCGAAGACGAGGCGATGGCCTGCGTTGATGCCTGCCACACAGCCTTTCTCGACTGGCGCGGCGTCAGCCACGAGGACCGCGCGGCCTATCTGACGACGCTGGCCGAAACGCTGCGCGCACATGCCGACGAGCTTGCAGCACTGATGACACGCGAGACGGGCAAGCTGTTCAAGGACGGCCTGACCGAGGTCGAACTCTGTGCGGCAATCTGCGACTACACAGCCAAACACGGCCCCGATGTCCTGGCCGATGAAGAACGCAACCATGGTCCCGACCAGAAACGCGGGATCGTCACCTACCAGCCTTTGGGCGTGATCTATTCGATCCAGCCGTGGAATTTTCCGCTTTACCAGCCGATCCGCGTGCTGGCGGCAAATCTGATGGCAGGGAACGGCTGTGTGCTCAAACATGCCAGCATCTGCACGGGGTCCGGCCTGCGTCTGCGCGAATTGTGCATCGAAGCGGGCCTGCCGCGCGACCTGTTTCAGGTCATTATCATCGACCATGATACCAGCGACAAGCTGATAGCGCATCCCAAGGTCCGTGCTGTCACCATGACGGGCAGCGATGACGCGGGTCGGCATGTTGGTGCGACGGCGGCCAAGGCGCTGAAAAAGACCGTGCTCGAACTTGGCTCGAACGATGCCTATCTTGTGCTGGAGGATGCCGATATCGAGACGGCGGTGAAATTCTCGGTCATGGGGCGGCTTTACAACAACGGCCAGACCTGTGTGTCGGCCAAGCGGTTCATCGTCACCGACAAGGTCTATGACGCCTTCGTCGATGCCTATGTGGCGCAGATGAAGGCCATCGTGATGGGTGACCCCACCGATGAGGCAACCCAGCTTGGCCCGCTGTCGAGCATCGCGCAGCGCGATACTGTCAAGGAACAGGTCGAAAAAAGCGTCGCGAAAGGTGCCACTCTTCTGTGTGGCGGCGATGTGCCGGATGGTGCGGGAGCCTATTATCCCGCCACCGTGCTGGCCGATCTTGCCCCCGGCATGCCCGCCTATGATGACGAGATCTTTGGCCCCGTTGCCGCAGTGATCCGCGCCAAGGATGATGCGGATGCAATGCGCATCGCCAACGACAGCCGCTATGGGCTGGGTGGCGGTATCTTTTCGCAGGACGAAGACCGCGCCATCGCACTGGCGCGCGACCACTTCGACACGGGGATGGTGCGGATCAATTCGTTCGGCGCGGCCGATCCGAACATGCCCTTCGGCGGTGTGAAGGATTCAGGTTACGGGCGCGAACACGGCGGCTTTGGCATGAAGGAATTCGTGAATGTGAAGGCGATCTTCCTGCCGTGACCCTTGTAAACGCGCCGCTGCCCCCAAAGTCTGAATGACAAAGGAATGCTGAAATGACTATGACTATCCTCGTTGCCGGTGCCACCGGCAAAACCGGCCTGCATCTTGTGCAGGACCTTCTTGACCGCGGCCACAAGCCCACAGCGCTGGTGCGCGAAAGCTCTGATACATCCGCACTGCCCGAAGGTGTCGATACGCGGCACGGCGATCTGACCGACCTGCGGAACGGCGTTTGTGACGGGATGCAGGTCGTCGTTTTCGCGGCGGGGTCAGGCGGATCGACAGGACCGGACATGACCGACAAGGTTGACCGGGACGGCGCAAAGCGCCTGATCGACCTTGCCCACGATGCGGGTGTTGCGCGGTTCGTGATGCTCAGTTCAGTCGGGGCGGACCAGCCGGACGCTGCGGGCGACATCGCGCATTATCTCAAGGCCAAGCATGACGCTGACGAACATCTCAAGGCGTCGGGCCTGACCTATGCGATCCTGCGCCCTGTGGCGCTGACCGACGACGCGCGCGGCACCGATGTGATCCTTGGGGCAGCCGTGGACAAATCGGCAACCGCTGCGCGGGCGGATGTGGCGTATGTACTGGCAGAAGCCGCTGTTACGGGCCGGCACGACGGCAAATCGCAGGATATGCAATCGGCCTGACCGCTCGCCCGGCGCGGGCGGCAAGGCGGTTCTGACCAACCAGATGACACGACGAAAGAAACGGGGGTGCGCAGACACGCATCCTCTTTTCGCGTCGGTTGAAACGGGGGCGCAAAAGCCCCGAAAACAGGCAAGAAGAAAGGCCACATTGATATGAAAATTCTTATGGTAGTGACGTCGCACGACAAACTTGGCGATACCGGCAAGCCCACGGGCTTCTGGCTCGAGGAATTCGCGGCACCCTATTACGTTTTCAAGGACGCAGGTGCCGAGATCACGATCGCCTCGCCCAAAGGTGGTCAGCCGCCGCTGGACCCAGCCAGCGACACCGAAGATGCGCAGACCGAGGCGACCACACGTTTCAAGAACGATACGGCAGCGCAGGACGCGCTGGCGCAGACAGTGGTTCTGTCAGGTGTCGCAGCCGATGGTTTTGACGCGATTTTCTATCCCGGTGGCCATGGCCCGCTGTGGGATCTGGCCGATGATGCCGCCAGCATCAAGCTGATCGAGACCTTTGCAGCCCATGATCTCCCTATCGGTGCGGTCTGCCACGCGCCTGCTGTGTTCAAGCACCCCAAAGGCGCGGACGGCCAGCCGCTGGTGTCCGGCAAGACCGTGACCGGCTTTACCAACACCGAGGAAGACGCCGCCGGCCTGACCGAGATCGTGCCGTTTCTGGTCGAGGACATGTTGCAGGCCAACGGCGGCAAGTATGAAAAAGGGGCCGACTGGGCATCTTTCGTCGTGACCGATGGCAAACTGGTGACTGGCCAGAACCCTGCCTCCTCGGAAGAGGCGGCGCGCCGTTTGCTCGCCCTCGTCTGACGGCTGAACCCTGCCGGGTTGGCGCGGTGGTGATATCCGCTGCGCCAGCCCGATCAGGACCGGACAGAACCGACCAGCCTGCCGACCTTCCAGACAGTGGCCGCGGCGATCAGGGACAAGCAAACCGCGCTGACCGGATCGGTGAGCAGCACAGTGGCGTCACCACGCGAAAACAGCAGCGTCCGGCGTAGGTATTCCTCGAAGGCGGGCCCAAGGATGAAGCCCAGAACAAGCGGCGTCGGTTCAAGCCCGAGCCGCAGCAGCACCCACCCGAAAACACCAAAGCCCAGCATCAGCCAGACATCGAACAGGGAATTCTGCACCGAATGCACCCCGATCAGGCTGATCACGATAATCATCGGTACCAACCGCCGGAACGGTATCCGCAAAAGCGATGCCCAGACGCCCGCAAGCGGCAGGTTCAGCACCACCAGAATAATGTTGCCAACGATCAGGCTGGCCATCAAAGCCGTGAAAAGGTCGGGGTTCTGCGCGATGAAACCGGGGCCGGGCACGATGGCGTGGATCATCAGCGCGCCTGCCAGAACCGCCATCACCGGACTGCCGGGCAGACCCAATGTCAGCAACGGAACCAGCGCCGACTGGGCGGCGGCGTTGTTGGCCGCCTCTGGCGCGGCCACACCGGCCACAGCGCCGCTGCCCAAAGGCTGGTCCTTGGTGCGAAACCCGTTTTCAACCCCGCGTGCCGCCAATGCCGCAAGCAGGGTCGTCGCCCCCGGAATAACCCCCAGCACCGAACCTATCGCCGTGCCGCGCAGCGTAGGCACCCAGCCAGCCCGCAGATCGGCGCGCGTGGGCCATGGCCAGCGCACCAGCCGGATGCGCTCTGGCCTGCCTCCTGTCTCCAGCGCGCGGATGAGCTCGGCCAGACCGAACAGTCCCATCACCAGCGGGACAAAACCGATGCCGTCGCGCAGTTCGGGGATGCCGAAGGTGAAACGCGGCATGCCGCCTGCCAGATCGGTTCCCACAAGCCCCAGCCCTGCACCGATCAGGATTAGCGCCAGCGCAGGCAGCACAGGCCCCGGCGAGATCACAGCCGCCGCAAAAAGGCCAAGCGCGATCAGCCCGACCAGTCCGGCAGGGGCTATGGCCGTGGTCATAGTGGAAAGCGGTGCTGCGACAGTCGCGACCATCACGGCCGTCGCCAGCCCCGCAAACAGCGACGCCAGTGCCGCGATGGCAATCGCCGGTCCCGCGCGTCCAGCCAGCGCCATCTTGTGACCGTCGAGCGCGGTGACCACGCCGGAACATTCGCCCGGCACGTTCAACAGGATCGATGTCGTCGACCCGCCGTATTGCGCGCCGTAATAGATCGCGGCCATCATGATGATCGCCCCTGTCGGGTCCAGCGCAAAGGTCAGCGGCAGCAAAAGCGCCAGCGTCGCCGCAGGGCCGATTCCGGGCAGGACACCGACCAGCGTGCCAAGCACGGCTCCCGTAAAGCACAACAGCAGGTTCTGTCCTGTCAGAGCAACGGCAAAGCCTTGTGCCCATGCGCCAAGATCCATGTCAGCGTCCTATATCGCGGGCCAAAGCGGTGCTGTCGGTGGCAGGAACACTAGCCCGATACCCGCCGTCAGCGCTGTCAGGCCAACCACCGTGATGGTCAGGGCGACCGGATTGCGTTCGCCCGCGCCGATAGCCGCAAGCGTCGCTGCCATCCCTGCCGAGATCACCAGCCCAAGGGCGGGCAGGCACAGGGCAAAGACCAGCACCGCGCCCAGCAATGCTGGCCCGCTCGCCCAGTTGGCTGCGGCAAGCGACGTATCGCCGCAGCCAGCGGACTGGCGCGCCGCCGGACGCAACACGCACCACGCCGCCCAGATCGCGCCCAGCCCCATCACACCCGTTCCCAGCAAGCGGGCCATCAGCCCGGGCCCCACATCATTGCCGAACCATGCAGGTTGGCCTTGGGCAGCAAAGCTGATCCCAAACCCCATAGCGCAGATCGCCAGTCCGGGCAGGGCGCGCAGCATTGCCTGCGCGGTGTTGAGTTTTGCCATCATCTCGGGCCAAATGCTAATCTTGACTTTTTTTGTCATGTAACCATTTTGTCCCGCAGCCGCCAGTCCATGGTCAGCCAAAACAGCCATCATCAGCAAATTTTTCGGGAGTTACCGACAATGAAACGACGCGCGCTTTTGGGATCGGCTCTTGCCGCACCTTTTTTGTCACTGCTGCCGCGGGCGGCCCGTGCCGATCAATGGCCCTCTGCCGGACCGATCCGGCTGGTTGTGGCGCAGGGCGGGGGCGGAAACGCCGATGTCGTGGCGCGCATCCTTGTCGAAGCACTGGAACCCGTGCTTGGCCAGACCATCCTTGTCGAAAACAACGGCACGGCATCCGGCATGCGCGCGACCGAGGATGTCAGCAACGCCGCTGCCGATGGCTATACGCTGCTGGTCGGCACATCGTCGCAACTGGTCCACAATATCGCGCTGTTCGACCCGCTACCGGTGGATATCGCCGCGACCCTGCGCGGTGTCGCCATGATTAACGAAGTGCCGATGGTGCTCTGCGTGCCGGCCGACAGCCCCGATGTCGATCTGGCGGCGCTGACCGCGCGGTTGCAGGCTGATCCGGCGGCGTTTCAATATGGGTCCGGCCCTGCGGGGACGACGACGCATGTCACCGGCGCGCTGTTCCTGCAAAGGATCGGCGTGGACGGTGTCGTCCACATCCCCTATCCGCGCAGCCCCGAGGCGATGGTCGATCTGGTCGCCGGACGCCTGAGCTTTGTCTTTGATCCGTCACTGACGGCCATCGGGCAGGTGCAGGGCGGGGCCGTGCGGCCTTTGGGTGTCTCTGCACCCGTGCGGCTGGCCGCGCTGCCCGACGTACCGACCATGGAAGAAGCGGGCCTGCCCGGTTTCGTCAGCCAGACGTGGAACACCATTTCCGCACCTGCGGGCACGCCGGATGATATCGTCATGGCGCTCAACACCATGATAAACGAGATCGTCCAGTCGGAGGCGATGCGCGCGCGTCTGGAGGAACTTGCCTCAATCGTCCCCGCCGCCAAGACTCCGGCCGAGGTCGATGCCTATTACGCCGAACAACGCGACACATGGATTCCTGTCGTACGCGGCACCGGCGTGCGCGCCGAAGGATGATGCATGAAAGGCGCCGGAGCAATCCGGCGCCTGTGACACTTGTCAGGGGCGCGCGCATTGCCGCACGCCCCTGATCTTCAGATTTCGAACTTCAGCGGTTTGACCTGCTTGAACTTGCCGGTCGCTTCCAGCTCGGCAATCGCCTTGGCGGGTAGCGGGTCGTCAAGATACAGCAGCGCAATCGCCTCGCCTTTTGCTTCGGCGCGGCCAAGGGTAAAGTTGGCGATGTTCACGTCATTCGCCCCAAGGATGCTGCCCAGCACGCCGATGATGCCCGGCACGTCGTTGTTGGTGGTATAGACCATGTTCTCGCCCACCTCGGCGTCGATGTTGATGCCCTTGATCTGGATAAACCGTGGCTTGCCATCGTTGAACACGGTGCCCGCGATGGACCGCTCGCGGCTCTCAGTCACGACGGTGACCTTGATGTAACCTTCGAACGCGCCGGACTGGTCCTGCTTGGTGGTCGAGATTTTCACGCCGCGTTCCTTGGCGATCACGGGGGCGGAAACCATGTTCACGTCAGGGTTTGTGGCCTTCATGATGCCCGCGACGGTCGAGGCGGTCAGCGCCTTGAGGTTCATTTCGGATGCAGAGCCGTCGAACAGGATATTGATCGCGACGATGGGTTCATCCGTCATCTGACCGATGAAATTGCCCAGGTGCCCGGACAATTTGATCCACGGCCCCATGATCTTGGCTTCTTCGGCCGTGACCGAGGGCATGTTCAGCGCGTTGCTGACAGCGCCTGTCAGCAGGTAATCCGACATTTGTTCGGCGACCTGCAAGGCCACGTTTTCCTGTGCTTCGGTGGTTGCAGCCCCAAGGTGGGGGGTGACGACAACATTGGGCAGGTTGAACAGTGGGCTGTCTGTGGCGGGTTCCACGGCGAACACGTCAAACGCGGCGCCGGCGACATGGCCTGCCTTCAGCGCATCGGCCAAGGCTTCTTCATCGACCAGACCGCCACGGGCGCAGTTGACGATGCGCACGCCTTTTTTCAGCTTGGCGATGTTTTCACGCGACAGGATGTTGCGGGTCTGGTCGGTCAGCGGCACGTGCATGGTGATGAAATCGGCCCGTGCGAGCAGGTCGTCGAGTTCGACTTTTTCCACGCCGATCTCGGTGGCGCGATCCTCGGACAGGAAGGGGTCATAGGCCACAACCTTCATCCGCAGACCCAGCGCGCGGTCGATCACGATGGACCCGATATTGCCCGCGCCGATCACGCCGAGCGTCTTGTTGGTCAACTCGACCCCCATGAAACGGGACTTTTCCCATTTGCCGGCATGGGTCGAAGCGTTCGCCTCGGGGATCTGGCGCGCAACGGCCATCATCAGGGAAATCGCATGTTCGGCGGTCGTGATCGAATTGCCGAAAGGTGTGTTCATCACGATGATGCCCTTTTTCGACGCGGCGGGAATATCGACGTTATCGACGCCGATACCGGCACGACCGATCACCTTGAGGTTGGTGGCAGCGGCGATGATCTTTTCGGTCGCCTTGGTCGCGGACCGGATCGCCAGACCGTCATAGTTGCCGATGATTTCGAGCAGCTTTTCCTTGTCTTTGCCAAGGTTCGGCTGGAAATCCACGTCAACGCCGCGGTCGCGGAAGATCTGCACGGCGGCTTCGGAAAGTTCGTCGGAGATGAGTACTTTGGGTGCCATGATGGGCGCTCCTTGAAAATGGGGGTATCCGCGCCCCGGACCTGATCCGGGGCCTCTGGAGGAGGTCCCGGATCAAGTCCGGGACGGGTTCATTGGTGTGAAATCTCGGTCTGATATGCCCATTCCAGCCAAGGCAGCATCGCCTCGATATCGGAGGTTTCCACCGTCGCCCCGCACCAGATCCGCAGACCGGCAGGCGCATCGCGATAAGCCCCGATATCCAGCGCGATGTTTTCCGCCTCCAGCCGCTTGGCCACGGCCTTGGCAAAGGCTTCGCCGTCGGTGATGCGCGGATCGGTGAACTTCAGGCAGACCGATGTGTTCGACCGTGTCGCTGGATCGACGGCCAGATTGTCGATCCAGTCGTGTGCGGCGCAGAAATTCCAGATCGCGCGGGCATTGGCATTGGCGCGGTGGATCAGCGCATCAAGCCCGCCAATGGACCGGCCCCATTTCAGCGCGACAAGGTAATCCTCGACCGCGAGCATGGAGGGGGTGTTGATCGTCTCGCCTTTGAAAATCCCTTCGATCAGCTTGCCCTTCGAGGTGAGGCGGAAAATCTTGGGCAGCGGCCAGGCGGGGGTGTAGCTTTCCAGCCGTTCGACCGCGCGCGGGCTGAGGATCAGCATGCCATGCGCGCCTTCACCGCCCATCACCTTTTGCCAGCTGAAGGTGGTGACATCGAGCTTGTCCCACGGCAGGTCCTGCGCGAATGCGGCGGATGTCGCGTCACAGAGCGTCAGGCCCGCACGGTCACCGGGGATCATGTCGCCATGCGGCATCCGCACACCCGATGTGGTGCCGTTCCATGTAAAGCACACGTCATGGTCGTAATTCAGCGCCGCCATATCGACGATTTCGCCATAGGGCGCTTCATGCACGGTGGCGGGGATTTTCAGCTGCTTGATCACATCGGTGACCCAGCCCGCGCCAAAGCTTTCCCAAGCGACCATTTCCACATGGCGTTCGCCCAGCAGTGACCACATCGCCATCTCATAGGCGCCGGTGTCGGAGGCAGGCACGATCCCGATGCGGTAATCGGCAGGCACGCCAAGGATGTCACGCGTGAGGTCGATGGCCTCGGCCAGTTTGGCCTTGCCGATGCTGGCACGGTGCGACCGGCCCAAGGGGGCGTCGCGCAAGGCATCCAGTTTCCAGACGGGGGGTTTGGCACAGGGGCCGGAAGAAAACCGCGGATTGACCGGCCGCGATGCCGGTTTGGTCGTAACCATTTCTGGTATCCTCTCAGATAATCGCCCTTCGTTGGGGAAGGGTGTCCCACCGCCGCAGATAGAGGGCGGCGCACACTTTCACAATCCGGAAAATGCGGCTAGACCGCCGCTTGGCGCGCATTTTGCGACATCGCTGCCGCCGATCGGAAACCGCGCCCTAGAGGATGATGCAAATGTTCATGGTAACCTTGGTGACGAACCCCGTCCGGCGCGGGCTGGATGCGGCCCTTGTCGACAACCTGCGCAATGCGCTGGGCGGGGGTGACGCGGTCTGGCTGGCCCCTGACGAGGCTGCCGAATTCGCCGTGCCCGTCATGCCTGGCAACCGCTGGGACATCTGGGCCGACCTGCAGGCGCAGAGCGTCGACATGGTGATCCAGCCAGCCCAAAACCGCCGCAAAAAGATGCTGCTGGCCGATATGGACAGCACGATGATCCAGCAGGAATGCATCGACGAACTGGCTGACGAGGCCGGCGTGGGCGCGCATGTGGCAGGCATCACCGCGCGCGCGATGAACGGCGAGCTGGATTTCGAAGCCGCCCTGCTGGAACGCGTCGGCCTGCTGCGCGATCTGCCGGAGGCGGTGATCGCGCAGGTGCTGGCCAGCCGGATCACCTATATGCCGGGCGGTGCGGTGCTGGTGGCGACCATGAAGGCGCAGGGCGCTTATGCGGCGCTGGTGTCGGGCGGGTTCACGGCCTTTACTGCGCAGGTCGCGGCCACCCTGGGGTTCGACGAGAACCGCGCCAACACGTTGCTGGTCGCGGATGGCAAGCTGACGGGCGACGTCGCGCGCCCTATTCTGGGCAAGGCCGCCAAGGTCGCGGCGCTGGAAGAAATCTCTGCGCGGCTGGGGATCACCGAGGCTGATGTGCTGGCGGTGGGAGACGGGGCCAATGATCTGGGCATGTTGTCGCGCGCGGGGGCGGGCGTGGCGCTGCATGCGAAACCTGCGGTGCAGGCGCAATGCGATATCCGGATCAACCACGGCGATTTGACTGCGCTGCTGTACCTGCAAGGCTATGGACGGCAGGATTTTGTCGCCTGACAGTCCGTTTCTGCCGTCGCTGCGATCTTGGCCCATGCTGGCTGATACTGATTTCTGTCGCAGTAGCGTCCGGTGCGGGCGTTGTTTTGGGCCTTGATGGACTGGACTGGATGATCGGGCTCTGGGCATTCTGGCTGCCTTTGCTTGTGATCGCGATGGTTGCGTCGCTGCGCCGGTTCGGGGTCTGATGTGGCCGTCGCAATGCGCGCCCCGCATTCTGTTTTTGCGCTGCGGTGCGCGGCAAATTTGCTATATAGTCACGCTTCAGGTGACGCAGGGTCGCGTAAACGCTTTGTGCCGCGAATCAGGCGTGTTACCGTCGGGCATGTTTCTTCAGGGGAGCCTTTCAATGGCAGATTTCAAGATGATGACGGCAGCACTATTGGCTGCGACAACCTCATTGGCCGGCGCGGTCGCGGCGCAGGATTTTCAGCAGGACTGGGAAGGGTTTTATGCAGGTCTGCATGCTGAGGCCAGCATCTACGATGTGGTCGTCACCGACCTGAACAATTCCTTTCTGAGCCAGTCGCCCAACCTGTCGATACTGGCAGGGCACGGCGGTGTGACGGGGGGGTACAACTATGCGCTGCAAGGCAACCTGATCGTCGGGGCCGAAATCGACTATACATCCGAATTGCGGATCGACGAATTCTTCTCCTCCAACTCGGCCGCAACGACCGGGACGCAATATGATCTCGCGCTGGAGGGGATCCTTGCGCTCAAGGGACGCGCGGCTTACGTGCAGGGCAACGCGCTTGGTTTCATGTCGGTCGGTGTCGCCAGTGCCACGACCAGCATGGAAACCTATTCGATCAACACCAGTACAGCGGTAACGGCCTGCGACGACAGCAATTGCGCGCGCTCGACAGAGGATCTTTTGGGTCTGACAATGGGTGTCGGGGCTGAATGGGCGTTCCGCGAAAACTGGATCGGGCGCGTCGAATTCCAGCATTACGCATTCGAGAGCGTGCAGGCCCCCGTGCGCAATTCGGCTGACCTGCCGTTCTGCGCCACCGGTGATACCGATCAATGCACCATAGGCTATACCCCAAGCGTGTCTTCGGTCCGCTTTGGTCTGTCCTACAAGTTCTGACCAACAGGCCAGTACCGCAACAAAAAAGCCCGCGCAGTGCGCGGGCTTTTTCTTTGTGAAGAACGGCTTAAGCCGCGTCGCTGGTGGTCGCGGTGCGCGCGGCGATCCGCTGCGTCATCGGCGTCAGGTTGTTGAGCGACTGCAGATGCAGATAGCACAATTCCAGCTCGTCGGTTTTCGCCATCTCGGCCAGCGTTTCGGCAGGCAGGTTGCGCAGCTTGTCGCGGTTGATGGTCTTGAAGCCGGACAGTTGCATCCGCTCGCCGCCCGCAAGGCTGAACTGCGCCTGCGCTGGCTCCAAAAGGTCAAGGTCGCTCAACCGCTTGGCAAAGGCCTGTGTGCGGGTGAACTGCGCCTGATATTCGGTCGAAAAGGCCAGCACGTTTTCCAGATATTGCGTGCGGTTGCCGTCCGCGTCGAACAGACGCTCGCCCTTGTCCTTCTTGTTCAGCCCTTCGTATTCCTCGTCGATGCACAAAGTGAACGTTGCCTTGTCCTCGGACGCGGCAAAGACGAACGGATAGCGGCGGAAGAAGGCCGGCACATAGCGGCCGTCCCATGTGCCGTCGTCCTTGATATGGGCGTTCTGGCCTTCCTTCATGCCCAGGATCACCGAAGGGAACACCACATCGCCGTCGCCTGCGAAAATGATCGTGTATTCCATCGCCGCAGGGGCGAATTCGGCGGCCAGCACAGGAACAGAGTTGACGCCGCGGGCAAAGCCGAAGGTGTTGTCGGTCTTGACCGACCAGCCCTTGTGGGCTTCGACGGAAACCGGCACGGCGCGTTCATAGATCATGAGTTGTTTGGCCATTAGGCGAGGTCCTCTTTCTTGGAGCATTCAAGCTGACAGGTGTCAGCGGTGGAAGGTGAAGGATGAATCGGGCGGTATCATGGCGTTGTCTGACGACGCAGACCTTCGAAGATACCGTAGATGTTCCCGACAGTGTTGCCATTCTGGTCGGTGCCGACGATTGTAAACACGCCGCCAACCTCGATCGGGCCGATGACATTGGGCAAACCGCCGTAAAACGCACCATCAACGAATTGCTCGACAGTGCCAGCGATAGGCGAGGAAACTACAGTATTGCCGTTCAGATACCGGATCGTTGTGGCCGAGGAATCCTGAAATGTCGCGCTGCCGTTGCTGTTGACGATTTCGAGGTTCGAAATCTCAAGCCGGTTGAATATACCAGTTGAAAGACCTGTCAGGTTCACATCAACGCCGCGATCACCGGCAAACCTTGCGGTCAGCGTCATCACGCCGTTGGCATCGATTATTCTGCTAGGTTCGGCAAGTATGCCGCCAATCCGTGCCGTGCCATCAAAGATGACCGTTCCGCCTGTCGGCAAATCCTGAGTCCGAGACACGACGCCGATGATGTATTGCGTCTCGTAACCACCATCAGGATTCGTCGCCGTTATCTTGTCAGCAATTGTGACTGGAATCAGGAAAGCGCGGTTTGGAAAACCCGGAATACGCTCTACCCGATAATCGTCGCCGTCCCATACCGTGTTATTTGGATTGCCGGTCACAACCACATTGCCGATGGTGAGTGTCCGCGCCACACGGTCCAACTTGCCAAAGGCAACGCTCGTGTCGGTCGGGTTCCCATCCGTGTCGACTAGCAGTCCGACGGCTGCAATATCACTTTCCCCTGGAACTCTGCTGTCAAGCTGCTGAGACGTGAATTCGGTCTGTGGGCCGCCTCCGCCACCACCACCGCAGGCCGCAAGAAGGGCCGCAGCGGCGCAGGCACCGAAGAACTTGGCTGGAAATGTCATGGTCGAACCCTCGATCCGGTATCAGGCAAAATCGAAATTGAAAACAAAGCTGTCGGCTGTCAGATCGGCTGCCCTCACGCCATGGAAGGTCAGGGTGTCGTCGCCGACGATCAGCACGGCATGATCGTTGATCTCGGACACTCTTCCCATCACATTCGTTGCATCCAGATCAGCGAAGCCGAGCAAGGCCACCCTGTCCAGACCGACCGTGAAATCACGTCCCAGAGATGATTGGATCACAGCAAACTCGCCATCGACCACACCGACCCTGAAATCCGCAATCACATCATTGCCGTAACCGGGCCGGAAGATGAACGTATCCGCCCCCAGCCCGCCGCGCAGGTAATCGTCGCCCGCGCCGCCGTCCAGAATGTCGGACCCGCCGATCAAACGCGATGCGAAATCGCCGTCAAGGAAATCATTGCCCGCCCCGCCGATCAGCGTATCGCGCCCGACCCCGCCCTTGAGATAGCTGCCCTCGGTCGGACCGCTGGCCGAGGCGTCGATGGTGTTGGTTCCGCTCAGCGCCGTAATGTCGTCGCGTCCACCGCCGCCGATCAGCGTGTCGTTGCCGAACGGGTCGATGATGATGTCATTGCCTAGGCCACCCCGCACGGTGTCATTGCCGCTGCCCGTATCGATCCGGTCGCCGAAATCCGTGCCGTTCACGATCTGGTTTCCGCGCCCGAATTCGACGATGACGCCCTGTCCGGCTTCCCCTGCAAGCTGGTATTCGGACCCGTTGGGGCGGCCCTGAATTGTCACTTCAAAAGGATCATCGGTGCCTTCGGGCGTAAACGTCTCCGTTCGCGCGCCACTGCCCAGCCGGGCGAGCGCGGGGTTGGGAATGTAGACAAATCGCTCGCCATCCGCGTCGACGATGAACGTCCCGCCGAGGTTGCCGATGATGGTCTGTCCTGCGAAGTCCACGTCCTGATTGCGGTCAGGATCAACCGCCTCAAAACTGCCCGTGATCCGCGCGAAATCCTCGGTGGCGACAAAGCCTTCGGGCAGGCCGTCAATGACGGGTGCAGGGTTGATCGTATAGTCCACCGGATCGTCACGACCAATAATGGTGATGTCGATGGCGGTCTGGCGACCGTTGCTTGCCGTCAGAATGATCCGGTCAACGACCGTCTCGCCCGCGCCAAAGGGGATCAGACTGGTCAAGCCCGCCCCAGAGATGGTGTAGACCCAGTTATCAAGATCATCGTCGATCACGTCGAATATCTCGATCGATCCATAGGTGCCTGTGAATATTCCCACAAACCTGTCCGGACCTGCCGTCGATGTGTCCACGACCGAAACCGTGCCTGTCGCAGTGAAATCCGGGCCGGTAGGGTCGACCCTCAGGTCAATCGCCCCTGTCCGGATCCCGTCGATAGTAACACTGGTATCGGTCGGCACAAATTCGATTTCAGGCGGCGTGCCATCCAGAAAATTGCCAACGTCGATAAAACCGTCGTCCGCCAGCGCCTGCAGGTTCAGAAGCCCGCCCAGCACGCCAAACGCCTGCCCGCTGCCTTCGTTGGCATCCGGCATCCCGAACGCGATATCGTTGATCCCGTCATTGTTGGCGTCACCGATGGTGCCTCCGGTGAAGGCGCCAAAGTCGCCCAGATCAATATTGCCGAAAATGAAGCCGTTGGTGCCGTTGAGCGTGGCAACATCGACATTCGCCAGAGCCGCGTTGCTCTCATTGCCAAATACGAGGTAGGCCGTGCCGACAGTATCCGAACCCCACCCGATTAGCAGATCGTCGATCCCGTCGCCGCTGACATCGCCGACACTGGTGGCAAAGAAGGGGCCTGACCCGCTGCTTGGGACCGTGAAAGTGACACCATCTGCAGGCGCGAGTGCGCTCAGATCGTAGTTCGTGGCAAACGGGGTATCCTTGCCGAACAGGACATAGACCTCTCTGGCATCGGGCGCGGCAATAATCAGGTCGTCGATCCCGTCGCCGTTCAGGTCGCCCGCCGAGATTGACGTGCCGACACCGCCCCCGAACTCGCCCCCGCTCAGCGTGATCGTGCCGCCACCGGACAGAGTTACGGTGACCTGGCCCGCGAATAGAGACGATGACCCGATAGCGAGATCGGCCAGTCCGTCATCGTCGAGGTCAAACCCTGTCGCGATGGAGGAGCCGAAGCCACCAAATAGCTCGCCGCCGTCGAGGTCATAAGCATCAAGCACAAAGCTATCCGTGATGCCTGCCAGATTGACGACCGCCACCGCCCCATTGCCAAAATTCGCGTCCGCATTGCCGATATACAGCACCGCGCCGTCCGCATTCTGCACTGCCGCCAGCGAAGTCCCGAACCCTCCGGTTCCGTCAATTCCGGTGATGATGATCCCGTTGGTGCCGTCGAGGTCCGCGACTGAAAGTGTCCCGCTCAACGGTGTCGCGCTGCCATAGATGATATAGACCGCGCCGTCGCCGTCGTTTGCCAAGGGCGCAGAGATCGCAAAGTCCTCGAACCCGTCGCCGTTAAAGTCGAATCCGCCCAGAACGACACCGCCGCTACCAGTGCCCGCGTCCATGAAGACAGTCAGTTGCGCAAGCGACGTGCCGTCAGCCGGAAAGTCGACTGCGCCTGAATCGACACCTGTAAAGATGATCGCGCCGACTTCATTGGCGCTGTTCGTGCCGACGATGAACGACCGGTTGATCGGATTGAGCAGCGTCCCCGCCGCGGAAATCGACGCCCCGAGGCCGTCGGGAGCACTTCCTTCGGCAAAAGAACTTCCGTCAAGGATGAAGAAAGCAGAGCTTGCCATGTCAAATCCCTTAAAATCGTCGTCAAATGGTCGGCAGAAACAAATAGGGTCGGTCTAACGCGTGGCTAAGGTAAACACGCAAGCGAGGCGCCTCGCAATTGCTTTGTTGACCCTAGGGCGGTTTCCTCGGCATTTTGCATCTGAAAATTCGCGTCAGCGGTTGGCTGACGGGTTTGCCAGTGGAACAAGAAACGCAACGCCGCAAAGCTTGCGACCATGAACGGAGCTGATTCCATGTCAGAATTTCCATGGCTGGACAGCCTGCAGGGGGCCGCCGCGGTGGATGTGGCCGCGCGAAGCGGGCTGTTGACCGCCTTGGCGGATGGTGGGCATGGGGCGGAATGCCCGGCCTTGCTTGCGACATTGCTGGTCGGTGCGGGCGTGGCCGTGCAAGCCGATGGCAGGCTGGCGCTGACACCGGATTTCGCGCGTGTCTGGCAAGGTGACGCGGCCTCGGTGATGGCGCGGGCGGCTTTCCTGCGCAGGGCGGCGGCGGATGTGGCGACGGGCCTCGACGACCTTGTGGCTGACCTGCCAGGGTTCATGCAACGGTCGGCCACCTTCCGTCTGTTCCGCTATGACATGGCCGAAGGGACCACCCCGCAGCATCTGGCCGCAACCCGCCCCTGGGTCGATTATGTCGAGGCTCTTTCGCGCAGTGAGATCCCGCATCTTGTCCCGCTGATCGACATCCGCAAGAACGACCGGATACTTGAGATCGGCGGCAACACGGGGCTGTTGGCCGAGGCGCTGATTGCAACCGGTGATGGCGTCACGGCGCAGGTGCTGGATCTGCCCGCGGTCTGTGCGCTGGGTCAGCAAAGGCGGTGTGCCCCGGGGCTGCGCTTTGTCGCGGGGGATGCCCGCAAGCCGGGGGCGCTGGACAGTTTCCGCGGGCAGGTCGACGTGGTTCTGTTCAAATCCGTTCTGCATGACTGGCCAGAGGATGACGCAAGCCGCATGCTTGCGCAGGCCATTGATATCCTGCCGCAGGGTGGGCGGATCGTCATCTGCGAACGGGGCGTGTTCGGTGTGGATGATGCATCCGGTAAAGGCGTGACGACATTGGCAAATCTGGTGTTTGCGCCGTTCTACCGCGATGCCGGTTTTTATGTCGCGATCATGCAGGACAAGGGCCTGTCGGTCAGCCGTGAACAGGTCGCGCTGGACATGGTGTTTCACGTCACGACTGGACAGCGGCCGTGACCCGTCGGGTGATTGCCCTGTCCGGTCCGCCCGGCGCCGGCAAGTCGACATTGGCACGCGGAATCGCAGCGCATCTGGGGGGAGTCGTGGTGCAATACGACGACTTCGAGATCATCACGCGCTGGCCGCCCGCGCAGGTGATCGCATGGCTTGATGCCGGAGCCCCGATGGAAGCGGCAGTCGCGCCCGGGTTGCGCGAGGCGGTCTTGGCGCTGGACGGGGTGGTCGTGCTGGAAACCCCGATCGGGCGGATGTGTCCGGTGACAGGCGGCTTGATCGATGCTTCGATCTGGCTGGAATGTCCCGACGATCTGGCGTTGGCGCGCAAACTGTCGGCACTCGCGCGCAGTGGGGCGGGCGACGCGGGCTTTGCCGACATGATTGCGGGCTGGCTGGAAGCCTATGAAATGTTCACCCGCAGGGCGCTTTTGATGCAGCGAACGCGCGTCAAACCAACCGCAGATTCAGAGGTTTTGACTGCGTTCGCGGCGGACATCGTTCTGTCAAGAACTTTAATAGCGCTGGATGCGATTTTTGACGTCAAAATTTAGCCCAATTTACTTGAAAATGATGTTTAAAATGGAAAGAGTGACCCGAGGTAAGCGGCTCATTATTAGGGCCTCATCCTGATTTTTAGCAGACCGTCCCACCGTTTCGGCTGCGCAAAAGGTTGTTTATCAGCGTCGGGATGCGGGAATCCCGGAGTTTTGGAAGGATTGGCGCATGTCGATGCCATTTGATCGTCAGACTGCTGGCGTATTGCCCAAAATCCCTTTGAATCGTGGAAATCGCGCGCGTCTGCGCCGCCACGACCGCGCCCGGTTCGACCGGATCAAGGAAGCCGCCTGGCGATTGCTGCTCGACCCGATGGAACAGCGGGTGCTTCTGAGCGCCGATCCTTTGACAGTGAACCTTGCCACGACAGCTGGTGCTGCAGATGCCGTGACCGTCCGTTTCTTTGAGGGGGCGGCGACTGCTGACCCTGCATTGACCGTGCAAAAAGTGTCCATCCAATGGAGTGGCGCATTGGGTGCAGGCGGCCAGGACATTTATGAGATCGGCACGAAAGACGGTTTTGTCATCAACACCGGCGCGGGCGACGAATCCGTCTCGATCGTTTTCGACAGTATTGTCGGAACACTTGATCCAGCGTTCTCCATTGTCGTGAACACCGAAGGTGGCGACGACTCGATCACTGTCACCAGTTTTGCGGCGGGATACGGGGGCGATCTTAATCTGTCCGCCGAACAGATCACGATCAACAGCGGTGTGTCGCTTGGCACGGATACTGCGAAGATCGGCAAGGTCACGCTGGACGCGCAGGCCAGCGCGACTGGAACCGGTGTCACACCCGTCGCCAGCGTGACGATCAGCGGGTCGATCGTGTCCGATGATGTCGTGACCATCTCTGCCGAGGCAGTTGCCGCAAGTAATACTGTCGGTTTCGCAGCATTTGACATTCAGGCGACTGCGACTGTTGCTGTGGGCGACGATGCTGTCATCCGCGGCGAGGCGATCTCGCTGACAGCTGGCACCAGAGTTGACGTCACCATCGCCAGCCCGGCCAACTTTACTCTTGTAGACGATATCGTCCAACAGTTCATCGCAGACAATAAGGTCCAGACGACAACGACTGTCACCATCGGCGCGGGTGCCGAAATTGTCGCGGGGTCGGGTGATCTTGATACCACCAAGGCTGGCGACCAGTCCCTGTTCATCGGGGCCGGAACTGTTACCAATATCGACATTGATCTGGAGTCCGCAGACAGTTTCTTTTCGGGGCTCACAGATCTTATCTCAGGGCTCGACGAGATTAATTTCGGCAGCGGCGATGATTTCATCGGCGGCTTCGACCTTCTGATTTCCACTTTGGACGTTGCACGCACCACAGGTGTCCTGATCAACGGGACCAGCGACGATGTAACGACGATCAACGCAGGCGGGCTGGCCGATATCACGGCCACATCCGGTGGCGAGATCAGCCATGTGATCACGTCGGATTTTGTCGGCGTTGCGATGACGAATTTCAGCACCGATGTGACGCAGATCATCGGGACGCATCTGTCCAGCGAGACCCTCGGGCTGTCGCTGCAGGCCACATCGCTGACGCAAAGCATCAGCGAAGGCAAGGTGGCAACCAACCAGTCTGGTGATGCCGGAACGAATGATACCAGCAATGTCGCCGCAACGCGCGTGACATTGTCGGACAGCACGATCAATGCAGGTGCGGACGGCATCCGTATCGGTGCCACCGATCAGGCGCGGTTCTATGCGACCTCTACGTCTGCCACTCTGGACCCCAACCTGTTCAAAAAGGTCAGTCTGGATTATGCGGCCGCCCTGAACCTGCTGAACCGCGATACCAAGGTCACGCTGACCAATACCGTGCTCGATGCGGATGGTGCGGTGTCTGCACGCGCGCAAAGCGCTGTCTGGTCCATCGTTCTGGCCGAAAAGATGCAGGCGCTCGGTGAGGATGAGACTCCTTTCGACAACGGTACCAACAGCGGTACTGGATCGGCCTTCGTCTTTGGCGGCACGCTGGCCGTCAACGAGATGAACGGCGATGTCAGCGTCACGACGACCGGCGGCCGGATCGAAGGCAGCACGGTCACGATTGACGCGACGAACACCGCCATTTTCAATTCCCGTTCCGAAGCGGGTCAGTCGCTCAGCGGCAAAAGCGGCGGGGCCGTGGGCATTTCCGCTGCCGTGAACGTGCTGGGCTTCCGTGTGAACAGCTATCTGGGCCTGGCCATCGACGCGCTGCTGGGCATCGGGATGGGGACGACGCTGGACGGTTACGGCGCGGCCGTGACGATGACCGGCACCGCCGTGAATGCGACCGGTGCGGCGGCGATGACCGCGAACAACCAGCTCAAGGCCAATGCCTTCATGTCGAACGCCGCAAAAAGCGAGGCGGACTCGGCGTTCAAGAACAATTCAGGGGCCGCCGCTGCCTTTGCGCTGGCCACCAACAAGATCGCAACGCGTGCGCGGGTCGATATCTCGGGCACCGGTGGGAACATTGTCGCCGGTACGCTGGACGTGACCGCCAAGGATGACGCGCAGATTACGGCAGAAACGCTGATCGTGTCGTCCAGTGTATCGTCGTCCAACTTTGGGCTGGCGCTTGCCGACACGCTGATCGCAAGTTTTGCCGAAGCCAAGTACCGCACTGATGGCACCAATGTCTTTGTTGACGGCCCGCGCCGTCTGTCGCTGGAAGTGCAACCGTCAACACTCGTCGATCTGACCTTCGGTGATCGCGTGATGTTGCTGCCGTCGTTCGAAGCAAACGATGATCGCGACGGCACCGCCAGCACGACCTATCGTTTCATGGGGGCCAGTGCGACGGGCGTCGATCTGACGATGACCGATTTCACCGACAAGTCCCTTTGGCAGGCGGCACCGGAAACGGACATTGTTCCGACCGACATCAACCTGTCCGAAACCGAAAGCACCGCGCTGGGCGGGATGCTTGTCCGCAACGAGGTGAACACCGAGGCTGCGGCAACCGTCGCGAATATCGTCATGACGATCGGTGGCGACACCACGATTTCCGCGACCGAGGACACGCTGGTCACCGCGCTCGGTGACATCGGCATTCTGTCGTCGGGCGGCAGCAGCCTGACAGGCGGCGGCAAGAGCCTTGCCGCTGGTGGCGCTTTGGTCATCAACACTGTGCGTGGTCAGGCCACGGCCACGGTCACCAATGTGGCAGGGTCGGTCATTACGGGCGATCTGGCTGTGCTGGCGACAAACACGATCACGCTGGATGCCACGCTGAATGCGATGATTACGTCCGAGGACGAAAGCGGGTTCCTTCTCATCGCGTTCAACACGCTGGGGTACAACCCCGGCAACCTGCTGGAGCAGACGCTGGATGCGCTGATCGGCCTTGAACTGGGCACCAAGACTGTCGCCACAACGACCGCAGGCATCGACAGCGACGGGATCACTGCGCGTTCCATCACGGTGACCGCCACCAACGAAGCAAACCTGACGTCGCTGCGCACCTCCGAGGCATCTTCTGTGGGTGCGGCCATGTCCAATGCGGGCGGCAAGGTGATGTCCGGCACGTTGGTGTCGAACGCGCTGGCGGGCGGGGCAGAAGCCTATATCCGCAACGCCAGTACAACCGGTATTACAACGACGGGCGGCGGCGTGTCCGTCACGGCGGATGATAATGCGACGCTGAAAGCGACAAGCGCCTCGATTGCTGCGCAATCGGCCGAGACGGATATCATTGGCGGTGCGATCAATTCCATCGCGCAGACATTGCTGGATTCCTACACCTATACCGACAAATCCGGCACGCAGGCGCTGAATTTCGGCGATACCGTCTATGTGGACGGCGTCATCTACAGATACCTTGGCACGGGCACCACTTCGACCGATCTGGCGGAAGAGAACTACGAAAATCTCGACCTGTGGAAAGTGATGACCGCGACGACCATCGTGCCGTCGCAGATCGCCAAATTGATCGCCAAGCTGGCGGGTCTGAAGGCGGGCGATTCCAAATCCAGTTTCGCGATGATTACCCGCAACGAGGTCGAAGGCGGTGCCAAGGCTTTCGTGATGAATGCCACGATCACGGCGCAAGGCACGATCGAGGTCACCGCGACCGAACGGTCCAGACTGACCGCGTTCGAGACCAGCCAGATCGACGCCAAGGAAACCAAATCCGGTGTGATCGCAACCAACGCCGTGCTGTCGCAGGCGCAGGCTTTCGTCGAAAGATCGACGCTGACAGCCAATGGCACCGACAGCGAGATCATCGTCAAGGCGCTGAACCTGATTGTCGCCGATGCGACCGTAACCGTGGCCACCAGCGCCAAAGGCGACGCGCTGGGTCTGGTTTTTGCTTTCAACACAGTTGGTTACGACAACCACAACGTTTTTTTCCAGGCGGCCGAGGCGCTGCTGGGCGCGGATTACCTGACGCCACTGGTCAGTGAAAACCGCACCTATGGCGCGGAAGCCTTTGTCAACCGGTCCACCTTGACCGCCGATGGCGATATCAGGGTTTCTGCCGAAAGCCGTGACCTTGTGGGTACATTGGACGGCACCGTCACCGCACAGATGCTGGACGATATCAGCGACGTGCGCGGCGATTCCGATGATGCGGCGAAAGATGCGGCCTTTGTGGATGCGCTACGTGCGCAGCTGATCGCAATCGGTGCATTGGATGCAGGGTCGACGACAGGGCTGAAGGTCGAAACGCTCGCCGTCGGGCGGCAATGGTATGTCATCGCCGAGGACGGCACGATCTGGCAGGTGCTGGCCGAACGCAATGCGGACGACACGGCGACGCTGGTCAATGTGTATCTGGTCAACCTATTGAATGCGCGGATCGGCAATGACCAGTCTGTCAAGGCCAAGAACGACATGGTGCTGGTCGACCGCTTTATCGCGCAGGACAAGCTGGACCAAGACGAAGCCGCCGCAAAGGAAAAAGGCGAGGAGTTCAAAGGCAAGCTGAAATACGGCACCAGCGGTGCGGCGGCGGGCGGGATCCTCGCGTCCAACAAGGTGCTCAGCGAAACGAAAGCCTGGATTTCCGGCGATCTGGCGCGGTTCAACGCCACGCAGACGGTGTCCGAACTTCTGACTGGCGACGTGGTTCGCAGCGGCGAGACACTCTATCGATACGACGGCCCAAATCAGGTCCGCGTCACGGCCTACGATTTCCTGAGCATTACCGAACCGGTGGCACTTGCCGATCAGGCGACGATCAAGCTGTCCGCCGATATCACCGAACAGGTCCTGGATATCGAGGGTCTCGAGTTCCTGACGAGAGTCATCTTCCGGGCAGGGGATATCCTGCGCTACACAGGCGCCGCGCAATCCGATGTGGACGGGATTGATCTCGAAACATTCATTCGCGCCAACAGCGGCAGCTTTGCCGTTATCAATCCGGTGCTGGCGATCAATCTGTCCGCGATCACCTACGCGACTGACCCGAATTGGACTGCGGTTACTGCAACAGACGTCTTTACCGTCACCTCTACCAATGGCACGGTCACGGTCTTTGCGGCCGATACCGCCAACCTGCGCGTCGATGCATCCCTGTCCGTGCTGGCTGAAGTGTCTAACAATATTGACGGGTTCAAGAAACTCGCGGCACAGTTCACTGCTGAAGACTATAGCTATACCACCTCGTCAGGCGTCCAGAACCTGTTCGCAGAGGACGTGATCCGCATCGGCACAACAGGCCCGGCGTCCGAGGTCGGCAAGTTCTACCGCTTTATCGGTGGCGGACTGGCGGGTGCCTTGGGCACGCCGCTTGCACAGGCCATTCCGGTTGATCTTGGCGCACTGGTCGCTGACAACACGACGACGGGTGCATTGAACCTTCTCGATGCTTTGTATTGGGAAGAAATCTCTGACGACATCGACCTGTCCGATGCGCTGTTCCCCGATCTGGGGAACCTTTCCGATTCCAGCAGCAAGGCGATGGGCGGCATCATCATCCTCAACGACGTGCAGGGCGGCGTGTCGGCACGGATCGACAGGATGACCGTTATCGCGGACGCAGATGTGGATGTGACCGCAATCGCCAATGCCTCTTTGTTGGCCAATATCATTTCGTCGGTCGAAAGCTCGGGTGGCTCTGCCTGGGGTTCGGGCGATTCCATCGCGCGTCAGGGTGTGATTGCCACCAACGTCGCGCGCAATTCCGCACTGGCCGAGATCGCAAAGTCCGATGTGACCGCAACCGACGGTGATGTGACCGTTACCGCGCTGCAGCAGACCGTCATGGACGCGACCGTGAACGTGACATCGAACACCGGCGACGAAGGCAAGACTGTCACGCTGGCGTTCAACTCTTTGGGCTACAATGCCTCCAACGTTTTGTTCAACTCGATCGAGGCTGTCACGACAGACCCGACCTTCCACCGCCTGATCGACCCGTCGAATCCGGCCTCGGCCAAGGCGCGGATCATCGACACCAACGTCGCCGCTGGCGGCGATGTAAGCGTGGATGCGCAATCGGCCGAACTGCTGAACGCGACTGTCTCGAACACGACCGATTCCGCCGCTGGCGCGCTGACCGGCGCGAATGGCAGCGCCTTTGGCCTGATTATTGCCTCCAACAAGGTGCTGGGCGAAGCGTCGGCCTTGATCGACAATGCAAATGCCTTGACCGCAACAATCGATTCAGGCGGCGACATCAGCGTCACCGCAGAGGACCGCCAGCGCCACTTCTCCAACGTCAAGATGGTCGCCGCCAGCGCCACCTCGAACGACGGCGGCGCCGCTGTGCTGCAGGAAACGCTCAACGATGTGACCCGCGTTGACTGGGTGATGACAGGACAGCCGCAACCGGCCGCCTTGCGCTTTGGCGATCTGGTACGCGTGGCCGACAGCGTCGATGATTTCGGCGGCAAGATCATGCAGTACATGGGGCCGAACAATCCGGGCGTCTTTATCGACCTGAACACCGTCAATTTCGGCGACACCGATTTCTGGAAGGAATCGCTGACCTCCAAGCTGATCCCGCAGGGTCTGAACGTCCCCAATGCTGGCGAAGAGGGCCAAGACAGCGACAGCACCGCCACAGGTGCGATGTTCGTCTATAACGAACTGAACGGCAAAAGCACCGCAGAGGTGCGCCATGCGATCCTGCGCGCCGATGTTGACATCACCATCCGCGCCACGCTGAACAGCGAAATGAACGCGACCACGGATGCGGCGACATCGTCGTCTGGCGGCACCGTCGCAGGGACCGGCACAAGCCGCGCGATCAGCGGCGTTGTGGCTACCAACCTGCTGACCGGCAGTGCGACGGCATCGGCACAGAACGCGACACTGACGGCGCGCGCCGACGAGTCCGACACCACCGGCAATGTGACGGTCGAGGCGCTGAACACCGTCAAAATGACCGCCACGACATCGGCCATCGTGGCGACAGGCGATCAGGGGTTCAACGTCCTTCTGGCCTTTAACTCAATGGGTTATGCGCCGACGAACCTGTTGTTTAACTCCTTCGATGCACTGGTGGGCGACGCCAACCTTGCCGATGATCTGGCCGCGTTGAACACACGTGTGCCGGTGCAGGCGCATGCCTTTATGACGGGCGTGACCGTGGATGCCGCGGGTGCGATCATTGTCAATGCCGTCAACAACGCATCGCTGACGGCGCTGGTGAACAACGAAACGACCAGCGCTGCCAGCGCATTTGTGGATGCCTCCGGCAAGAGCGTCAGCGCGATCCTGTCGATGAACAAGATGCTGGCAGGCGCACGCGCCGAAATCGACGGTGGCCAGTACTATGCCACCGACGGCGCGAAAATCGACATCAAGACCGGCGATCAGGTGATCGCGGCGGACGGCACGGTCTATGAGCGGACCGGCGGCGATGTGACTATCGACTTCGGCTCTGTGGGCGATTTCGCGGGTGGCGCGGGCTGGACTGCGACGACAGTCAACCTGCCGGCAATCAACACCCTGTCCGCAGGCCGCGCAGTGATCGTCACGGCAAGCGACGACTCCTCGATGGACGCGGACAACGTGATGCAGGCCACCACCACCGTGGTGAACGATGGTGGGCTCAGCATCCTGACCGGCCTGCTGGAAAACCTCTTTGCCGATTACGCCTTTACGACGTTCTCGGGTCTGCAACTGCTCCGGACGGGCCAGCAGGTGCTGGCAGGGTCGAACATGAGCCCCGCACAACAGGGCAATCGCTATCTTTATGTCGGCCCCAATTCCACCGCACCCGTCAATCTGGCGACCGTGGACTTCACCAACGCCAGCCTGTGGCGCGAGGTCGATATCGACGATATCGAAAGCCTGATCCCGCCGGGGATCAACCTGAACGTCACGAAATCCGATGCGACGGCTGTCGGGCTGATGTTCTCGGTCAACGATCTGCAATCTGGCGTGATCGCGCGGCTTGCTGCAGCGACTGTCGATGTCGAGGACGGGTATGTCCTTGTTTCCGCAGTTGAAAACGCGCTGATGGATGCCTTGAACGAAGGCACCGTCAAGGCGGACGGCGGGTCGCTTTTTGCGGAAGGCAGCAAGGTCGTGGCGGTGAATGCCAATGTCGCGACCAACAACGTCACCTCCTTTGCTTTGGCCGAGGTGATCGACGCTGACGTAACCGTCGGCGATGCCATCGCCGACAATGATTCGACGGCAGCAGTCCGCATCGCCGGTCGCGCGGGTGATGTGCAGACCATCACGCCGAAAGACGGCGATCTGGTCGTCATGTCCAAGAACACGGCCGGAATCCATGCCGCGATCGACACCAGCACCATCGCCGAAGGTGGTGGAGGCAAGACGGTTGCAGTCGGTGCGTCCATCGCTTTCAACTCTGTCGGAGTGGACGGGCAGAACATCCTGTTCAATCTGGCCGATACATTCATCGGCACCACTGTCGCGACCCCGAACCCCAGCAGCGCCACCGCGCGCGTGGCGCGGTCCACCGTCGATGTGGCCGACGACCTGTCGGTGACAGCCGACAATCTGACCACGATCAATGCGGAAATCGTCAATGCTGCCGTTGCGACAGGTGTATCTGTCGCCGATAGATCGGACGCCGTCTCTGTCGGCGCGATCATCGCCATGAACCGGACTGCCGCCGATACCGTGGCCGAGATTGTCGCGGCCCCGACTGTGCAGGTCGGCGGATCTGTGACGGTAACGGCTGACGATGTGTCAGCGATTGATGCGACCGTGACAGCAACCAGCGTTTCCGCAGCGGTTGGCACAGGCGGGTCAAAATCCGTCTCGGTGGCCGCAAGCTTTGCGCGCAATGAAATCACGTCGAACGCAAGGGCCGAGATCCGCTTGGCCGAGGTGACGGCGGGCGAGGATGTGGCGATCACAGCCACGCGTGACGCACAGATCATGGCCAAAGGTCTTTCGGCTGCCGTGGCCGTCGGTCTGACCGCCGGTGGCGGTAATGGCGGTGATGTCAGCTTCTCTGGTGGCGGCGCTGTTGGCTTCAACTCCATCCGCGGACAGGCGACGGCGAAGGCCGTCAGCAGCACGCTGGATGCCGCAGGCGATATCAAGGTCGACGCAAAAAGCATGGGCCGGATCGATGCGACCGTTCTGGCAGCCAGCGTATCCGGCATGATCAATATCGGCGGTTCGGGGACAAAAGCTGTCGGGATCGGTGTGGTCTATGTCGACAACATGATCGGCTATGACCAGACGACGCCTGACCTGTCGGGCGAAACCGTGCTGACGACAGCGCAATCCGTGACCACCGTGCAGCCCGGCACCTATGTGCGCGGTGCCGATGGCACACCGATGACGGGGCATGTCTACCGCTATATCGGCAATGCGCCGCGACAGGTGCTTGCTCCCAATCCTTCGAATGCCGATCCGGCTCCCGTCGTGACGAACGGTGTCGATCTTGCGATCGAGGATTATTCCGACACCAGCCTGTGGGAACGCGTTGACCTGATCCGCAACGGGCAGGCAACCGCGCTGGCCTCGCTCGACAATGTCAGGATCGGCGTTGACGGCGATGCGCCCGATTCACTTTCTGTCACGGCTTTGTCGGCCCAGACGATCAATGCGACCGCGGCAGCAGCGGCAGTGGCAATGGCCGGGTCAAGCGCCAATGCAGCCGCCATCGCAGGTGGCGGTGCGGCGGCCCGTAACCGGATCGCCGGTGGTGCCATTGCCGAAATTACGGGGAATGCCAGCGATATCACGGCAGGATCTGTTGACGTGGTGGCCCGCGACGCGAGTACGATCAATTCGCTGGTCGGTGCAGCGGCAATCAGCGCTGCTGTCTCAGGCAAAACTGCTGTTTCCGTCTCTGTCGGGCTGGCGCTGGCCTTTAACGAGGTCGCCAACCAGACGACGGCCCGCATCGTCGGTGCCGATGTCACCGCGACAGGTGCGACAGGCGTCAAGGTCACGGCAGAAACCGCCCCGCCCCGCAGCTTCGAGATTGCAGCGGGCGGACTGGTCACAGCGGCCGGTCTAGATGACCTGTCCAAGCAGGACGTACTGCTGGACGTGAACGGCGAACCTGTGCTGGTTGCGGCCGGCGAACCCGTGCTGGACGCGAACGGCGATCCCGTGCTGGACACGAACGGCGAGCCCGTGCTGAGCGACGTAGCCGTGGTCACCGATGCGGCGCGCGACGGCGACATTCTGTCTGCGCTTGTCGGGCTGATCGATGCCAACCTTGCTGACGAAACAGTCGCGGGCACCGTCGGCAATCTGAGCGAGCTGGTCTTTGCGGCCTCGGACGATGGCAGGGGCTGGTTCCTGATCGACGGTCTGGGCCGCAAGTTCACCCTGATCCCCGGCGCAGGCGACACGTTCACCGTCGAAATCGCCACGATCAATGCCGTGTCCGCAGCAGCGGCCTTTTCGGTTGCAGGCGGCAAGTCGGGTGCCGCCATTGCCGGAGCGGGTGCCTATAGCGAAAACGTCGTGCTGTCGAATACATCTGCCTATATCGATGCTGCCCGCATCGCGGCAGAGCTTGGCAACGTCGAAGTGGCGGCCACCAACAAAAGCGCGATCAATGCGATCACCGTGGCTGCAGCCATGTCCGTGGGCCTTGGCAAGACCGGGATCGGTGTATCCGTTGGCGCTGCGATCTCGCAAAACCTGATCGGAGCTGCGGCGCGTGGCGTGGGCGACTCTGTCGGCACATTTGCCTATATCAAGGACAGCGAAGTCTCTGCATTTGGCGATGTGATCGTGACGGCTCTGTCCGAGCAAAAGATCAATGCGCTGAACGTCGCCGGATCGGCCGCCATTGCGGGCGGCAAGGTCGGCGTCGCGGTTTCGGGGTCGGGCGTCTATGTCCGCAACGTGATCGACTCTGACACATCGGCGCGGATCATCGGCGATATGGGCGGCACTGACGCCGCCATCGAAGGTAACAATGTCACCGTCAAAGCCGAAAACAAGTCTGTCATCAATGTTATTGCGGCCACCGTGTCCGTGTCTTTTGCCTTTGGCAAAGGGGCTGTGGCCGTGGCACTGGGTGTCACCGTCGCCGAGAACCAGATCTTCGGTCTGACATCGGCCCATATCACCGATGTGAACAGCGGCGGTGTGCTGGCGCGGACCGGCGACGTTCTGGTTCAGGCCAGCGACAGCGCGCGTATCAATGCGATTGCAGCAGCCGGCGCGCTGGCCATTGCGGGCGGTGCCGTCGGTATCGGGGTGGCCCTTGCGGGTGCGCTTGCCTTCAACCGGTTGGGTGCGGGGGTATCCGCTCAGGTCAATAACTCACTTATCACGGCCGGCCGCGACGTCAGCATTCTGGCCAGCGCCGACGGACGCATCGATGCGGTGAACGGTGCGCTTTCGGCGGCATTGGGCGCAGGTGGCACCGGTGTCGGCATCGCCATCGGCGCAGCCTTTGTCAGCAACCAGATCGGTTACCAGACCGGAACGATGGTCGCGAACCACACCAGCGACGAGACCGTCAACCGTGGCGTGATCACGGCTGGCAAGACCGTGCAGGTCACGAGCGGTATCCATGCCGGACGCATGTTCCAGTATATCGGAGAGACCCAACTGGAAGGCAACTATGAGCTGGATGGCGATAGGAACCGGGTCATTCCGGCAACCATCGACCTGAGCACGGTCGATTACAGCAACCCCGAACGGTGGGTCGAGGTCAATCTCGACAAAACAGGCGTGCTGATCTCTGCCAAATCGGTCGGAAGCGATATCGTCGCAGGCCGTGATCTGTTGATTGATGCGCAAAGCAACCAGAAGATCAATGCCGCCTCTCTCGCTGTGGCTGCGGGTCTTGCGTTCGGTGGCACTGGTGTCGGCGTGTCCCTGTCGGGTTCTGCTGTTCTCAACCGGATCGCGACGAAGCCTGAAGCTGCCATCAGCGGCAAGCTCTTGAATGGCGTCACCGCGCGGACTGTCACGGTGCAGGCCGATGACGAAAGCACGATCAATGCGGCCAGCATCGCAGGGGCCTTGTCGATTGCTGCCGGTGGCACGGGCGTTGCGGTGTCGTTGGGTGTGTCGTTGGCGTTCAACGCCGTCGAAAACGCCGTTTCTGCCAGTATTGATACGCAGGCCGATGTCACCGCCACCGGACTGGTGAACGGCAACAGCATTCTGGTGCGCGCAGGTTCTGCCACGCAAAACGCTGAAAACACTCTCAACCTCTCAAGCCTTGGCTCGGCTGACGAAATCTCTGACGACCTCGACGATGCCGCCGGCACCGATGTGGAAATGGTAGATGGCGCAGAGCGCGTCGTGCAGGCCGATATCGACGCGGACCGTCTGGTGCTCCAAGCGCTGAAAACCGCTTTGCAATCCAATTTCACAGTTGAAGGTGACCTGCGCATCAGCGTGCTGCTGGAAGGCCAGCGCTGGATCGTCGTCGACGGGTCCGGCACATCCTGGAGCCTGACACGCAACGGCAGCACCTTTGTCGCGGAACGTGCGACGATCAATGCGATTGTCGGTGCGGTATCGTTGGCTGCGGGCTTTGGCGGCACAGGGGTCGCCGTTGCAGGCGCGGGTGCCTTTGGTCAGAACGTGGTTTTGTCCAACGTCTCGGCGCATATTTCGGATGCGACTGTCGCGGCGCCGGTGGGCCACGTCAAAGTGCTGGCGGATAGCGCCTCTTTGATCAACTCGGCTGTTCTGGCGACCTCGGTGGCTGTGGCTGCGGGCGCGACCGGCGTCAGCGCTGCCGTCGGTGTATCGGTGGCGCAGAACTATATCGGCAAATCCGGCGCAACCGGTGCTGCCTTGGCGGATACCGCCAAGACAGAGGCGTTCATTTCCAACAGCAGCGTGACCGCAGCGGGTGATCTGGTGGTCAAGGCGACGTCCTCCAAGACGATCAACGCGCTGGTCTTTGCAGGTGCAGCGGCCATCAGCGTGGGCGAGACGGGTATCGCTCTGTCAGGGTCCGGCGTTTCTGCTGAAAACCTGATCGCAGGATCGACCGAAGCCCGAATCACGCTGGGTGACCAGACGGTCCGCGGTGGCACGATCACCGTGCAGGCGCTGGATGTTTCGCGGATCGAAGCCATCGCTGCGGCACTCTCTTTGTCGCTGGCTTTCGGAAATACCGGCGTGTCGGTCGCGCTGGGTGTTTCCGTGGCGCAGAACACGATCGGCACCCTTGTGCGTGCCGCCGTGACCGAGGTGAGCGCGGCCAGCGCGGGTAGCTTGATCGCGACAGCCGGAAATGTGCTTATCGATGCGCGTGATGACGCGACGATCCGTGTCATTTCTGCTGCGGCGGCGATTGCGGCGGCCGGTGGCATCACCGCAGGCGTCGCGGTGTCCGGTGCCGGTGCGCTTGCGTTCAACCGCATCACCAACCGCGTCACCGCAGAGGTCGTGGGCGCCACGATCAATGCAGCCACGGCGACGACCTTCGTGCCGACCGGCGAATTTGTCGCCGCAACTTCGGGCGCAGGCAGCCAGATCTTCAATCCCGACAACAGCTTGAACGCGAACTATCTTGGGGCTCTCACGCTGGCCCGCGATCTTGTGACCGGTGCAATCATCACGCGCCCTGTCTTTGCCGGTGATCCGCCGCTGCAGGTCGGGACCGAGTTTGCGCTGGTGCCGGTGACAGGTCCGACCCTGACCAACGATCAGGTATTTCTGCCCAATACCGCACTGAATGCGCGGCCTTTGGTTGAATACAAAGTCAAATCCGAAGAGGTCACCCGTACGATCACCGACAGCAACGGCGATCCGGTTGAGGATACGATCACTGTCCTGACTTTCCTGCCCTTGTCGGACCCCGATGGAATTGGCCTGCGCAGTGTCTTCCTGCCTGACCCGTCCTTTGTGGACCCCGTTCCCGCCAGTCCGGTGCCTGCCGTCGTAAGCGCGCTGGTGCCCGTGCTGATGCCGGGCGTGGCCATCAGTCAGGACGTCGCGATCACGGCAACCGGCAATGCCCGTATCGAGGCTGCGATCATCTCTGCCGCCGTGTCCTTGGGGATCGGTGGCGTCGCCGGTGTCGGCGTGGGCATCGGTACGTCCTATGCCCGCAACGAGATCGGCAACGGAGACACAAGCGGTGTGTTCGCCCGGGTGCAGGATGCCGTCATCACTGCCAACCGCGACATCACGGTCAGCGCGCTGATGACGTCGTCGATCACGGCGCATGTCGGCAGCTTCGCTGTCGCGCTGGCTGGCGGTTTTGTCGGTGTTGCGGGTGCAGGCGCGGGGGCCTTTGCGGTCAACACGATCAATTATGCGGTCGATGCCAATGTCACGGGCGCAACCATGACCGCAGGCCGCGCGATGTCCATCACGGCCGCCGACAATGCAACCATCAATGCAACGGTCGATTCCGCTGCTTTGTCGCTGGCTGCAGGCGTTGTGGCTTTTGCTGGGTCTGTGGCGGTATCAACTGCCCAGAACACGGTCGACAACTCAATTTCGGCCTCTGTGAACAATGCCGATGTAAGAGCAGCCAGTCTGGCAATACGCGCCACAGACGACACCACCGTGACGGTTGTCTCGCGGGCTGCGGCGCTGTCTGCGGCGATTGGTCTGGGCGGTGCGCTGTCCGGCGGCGGCGCCTTGGCCGAGATCACCGCGACCAGCACGGTCAGCGCCCAGATCACCGGCACCGGCAACGCGGGTCACCGCGTGAATGTGGGCGGGACCGTTACGGTCGAGGCGCTCAACCGCTCTGACCTGTCTGCAAACGTCAAGGTTCTGAGCGTCGCCGCAGGTCTTGTCGGCCTGGCCGCAAGCGGCTCGGTCGCGCGGATCAATACGCGGCCTGTGGGCGGTGGCAACAGTGTGCAGGCGAATGTCGGCGGCGTGACGCTGACTGCTGGCACGCTCAACATGGATGCGCGCTCGCTGATCAAGACCGCGGCGGGTGTCGAAGGTATCACCGTGGCATCGACAGCCGCCGTGGGTGTCAGCGAAGCGACGATCCTGACCGGCGCGCGTGTCGGCCTGCAGGTCGGCAGCAATCAGGGCAGCATCACTGTCGGTACGTTGAATGCAAATGCCATTTCGGACGGCAATCCCGAAGGCACCCGCATCGCGACCGCGGATGCAAGCGCATCCGGCGGCGGTTTGCTGATCGGCGTCAATTCGACCTTCGTCAGGGTGTCCAACACCGATACCGTTGCAGCGCGCGTCGGCAATGGCGCGACAGTCAACGCCGCCAACTTTACCATGACCGCCGCGTCCAACGTGTCGCAGCTTGCGACGTCGCGCGCGGCCAGTGCAGGGCTTGTGGGCGTCGGCGCTGCGGTGTCGATTGCGCAAAGCGATACCAATGTGTCCGCGCTTGTCGGCACCGGCGCAAAGGTCAACGGCGTCAATGTGACGATCAGTGCAGGTGGCCAGAGCAACAACGACGCCAGAACCGAAACCGGTGCTTACGGCTTGCTGTCCGGTGCTGCCGCCGCGCCGCAGACCGATACAAAAGCGACGATTACAGCCGGTATGGCCGATGCGACATCGCTGGCCAACCGCGCCGAAATCAATGCCACCGGTCTGCTGCGGGTGTCCGCATCGCAACTGAGCCGGATGGATACCGAAGTTGTGACGGCATCCTATGGCGCCATCGCCGGTGCCGGTGCGGTCGCCGACAACAAGCTGTATTCCAAGGTCGATGTTGTGCTGGGCAATTTTGCCAAGGCACAGGCGGGTGCCATGGACCTGCAAGCCACCAACAAACTGTTGCGCGTGGCAAGTGGCAACGACATCAACGGCAAGACCGGCGGTATCGCCTCTGGTGCCAGTGCGACAAGCGACACCCGCGCGGAAATGCGCACTGCGGTGACCTTTGGCAACAATGCGGATATCGACACGACCAATCCGCAGGGCAAGCTCTATGCCAAGGCGTTCAACGAAATCGCCTATACGGACAAAGTCCGGCTTGAAACAGCCGGTGCCCTGTCGGGTGCCGGTGCCTTCGTGACGTTCAACCAGCGTGAAGACGGTGTGTCTGTGCCGATCACGGCGGATATCAACGTCGGCAACAATGCACGGATCGAAGCGCGCGGAGAGCTGGAGTTCGAAGCCTCGGGCAAGTTCAACGTCTATCTGCAGTCCTATTCCGAAACCTATGGTGCCGCGACCGTGGCGCTTGGCTCTGCTATCATCGACATCCAGCCGCGTAACACGATCACTGTCAAATCCGGTGCCCAAATGCTGGCCCATCGGGACATGTTCCTGTCCACCGGCACCGACCGCAATCTCAAGATCGAGGACAACAGCCTCGAAGCGCGGGTCGACAACTTTGCCGGTTCGGCCATCCCGATCGACGACCTCAAGACACAGGCCATCTATCTGGTCCGCAACGTCATTCTGGTCGAAGGCGCACTGGCAGGCAATGCGCGTGCCGTGGTCGAAAGCTATCTGAACATCGACCTCAATGCCGACTCGATCGGACTTGCCTCGGTGATCGGCATGGCCAAGGGGACGAACTGGGTTTCGGCCGTCAGGGACGGCGTCAACAGCCTCTTTGGGGGTGCGGACAATTCAACCGGTCCGGGCGAAGGACTGGCACAGGCGCGATCCGAAATCATCAACAACGGTCTGATCCAGACCGGCGCGCGGCGCAATCTGCAACTGACTATCGGAGAGGAACGTGACGCCAGCGGAAACCTCCTGCGGTATACATATAACGGCACGCTTGATCCGAACTTTACCGGCACCCGCACACCCGGATCAGCCGAGGGTCTGCTGATCAAAACCAGAGAAGTATCCCAGTTCATTCCGTCTGCCGGCGAGATTGCCCTGAGAGAAGCGCGCACCACGCTTGAAGTCTATGGCGTGAAAAACGCTAACGGGACTTTCGACGATGGAAACGCGTTCACGAAGTTTTACCTCGACACAATCGCGCGCATAGAAGGCCAGATGCTGGCCGCTGGTGAAGCGATCCTCGTCGGTGGTGTCGTTGTGCCGATCAACCGCGAATCCCGCGTCATTGTTTTCGACGATATTGTCGCTGCAGCGGGCCGGATCCGTATCCTGACCGACCAGTTGCACGGGACGGGCACGTTCGACGCGCCACAGAACGTCAACTTGAGTATCGACAGCAATTCAACCGCATCGCTGCAGTTTGGTGAAATCTATATCCCCGAACGCAACGGGGGCGTTGATTTCAATGGTGTCACAGTCACGGCGGCCACGTCGATCGACGAAGTCCGCAATGCCGTTCTGGGGCGGAACGAGGTTTCCGTCACGCAGGACAACCGCCCGCTTGGGATCGTAGGCGGACTTGGCTTTCTTGGGACTGTGGACTTGAAGTCGCCCAACAGCCTCGTGTTTACGCCACAGAGTATCGCAGAAGGCACGGGGTCCGCCCCTGTCATCAACGTTCAGGTCCTCAAGAACGTCCGTACGGTGCCATTCGGTACCGTCAGCCTGCCAACGAACGATCAGGTGGTCACTTTCACCGGTCGCGTATTTGCTCCTTTGGCCCAAGTTGGCGTTTTCGGGCCTGCGGGCTCGAACGAGGTCAGCGTCGTTTTCCTGGCCGATGTCAATGTCGCGAACGTCGTTATCAGCGTTGGCGGCACGATCGCCGTCGATATCAAGGGCGATTTGCACACCAACGGCGACCCATACGGCAAGTTCATCAACAGTGGCATCCTGGGAAATACTCCGCTGACTGCGGGGACATTGAATGCGCTGCGACCGGATCCGGGCATTCTAGACCGTGTAGCAGAGATCAACCGGCTTGCCGGTCCACAGACCGGCAGTTCGGCCACCTATGTCGACGACCGCACAGGTCAGCTGGTCCAGCAGGGCATGAAGGCGAACACGATCCTGCTGCGCGGCGGATATGTGAACGTCAACGGCCTTATTCAGGCAGGTCAGTCGGAATTCACGCTGATCCTTGGTGATTACGTCCGCAACCAGTTGCTGGCGGCCACCGGCGTGGTGAACATCAATCTTGGCAATCCGGACTTTTTCGCGCGGTATGATGCCGGGCTGAAGCAGCTGACGATCCTTGCGATGAGCCCCAAGGGCGGCCAGATCGATATCGAAGGCCGGATCGTTGCCACAAGCCAGGGCAAGCTTATCAGCCATGCCGGTTATCCCAAGATCAGCATCATCAACCAGATGAACATTGCGGGGATCGCTGCGCTTCAGGGGCTGACTATCGTCATCGAATCGATGGACGTGTCGCAGAAAGGCGTGGGCACGATCGTCCTGAAGGACAAGACACGCGGTGTGCGCAACGACGGGTCCGACCTTGCCACCCACGCGACGATCTACACAACCGACGCGAATGGCGTGGTCACGATGACCGGCGGCTTGATCGATTCCCGATGGGATCCTTTGCTCTACAATGATGCCGATAAGGCCCGCTTCGGCCCCAAAGGCACGGTGAACACCACTGCGACGCATTCATCAGGGGCCAATGTGCTGACCTCTACGGGTGACGCGATCACCTCAAAGCTGGGCTATGGCACGGCGACTGGTTTCCGCTATGGCTGGGTCGTGGGCGAAGGCGCGCAGGTCAAGGTCGTTCAGGAAAAAACCTACCGCTCGCTCTGGGGCCTCGATTTCCTGTTGGCCGATACCATCAACATGCCGGTCGTCAGCAGAACAGTGCTGAGCACAAGCCTGCTGCCGAACTCGAATTACTTCTACTTCGATTCCAATACCGACACGAACCAGCTGGCCTATACCTATAACAGCTCAACTGTGACGACCGAGCAGGGCACACCCAAACAGACCGCCTATTCGACCACGACAAGCTGGTATGGCAAATCCGAGACCTTCATCCAGATCACGACGATCAATCAGACCTTTACCAAGCACAACCACACGATCGCGGCGAACAAGACCATCGACATCGAATTCACCGGCTTCAACCAGAGTGAATTGTTTGTAAACGCGGGTCAGGCCAACCTGATCATCGCGGGTCAGATCACCAACGAAAACGGCAGGACGACCTTGATTTCGCAAGGGACCGTTACGACCCAAAGCGTCGCAGCACAGGGTTTGACACCGTCCGTTGGTGGCCGGATCATCAATATCACCGGCCTTGCCGGTGTCGGTGTGCGCGATTTCGGGCTGATCCGTCCTGCGGATTCCCAGTTCTATACACCCGGTGACAGCCGCGCGCTGAACGCGCTGCAGGTGAGCCAGTCGGCGAACGGTGTGCTGAATGTCACCTCTGTCGGTGATATCCTGCTGCAACAGCGGTCGGGCGATCTGCGGATCGGGTCGATCATTTCCGCCGGTGACGGTCTGGTCGAAATTCTGGCCGGCACGCGCGGTCAGATCGGCGCAGGCGTCGGCGGGTCGATCCTGAACGCGTCCGGCGGCAGCCTTGTCAAAGGCGGCTCGATCCGTCTGGATGCGGACCGTGAAATCGGGGGCGCTACAGCAATCACCATCGATACCGGGGTGCGCAGCACCGATGTGCTGACCGCCTTCGCGACCGACGATATCAACCTTTACCAGAACACCAATTCGCTGCGCGTGTTCCAGATTGCCTCTTCAGCCGGTGATGTCACCGTGACACTGGAAGGCGAAGGGAATGATCTTCTGGACGGAAACCAGATCCAGGAAATCGACGTCCGCTCGCGCGAAGCGCTGTTGGGCGGTGTCTGGGGCGACATGCAACTGCTTGGCGACGTCACTGTCCTTGATGCCAACGGCATCGCTGCCGGTCCTGCGGGCGACAAGATCCGCGAAGCGATCGCACGCCTGAACAATGCCCGTGTCGATGATTACCGGACCTATTGGTCCTGGCGCAATCTGCTGACAGCCGAGGAGCTGCAGGCTGTCGTCGATCGCACGGCGCTGATCAAGTTGTCAGAAAACGGCGACACCAGCGGTTTGCAAGGCTCTATCGCTGCGCAACTGATCGCATCTGGCCTGTCCCCAGAAGACGCCAACACGCAGGCGGCGTCGCAAATCGTGACCTTGCAGCAGACCCGCACGGCACAGTTCCTTGAACAGCATGCCCGCTATGGGGCCGAGACCGCGGAAAACACAGATCCCAACATTGATCTGACAAGTGCGGCCGAAAAAGAAGAGATCAAAAGCCGCTTCAAGGTCTGGACCGAGGCAGAGCTGCTGAACGCGATCGGATCGGGCCTGCTCAAGCCTGTGACGGACACGACGATCAACATCGAGGACCCGAACATCATCGGGGCCAGAGTGACGCTGAACGTGGAGGGCAAGGTTGGCCGCACCGAGGGTGAAGTCACCATTCTGTTGTCCGAAGGGCGCAGCCTGACGCAGGACGAACAGCTGATTATCGCTGCAGCCGAACGCAGCGACCTGTTCTTCCTCGTGACCGAGATCGAAACCGTCAATGTCACCTTTGACCGCGCGAGCAATTCGATGACGCGCAGCTCGGGGACATGGAACGCTGCCGGTCAGCCAGAGTTCTTGGTCGGGCAGACGATTCAGGTGCAAGGCGGCGATCCCGTCAATGCAACCGAGAATGGCCGTTATTACGTCATCGCCGGTTTCTCCGGCGACGGGCGGACGATGTTGTTTGAAAACACAGGCACAACCTTTGCGCAGGATGTCCTGACGGTTGCCTTTACAGACCCGATTGCCAAGCAGGTGCGTGTTTCCGCCATCGTGAACGACCCGTCAGGGTCCTCTATTGCGGTCATCGCCAATTTGGGCGGCGATACGATCACGCGCACAGGCGGGACCCACGATTTCCTCGGCAACGCACTGAACGGCGGGTCGGCCATCGACGGCTTCCGCGTGGGTGACTATATCCTGTTGTCCACCACGCCCGCCTATACGCCGCAGGCCTTCGCCGCGAAGGTCGAAACCCTGAACGCGAACACCAGCACCACGCTGTTCCGTATCGCAAGTGTCACGGCAAACTCCATGACGCTGATCGATGAAGATGGTGACCCCGTGGCGCTGGTCGCGGAAACCGGTGTGACGCTGACGATTGACGAATTCGTCAAACTCGCTGGTTTGCAGGTGCAGCAGCGCGAAGACTTCAACATCGAAGCCAGCGACAGCGTGAACATCACCTCAATCGGGGAAACCTTTGTCGGGTCGGAAAACCAGATCCTTCTGGGGGCCATCACGGTCACCGGCGATGGCGCAGGTGCGGGCCAGTTGCGGCTGAAGGCTGGCAACGGGATCATCAGCAACGTTGACGCCTCGATCACCAACATCACCGCCGATTCCGTCGTGCTCGAAGGCGGGCGGGGGTCCATCGGACGTCTGGCCAACGAGACGCTTCCCGAAAACCGCATCTACATGGAACTGTCCGAAGGCAGTATCGTGACAGCGCGGTCGCAGAATGAAATCGTGCTGGCCGAACGGACCGGCGACTTCCTTGTCGGCACGATCTATTCTGCAAGCAGCGATGTCGATATCCGTGCGCTGGATGGCGATATTCTTGACGGGTTCGGCAATGATCTGGTCAATATCGAAGCCCGCAACATCATCCTGCAGGCGTCGGGCAATATCGGAACCGCCGACAATGACCTCGATCTGGAGGCGCGTGGCAACGGGCAACTGACCCTTCTGGCAGGGGGCAACATCTATGTCACCGAAGCCGGCGACATGAACCTGCGCCAAGTCATCTCTACAGGCGAAACAAGCAGTATCCGCTTGACGGCAGAGGGCAATATGTTCGACGCCGACAGCAGCGATGCGGCGGGTATTGCGGTCATCACCGGTTACAACATCGAGACGATTGCCGAATTCGGTCTGATCGGCGGGCTGGGCAAGGACCTGCGGGTCAACACCACTGGCGGCGTGCTGAACGCTTCTGCCCTGTTCGGCAACATCCGCATCATCGAAGTGAGCGACGATCTGATCCTTGACCAGGTCGGTGTCGGTGAAGGCTTTACCGCCTTTATCACGGCGATAGCAGGGCGCATCCTGAACGGTGCGGCACTGGGCGTGTCCAACGTCACCGGCGGGCGGGCCTTCCTGACGGCCAACAGGGATATCGGGCAGGCAGACAAGCGGCTCTTTACCACTATCGGGTCGATCCAGGGTGTTTCGACGACCGGCTCTGCATATATCTTCAACGACGGTGCGATCCGCGCTGAAACGAAAGACGGGACAGCCGAGGCATTCCGCGTCGCGACCGACTTCTTCATGACGGCGACCAGCCCGATCGACGTGCGTCAGAACATCATCGCGGCCAGCGGCAACATCAATATCATTGCCAACGAAAGCGTCTTTTTCACCCAAGCAGATTACGACGCAGCGCGTGCCGAAATCGAAAATGCCGATTACGGGCCACGCACAACTCCCGAGGAAATCGCGGCAGCCGATGCTGCGAGAGATGCGGCGCTTGCGGCTTTCCCGCAGAATGTCGATGACTACAACAACAACTACGACACCGTGACGATCCATCGGGGTGTCTTGGTGCAGGCGCAGGCCGGCAACGTCAACATCTGGGCGGGCGATCATGTGATCGTGCAGGGCGCGGATGCAGACAACGTCGCGGCACGAGTGATCGCGCACGGGAACATCAACATCTTCACCGATGTGACGACCAACACCGAAAATACGGACGGGTCCGTCAATCTTGGCTCCAATCCGCAGATCGTGTTCGACCCTGCGCGCTATGACAATGCGGGCGGCGACGTGTTCATTGACGGTGTGTTGCAGGCGACAGGCAATGTGTCGATCAACACGCGTGCTGCTGGCACGGCCAGCCCTGCAGGCGTCGAACAGCGCGATATCGTGCATGTGACGGGGACCATCACCGCCACGAACGGCAGCATCCAGATACTCAACCGCGGCGACATCACGCTGGACGGCGCAATGACGGCGGGTACGTCGGTCTTGCTGAACACCGTGGCCAATCCTGCCGACGGGCAGGTCGGACCAGAGCAACAGGACGTCGTGACGATCAATGCCGCGATCAGCGCGGGCAACCGGATCGACGTGCAGACGCGCGGTGACGTGACCGTCAACGCAACGCTGACAGCGACGACCGGCGATGTCGCGATCACGACCATTGCCAGCACGCCCGA